>DJZY01000092.1 GCA_002450655.1 Gammaproteobacteria bacterium UBA6940 | reverse complement strand
TGAGTGGATTAGAAGCCGCTTACGGCGTAGGAACCAATAAGATAAGGTGTTTTTCATATTTTTCAATAGGTTACAGAATTAGTCTGTAGCTTCCCTCCATGCAACAAGGCCATTGCTAAACATAAAATTGAGACTACCAAAATGGGCTTTCCAGAAAATTGGCAAAAGTTAAGTATCTGGCAATAGCAATCCCACTTTCAAGCGATGTTACATTTAAATGAGTAAAAGTAGTATGACAGATAACCAGATTGAAATTTACCAATCCAGTGATGGTAAAACACAGATTTAAGTTCTCCTCAAAATATAGAGTCTGGTTATTTAGATATCAACTAACAGAACTATTTGATCAAAAATATTAAAAACACTTGTAAGCACTGTTTAGCAAGAAGGATAATGATTGAAAAGACTCAGTTATCGCATATTTTGCGACAACTGCTTCAGGTATTAAAACCTTCAACTTAAGTACAATAACCTTGATGGGCTTCATTTCTTGATCCGCTCTTGATGGTGTGCTGTTGAAATAACTAAATAAACAGGCTAAATGGTCGTTGTCTCTTTAATATCAATGGGTTGAATTTTGTGTTTTTCTTGATTCTCTCTTGATTACTTCCAATAAACACAGCAGTAAGTACATAAACTAAGCTATTAAAATAAGGCTGGCTTAATAAAACTGCAACTATCGCAAAATTTGCGATAGTTCAAAAACAGGGCAGAAGGGGCTTTAGAGCATGCTGCGAAGCTTTCTACGCCTTTTAGGAAAACGAGCCGTAACACTACCGCGCCTTGTGGTTTCCTCTGTTTTCTCATATTCTTTTGAAAGTTCTAAGGGGAATCAATTAGATAAATAATGAAATATGTGGCTATGAAAGTCACTACTCTACATCTAAAGGTAGTAGAAAATAACCTGCAAGAGATTTGTGTCAAGGAAGTTATCAGTATCAGGCTCTAAGATAGACAGTAGTTGGCGACTTTAGGGGCAAGAGGTTGACAAACTGTATTGAAGACAGCATAAAAAATTAAGAATTGATTGCATTAAATAAGCCCACAATTTGAGTGTAAAACGAACAGAGAAGAGTTGTTATATGACAGATTTTAATCGGTATAAAAAGCAAAGTGACGATATTTGGGAAATTGCCAATCTACTACGTGGGCCATATCGTCCGCCACAATACCGAAAGTGATGATTCCTTTAACGGTTCTAAGGCGTCTTGATTGTGTGCTAGAAGAATCAAAAGAAGCTGTTCTTCAGGAATATAAGAAACTTAAAGCCAAAGGGCAGCCGGAAGATCAAATTGAAACGATTATCACTCACAAATTCAAAGTCAATTTCTACAACACCAGCGAATTTACCTTTCAAAAACTCTTAGGTGAGCCGGATGGCTTGGCAAAAAACCTCAATAACTACATTGCAGGGTTTTCAAGCAACGCTCGCCATATCTTGGAAAAGTTTAAGTTTGAAGAAGAAATCGAAAAGCTTGAAGAGGCAAACCGTCTTTTCGACATTTTTAAGAAAATAGCTGCGCAAGATTTGCACCCAGATAAGCTTGATAATATAGGCATGGGGTATCTGTTTGAAGATTTGGTAAGGCGGTTTAATGAGCAAGCCAATGAAGAGGCTGGTGATCACTTTACACCTCGTGAAGTAATCAAACTCATGGTGAATATTCTGTTCAGTGGTGAAGAGCAAATTTACAAAGCTGGTAAGCTGACGAAAATTTATGACCCAACATGTGGTACCGGCGGTATCTTGTCTGTTTCTGAAAATACAATTCTTGAGCAAAATGATAAGGCAGAGGTCTGCTTGTATGGTCAAGAATATAATCCAGAGTCTTACGCCATTTGCGGTTCCGATTTTATGATTAAAGGTGAGGATATTAGTAATATTGCCTTCGGTGACACGCTTGGTACAGGCAAGGTTTATCCCGGCCGTGTTGATGGCGATGGCCACCCAGACGAGCGTTTTCATTTTATGGCAGCGAACCCACCGTTTGGTGTTGAGTGGAAGCCTGAGCAGGATTGCGTGAACGATGAGCATGAGAAACTCGGCTTTAAAGGGCGCTTCGGTCCAGGGTTGCCTCGTATCAACGATGGTGCACTCCTTTTCTTATTGCACATGATTTCCAAAATGCAGGCGCCACCAGAGAGCTACACATTGGGTCCTATTCCAGGAGAAAAAGGTGGTGAGGGTTCGCGAATTGCTATTGTTTTTAATGGCTCGCCGTTGTTCACAGGTGATGCAGGAAGTGGAGAAAGCAATATACGCCGCTACATAATAGAAAACGATATGCTTGAAACTGTGATTGGTTTGCCTGATCAAATGTTCTACAACACAGGTATTTACACTTATATTTGGATTGTGACCAATCGCAAAAGCCCTAAACGCTAAGGTAAGGTACAGCTGATCAATGGTACTGACTTTGCATGGAAAATGAAGAAAAGCCTTGGAGATAAACGTAAGAAGTTAGGTGAAGGCCCCACGGCAGAAAACCCAGGTGAACCTGATCATATTGCAGAGTTAACTAAAATTTATGCGGCTTTTAAACATGATGATAAACGTAAACTCTCCGATATAAATACTAATGTGGAACTGCCCAAAAAGGCATTTAGAGATCAAAATAAAGAGCAATTTGTTAGTAAGATATTTTTGAATCAAGAATTTGCGTATCTCAAAATTACGGTAGAACGTCCTTTGCGTTTAAATTTTGCAGTTACTGATGAGCGCATCGCTGCTTTCACTGAGGGTGCCTACTTCACAAAACTGGTGGAGAGTAAAAAACGTAAAGACAAGGCCGCAATAGAAAAAGAAATTGCAGAAGGTAAGCTACAACAGCAAGCCATTCTCAAAGCACTTGAAAAAATGAAATCACAATTCATCAAGGGCAAGCTAATCAAGAATAGAGATGATTTTGAAGAATTACTTACTGATGCATTTAAGGCGAGCCCTGTTAAGCTGGATGCAGCCTTAAAAAAGGCACTACTTATACCAGGCGCTCTGGCCGAGCGTGATCCATCTGCTGATGCCTGTACAGATAAAAAAGGTAAACCAGAGCCGGACTCTGAGCTAAGAGATACAGAAAATGTACCTTTGCCACTCAAGATACCATTGCCACTGCCACTTGACTATGAAAATAAGAAGATTAATAAAGGCAAAGTTGATAAAACGGCATTACTTGAGTTAGTCGAGAAACACTGTGAAGAGTACCTAGCAGAAGAGGTATTGCCTTATAGGTCAGATGCTTGGATTGACTTTGATAAAATTAAGTTGGGATATGAAATTCCGTTCAATCGCCACTTCTACGAATATGTGCCACCGCGTGAGCTATCGGTTATTGAAGAGGATATCAAAGGCTTAGAAAAAGAGATATTGAATATGTTGGCGGAGGTTATTTAATGAGTGTGCCAACATATAATCAATATAAGACAACTTCAAAGTGTGTTTTTACTCCGGAAATACCTGAGCACTGGAAGGTCCGTAAACTAAAGTTTATGGGGGCAGTACAAAATGGTAGAGATTATAAACACGTTGAGTCAGAAGAAGGGTACGATGTAATTGGCTCTGGCGGCGCTTTTGTTAAAGCCAGTGATTATCTATATTCAGGTGAGTCTGTGCTATTTGGTAGAAAAGGTACAATAGATGAGCCGTTGTATATAAATGATAAATTTTGGACGGTGGACACCATGTTTTATACCATCGTTCAAGAGGAGACAGTTGCCAAATATTTGTATTATTGCTCTAAAACTATACCATTCAAATATCTGGCCACACAGACTGCACTGCCAAGCATTACTCAGTTTGACTTAGAGAATTTTTACCTTACATACCCCAATAAAGACGAACAACAAAAAATTGCCAACTTTCTTGATTATAAAACCCATCAAATCGACCAGCTCATCGAAAAGAAAAAAGCACTTATTGAAAAACTGGACGAGCAGCGTATTGCGGTGATTACTCAGGCTGTGACTAAAGGCATTGATGATAATGTAAAAATGAAGTCATCGGGTGTTGAGTGGTTGGGGGATATACCATTAACTTGGAAACCAAGGAAGCTTCGATTTATATTTGGATTTGGCCGAGGATTAGGGATAACGAAAGCCGAACTAAAAGATGACGGTGTACCTTGTGTAAATTATGGCGAAATCCATTCAAGGTATGGGTTTGAGGTTATTCCTGAACGTGATGCTTTAAAATATGTCGATCCAGTATATCTGGAAACAGATATACATTCACTTCTTGAAAGCGGTGACTTTGTATTTGCTGATACCTCTGAGGATCTTGATGGTTCAGGTAATTTCACCTATTTGAATAGTAACCATAAGACTTTTGCCGGTTACCATACAGTTGTTGCGAAACCAAAAATTCAAGTAAATTCACGCTTTTTAGCTTTTCTATTTGATGCCCAAATATTTAGAAGCCAGATTAGAAAAAGCGTTTCTGGTGTTAAAGTCTTTAGTATCACTCAGGGAATATTGAAAGATTGTATTGCATGGCTACCTTTAATTGATGAGCAGCAGCGAATTGTTGAACACTTAGACCGAATTTTAAACAAATCTGATCGAATGAAGCAGTTGAATCTAGCGGCGATAGACAAGCTAGAAGAGTATCGTGTTTCCCTGATAACGGCTGCAGTCACGGGGAAGATTAACGTACAGAAAGTAGATATACCAAAAGGTGAATAACTCTGATGGCAGTTGATCCAAAAAAATATTTCAGAGGGCTTCGATCATACTTAAATACGAATGAGTATGAAGTCACCAAACGTGATAATGAACGTATCCTACTTGAAGAGAAGATTTTTTTAAAAGGTGGAGCAGACCGAATACAAAAAGTTCGATTTGCATATAGTGGTGACGTAATAGTGTTCCAGCTAGATAGAAAAACTCGAAACGGAAATAGTGATCCACTATTTCATTTCTTTGATGATAATGCCAAACCGTGGTCAAAACGCTGTGATTTTGTGATATTTCAGTTGCTTAATAAAAAGATAAACGTTTACTGTATTGAGTTTAAGTCAGCCTCCTTACCTGATGGGTTAGTTGATCAATTAAAAGCTAGCGAAGTATGGTGTAAAGCTGTACACAGTATTATTGGCTTATATACGGGTGAGAAAAAGCGTCTTCATTTAAAAAAGTTTGTCTTCTCTTGCATGGACGACCCTAGTCGGTATGTCGACGACGATGGTTATATTCTAAGAGATCATAGCATTAGACATTATCATTATGATGATTTGTCGAGTATAAATTTGGAACAGTTGGAAAATGCATGCCCGGTTTTGGTGGGTTAAGGATAATTAATGAAAAAACACACTGAAGCCCGTCTGGAAGATGCAATAGAACATCAATTCGTATCACTGGATCGTTATCAAAAAGGCAGCTCAAATGACTTTGATGTTGAGCGTGCCTTTGAGCCTTCACGTATACTCTCTTTTATCGAGAGAACACAATTAAAGCTTTGGAACACACTTAAAAGTATTCATGGGAACGATACCGAGCAAGTTATTTTGGATGACTTATATAAAGCTCTTGAAACACAGGGCATGCTTAATGTTCTGCGTTATGGATTCAAGTCCTACGGCAAAAAAATCAAAGTGGCGTTCTTTGCCCCAAGCACCAAATTAAATCCCGAAACACTTGAACTATATAACTCAAATGTTTTGAGCTTTACTCGCCAGCTTTACTTTTCAAATAGCGATAAAAAATCCCTTGATGTTGTTTTATTCTTGAATGGCCTACCGATTGTCACTATGGAGCTGAAGAATCCATTATCTGGACAGACGGTTGAGCATGCTAAAAGGCAGTATAAAGAGGATCGAGACCCAAATAAAAAACTTTTTGAATTTAAGAAACGTGCATTAGTGCATTTTGCGGTTGATCAAGATCTGGTGTTTATGACTACACGCCTTAGCGGTAGCAAAACATTCTTCCTTCCCTTTAACTTAGGGTGTAATGGTGGAGCAGGCAATCCACCCGCCGCTGATGGTGGTTATCGAACCGCTTATCTTTGGCGCTATGTGCTACAAAGTGATAGCCTCTTAGATATTCTTGCCCGTTTTATGCACTTGGAGATTGAAAATAAAAAAGTTGTTACGGATAAAGGGATTAAAAAAATTCGTAAAGAAACTATGATTTTTCCCCGTTACCACCAGTTAGATGTTGTCAGAAAGCTGATCAACCACAGTCAAGAAGTAGGTGCGGGTCGTAACTATCTAGTTCAGCACTCAGCTGGGTCAGGTAAATCGAACTCTATTGCGTGGTTGGCTCATCGATTATCTAGCTTGCATAGTAAAGACGACCAAAAAATATTTGATACAGTTATTGTTATTACGGATCGCCGTGTACTTGATCAGCAGTTGCAAGACACTATTTACCAGTTTGAGCACAAACAAGGTGTCGTGCAAAAGATCGATGAAGATACTCGCCAGTTGGTAAAAGCGCTAAGCACTGGCACACCCATAATTATATCTACTGTTCAAAAATTTCCTTTCGTGACTGAAACAATTGAAAAGTTAAACGAAGAGAACGGTGATAGAGGCGTTGGTCTGAGCACTAAGGGAAAGCGATTTGCTGTAATTATTGATGAGGCTCATAGCTCACAGTCTGGTGAAACAGCTATGGAAATGAAATATGTCCTCAATAAGCATGGCATAGAAGAAGCCGCAGCTAAATACGCTCTTGAGAATGATGAAGATGATGAAGACCTTGTTATCAGAAGCATGCTGAAGCGTGGACGGCAGTCAAATATAAGTTTTTTTGCCTTCACGGCTACGCCAAAATATAAAACGAAGCATTTATTTGATGAGCCAGGTGAAACAGGGGAGGCGCCTTTCCATAAGTATACGATGCGCCAGGCTATTGAAGAACGTTTTATACTGGATGTTCTAAAAAACTATACGACTTATGAAACCTATTTTCGCATAGTTCAGTCAGCTGAAGACGATACGCATGTCGAGAGAAAGAAAGCTGCCCGGGCATTAGCAAGATTTTTATCCCTTCACCCTCACAATATTTCTCAAAAAACTGAGGTGATAATTGAGCACTTTAGGGCATCGGTGCAGCATAAAATTGGTGGTCGAGCTAAAGCAATGGTGGTAACTGATTCTAGACTACACGCCGTTCGTTATAAAATGTCATTTGATACGTATATTAAAGACAACGGTTATACAGATATCCGTACTCTCGTTGCTTTCTCAGGAACAGTTGAAGACCCTGATTTGCCAGGTAAGAAATTTACTGAAGTGGGTATGAATAACGGTATCAGTGAACGTGAGCTACCAGAGCAATTTGATACGGAAGAATATCGCGTATTACTTGTGGCTGATAAGTATCAAACAGGCTTTGATCAGCCATATCTTCATACCATGTATGTCGATAAAAAACTGTCTGGTGTGAAAGCTGTTCAAACCCTTTCAAGGTTAAATCGATCCGCAACAGGAAAAGAGGATACCTTTGTATTGGATTTTAGAAATACCCGCGAAGAGATATTTGAAGCATTTAAGCCTTTTTACGAAGTTACGCAAGCAGAAGAGTTGGTAGACCCTCAACAAATGTATCGACTACAAGCTCAAATAGATGAAAAACAAGTCGTATATGAAAATGAAGTTACTGATTTCTGTGCTGTCTATTTTGCACCTAAAAGAAAAGAGTCTGTGCATGATCACTCAAAAATGAATGGTTTACTCGATTTGGCTGTGGAGCGCTTCAAAGCGTTGGATGAAGATGAGCAAGAAGAGCTTAAAGGCTTATTTGTAAATTTTAGAAATATGTATGCCTTTCTATCTCAGGTAATTCCTTACCAAGATTCTGACTTGGAAAAATTATACACCTATTTGCGATTTCTTCTCACCAAACTGCCAAGAAGAGCCACAGGCCCTGCGTATCATGTAGAAGATGAGGTTGAGTTAGAGTACTACCGCCTACAAAAAATCAGTGAAGGCAGTATTGATTTATCTAGGGGGCAAAGTGATGCATTGAAAGGGCCAAGTGATGTTGGCACTGGCAAAGCTTCAGATGATGAAATACCACTATCAGAGCTTATTGATATGTTGAATGAGCGGTTTGGTACTGATTTCACTGAGGCCGATCAGTTATTTTTTGATCAAATAGAAGCTGAAGCCAAAAGTGATGACAATCTTAGACAGGCAGCGAAAGTTAACTCCATGGCTGATTTCATGCAAATTTTTAAAAAGATGTTTGAAGGGCTTGTTATTGATCGAATGGAAGGTAATGAAGATATTTTTGGCCGGTTAATGAGTGACCCTGAATTTAGAGGCTTAGCACAAGATAACTTAGGACATAAGCTATATAGAGTGCTTGCCAAAGAAACAATGAGCGAAGAAGACCAGATTAAACTGCTTATCTCAAAAAATGAATCTAAGACGCTAGAATTTAAAGAGACGTTTTCTGTTGATGTAAAAAAAGGAACGAAAGAAAAGTACATTGAAAAAGCTGCTCTAAAATCTTTAGGTGCTTTTTTGAATTCAGAAGGTGGCGAGTTGCTTATTGGCGTAAAAGATGATGGCACTGTATTGGGAGTAGATGATGAAATTGAAAAGTTCTACAAGAATGAAGATAAATATCTTCTTAATTTCAAGAATCATATTAAATCCAAAATCGGTGAAGGATTTTACCCGCTAATCGATTATAAGCTTGTTGATGTTGATGGTTTAAAGGTTTTGCGTGTAGGTTGTGGCTTAGCGAACACGCCGTGCTTTATTGAAGATACTGAATTTTATGTTCGAAGTGGTCCATCGACAGACATGCTTGAGGGCAAGCGACAGTATGAGTATATTCAAGGCAGGTTTAAATAGATTGTGATTAGGTTTGTTTGGAAATGGGCTTAATGCTTTCTGAAGGTGTTGAACTTCCTTTGGGGGCGCCTGCAACTCAAGCCATTGCTCGCAACAAGAAAGTACCAAACATGACAGCTGGTCGTGCAGCTCTTATTGAGCTTATGAATCGCTATTTAAAAGGGTTGTTAGACCCAAGTATCACGTTGCTTGAAGTGCATAAACTCATGTACTTTTTGCAGGAAGCAGGGGAGCCTTTAAAGCTTCAATTCAAGCCTCATCACTATGGCCCTTATGCTGAAAACTTAAGGCATGTGCTTAATCATCTTGAAGGGCATTACATTTCAGGTTATGCCGATGGTGGTGACGACCCGGCAAAAGAGCTAAAGCTTGTCCCTGGAGCAGTAGAAGAAGCCCAAGCTTTTCTACAGCAACACCCTGACACTATGCAGCGCTTTGAATCTGTCTCAAAACTGGTAGACGGCTTTGAAACAGCCTTTGGCTTAGAGCTTTTAGCTTCTGCTCATTGGGTGATGAAGTACAAAAATGCTGAAACACCAGAGGCTGTTATTCAAGAAGTGCAGCGCTGGAATGCCCGCAAAAACAAAATCTTTACTCCGAGACAAATTGAAATTGCTTATCGGGCGGTGAGTGGGTTTTAAATTGAGCCGCCTATCTCATTTGAGAAACAACAAGGTACTTTGTGACATTTGTCACACTTTTCTTCAAAAGCATATTTTATAACCAGCCATCTTTTCTTACTCCTGATAGAATTAAGCACCAAAATAAGAAGTAGCGCACTGGCATTGGTTTTTTTTAAAGACTACTGGAAAGAGAAGGTCAAACCTTTGCAAATCGATCGGGAGATCATATTGATTTGTGGAACAAAGATAGGATCACCTCTAGAAGTATGTTTGTGCAAAACGTCCTTGAATTCTTTGGAGATTTGAGTGATTTTAAGGATTCTAAAGCGATTTGGTTTTGGGAAGTAAAGTAAATGAAGTTTAAACTACTTTTTGTCATTTTGACTATTTTAAACTTAGCGCTCAATGTTTTTGCAATAGACACTTTCATGTTTAATATACGTGAATCTTTAGGGCTTTCAGAAGAACAAAGCATAACAGTTGTGATGACATTTTTAACCAAAACGTTGCCTTTTTTAGCTTTAATCACTGTAATGACTTCAATTGCTTATTATTTACTTTTCAAAAAAGTTAAATAGGTCGGTATTACTAAGGCAATATATGATTCATTACACATACGGCGACACGGTCAACTGTGTTGGTGTGATGGGGCGTGGTATTGCTTTGCAGTTTAAGAAAGCATGGTCTGCTAACTTCAAAGCCTATAAAAAAGCCTCTGATGCTAGTGAAGTTAAACTGGGGCAGATATGACTGTTGGTCGTGCAGCACTGGAACCCCCGCAAAAGCAAAATCTTTACTCCTAGGCAAATAGAAATTGCTTGTCGGGCGGTGAGTGGGTTTTGATTTAGCAATATAAATTTCAACCTAGTCTAGATTTATTTATTCAGAGCTGATTAACCAACCCTAAAATCAGCATGCAATTTGCTCCAATGCTCTATTAATTTTATTTTATGGTTGTGATTCATTGGCAAATTTTTCAGTGCATCTGGCCATATATCTCGCGCTTTTTTGACAACATCGTCCAGATGAGGCTTGATTGCGCGCCATGGTATATCTGCCTTATTTGCCCAACCTTCAAAATGTGTCATGTTTACCTGATACCAATTCTTGTTTTTTTTAAGATTTAAAGCAAAATCGGTTTCATTATCTATATACACTGCTGTTGTGACAATATCATATGCAGGCGACAAACGTGGCGTCGCTTGATCAGCGTAGATTAGGCTCCAGTTTTTTAAATGTGCATCACCGTTCGCCAGCAATATATTAACCAATAATCTTCTCGCAAATTGCTGAGCATCGGCCAGCCCATCGCCTGAAAACTGATACAGAACTTTGCCTATCTGCTCGTAATTTGCCGAATTGTATTTTTCATGTGGGTACTTCACTAAAACCTGTGCAAAGTCTTCCATGTGAACACGCATATTCTCCCTGCGATCAAATCGTTTGATCGCAAATGCATTGGTTTCATTCGGCAAATTTATTTGCGGTAGGTTATCAAGCTTGTGCAGCTCGACAAGCTTAATATCTGGTATTTCTATTCCAGCCAGAGCTGCAAGTGACATTGCTGTATATTCATTCAAGGGGACATCTTTATGGTGGGTGGATGGTGTTTTTATAATCCAGTCACCCATTGCCCCAGGTTGAGATAGATTATAACGTCCATCCTTTTCTTTCATTGAAAACTTCATTTGAACGCCAGCAAGTGAAAACTTGTTGTCCTGCACGCCCTTATCAAACCAGACAGGCTCTACTTTCCCTTGAAGGCTAAGAGCTGATTCAGGAACATCTTCTGGTTTCATTGGCGTTGCTACCAATGCGCCGGGTAGATCCTCACCGAGATATGAAAGCAGGTAAAATTCGTTCTCTGCATGCACTTTTAATCCTTGAGCAATTAATTCTCTTAAAGAACCCTCTGGTAATAAGTTTGAGAGCAATGGATGTAATCTTTGATTACGCATCCAAGGTTTCGCCATAACTTTATTCGAATTTGGAAACATTGGATGTGTAATTAGGCTAAATGTTGGCCGACTCCTATTGCTTTTAAATGAGTCGGCAATCGTCAAAATATTGCGACCATCGATATACCCTGTCAGGTAGCCAACAAGAGTATCATGTAATGTCAGTTTCAATACATTGACTTTATCTACATTGCCCTGACTCATTCCTCATCTCCAAGCAGACCACGCCATGGATCATCGGATATGGCTTGGGCATTTTCTGCTGCTTCATTAGGCGCTTTATCATCTTGCGCAAGAAGAGCCATAACGGCTGTCCGTTTTTCATATGGAATGAGGACAAGCTCGCTTTTTAAACCTTTGGCAATCAGCTCCATTGTATCGAGTCTGGGATTACCCTTGGACTCGATCCTTTGATACTGCTGACGTGAAATACCTGCTCTTAGCATCATGTCTTCTTGTGTAAGGCCAAGCGCTTTGCGTCTATTTTTAATTTGTTCAAGTAATAAGGGCATAAATGAAACTTATAAGTTGCTATTTTGGTATAAGAAACATATTAGCTTCTTTTATTGTCATTAGCAATAAATATGTTTCTTTTTGGTGTTGAGCGTAAATACATATCATAAAGCAACTCATCTGTTGCTTTTGGGGGCTGAATTCACAATCACTTTTAAAAGTTCAATTTATCCTTTTTTAAACTGTTCAAACAGATCGTGCTTTCATTAGTAATTTCATAGACTTGGTTTGCATTTGTTCCTGTTTTATCCATAAGGACGTACTAGCATTGTTATTTTAATGACTATTGGAAAAGAGACGGTCAGACCTAATCGATCAGGTGATCATATTAACTTGTGGAACAAAGATAGGATCACCTTTAGAAGTATGTTTTTGCAATAGATGCTTTAATGCTTAATATCCGTGAATCTTTGGGGCTTTCAGAAGAGAAAAGCATAGCAATTGTCATGACTTTTTGACCAAAACGTTGCCTTTTTTAGCTTTAATCACTGTAATGACTTCAATTGCTTATTATTACTTTTCAAGAAAGTTGAATAGGTTGGTATTACTAAAGCAGCATATGATCCATTACACACAGGGCAACATAGAAAGTGGGCTGCTGTTAAGTTTTAACTCCCGATCTAGTGTGGGTTCAGCATGCCGCAGAGTCTCATGTACTTCTATGTCCTGTATGTATTCTTTCTATTTGCTCGAATTTTGTACTTTTTCAACAGTTTTTAATTAATTCTTCGTTTTTAATCAGCTGCCACTTCTTTTTTCCTTGTTTAGACTATTTTATCTGCTAGCTTTTCTTAACGTAAGTTCTTTGTATATCTATTTCTTATTTAAGTAACCTCACGCTCTTATATGGCAGTTTACATATAGTTTTTTTCAGCAGCTAAAGGGATATATGCGATGAAGAAACTAAGGCGAAATATCGTTTTAATGCTTGGATTATGGCTTGGGTCAATATCTGTACAGGCCGGGACCGTTGTTGTTGTTAATGCATCAAATACAGCTGAGATATCAACAAGTGATATCAGGAATATATTTTTAGCAAAAACAAAAACCTTTTCGAATGGTGATCCAGTTATTCCAGTGAATAAACCTATAGATGATAGTGTTCGAAGCTTGTTTGAGCAGAACATTCTGAATAAAAGTGCTGCGCAACTAAAGTCCTATTGGTCCAAGCTTGTTTTTACAGGCAAAGCTGTACCTCCTCGGGAAAGTGAAACTGATGAAGATGTTTTGAAAGCGATACGAAAAGACCCAAGAGCAATAGGGTATATAGATGAAGCAAATCTAGATGAAACGGTACGAGTCGCTATCAGTTTCTAAGACTTAAAAAGGTATTTGCTTGCTGGTTTTGCAGTAATGCATCCCCATGGAAATGGAGCTTCTTGGATGAATATCATCAGAATTAAAACGTTAATAGGTGCAGTGTCTGCACTTCTCATATCCTTACTGCTAACGACACAAGGGTATGCCTATGAGACAACTTTTAGTGGGTTTTTATCTGTGGCTGGTGGTATGACTCTCGATGATGGAGATGAGTACCTCGTTGATCCAAGTCGAGTCGATGATGCTCGCTTTACACACTACGATAATGAGTTTCGCATTAATCGAGAATCAATCGTTGGTCTTCAATCGACCACGATCATTAATGATAAAATGAGAGCTGTTGTTCAAGTCTCTGCTAAAAGTAATAACAGTTGGGACCCTAGTCTTTCATGGATTTATGTGAACTATGAAATAAATCCTGAGCTTGATGTTCAAGTGGGTCGTTTTAGGCTTCCATTATTTTACTATTCTGACTTTTTAGATGTTGGTCTGGCTTATACATGGATCAGACCGCCAATCGACTTATATCATGTGCCAACCACTGAAAGTGAAGGTCTCAAGTTTACATATAATAAAATGCTCACAGATGATATTCAGTTTGTTTCACAGTTATGGATCACTGGTGGTGATGAAAAGCAAACGGTGGCTAATGTAAATACTGTCTATACGGATGTTGATGATGCTCTTGGCATCAATGCATCATTAATCTGGCCTAACTTTAGTGTTAGAGCCGTTTATTCTCAAAATAAACGGGATACGACGATCTCCGTTATGAATTACAGCACTTTCCCTGCGACAACACTAACTCAAAAAATGTTGAACGATATTGAGTTTCGTGGCTTGGCATTTACTGTGGACGAAGGTAACTTTTTATCCCGTAACGAGTATATTAACTTTTCTATAGGGCAGGCGAGTGCAGAGGCATGGTATGTTTCTGGTGGTTATATGTGGGATGATTACACCTTCATGCTGACCCAGTCTCGCAAAGATGGTTTTGATCGCTATAACAATTATGCAGATCTGACTTCTGATACCACAACACTTGGGGTTAACTATTCTGTCAACCATTCTGCAGCTTTAAAGTTTGAATATTCCCACCAGACAACTCAGTTGGCAGCAGATCCTGAAGAGTCTGTTGACTTGCTGGCGGTCGCTTTGGATGTTGTATTTTAGAGGTTGTAATACGGTATAGGATTGCAGGGTCTTATACCGACTCTTTTCCCGTTTTCTTTTGTATCTATCAATTATTCTTTTTTGATTCTCCCTATGTTCGAAATTATTTCAAATTGCGGCTATCATGGATGATTGTTTGTCATTGAGAGCCATGTTTGTTTGTTGTCATTTGTAGTATTGATGATTGTCTTGTTTGAAATTTGAACTAAACGATTCCCGTCTTTAGAGCAAATCAGCAGAAATCATCCATGCAATCGACATCAAAGGGCTTAGTGTCTACTTTTTTTCCGAGCCTTTTGGTAGTATGTAGCACAATCTTAAAGATTCTATTCATAATCGATATTAACTCTTCACCAGATGGAAGGGTGAACAGGTTTAATTACAAGGCTTTATAAGGTACAAGAGAACATGAGAACTCATTATTGTGGTCAAGTTGATCAAACACTGACTGGCGAAACAGTAACAGTTTACGGTTGGGTACACAGACGTCGTGACCATGGCGGCGTTATCTTTATTGATCTTCGTGATCGCGAAGGTCTTCTTCAAGTGGTTTTCGACCCTGATGTTGATGCTTTTGCTGTTGCTGAGACACTTCGCAGTGAGTTCATCATTAAAGTCACTGGTCGTGTGCGTCAAAGACCAGAAGGCACTATTAATGCTGACATGAAAACAGGTCAGATCGAACTTCTTGGTAAAGAGCTTGAAATCGTAAGCAAGGCAAAAACACCTCCATTCCCACTTGATGAGCATCAAAATGTTGGTGACGACGTTCGTCTTAAGTACAGATACATCGATTTAAAGAGACCAGAGCTAGCGGAAAATATTCGTTTCCGTGCAAAGCTTTCTTCAAAAGTAAGACAGTCTCTAGAAGCTCAAGGTTACCTCGAAATGGAAACGCCTATGCTAACAAAGGCAACCCCAGAAGGTGCGCGTGACTATCTTGTACCAAGCCGTGTACACCCAGGCCATTTCTATGCATTGCCACAGTCGCCACAGCTTTTCAAACAGTTGTTTATGATGTCTGGCTTTGACAAGTACTACCAAATCGTAAAATGTTTCCGTGATGAAGATCTACGTGCTGACCGTCAGCCAGAATTCACACAGATCGATATCGAAGCTTCATTTGTTGATGAAGAGCAAGTCATGGGTATGGCTGAAGAGCTATTAAAATCTTGCTTTAAAGATCTTCTTGATGTTGATCTTGGTGATTTCCCACGTATGACGTATGAAGAAGCCATGAGACGTTTCGGTTCTGACAAACCAGATCTACGTGTAAAGACAGAACTTGTTGATATCGACGATATCGTTAAAGACGAAGCATTTAAAGTGTTTGCAGAGCCTGCAAATAAAGATGGTGGTCGTGTAGCTGCACTTAACGTTCCTGGTGCTGGTTCGCTTTCCCGTAAAGATCTAGACAACCTGACTAAGTTTGTTTCTGCATATGGTGCTCGTGGCCTTGCTTACATCCGTGTGAATGAGAAAGCAAATGGTCGTGAAGGTCTACAGTCTCCGATCGTTAAAAACCTAAGTGATGAAGCGCTAGCAGCAATTCTTGAGCGAACAGGTGCAAACGATGGCGACGTTATTTTCTTTGGTGCTGATACATACAAAATCGTATCTGATGCGCTAGGTGCTTTACGTCTGAAGCTTGCTAAAGATCTAGATCAAATCGAAGAAGGTTGGAAGCCTCTTTGGGTTGTTGAATTCCCAATGTTTGAAGAAGCTGATGGTCGTCTTTATGCATGCCACCATCCGTTTACATCTCCAGTTGAGTCTGTGGCTGCAGTTGCTGCAAACCCACTTAAAGCAAATGCTCGTGCGTACGATTGCGTACTTAACGGTACTGAAGTTGGTGGTGGTTCAATCCGTATTTCTGATTTCGAAACACAGCTTGAAGTTTTAAATCTTCTAGGTATTAAAGAAGAAGAAGCGCAAGCACAATTTGGTTTCCTATTAAATGCACTTGAGTATGGTGCACCTCCTCATGGCGGTATTGCGTTTGGTTTTGACCGTCTTGTGATGCTTATGAAAGGCGTTAGCAGTATTCGTGATATTATTCCATTCCCTAAAACACAGTCAGCAACATGTCTCATGACTGAAGCTCCATCTAAGGCGACATTTAGTCAGCTGCAAGAGCTTCATATTAAAACTGTTGCGACAGCAGGGCAGAATAAAGACTAATAGTGAGGTTGAAACATGGCTGGTCACAGTAAATGGGCAAATATTAAGCATAGAAAGGCAGCCCAAGATGCGAAGCGTGGAAAGATTTTCACGCGACTTATTCGTGAGATCGTTATTTCTGCAAAACTAGGTGGTGGTGATCCAAGTGATAACCCACGCCTACGTGCTGCAATTGACAAAGCGCTTGATGCGAATATGACAAAAGACACGATTGAGCGTGCGGTTAAACGTGGTGCAGGTGGTGACGAAGAAGGTAACCTAGACGAGCTCACTTATGAAGGTTATGCGCCAGGTGGTGTTGCTGTTCTTGTTGAAGTCATGACAGATAACAGAAACAGAACTGTAGCGGAAGTTCGTCATGCGTTTAGTAAGCATGGTGGTAATCTTGGTACAGATGGTTCTGTTGCATATCTTTTCGGAAAACGTGGTGAGTTCATGTTTGAAGAAGGTACTACAGACGAAGACACGCTGATGGAAGTTGCTCTTGAAGCAGGTGCTGAAGATGTTGTTGCAAATGACGACGGTTCATTTGAAGTGACTTGCACACCAGAAGACTTCACTAGTCTGCGTGAAGCTTTCCAAGGCGCTGGTCTGAAGTGGGCTCATGGCGAAGTGACTATGGCACCATCTCTTAAAGTTGATCTTGATACAGATACAACTGTAAGTGTACTTAAGATGCTAGATCGTCTTGAAGAGCTTGATGACGTTCAGAACGTTTATACAAATGCGAACTTCGATGACGAAGGTCTAGCGCAAGTTTAATACTTGCCGCCCTCAAGGATTCAAAGAGGTAAGACTTCTTTGAATCCTTTATTTCTTTTCTTAGACAATGTCCCTAATTTAAGACACAATAAAACTTCGTTTCACTGAAGTTCCTCATGAAAAATACAAATCCAAAAAATCAAAGCTGCTAGAATATTCCTTGCGGGGCCTTATCCCGTGGATGCATTAAGGAAGAATTGTTTGAAAGTTATAGGGATTGACCCAGGGTCTCGATTTACAGGTTTTGGTATTATTAACGTCAAGCCAAACGGATATGATGTGATAGATTACGGCGTATTAAGAATTAAGCCCGAACCTTTTCACATACGTTTACTCCAAATCTATGAAGAATTAAGTGAAATTATTCAAACCCATCAACCAGATGTCATGTCTATTGAGCAAGTGTTTGTTGCAAATAATCCAGGCTCAGCACTTAAGCTTGGGCAGGCTAGAGGTGCGGCTCTCTTAGCAGGGGCAAGCGCTGGTTTGCCGGTAGAAGAGTACACCGCGCTTCAAATTAAAAAAGCAATTGCAGGCTATGGGCATGCGACAAAAGAGCAAATGCAGCAAATGATTATGCTGTTGTTGGGATTACCAAAAATACCTCAGGCTGACGCTGCTGATGCTTTGTCTATCGCTTTATGTCATGGTCAAGCCCATAAGGTAGTGGGTAATACCCAGAATGCTTTAGATCAATTAATGAAAGAAACTAATAATCAAGCTCTCGCATATCGCGGTGGACGCTTACGCAGGAGACGAAGATGATCGCATTTTTAAAAGGCACTATTGTTGTTAAAGAGCCGCCAGTTATTGTGCTTGATGTGCAAGGTGTAGGCTATGAGTTGAAGGTGCCACTCAGTGGATTCTACGATTTACCTGAAGTTGGTAAAACTGCCATGCTTTATGTGCATGTTGTTTATCGTGAAGATTCGCAAAATGCCTATGGTTTTTTAGAGGCGACAGATAGAGACTTTTTTAGAGAGCTTATTAAGGTTAATGGTGTTGGGCCCAACCTTGCGCATACTATATTGTCAGGTTTAAGTGTGCAGGAATGTGTTCGTGCAGTGGAAGATAATTACCTTGGAAGTCTCACAGCTTTGCCAGGTATTGGTAAACGAACTGCAGAGCGTTTAATTCTTGAATTAAAGCCTCGCATTGAAAAATGGCTCAAAAATAATTCTTCTGCTGTGCAGCAGGCGATTGAGATTTCAACGCCAACATTTGCACATCATTATGCTGATGCAGAGGCAGCACTTTTATCTCTTGGATATAAACCAACAGAAGCGAAAAAAGCACTGGATAAAGTCAATAAAACCCATGACAATGCTGTCACAGATTTTACAAGCGAAGACTATATTCGTAATGCTTTAAAAGTGCTTGTTCCAAGCCAGTAACTCTTTTTTAAATCCCTCATAAGGTGGTACAGATGGAGCGGATCGTTGATCCAAGTCTTGATGACGAAAACTCAGGTTCAAATGGCGGGTCCTTTGAAAGTAGGCAAGAAGAGCAGCTTCGTCCTAATACTTTGTCCTCATATCTGGGGCAGGAAAAAGTCAAACAGCAGATGGCATTATTTATTGGTGCCGCAAGGCAACGTGGTGAAGCTTTGGATCATACCTTGATTTTTGGTCCTCCAGGCCTTGGTAAAACCACTCTTGCAGGTATTCTTGCTCATGAGATGGGCGGGCAATTAAAGATGACGTCAGGGCCTATTTTAGAAAAAGCAGGGGATCTTGCTGCACAGTTAACCCAGCTCAATGCTGGCGATTTACTTTTTATTGATGAAATTCATCGAATGAGCCCTGCAATTGAAGAAATTCTCTATCCAGCAATGGAAGATTTTAAATTAGATATTATGATTGGTGAGGGGCCGACGTCACGCTCAATTCGTTTAGATTTGCCACCTTTCACATTAATTGGTGCCACAACAAGAGCGGGGCTGTTAACGTCGCCTTTAAGAGATCGTTTTGGCATTATTCAAAGGTTAGAATTTTACTCAGCTGAAGAGCTTTCACAAATTGTGAAGCGCTCAGCAGGTATTTTGAATGTCTTTATTGATGATGCTGGTGCATTAGAGGTTGCTTTAAGATCTAGAGGGACGCCTCGCATTGCAAACAGGCTCTTAAGGCGTGTGCGTGATTATGCTCAGATTCATTCTAATTCATGTATAACTCAAGAATCAGCAAATGCAGCATTGAATATGCTTGAGGTTGATAAAAAAGGACTTGATGCATTAGACCGTTCATTATTAAATGCGTTAGTCCATAAATTTGATGGTGGCCCTGTAGGTCTTGAAAGTCTTGCCGCGTGTATTGGGGAATCAGCGCACACGTTAGAAGATGTTATTGAGCCTTATTTAATTCAACAGGGATACTTGATGCGTACACCAAGAGGTCGAATTGCGACTTCATTGACATTTCAACATTTAGGGTTGAAAGAAAGGAGCTCTTAACGCTATGTCAGACAATAAACAAGAACAAAAAATTATGGTGGGCTGTGAAGAGTGGTGTGCTTTTCCAGGGTTAGGGATACCTGCCATTGCAGCCCGTGTTGACTCTGGGGCGCGTACTTCAAGTATTCATGCATTTAATATCCAACCATTTACTCGCAAAGGCCAACCATGGGTGAGCTTTGAGGTGCATCCGCTGCAAAACAATCGTCGTTTGGTGGTCCGTTGTGAAGCACCTGTTGCAGATTGTCGTAAAGTGAAAAGTAGTAGTGGTGTTGCAGAAAAGCGCTATGTCATTCAAACAGTGCTTCGTTTATGGGAACATGAGTTCGTTGTTGAGCTTACTTTAGCAAACCGAGACTCCATGGGTTACCGCATGCTGCTTGGTCGTGAAGCAATGGTTGGCCGTATTATGGTTGATCCTGAGCTGAGCTTTAATCTTGGTAATGTGACTGAGGATGTCCTTGAGCACCATTATAAAGATGCTCGTCGCTCAGTTGATGGTTTACGTATTGCGCTGCTTGCGGAGCATGAAAAATACTATACAAACCGTCGTTTGCTCGAAGCTTGTGAAGAGCGTGGCCATTTTCCAACGATTGTTAATTTAACATCATGCTATGTAACACTCGATAAATCACGCAGTGAAATTTATGAGCGTGATAAAGGCGTTATACCGTCATATGATGCGATGATTCCTCGTTTCTCGATTGAGAATACACTTTTTGGGACAGGTGTGTTACGTCAGTATCTATTAAAAGGTGGCGTTGCTTTTAATAACCCGGCATCAGTATTGAATAGCCGTGATAAGTTAAGTTTATTACAAAAACTCATGTCGAATGATATCCCTATCTGTAACTTTGGTTTTGCCTATTCAACGCAGGACCTTGAAGCCATGGTGGGTTTCATAGGTGCAGAGCCATATCAAATGCAACTGAATAAGCATTTCCGTGTCAAACCTTCAATGCGTGTGAAATCTTCAGACCAAACGCAAATGTTAATGCAAGCGCTTCACAGTTCGTCTGATAGTGTACAAGTGCTAAGCCATGATGAAGGTGCGCTTGATGGTAATGTTGTTAAAGCACTTGTTGTTGGTGGGCGAGTGGTTTGTGCCTTGCAGCAAGATAAGCCAAAAGACCCAGCATTAGTGCATGATGTAAGCGGTCATGAAATTTATCATCTTTCCAAAGAAGATAAAAAATTAATTCTTAAAGTTGCTAAACTAACTGGTCTACAGTTCTTATGTGTTGAACTCGTTAAAGTGCCTCAAGGTGAGCATGAGCTTGTTGTCTCTGATGTTATTGCTTCACCAAGTATTGAGCTTTTTGAAAAGGTAACAGGGAAAGACATTGCAACACAGGTTGTAATTGAAATTGAAAAATGTTGTGATTGGCAGCAACAAAACACAAGTGCAACAGTAGTCTCTTAAAGATACCGTTATGCTATCCACGATTTAATGAGATGGAATAAAAAAGGAGCAAATAATGGCTGAAAGTTATTCAGTTATTGGCATTTTACTTGAAGCAAGTATTGTAGTTCAGCTTGTAATGCTGGCTTTGGTCGTTATCTCTGTATTGAGTTGGGCTGTTATTTTTGGTCGTAGTAAAGTTTATAAATCAGCTCAAAAGGCGATGAAAGACTTTGAAGAAAAGTTCTGGTCTGGAATGGACTTGTCTCGTCTTTATTTGCAAGCAAATAGCCAAGCTAACCATGACTCTGGCCAAGAAAATGTGTTTCGCTCTGGATTTAAAGAATTCAATAGACTTTGCCAAACTAAAGGTACTGATGCTGACTCTATTGTTGAGGGTGCTTCTCGTGCTATGCGTGTTGCTCTTATGAGAGAGCGTGACAAGCTTGAAATGCACTTACCATTTTTGGCAACAGTTGGTTCTACATCTCCATATTTAGGCCTGTTTGGTACCGTGTGGGGTATTATGACTGCCTTCTTGGCACTTGCGAATGCGCAACAGGCAACGCTTAACGTTGTTGCGCCTTCTATTGCTGAAGCTTTGATTGCTACGGCAATTGGTCTAGCTGCAGCGATTCCTGCTGTAATTGCGTACAACCGTTTTGCAACAAAAGCAGATAGCTTACTTGGTGCATATGATGCATTCTCTGATGAGTTTTCTAGTATTTTACAGCGTCAAGCTCATTTACATGTTGAAAACCAAAAAGAACAAGCTCGTTCATAAGTCCGGAGGCTTTTATGCTTAGCGATAAAGTGCGTCCAAAACGACGCATGATGACGGACATTAATGTTGTTCCGTATATTGACGTAATGCTGGTTTTGCTTGTTGTTTTTATGGTGACGGCACCATTATTAACCCAGGGTATTAAAGTTGATTTGCCTTCTGCTGAAGGGCAGGCAATAGATGCGCAGCAAGAGCCTATTGTATTAAGCGTTAACGCCTCAGGCGAATATTTTATTAATCTTGGTGAAAGTAAAACAGCAAAATCCTTACAAGACATTGGCGACATGGTTAAAAATGTTCGACAGGGCAAGCCAAATATTCCTGTATTTGTTGAAGGTGATGAAGGTGCATCCTATGGCTCCATAGCGCGGCTCCTTGGTTATATGCAATCAATTGATGTACAGGACGTAGGACTAGTCACTGATCCAAGTCAGCAATAAATAATGCTGGCTGGCCCATGATGTAAGGAACAATAATGGCTCCAGAGAGACCATCACAAAAACTGTCAAAATATGTAGCTCTGAGTATCGCGGTGCATGTCATCGGGATTGTGATTGCTTTTGCTGTGGCAAATTGGACAACCAAGCCAAAGGTACTTAAGCCTGCAACGATGAAAACAACGCTTGTGACAAGTGAAGAGCTGGCCAAAATGCAAGCGAAGGCAAAAGTTCAGCCGAAACCTCAACCAAAGCCAGAACCAAAACCCGAGCCGAAGCCAAAGCCTAAACCGGAACCAAAACCTGAGCCTAAGCCAAAGCCTAAACCTAAACCGGAACCCAAACCCGAGCCGAAGCCTAAACCGGAACCAAAACCCGAGCCGAAGCCAAAGCCTAAACCGGAACCAAAGCCCGAGCCGAAGCCAAAGCCTAAACCGGAACCAAAACCAGAGCCGAAGCCAGAGCCTAAACCGGAACCAAAGCCCGAGCCGAAGCCAGAACCAAAACCGGAACTGCCTCAAACCGATTTAGCAGCCATGATGGAAGATGAAACAGAAGCGCTGGCGGAAGCTGCAATGCAGGCTCAGATTGCCTCAGCAGCAGAAGTGAAAGAGCAGCGTGAAGTGGCTTACTACATGGGGCTTATTCAAGAAAAGGTACAGCGGTATTTAAGACTGCCACCATCAAGTAACCGTGATATATCCGTTACGATTGAAATACGCTTATATCCAGATGGTGAGGTTATTAGTGCTGATATTGTGCAGTCGAGTGGTATGACAAGTTTTGATAACGCTGCTTTAGAAGCTATTCGAATGTCTCGATCTTTACCTGTCCCGAATGATGTAGGCATGTTTAGACGCAACTTTGCTCGTTTTAATGCAGTGGTAAGACCCGGTGATATTAAGTTCTAAGTAGAGCGTTCACTGATTTGTTCACGTAAAAAGATATTATGAATTCAGCGAAGCAGTCATGCTTCGATGGTTGGAGGGATTTATGAGTAGTGTATTAGCACAGAGCCAACGTAGAGCGCTGTGTCTGTCTCATCGACAGGGATCAAAAACAAATAAAAATATGTTGAGCATTTTTAAATATGTTGCTGCTTCATTGTTAGTGATGCTTTCAATGGGGGCGCAAGCTGAGCAGTTGCTTTCTATTGAAATTACGGCTAACGAAGCAAGTGCTGTGCCTATAGCTGTTGTGCCATTTGCTTATAAAGGCTCAGGTTCTCCAAAAGAAGATATTGCAGGGATTGTACAGGCAGATTTGGCTCGAAGTGGTGTGTTTAATCCTCTCGATCGCAATCGTATGTTGAGTCGTCCAAGTCAGCCATCTGATATTGTTTTAAGAGATTGGCGAGTACTGGATACAGATTACGTTGTTGTTGGCCAGGTTGCAGGTTCCCCTCAGCAGGCGCAAATTGATTTTGCTTTAGTTGAAGTGCAAACAGGTAAAACAGTTCGTACCAAGAGCTCGCGTTTTTCAGGCTCTGATTGGCGTTCACTAGCGCATGCAGTTTCTGATAATATTTATGAAGCAATTACTGGTTTTAAAGGTGTTTTCTCCACAGAAGTACTTTATATCTCTCAAGTGCAAAATCAAAGTGGCCGTATGTATGAGCTGCAGAAAGCTGATGCTGATGGCTATGGCGCGCAGACAATTTTAAGATCCCGTGAACCAATTATGTCACCTGCTTGGGCTCCAGATGGTAAGCATATTGCTTACGTGTCTTATGAGTCTTCAAGACCAGCAATCTATGTGCAAAACGTTCTAACAGGCTCTAAGCGACAGGTTACTCGCTACAGAGGCATTAATGGTGCGCCAGACTGGTCACCAGATGGTCGTTATTTAACGATGACTTTATCCAAAGATGGGAACCCCGAAATTTATGTGCTTGAGCTGCAAACAGGTCGATTAACTCGTCTTACTCGTCACTTTGCAATTGATACTGAGCCAAGATGGGCGCCAAATGGTAAAGATATAATTTTTACATCTGATAGAGGTGGCAACCCTCAAATTTATCAAATCAATGTTGCTTCTAAACAATTAAAACGTCTGACATATGAAGGTGATTACAATGCTCGCGGTATGCTAACAGCAGATGGTCAGCACCTTGTTATGGTTCACAAAGTGAATGGTTCATTCCATGTTGCAGTGCAGGACTTAAAATATGGTGAAGTTCGAATTCTAACGAAAACTCGTTTAGATGAGTCGCCAACAGTTGCACCAAATAGTCAGCAAATTATGTTTGCAACTCAAGAGGGCAATAGAGGTCTATTATCTATTGTATCTATGGATGGCCGTACACGAATCCGCTTGCCTTCAAGAGTAGGCGAGGTACGTGAGCCTTCGTGGTCGCCGTTTTTACGATAAGCTATTTGCGCTGAAATAGAAATTAAGTTAGGCAATGTCCCTAAAGATATATTGGTTAGTTTAATTTCAAGCTTGAAAGAATTAAAAGCACTGATTTATTAGGCAAAATACCTAAAACTAGGCTAAAATCCCATTGGCGAGTATGCATCTGTATGGTTTGAGGTTAGGCTTTAGGTATTTGTTAAAGTGAAGTGCTCATTGAGGAGAAATCTCCAGTTCTTTTCAGATGTACAGGAAGTTGGTTTTTTTGAGTGAAAGGATCGCTCCGAAAGCTCATAAGAATGAAAATTAGAGAATTAATTGAAACAAAGGAGTTTCAGCATGAACGCAAGCTTTAAAAAAGTTTTATTTCTTGGTTTTATGGCTACAACACTAGCAGCGTGTCAATCTGCACCAGAAACAGAAGGTCTAGACGATACTGATGTTGTTACAGCTGAACAGCAAGATCAGTCTACAGAAACATATGGTGCTGGTGACCGTTCTGGTATCGATGGTATGAGCATGGGTCAAGACGATATGACTGCAGGTGATAGCCAATATTCACAAGGTGATATGGATCTTCTGTCAACTTCAGTTTTCTACTTTGATTTTGACCAATCAACAATCAAATCTGACTCTCTGGAAGCGCTTCGTGCTCACGCACAGTACCTAAACGAAAACCCTAATGCACGTGTTCGTCTTGAAGGTCATGCTGATGAGCGTGGCACTCGTGAATACAACGTTGCGCTAGGTGAGCGTCGTGGTAACGCTGTTGCTAAGTACCTTCGTCTTAACGGCGTAAGCTCTAGCAAAATGGAAGTGATCAGCTACGGTGAAGAGAAGCCAGTTGCTTATGGTCATGACGACCAATCATGGTCTGCAAACAGACGTGTTGAGATTGTATACACAGCTGGTCAGCCATAATCGAAAGCGGGTACTTTAAACCTGTTTGATTCTCGGGCATATTAAGATCATTCTTAATAGCCTGAACAACGTAAGTTCCCGCTCTCATGCGGGAATTTATGTTTAGAGATTTTGATTTTAAAAAATGAATAATTAAGTGGTGATACCTATGATGACAAAAGCACAGTTGACGATAAAAGGTTTAGCATTAGTGGCGCTTAGCTCTTGGGCTTTTGCTGCAACACCCGTCGAGCAGCGTAACGTCAATGGTGATCGCTACAGTCAATACTCTCAGCCACAACAAGATTATTCTAATCAGAACTACAACGCCTATGGTGCACAACCTTCAGATAACTACAACAGTCAAGGTGGTTATGCTCAGCAAGATAACAATGATTATTCAGGGCAAGCAGGTAGCACAGGCGACCCTATGTGGGACATGATTAATCAAATAGAGCGTCTTCAATCAGAGGTATTAGAGCTTCGCGGTCTTGTTGATCAGCAGTCATATGAAATTAAGCAGCTGCAAAAACAGCAGAAGCAACATTATGTTGATTTAGATCAGCGCATCGAAGCATTGTCTGGTGGTTCTAATTACAGTTCGAATGCCTCTTCAAATAAATCATCTGCAGCGCCAACACCTGCACCTGCTAAATCTGCGTCGATGAGTGATGATGAAATTAAGGCAACATACCAGCAAGCCTTGCGTTCAATTAAAGATCGTAGCTACTCAAATGCAGCCTCAGATTTGAAGCGTATTTTAAATGAAGGCGGCAATAGTTTTTATGTACCATTCGCTCATTACTGGTTAGCAGAAGTTATGCTTGCGCAAAAGAGCCCTGATATGCAGCAGGCTCAGCAGCATTTTGAAATGGTAGTGAATAATTACTCGGGCCATTCAAAAGTAGCCCCGAGTATGTACAAGCTGGGTACAATCTACAACGTGCAGGGCGATAAGCAAAAAGCACGTGATATGTTGAAAAAACTCATCGGTGAATTCCCTGGCACATCTGAAGCAAATATGGCTTCCCACTATCTTGATCAAATTCGATAATTTCTTATAGCTGCCTAATGCAATCTTTGAAGCGTCATTTTACGACGCTTCAAGCCCGTCCTTTCTTATTAGAGCCTCAATACTCTTAACACTTCTGTAATTACTCTTGAATGCTGTTCTTTTGTGCCTAAAAAATGTTCGTCTTATGAAAAGTGTGACAAGCATCACACTTTTGCAGGTGTCTTATATTTACTCCTCTCTATACAATGTTTTTGAACAATAAAGTGACGGGTAGAGTTGCTGATCCTTAATATGATTACAAACTATGTCAAAAAGAAGTGAATTGAATAATGGATAAGAAGAAAGCAGATCTGCAGCAGCAGCTGAAAGAGAATAATATTTTAGTTTACGCCATTGGATTTGAATATATGACTAATCAGCTCACATTCGAATCGCCTGCTTTAAGAGCCCTATGGCGTAAAATAGAAGCAAAAGCCGAGTTTGCTGCAAATTATTATGCAACTTTTGACGACTTAAATACCATAGGAAAAATCTTGCAAGATGTGGGTATGAGGGGCATTTTAGGCATCAAAGTGCAAAATTATAATGGAAAGCCTTATATCATCTTTAAAGGGTATGCAGGTAAAAGATCATTTTTTACTGGAACTCGTTATGGTATTAGTAATACGAAAGTAGTTACAATGGCTTTAGGTGCTCAAAATGCTGTAGGTGCTATAAAGTCTGGCGCTGTTGTCACTTTTGTGCTCTGTTCTGCATTTAGGGTGGTGCAATATCTAACAGATGATGAAAAAACACTCGCTTGGCTGCTTGGGTCAATATTCTCTGATGGTGTAAAAGTGGCAATTGCGACTGGAGCTGCCTATGCAGCTAGTGCTATAGCTGGTGCTCTCTTTACATTTGCTATTGGTCCTATTGCTGCTGCTGTATTTGTTGGTGTAATAACTTCTATAGCCTTGGGAGAGCTTGATAAAAAGTATGGCCTAACAGATAAGCTCTTGGTGAAGCTTAATAATGTTCAGTCAAGTATTGAAAATATACCTAACTCTATTGTGGATAGCATCAAAGACAAAGCCTTGGCTTTAGCATGTGATGTTGCTGAGTATATCTACGATGAGACGGGTAGGCTTGTTGAGAAGAAAATATATTCAACGCTTCGGGAATTAATTGAAAGCAGAGTAAGGCTCTATTGATGAATAAGGACTTGGCAAAAATAATTATAATCGTTCTATTTGTGGGTGTGTGTGGTGTTTTGTCGTTGTACTATTTTTATGGGTATTTGTTGATATTCTTAGATTCAATAGGTAAAGAAATACCTGTTATTGAGTTTCTAGTTTCTAGATTTTATCTAGTGGGTTTAGGTTTTTTTTGTTTTAGTATTGTGATGGTAGGTACTTATGAAAAAATACTTAAAAAAACGCTTTATACACGACTTCATTATACGCTCCTGTGCTTTTTTATGGTTAGTTTTGTTCTAGGGTTAATTATACCAACCATAGCTCGCTATTCTGTGGAACATGTGTTGAGTAAAAAAGGATACGCTCAATGCCTAGATGAGTACCCTTATACTTTAGGTCGAATACCTGTTTACTATTACTCAAAAGACCAATCCTTATGCGAAAGCGGTAAATTTGATGAGTGATCTCATGAATAGCCTAAATGCTTGATGTTAGAGGGGGATTTCATTAGATCACTTCAAAGTCTTTTCTTTCTCAACAAGATCTCAGCGTATTTATCATCTCTTGTCTCTATACGTTTGATTGTCTCTATTAAGTAATTAAATAACTATGAAAAAACTAACACTTGTATTTATGATTATATGTGCTGCATTTGCGACTCTTTATATCATCAATCCTCCTGAAGTGACTTTTAGTAGTACGGAAATAGCTGCACCCAGTAAACCTAAATCAGTGCCAGATGCCGCTTTTTGGGTTGGAGGTGCCGATGGTGGGAATTTTATTTACATCAGTAAGAAGATTGATTCAAAAAAGATATATGCTGCTCAAATCTACAATGATTACACAGGTGAGACTGAGTATTCAGGTGCGCTCCAATATTTAGGAGTAGCAGAAGATGTAAAGAGTTTAAAGGATGTCTCTATTTATCAAGGCTGGGATGGTGAAAAGCTACATCTTGCTAATGGTGAGTATATGTCTATTTATAAAGACTAAAGCTTAACAGAATGCTTAGTTGCCTGTATGAGGCCTTTGTGAATTATTCATAATAAAAAAGAATCAATATTCAACTCTTCGAGAGTTAGTTGAAAGCAGGGTAAGGCTTTATTAATGATAAACAAAGATTTGGCAAAAAAAATTACAATCGCTTTGTTTCTAGGTGCTTGTAGTACTGTATCACTCTATTATTTTGAAAAGTATTTTTTAGCATTCTTAAGTGCTGTAGAAAAAGAACTTCCTGTTGTTGAATATGTAACCTTTGATTTTTTTCTTGTGGGCATTGGGTTGTTTTGTATTAGCATTCTAATGCTAGGTACTTATGAGACTATTCTCAAAAAGCCGCCTAATACTTTGTTTCATAAAACGCTCTTGTACTTCTTGGCTGGTAGTTTTGTATTTGCGTTGGTAGAACCAATAATAGCTCGCTATTCTGTCGATTACTTTTTAAGCAAAAAGGGGTACTCGCTTTGCTTAGATGAAAAAGTCTATCTAGTAGGAGGCGTACCTACCTACTATTACTCAAAAGACCAATCCTTATGCGAAAGCGGTCAGTTTGATGAGTGATTTCACCAATAGCCCTAAAGGTTGCTGATATCGAGAATTATGGTATCTCGTCAGCATCGACCACTTCTTGCATCAAATCTTCTTCTTGCTTGATCTCAAAGACTTTATTGTTTCACGAGCTATTGTCAAAAGTAGTGCA
>DJZY01000051.1 GCA_002450655.1 Gammaproteobacteria bacterium UBA6940 | reverse complement strand
TTCCCTCCATGCAACAAGGCCATTCAGGGGTATAAATGATGTACATGCATAAACCTTTTTTTGATTTTAGTACTGATAGCTTTAATCTTTGTGACGAATCAGACAGTACCATGAAGGAATGGATTTCTTTGCTTATTTATTAGGCATTAGATTAAAAGTGTGATGGAGTTCACATTTTTAAAATTAAGAGGGTTCGTTTGGTGAGTAAAAAGTATTCAATAGAATGTGTATGTGAAGTTCTTTTACAATGATACAAAATATAAATAAGACTTAAGTATCTAATTTCAAAGTCAACTTATGGTGTGGTGCATGGAGGTTTTAACTTTTTGCATGGCATAAGTCTTCTATATTTCTATACTAAAAGTATACCCACTGCAGTTCTTGTGAGTATAAAGAATCAGTAAGTTTTGTTGTTTTTCTTGAATTGTTGTCCTGATTAAAAACGAGCTGAATAGTATAAAGTCCCAATAATTTATTATGCTGTTTTATTGTTGTGGCGAGGTCTTAATAGGGAAGTTGTAGGCCTTGGTGTTTGCTGAAGGATGTTGTATTAGCAAGCACTTGTCGTTTCAAAGGAGTATCTTGTATGCGACAGGAATTAACTGCGATTGTGTTGTTTTATTGCATACCAGGTTTAGCGATTGCTAGTACGCTTACTTGGTAAAAAAGAATGAAGTTTAAAATAATAAGAAGCTGTCTGATTTAAACGTTCTCTCCTCGTCGTTTAAATCAAAAGGGTATCGTAAGATACCCTTTTTTTATGCCATATTAAAAAGATTATTTTTCCTTTTTATTTGGAAAAGAGTACTTAATAATATTTTTAAGAACACTGCCATACTGCTTAGCAAATGAGCCAGTGTTGTATGGAAGGCCATGCTTTTTGCAGATTTCACGAACACGAGGCGCCATTTCACGGTAACGCTTTGCTGGGATATCAGGGAATAAATGATGTTCAATTTGATAAGATAAATGGCCACTCATGGTGTGCAGCCATGGCTTGCCTTCAATATTACAAGAACCAAGCAGCTGTCGATAATACCATTGGCCTTTGGATTCTTTCTGGTAGTCTTCATCGTAAAATGTTTCTGCGCCTTCAGGGAAGTGACCGCAGAAAATAATGGTTGAAGTCCAGAAGTTACGGGCAATATTTGCTGTAGCATTACCAACAAACACAGCAGGCGCATTAAAGCCAGCAAGAGCAGGGAAGAAAGCATAGTCTTTAAACAGCTGATAGCCCATCTTCTTCGCAAGACGCTTTGCTATAGGTAGTTTGCTCTTAAGAGGGTCTTGCCCGTTAACAACTCGTTCCATTTCCAGCGCATGGAATGCCACACCCCACTCAAAAAACATGCTGAGCAGCGTGTAGTTTGGTACTTGTGCTATGTGGTACCACTTCCATTCTTGTGTTTGAGTGACACGAATGTATTGGAAGCCAATATCACGATCTTTTTCATGAATGTTTGTATAAGTGTGATGCTCATAGTTGTGGTAATACTTCCAAGACTCGCTATCACAAACGATATCCCACTCATACTTTTTAGAGTTAAGGTCAGGGTCTTGCGTCCAATCGTATTGGCCATGCAATACGTTATGACCAAGTTCCATGTTATCCATTATTTTGGCAACAGATAAACAACCTGTGCCTGCCAACCAGGCACCTGGGATATGACTCATTTGCAGACATGTACGGCCTGCAATTTCGAGAAAACGTTGTTTCTTTTGTACAGCTTTAATGTGTTTATAATCTTCTTCACCAACTTTTGCTTTTGTTTCAAGGTAAAGCGCGTCTAAATCTTTCGCGAGCTCTGCAAAATCAACATTTGGTAGTTTTTTAAGGCCAATAGGCTTAACTGCATTTGGGTGTGTCATTATTTCATCCTTAAATCGAGAGGCTTACATCGCCCACTGGAATGCTTGTACAGAGTTCAATTGTTTCATTGTCTTTGATGTGCCATTCCTGTGTACGAGTGTTATAAACAGTACCTTTTGCTTTAGAGCATTGGCAGCGTTTACAAATACCTTGGCGGCAGCCATGTGTTGGATAGACTTTATTTGACTCGGCAATTTCTAACAGCGATTTGTTGTCTGTGTTATCAATCACAACATTTGAATTTTCAAAGTGGATTTTACCAGCCTTAAATTCTTCTGATGCTTCTTGGGCAGCACCAAAGTATTCAACCATGATTTGGGAATCTGGTACCTGTTGTTCTTTAAAGGTTTTTAAGGTTGATTTAATAAAACCAGTTGGCCCGCAAAGGTAGATTTTTCGGCAGCTGTAATCGCTGCAAAACTCTTGTAAATGCTCTTCTTTAAAGTAGCCTTTGTCTGCAACTGGAATGTATTTCAATTTAATGGCAGGGAAGTCCTGACAGATTTTTGCAAGCTCTTTATAGAGGATCAGGTTTTGCTTTTCACGTCCGTAATAAAGCACTTCAATATCGAAATCCATATTTTGGCGACGGTATTGAAAATAGACTGACTCAACCATGGAATACATTGGTGTAATGCCGCTACCAGCAGCGATAAACAACAAAGGTGTTGGCGTCTTAGGCAGAATAAACTCGCCTTGTGGAGCACCAATTTCAATGATGTCGCCAACCTTAATGCCTTGATTCAAACGTTGCGACATAATGCCTTGGGATTGCTCTTTCACAGTAATGTCAAAAACACCATTGGCTTCATAAAACTCAGGCGAAGATGAAATGCTGTAGTAGCGCTGAACAAATGCACCGTTGATATTAATAGTGATTGGCAAATGCTGGCCGGCTAGAAATTTAAAGTCCCAGCGTCCATTTGGTTGTATGCGAATACGTGAGCTTTGTGGTGTATCTGCAAGAATAGCCACAATTTTTGCATTTGATTTGCGGTATGACCACATTGGATTGATGCTTTGGAGCATGAAATCAACGTAGATACTCGGTTCTGAATCCTTCAATTTGTTCAAGATTTTACCTGGCTTGAAATTCAAGACACCGTTTTTTAATACATTTTTCATTAATGTATCCTTCAACATGTTGGTTTTCCTTTCTTTTAGGTGTGCTACCTTGTTTGGTTGAGCACCATCCTAAGAACAAACACTTCAAGTTTCATAGACCTTGCACCTCTATATGAATCCTCAGCGCGCACAAATGACTCTTGAGTCATCTGTTTGCATGACAATAGCATAGCTTGGTCGTGAATGGGGCTCAAAAAGATCACAAACTTGTAAAATATCGTTATTTCAGATGTTTGCATTGATATAGAGCGTTTATTTTCGAACATTTCGAAAACTAACGCCCCTAAAAGGCTGCTGCATAGAATTACACTTACTATGATAGGCTGGTAAGTAAAGATATTAAAAAGTATATTGGCCACGAGCCATCAGGCTTTGATAGTCTGTGATTCGACCTAACCTATTGTCGGATGAAATGAGAGAATAGTTTAACATAAACTTAAGGTGTTGTTTTATATAAAAGTTTGTGCCAAGTGTAAGTATTTGCAACTGCTCTGTGGTGCTTGCCGACTCTATATTCATTGAAGAATAACGAGTTACTAGCTCTAGCCCTGCTGTTTTATTTGGCGTAAATTCTTTTAGCTTGCCGTTGCGAATTGTGTGCCGATCTTGTGTAAGGAATAGACTTGACGTAAAGCTAAAGCCATCTTGTGTGTAATTAATTGGCGATTTCGCCAGCTGCTGTTGTTGATTGATGTATTCCCCTGAAACTATGAATCTCTTATAGAGAAATGTTACATCCAGCCCTTTAAGCAATAATGAAGCTGTATCGTACTTTTCAGTATTGATTAGATCAGGTCCCGTATGAACCTCTGCTGTGCTTTTGAAATCATAAGCATTGTTATTTGTGTCTCGGTATGAAAATGAAGTGCCAATATTAAAGTAATGTAAGTTGTATGGTAAATCGATATTTACCCTAGTTGTTATTGCTTTTTCATTAGAATACCTATATGTCAATTGCTCGACCTCATCATCATTTTCAATATTGAAAAGCCCTAGGTCAAAAGTGAAAAAGGAAGTCTGTACTTGAGTGTTTAAACCAATGTTACGCCCTGGTGCCAGACTTTCTGTTATAAGGCTTGACTCTATCAGAAGTTGATTAGAGGTGCTAATCCTATTTTCAAACCCAAATGCTTCTCTTTGTCTCCCAAAGGTTGTTTCAAATATATTTTTCTTATACTGCACATACATATCTGATATAGAAATATCTTTATCGCTTAAATTTATACTTATTTTTGTCTTTAAGTGTTTGTTAATATCTTGTTTATAGCGAAGCTTAAATTGACGTAATTCTGCTTCATCATAATAGGTGTCGGTATCCTTGTTTACTAAAAAATCACCATCAACTAAAATTGAAGCAGAAAATTCGTGATTATCATCTTTGGCAATAGTTGCTGTAGAACAAATGAGGCTTATTACTACAAAAAAATATCTATACATATTGGTGGTAGCTCATGTTTAGAGCCCTGGAAAGAGCAGGGCTCTATTATTTAAATTTATCGTTATAGTGGGCTGGTTAGAGTGTGGTGAGTTGATTTTTCTTTATGCACGGACGGATTTTTTATAAAAACTTTCACTTTTCCTGTGTCACGAAGAAAGTCAATCGAGTCTATTTCAACTTTAAAGATTGACAGGCCTGTACGATCACGCAAATCTAGCATTAGATCTTCTACTTTGTCTGCTCTTAAGAGCTCTATGTTGTCATAAAAAATTATTTTTTCTTCAATGAGCGGCGCGAAATATTTAGTTTCTGCATAGGCAGAAATTATGCAAATAAAAACATTAACTATAAGAAGGTTTTGTATGGATATGGGGCCAACTGCCGAAAGTAACGATAAAGTAATAACCAAGAAAAGATAAGTCATATCCCTTAGGGAAATTGATTCGGTTCTATAGCGAAGCATGGAGAATACTGCAAAGAGACCAAACGCAAAACCCATTGAAATATCGACATTTGATAACAGGTATGCAACAAAAAAAACACCTACACCGAACATGAAAAAGCCAAATAGAAACTCTCTGTTAGGCGTAATTCTATAATATATACCTCTTAATAATATCAATATAGATACAGTATTAATTATGAGTAGTTGTGTTATATCACTTAAGTTTGTTAAAAGAGTTTTATCCATTTTTTACATCCTTTATGCGCTAGTTGAATAGTTAATATTGTGAAGGTCTTGCTTAAATCGATTGCATTTTAAAGTTGGAACGGTTGTAAGTGAGCCAATACAATATTTACTGAAAGATCTTGGTCTAACATTCATGCTTCGCATTAACTTAAAGGTAACTACTCACCCCGTATCAACT
>DJZY01000023.1 GCA_002450655.1 Gammaproteobacteria bacterium UBA6940 | reverse complement strand
GCACTTATGAGTTGAATCTAAGACACCTTTTTTTCAGTCACAAAGTCGTTTAGCAGGGAGTCTTCGAAATTTATGCTTCGATGCGATGTATCAAGTGCCATATTTCCGAAAAGAAATGATTCGTACATTAATTGGTTCTAAGACTGGATTGTTGAGCTCTATCGATTTTGAGACTCTTTTGTATAAATAGATATGATTTCTTTCTATACTGAAGAATTCGGTATGGATCATCGTGTTTTCAGCTAAGAATTAAGCCTATAAAGATAGCAGTTTTATCTTGAGTATTATAAGCTTGAAAACAGATTGAAAAAGGGTTTAATTATCGCCAGAAAAGCGTTAGTATTTAATGTCATTTGGCCTTTAGTGGTGGGCGAGAAGTACAACCCAAAGGTGTGCTATATATAAATCAAAAGCTTACCACTGAAGAACTAAACCTTCAGTCGTTCATGAATTGTGTTAACCCTAATCGAGGAGAAGCCTCTTGTCATCCCTCCAGAACTCTGAAACATCCCTAGCTCCAGTCCGTGTTGGTATCGTCGGCATTGGTACTGTTGGTGGCGGAACTCTTAAACTTCTAACTGAAAATGCTGCAGAAATTGAGCGCCGTCTTGGTCGTGCATTGCAGATTACCAGACTAGGTGCGCGTCGCGACCCTAAAGGTATTGATATTTCAGGCTATGCAGTTGAGCGCGACCCTATGGCAGTTGCACGTGCAACAGACGTGGATATTCTGGTTGAGACTATTGGTGGTACTACAGTTGCTCGGGAGCTTGTTTTACTTGCTCTTCAACATGGTAAGCATGTTGTTACGGCAAACAAAGCGCTTATCGCTGAACATGGCGAAGAACTTCTTGCAGCTGCTGCGGAGCAGAAAGTAAGCCTTGTGTTTGAAGCAAGTGTTGCTGGTGGTATTCCAATTATTCGTGCTCTTCGTGAAGGTCTGGCTGCAAACTCAATTGATTGGCTGGCTGGTATCATCAACGGTACATCTAACTATATTCTTTCTGCCATGCAGCAAGAGTCAAAAGCATTTGCACCTACGCTTAAAGAAGCGCAAGACCTAGGCTATGCAGAAGCTGATCCAACATTTGACGTAGAAGGTATTGATGCCGCTCATAAGCTTTGTATCCTAGCTTCATGTGCATTTGGTGTGCCTCTTGATTTTCAAGCCCTTTCAATTGAAGGCATTAGCAACATTACTCTAGAAGATATTCAATATGCAGATGAGCTTGGCTACACAATCAAGCATCTTGGTATTGCTAAGCGTACAGACGCTGGTATCGATTTACGTGTTCATCCAACACTTGTGCCAAAAGCAAATCTATTAGCATCCGTTAACGGCGTGATGAACTCTGTGCTTGTACAGGGTAACGCAGTTGGACCAACATTCTATACAGGTGCTGGTGCTGGCTCTCTACCAACAGCTTCAAGCGTTGTTGGTGATATTATTGAAGTCGCTCGTGGCTTTGGTGAAACTGAGCGTAATTCAACACCTTCACTTGGTTTTACAGAGCTTAAGCCTCAAGCACTTTGCAGCGCAGAAGAAAGCACAAGCTCTTTCTACCTGCGAATGACTCTTACTGATGAAATTGGCGCGCTCGCTGGTATTACTTCAACTCTTGCCGAGTTTGGTATCAGTGTTGAAGCGATGCTTCAGAAAGAGCCACGTATGGCTGATGGTGAAGCCCTTGCAACTCTCATCGTTCTTACTCATGAAGTAAGTAAAGGTGCGGTTGACAAAGCACTAGCGAAGATCAAAGATATGGCTGTAGTTCGTTCTGACGTCACTGTCATGCGTATGGAACAGTTCCAGTCATAATTCATTATTAAAGTATTGAATTGAAAGAGGCAGTTTTCGAACTGCCTTTGACGTTAATAAATATCCTGAAAAGTAAAGAGATTGACTCATGAAAGGTAACAGATACACAGGCCTGATCGATAAATATCGCGATTTTCTTCCAGTGAACGACAGCACACGTATTATTTCTCTTAATGAAGGTAATACACCGCTTGTTAGACTTCAAAATCTAGCGTCAAACTGGATTGGTAAAGATGCAGATATTTATGTGAAGTACGAAGGTCTAAACCCAACTGGTTCTTTTAAAGACCGTGGTATGACAATGGCTGTTACTCACGCAGTTTCTGAAGGTGCAACAGGCGTTATCTGTGCATCTACTGGTAATACTTCTGCTGCAGCTGCGGCATATGCTGCTCGTGCAGGTATTACTGCATTCGTTCTTATTCCTGAAGGTAAAATTGCTCAAGGCAAACTTGCTCAAGCAATGATGTACGGTGCTGTGACAATTCAAATCAAAGGTAACTTTGATGAAGGCATGCAAATCGTTAAAGATGTTGCAGAGTCCGCAGACGTTGCAATCGTAAACTCTGTAAACCCATATCGTTTACAAGGTCAAAAAACGGCTGCATTTGAAATTGTTGAAGCGCTAGGTCGTGCTCCAGATTTCCACTGCCTACCTGTAGGTAACGCAGGTAATATTTCTGCATACTGGATGGGTTACACAGAATTCCAAAAACACGGTATGTGTGGCCAAACACCTGTCATGGTTGGTTACCAAGCTGAAGGTGCTGCACCATTCATCAAAGGTGACATGATTGATGATCCAGAAACAGTTGCAACAGCAATTCGTATCGGTCGTCCACAATCTTGGGATAAAGCTTGGAATGCAGTGAAGAGCAGTCAAGGTTGGTTCGATGGTATTTCTGATGCAGATATCCTAGAAGCGCAACGCGCACTAGCAATGCATGAAGGTATCTTCTGTGAGCCAGCTTCAGCAGCGTCTATCGCCGGTGTTTGCCGCGATCTTCGTTCTGGCAAAATCCCAACAGGCAGCAAAATCGTTTGTACATTAACAGGTCATGGTCTTAAAGATCCTGGCACTGCAATTGATCAATGTTCAAATGCAAAAATGCTTTCTGTTGATGCTGATCTTTCCGCTGTTCGTAAAGCAATTCTTGATAATAAGTAATTGCTTGAAAGGTAAAGTAGTAAGGTATCTGTATGACAAACGCTGTAGCTCCATTACATGTGAGCAATCCAGGTTTTAATATTGGTAATCTTGGTGCTTTACCTTCTGAAATGCTTGCTCGTGTGGTTGCAATGGGGGATATTAATTCCATATTAAAACTGCGCCGAGTGTGCCATGGCATGAGGCATTTTATTGATACAATGCCTCGGCTTTGTTTGATTCATATGGCCACGCAAGAAGTGGATATAGCGCAAGATAAAGCAAAAGCCATCTGCCAAGAATCACATGCCCGTTTATCCCGACTTGCTTTTGATAAAGCCACACCTGCTGCAAAACTTCATTCAATTGCGCGACTCAAATCTGAATCTCTACAGCTTTTAATGTGCACAAATCCAAATCTTGCAGATAAAACCTACAAATTACTTGCCAAAAGTAGTCATGAAAGAGTCCGTCTTGCTATTGCAAAAAATCCTCGTACACCTCTTCCTATGCTTGTCATGATGCATTTACATGACGGTTCACCTGCAGTCAAACGTGCTGCTCTAAGTACAGCTGTTAAGCCTTCGGTTTATTATCGAGGTCAGCTTACGAATTTTCATTTTATGATTCAGCATCATGTAAGAATACCTCGTCGATAATTTTTTTATTGAACCAGCTGTTCTTATTTAACCCTTAAAAGCGTATCAATACCTTGAATTATTGCATCAAAAGGTTCAATGCTTTGATGTCCTCGACATAACGCAACTGCACCTTCTACCATTGCAATAATACTAATAGAGAGGTGGGTTGCTACTTGTTTAGAGTAATTTTGTACTATTAAATAATCTTTTAAAATATCTTGCCAAAGCTTAAATACATTCGATACAGCTGATTTAATTTGTTCAGCGTTTTCTTCATGGGGCGCTTCTATTGCTGCAGCTAGAATAGGGCACCCTAGTTTATAATCATTCGATTCAAGCCTTTTGTGCCATTGCGTTAAAAACAGCTGAATTCCATTATGAGCAGACTGCTCTAAACACAACTTAAGTTGTTGGGCCGCTTGCTGACCAGCCCAAGTAACTGCTTCAGCTACAATTTGTTGTTTTCCCTCTGGAAAATTACGATATGTCGACCCTAATGGCGCATTAGCAAACTTAGTAACTTCTCTAATACTTATGCCTCTAAGTCCGTGTAAAGCCAACATAGTTGATGCAGCCTCAATAACGGCTTGTTTGCTTTGTAACGCATTAGTGCTCATAGATAACCTCAATAACTTGTTATAACACTCGTTATAATATACCATGATATTTATAGTTATAACACTTGTTATAATCATGAGAGGTTAGCTTATGATTCCAGTATCGTTTCAAACTGAAGATGGCTATTTGCTCAAAGGGCACGTATTTCCTGCTAATGGTAAAAGGGTAGGCAGCATTATTGTTGCAGGTGCTACAGGTGTCCCTCAAGGTTTTTATAAAAGATATGCCCAGTTTGCAAGTGAACAAGGTTTTGATGTTTTAACATTTGACTATCGAGGTATAGGCTTATCAAAACCTGTCACACTGAACAGCTTTGAAATGGATATGTTGGACTGGGGTAAATATGATCTTGCATCAGCAGTAGAGCTTATGTCCGAAGATGAATCTATACCACTTTTTGTGGTTGGACACTCATATGGTGGTCATGCCTTTGGCCTTTTACCCAACCATACCAAAGTCAAAGGCTTTTATGTCTATGGTACTGGTGCTGGTTGGCATGGGTACATGCCTTTAACGGAACAAATTAAAGTGTTGACCATGTGGTATCTCATTCTACCAATTATTGTGAGGTGGAAAGGCTATTGCGCTTGGTCTCTATTAGGTATGGGGGAAGACTTACCTAAAAATGTTTTTTTGCAGTGGCGACATTGGTGCAGATTCAAGCATTATTTTTTTGATGATCCTAATATGCATCATATACACAAGCTTTATGCTGCTGTAAAAACTCCAGTTTTTGCAGTAAATGCACTTGATGATTTATGGGCTATGCCCGCGTCTAGAGATGCATTTATAAAGCATTATTCCAGTACATCAGTCTCATGTGTTGATATAGATCATAAAAATATTAAAGGTAAAATTGGTCATATGGGATATTTCAGAAAGCATGCCGAACCATTATGGCTTGATAATATAAATTGGTTTAAATCACTTATTGCAAATGAGGCGAAAGCGTGTCTATCACAAGAACTTGGTTACAAACCTTAATGTGGCTTTTAATAGCAACGGTTATGAGTAGTATTTTTCATTATGTTGATAATGTTATGTATTTTCATGAGTATCCTGAGCCTGATTGGCTTGACTCAAATGAAGTTGATCGTTTTTGGTTTTATATGACGCCTCTTGCTTATTTAGGCTATCATCAGCTTAAACGACATAGATATCACTCTGGTGTTTTATTCACTGTGCTTTATGCATTATGTAATTTATTAACCCTTGGGCATTATTGGTTTGCACCAATACATGAAATTTCCCTTAAAATTAATACCTTTATTCTTATTGAAGCATTCTTTGGATTTATATTGTTAATGTATGTTTTGGTTCCATATTGTCAGCTATTCAAAAATAGAACGTTAAAAGATAAGACTTGAACGGGGTAACTATGAAAACAATGTCAGGTTTAGAGCAATTGCAGGCGATTATCGATGGCCATATAGAGCCACCAAGTATTTTTAAAACAATGGGTATGTTGAGTTTTACAGCTGCTGAAGGCTTTATCACATTAAAATGTAAAGCAACAGATCAGCACCTTAATCCGATGGGCGGTGTTCATGGTGGGTTTGCAGCTACAGTCTTAGATTCAGTGACAGGTTGTGCCGTTCATAGTTTACTTGAGCCGGGAGTTTCCTATGGCACCGTTGATTTATCAGTTAAAATGTTGAGGCCTGTTCCTCTTGAAGAAGAGCTCATAGCAGAGGCTAAAGTAACACATCTATCCCGTACGCTTGGCGTTGCAGAAGGTGTGATTAAAACATTAGATGGTAAGCTTTTAGCAAGTGGTAGTGCCACTTGCTTTATTAGAAGGCCTAAAGACTAGCTGCTTTAAGTTTTTTAATTCTATAAAACCTATATTTTAACACTATCATTAATCGGTAAAATACATGCTTAGTTGTTGATATTAGGTTGTTTTATAGGCGTTTTACACTTTGATTAATGACTAGTGTCATATTACTATACGCATCTTTAAATCTAAAATTATTCATTTAAATATGAATAAAAACTTAACAAGCTCTAAAGGTGTAGTATGTTGGAGTCCGGCAATTCCTTAAATCTTTCGTCACAAGGTGTATTTGCTACAGGTAGCGATCCTGTAGAGCTTAGTGATATTCATCATGTTAGCCATTCAAATCTAGAAGTTGATAACTCAAGTGCGCTTTCACGTATTTCTTCCGCATCAACGGATAAAGCAGAAATAACTTTATATGAAAGGGTAGGTGGTGCTACAGGTATTGCGAATAACTTAACCGCGCCTGCCACAATTGCATTAAATGCGTTATTTTCTTCTTCTCAAGAAAAAAATGATATTTTATGTGCTGGCCTAGCATTAATTGGTAGTGGCATGGCAATTAAAACCTTGCATAATGCGGTGAATGCTTTTATTAAAAATCCAAACTCGAAGCAAGATTTACCATCTTTTACGCTGCTCGAACATATGCTTGATTTATTACCTAATTCTTTAACTATTGCTGGTAATACGCTTGTGGGCGCAGGTCTTCATCAAAATGGTGCTTCCCCCGAAGCTTATGTAACGCCTATTACTTATGGTACGCGAGATGCCGTTGCTTTTGCTGGTAATCTTCATGCCAAGCTCAAGGGTGGGGATGCACCAGCTTATCTGAAAACAACAGATATTATTGGTAAAATAGCAACTCTTGCAGGTGCGTCTGTTTTACTACAGCAGCAAATTCCAGATGCGACTGTTGCCCATAAGGTATTTGCTGGTATGCAATTACTTGGCAGTGTCGGCGAAACTAGTATGACTGGTGCAAATTATATTAAAGACAATATAAAAAATTCGAATGATGCTCATCATTCAAATGTAGTTTAAGTCTAAAAGAAGGGGTGATTAATACGTTATCCCTTCATCTTCTCATAAACGCATTGAGCGATCGCCTAAAATCATCTTCTGTTAAACTTCTTACTCGTCTTAACGCTTCATTGCTCATCTCTAGCGGAATATCCATATCTGCTATTTTTTCTTGTAATGCATCATGGTATGTACTTTGAATATATTCACTAGGTTCTTCACCGTTATCAACTAAAAAATGATCAGCAGAAATTGTATTTCTATTAATAAAACGAGCTTTTTCTTCATCTGAATAAATGCTGACGACATCCTGAAATGAATTATCTTCACGTCCAAAGTAACGCGCAATACCTCCAAGTTTAGGAGTGTCAGATACATTTAATTTAAACCAGCCATACATGTGGGCAATGTTCAGGCTTTTTGAAACAAATAAACCACGAGTGCGTTTGGTTGGACGGTTCTCTGGTAAAAGCCCAACTGTTTCCATGAGGTTTTTAAATTTGGACGTTGTGCCGTGGTACCAGCGTAAATCGTTATAGACTTCTTTGGCAATTGGCAGAATTTCTTCAAGTGTTCTTTTGGGTTTTATTGAAATCCCAAAAAGGCGAGAAGCTCCTTTTTTGAGCTGGGAAGAATCTTCATTTACTTTTAAACGAGACATCGCATTGGATATGCTTGGCATAGGTTAAGCTTCTTTTATTGTTTTTAGGGATAGGTTTATGTGTTGGAAAGAGTGCTTTAATCTGTAAAAAGCAGAGTATACGCCTAAACAAGACTTGTGTGGCATATTTGTGGCACATAGACCGAAACCTCAATCTCCGCTATCATAGCTGTCATTCGAAATAGACAAACACCATCTCAATCAAGAAGGTTTTCTGCAGCATGGATGACAGCATCTACTCAACGCCAGCATTTGATATCAACTACTTCAAGCCTAAGAAAGTTCGTCGTCGTGTTCTTCCTCAAGAGAAGACACACGGTCGCGCGGTGCTTGATCGAGTCATGGCTTATCGTGGTGTAGAACAGTTTGATAAGGCAGATTATGCCATTGATAAGCTAATACCACCTGTTGAGATGAAAGGCTTAAATGATGCCTGCCGAATTCTGCATGAAGCTTTTGTGGCTCAGCAAAATGGTCAACGCCAGAAGTTACTCGTTGTTGGTGACTTTGATGTGGATGGTGCAACTTCGGTTGTTGTGGCCCTGAAAGGCTTGCGTTCAATGGGCTTTGATATTGATTACTTCATTCCTGATCGTTTTAAGCTTGGCTATGGTTTAAGCCCAGCTGTGGTTGAAGCTGCTGCACCTTTCCAACCAACACATTTGATTACTGTTGATAATGGCATTGCCAGTGTAGATGGCGTTGCTGCTGCTAAAGCTATGGGTTGGAAAGTCATTATTACAGACCATCATTTAGCTGGTGATCATATTCCAGATGCAGATGCTATTGTGAACCCTAATCAACCAGGCTGTAACTTCCCAAGCAAAAACCTAGCTGGGGTTGGCGTTATTTTTTATGTGTTGATTGGCTTACGTTCTTACTTTAGACACCAGGGCGTACCACCTCAATTTCAACCACACTTAGGCCAACTTCTCGACTTACTGGCCCTTGGTACAGTTGCTGATGTTGTCGCGCTTGACGAAAATAACCGTCGCTTAGTGCACCTAGGCTTAACTCGAATGCGAGCAGGGCATGCTTGTCTTGGTATTAAAGCTTTAGCAGAAGTGGCGGGCCGCGATATTACCCAAGTGAGTGAAGGAGATTTAGGCTTTGCTTTTGGACCACGCTTAAATGCTGCAGGTCGATTAGATGATATGTCTGTTGGTGTGCAGTGTCTTCTGAGTAATGACTGGCACGAAGCGCTTCGACACGCTAAAGTGCTTGATGATTTAAATCGTCAGCGCCGCGATATTCAAGACCAAATGCAGGTTGAAGCAGATCATTTGTTATCTGATGACTTAAGCCAAATGTCTGATGAAGAAATGCCAAAAGCCATGCTCATGTACCAACCAGATTGGCACCAAGGTATTGTGGGTTTACTTGCATCACGATTAAAAGAGCGCTGGCATAGACCTGTAATTGCACTGGCAAAAGTGAGTGAAACTGAACTGAAAGGTTCTGGTCGTTCTATTCCTGGTGTGCATTTACGAGACGCCTTAGATGTTGTCAGTAAACGAGCACCAGAAGTGCTCAGTAAGTTTGGTGGTCACTCCATGGCTGCTGGCTTAAGTTTAAACCTTGATCAGCTTGAAAAATTTGAGCAGGTTTTTCATGAGGTCATGGACGAAATTATTGCGCCAGAAATGTTAGCGCAAGAGCTTTTATCTGATGGTGGGTTATTACCACAGGAAATGAACGTAGACCTTGCCATGGCAATAGAAGATGCTGGCCCATGGGGGCAAGCATTTCCAGAGCCTGTCTTTGATGGCGAGTTTAGAGTGTTATCAGCACAGTGGTTGAAAGAAAAACATTTAAAGCTCACGCTAGAACCAGCAGAAGGGCCATTGAATCAAGGGCTTGGTCAAAAAAATGGCCCTACATATGTTGAAGCACTCTATTTTAATGTACCATTGAACGCCTACGCAGCAGATGACCTTGATGCACGAGCATTATTTGAATCAATTGAACGAGTGCATTGTGTGTATAAACTCAATGTAAATCGTTTCAGAGGTCAGATCAGACTGCAGTTGATGATTGATTATTTACAGCCTTTAGAGGCTTAAAACATCTTGCATTTTTACCAGTTCATTTCTTGTTTTGTGGTTGTTGAATAAAGACGACCACTTTCAAATATATCTAAACAATCAAAGATATTTGCAGCGGCTTTTTCTGGTGACAATTGTGCATCGCCAGATTTCATCGATGTCATGATTTCTCCCGGATGAATTGCAACTGTCTTAAATTTATCCTTGTACTCTAAATGAAGTGATAGCGTTAGCATGTTTAAAGCAGCTTTTGATATTTTATAATGAGATGTGCAATGTCTGTGAGTGTTTTCCTTTGTGAATTGAAATGATCCAAATCTGGAGGAAACATTGATAATCAGTCCATCTTGTTTGAGTCGAGATGCTAACGCCTTAATAACTCGAAAAGAGCCAACAACATTTGTTTCAAGCGTTTTAGAGAGTACGTCAGGTGAATAGTCTAGAGTTTGTTCGCCGCTTCCTGCAACACCTGCATTGTTAATAATAATATCGAGCGATTGAATATGAGCTGTCTCAATGCTTGTTATGACTTCATTTGTGCTGACATCACCAATAAGAACCTGCGCCCCAACTTTTTCTAATGCCTGTCGAGAGTCTTCTGAGCGTATGAGGGCATACACAATATATCCATTGTTGACGAAGGTTTCGACAAGCGCAAAGCCTAAGCCCCTATTAGCGCCTGTAATTAAAACTGATTTATCCATTTGTTTCTATGATCCTTTCCTATTTGATGAGTGTGGCAGGGTATATAAGTCTATAATGTCATCCATTGCTTGGAGATCAAAGGCTTGATTAAAAAAGTGGCTTGAGATGTGTCTAACGGTGCCATTTTCATGTAGTATTGTACGCCTATGTTGCATTAGTGCTCCATCCAGTAATTACGTATTACCTTGATGATTGTTTTTTGTGCATTTCTGTGTTGCTGAATTTTGACTTAGGCCCACTAAGCCCGCAATTCAGCGCCTTGAACTGCATCAAAAACCAAATCACCCCTTTAATACGTAACCACAGGATGGAGCACTAAGCTTTTGGTTAAGACAGTGTTCCAAAGCCCAGTAAAACCAGCAACCTAAGATTGAAGACCTATACCTTTAGTTAGAAAGGAAAGAACATGGAAACCAACCTATATTACCGACACTTAGAAGATCTACGTACTAGGATCTCTGGTCTTCGGGGGTATCTTTGACTACGATCGTCAAAAAGAACGACTAGAAGAAGTTGATAAAGAATTAGAAGACGGCGCTGTATGGGATAACCCAGAGCGAGCGCAAGCACTAGGGCAAGAAAAGTCCACCCTAGAAGCGATTGTCTACAAGCTGCGTGATCTTGGCCAAGGTGTTGAAGATCAAATCGAGCTTCTCGAACTTATCGAAATGGAAGAAGACGAAGCAGCCCTTGAGCAACTAGCGCAAGACCTTGAAGGCATCGAAAAAGATGTCGCACAACTCGAATTCCGCCGTATGTTCTCTGGTGAAATGGACAGCCACAATGCTTTCCTTGATATTCAATCAGGTTCAGGTGGTACTGAAGCGCAGGACTGGGCAGAAATGATTCTACGCATGTTTCTTCGCTGGGGCGAGGCCAATGGTTTCAAAGTTGAGCTTATGGAATGTTCCGCAGGTGATGTCGCTGGTATTAAAAGTGCCACAATTCGCTTCGAAGGCGAATATGCATACGGCTGGTTGAGAACGGAAACAGGCGTTCACCGTCTTGTACGAAAGTCACCATTTGACTCAAGTAACAAGCGCCACACATCATTCTCATCGGTATTCGTATCACCAGAGATTGATGACAATATCGATATTGAAATTAACCCAGCTGATCTACGTGTAGACACATACCGCGCATCTGGCGCAGGTGGTCAGCACGTTAACAGAACAGACTCTGCAATTCGTATTACTCACGAACCAACAGGTATCGTTGTTCAATGTCAAAGCGACAGAAGCCAACATAAAAACAGAGCCACGGCCATGAACCAGCTTCGCGCCAAACTCTACGAGCTAGAACAACAAAAGAAAAATGCAGAACAACAACGCCTCGAAGACGGCAAAGCAGATATCGGCTGGGGCAGCCAAATCCGCTCATACGTTCTCGACCAAAGTCGTATTAAAGACTTAAGAACAGGCGTCGAAGTATCGAACACACAAAAAGTCCTCGATGGCGACTTGAACGGCTTTATCTCCGCAAGTCTCAAATCAGGCCTTTAACACGTATTAATTTTGAGTTGGTTAGCACAGAAGTGCCAGACACTTCAGCACTGACCAAGTCAAAAAGCTAAATAGAAAAAGCGAGTTTACGCAAAAAGCTCGAAGGGCGTGTTTCGCAGAAGTCGGCAGGAGCCGACGTTCCCTCAAAAGGCCAGGAAGGCCTTTTTTGAGGGATCTAAGAAACACACCCGAAGAGCTTCAGTAAACTCCTCCTCATTTAAAAAATAGGACTTACCATGACTGAAGAGAATCAAACTCAAGCAGAAGCAGCAGCAGAAGAAAACAAGCTCGTAGAAGTACGTCGTCAAAAACTACGCGACCTACAAGCAAAAGGCATCGCATACCCAAGCGGCTTCAAACCAAGCCACTTCACAGGTGATATTCAAGAAGAATACGCAGCAGAAGAAAAAGCAACGCTAGAAGAAGCAGCTCACAAAATGTCCGTAGGCGGCCGAGTTATCCGTAACCGTGGCGCATTCATGGTAATCCAAGACATGACAGGCCAGCTTCAGCTTTACATCAACCGTAAAGTCCTGAGCGAAGACGAGCTAGCACTGATCAAAACGCTCGATCTTGGCGATATTATTGGCGCAGAAGGTACACTTAGCAAATCAAATAAAGGCGACCTTTATGTTGATATGACATCCATTCGTCTACTGACAAAATCTCTACGTCCACTGCCAGACAAGCACAAAGGCCTAGCAGATACAGAAATGTGCTACCGCCAGCGTTATGTTGACCTGATCGTAAACGAAGAAACTCGCAAGCGTTTTGTAGGCCGTTCAAAGCTGATGGCATTCACACGTGAATTCTTCAACAGCCACCGCTTTATGGAAGTAGAAACACCAATGCTACAGTCCATTCCTGGTGGTGCATCAGCTCGCCCATTCGAAACTCATCACAATGCGCTTGATATGCCGATGTACCTCAGAATTGCGCCAGAGCTTTTCCTGAAGCGTCTTGTTGTTGGTGGTATGGACCGTGTATACGAAATTAACCGTAACTTCCGTAACGAAGGTGTTTCTACGCGTCATAACCCAGAATTCACAATGCTTGAATTCTACCAAGCTTTCGCAACTTATGAAGATCTGATCAAAATCACAGAAGACTACATCCGTGGCGCAGCTAAAGCTGTCACTGGTAGCACGCAGATTCAATACCAAGGCGTTGACTATGATCTAGACAAGCCATTTGACGTGATTAGCATGAAAGACTCCATCGTGAAATACGGTGAAGGCATCACAGCTGATCAACTTGAATCTCTAGAAGCTATTAATGCTCTTGCACAAAAGCTTGGCGTGAAGACAGAAGCATCATGGGGTGTTGGCAAGCACCTTCAAGAAATCTTTGATGTTGTGGCAGAACCAAATCTAATCCACCCAACATTCATCACAGAATATCCAAAAGAAGTGAGCCCACTTGCTCGTCTGAATGACGACAACCCAGAAATCACAGACCGTTTTGAATTCTTCATCGGTGGTCGTGAAATTGGTAACGGCTTCTCCGAGTTAAATGACTCAGAAGACCAAGCAGCTCGTTTCAAGAAGCAAGTAGAGTCAAAAGAAGCAGGTGATGATGAAGCAATGCATTATGATGCAGATTACATCACAGCTCTAGAATATGGTTTACCACCAACAGCAGGTCAAGGTATTGGTCTTGATCGTCTGGCCATGTTCCTAACAGATGCACCAAGCATCCGTGACGTGATTCTATTCCCAACGATGAGACCTTTATAATTCATGTGGCGTCTGAGAGAAGAATCCACTCGACAGCTCGAAAGTCTCTTCGAGCAATCGAACGGTAATCTGGAATTACTCCAGGCGCTGGAAAATGAATTGGTTCAACGACCAAGTTCTCAAGCTCAGTCTCTGCTTGCTGAAGTGCAAGTGGAGACTTTTCGTCTTCAGCAGGGTATTACAGATGATAATATCGACTGGGATGACGTTATCTCCAAAAAAGATCATCAATCAGCACAAATAGAACAAGACGAAGAGCGCGTCTACTCAGCAGACGAAGTGCGTATTCGTAAGTTACTAGATGCCTGGATGATTAATGAAACACTCTCACCACAAGTGTTTCAGTCCGCAGACACCCTTGCTTCTCGAGGCACATTAATTGACTGCTCAGAAGAAGTACCATGGGCTGTACCACAAGATAAAGTTGATCCACAAAAAAATGTCTTTTACCAAGTCTATCTTGGTGACTTTGATGTAGGTCAAGCGCAAGATGTTTTGTTAGACATGTATGGCCGCCAAATGGAAGACGCAAAAAGTCCAGGCTTTTCCGTGCTTGCAGTAGCCACTTTTGACCGACAAGGGTATTTGGTAGGTGATTACGGTGTTGGTGTTGCCTGCTATGGTTGGTCTTATGGTCGAGCACGACTAGAAAAAATTCACCACTTACCATATTGGCAAAATGCAGAGCGACTTCTTATTAGACGCTTACGTAAAAGGCTTTCGCCAGTTGATGAGTATCAACGTCCAGTACCTGTTACTCATGATGATTTACAAGAAGCAACCAACTGGCTTATCGAAAATTTAAATCTGCCAATTGAAGATGTAGCACCTATTCGTTATGCCGTGCGTATTGCTCAAAATGCAAAGTTACTGCCTCCAAGATCACCTTTATTAAACAGCTTTTTATTGGCTGATTTATGGCGTGCACGAGAGTCTGCTAAAAAAGATGGTTTAAGCCAACCGTTAAAACAGTTTTTATCAAAAGTTGTTGAGAAAAAAGGCAAAAAAAAGCAAGCCAGCAAAGCACAAACCAAAAAAGCTTATGCAGAATTGCAAAAGCATATGAGCAATTTATTAAAGCCAGAAGAAATACCATTATCACGCTGGCCACAAGACGAACGCTATAGCCTTGATGCCTTGCAGCAATCTGCCGTTAATATTAGCTTAAATAAATTATCACCATTATTTTCAGTGCATGGGCCACCAGGTACAGGAAAAACAACTCTGTTGCGAGATATTATTGCAGGTATTATTTACCAGCGTGCGGAAAAGCTCTGTGCATTTGAACATGCTGATGATGCTTTTACCCAAACATCAATGGTTAAATTTGGCGATCAACGTCATGATATGCATCATTTAGATGAGTCTTTGCTTGGGCATGAAATATTAGTCTGTTCAAAAAACAATAAAGCGGTTGAAAATATTTCTTTAGAATTACCAATGCGAAAAGAAATAAACGACGCCAGTGATGTCGATTATTTTTCGCAAACCATGAACGCCTATTTATTCCAGAAGTTTCATCAGCCTGAAGATGCGCAGCCCAACAAACCAGTGCAGCTGGATTTGTTTAGCCCAAATGAGGAAGTAGAAGAAGAGGATAAACCCTGGGGCTTAATTGCTGCAGCACTTGGCAATAGCAAAAATAAAAAAGCGTTTGTACAGGGGGCGTGGCTTGACCATACCCATGGTTTTAGACGTTACTTTGATCGTATTAAAGAGGCTTGGGCGAGCGCTGAAGAAGGTGAGTATCATGACCTTGCCGACGAAGACTTACACTTTATTCCATCATCAAAAGATGATGCTGAAGAGCAGTGGCAGGCGGCACGGGGGCGTTTTTTACAAGCTCAAAAAGAGGTTAAAGCGCTTTTAACAGATCGAATTTTTGACATTGAAACCTTGATGAATAATCAATTTCAATTTGAAGAGCAAATAGAATTAAACCAAGCCCGAGATAGAGTTTTTTGTGCGGCTATGGAACTGCACCGTGCTTTTATTTTTGCCGTGTCTCCAAGACTACAAGAGAACCTCTATTGCTTCTTTAGAGTCGTCGCTGGTGCTCGCGGTTCACGCCCAGATTTATTACCGCATATATGGGCGAGCGGTGCACTCATTACTCCAGTTATTTCCACAACATTTGCCTCTGTGCATTCAATGTTAAATGATTTGCCGAACGAGTCTTTAGGTTGGGTGTTAATTGATGAAGCAGGGCAGGCATCACCACAGGATGCTATTGGTGCATTGCTGAGAGCAAAACAAGCCATTGTTGTCGGTGATCCACAACAAATCGAGCCAGTTGTAAATTTACCATCAGCTCTCGTGCAAGGGATTTCCCGATATTATTCAATTAATGCTTTAGATTGGATGGCGCCAGACGTCTCTGTGCAAAGTCTGGCTGATCGAGTTAATCCTTATGCTATAGAGCAGCCCCATAAAACTGGTTGGCCTATTCTTGTGCATCGCCGCTGTGCCGAGCCTATGTTTAGCATGATTAATGCTATGGCTTATGAAGGCTTGATGGTGCAACAAAATCCTAATATGGGCAGAGCAGTTTGGCTTGATGTGGAAAGCGAGTCTGATGAAAAGTGGTCTCACCTTGAGGGTGAGGTTTGCTTTGAAAAGGTGCTTGAGCTTTTAGCTTGGAAGCGGAAAGATATTTATATTATTACACCCTTTAGGCATGTAGCTCAGTCTTTACGACAACGTTTTAGAAAAGAGCGCCGTCGATTACAAGAGGCTGGTATTCAAAATCCATCTCATTGGATTACCCAAAGTATTGGTACAGTGCATACCTTCCAAGGCCGTCAAGCAGAATATGTATTCTTTGTGCTTGGTGCGCAAGGAGAAGATGAGCAAGGTGCTCGTGATTGGGCTACGCGTAAAGTTAATCTCTGCAACGTAGCAGTATCAAGAGCACAAATAGGGCTGTTTGTCATTGGGAATAAAAAGCTTTGGGCCAATCAAGGCGTCATGCGCTTTATTGCATCACGACTCTAGTTACACTTTCTAAGTCCACAGCGGTACAATTATTTTGCTTAAATGCCCAACGCAAACATCTTCAACCTCTCCATTTGGCTGTTTAGTCACTTCTCTCATAAGGCTGAGCTGACCTTTCTTTTCTATCTCTTCAAGTCCAAAGGCAAAGTGTTTTGCTTGGTCTGTTTGAATTAGTGCTTTTCTGAAGATATGACTCATTGCTCCAAATGGTGCCACAGTAAAGTAACCAACTTTTTCAGCTTGCTGACACCTCATACCAAAAAAATGCAGTGCAGCTGACAAAGGAATAATAGCTTGAGTTTTTTCATCTTTAAAGTCTGCTTTTATTTTACTGAGTAATGGAAGCGGTAACTTGCTAATACCTCTATGCTCGGAAACGTTATCTCGAACTTTATTTCCAACACACATCGAAATATGGCTTGTTAGCGTAATGGTATCTGCTAAATGGTGAGGTGAGCGAGAGTCTGGAAGGTTCGTAAAAGCATAATTCTCAATGGGTTTATTCGACACATATAATGCAAAGCTTTTTTCGCCTTTTTTAGCAAATGGTTTGAAACCATGTAATGCACAAAATGCGTTAAATACATTTGTCGCTTGTTCTTTATATGGATTTACACCAGGTTTTGGGTTAATTAGTTTTACTGTCTCTTTAAGGTAAGACATCGTTTTTATCAAATTAAGATCCAAGTTTTTAAAATCTTCCTTAGCTTTAAAAGTTTGCTCTACATTATTTGGTTTTTTGCCCATGAGAATAGAAATGAATCCAAGTGCATTAAGATCTAGGAACTCTATTTCAAGAAAGTTTTTCCAACGATCTTGATCATCTTCTGTTTTAAGCTCTTCTCGTGCAAAGAACACAGTTTTGTTGTCTAAAGTTGAAAGAGCACCTGTCATTAGTCCTGGTAAAGTTTCTTTGATTGTACCAGGAGCTGAAGGTGAAAGAATTTCAGAGAATTGGATGTCTTGCGCTGCAATTTCGTAAGCGGCCTTAAATGACCCTTT
>DJZY01000008.1 GCA_002450655.1 Gammaproteobacteria bacterium UBA6940 | reverse complement strand
AAACTCCCCGAACTATTGTTATAAAGATAATCAAAAGTTTCTGGTAATAGTGGTGATCCGGTGGACAAGAGTGTTCTTAAACTAGGCAAAGCCATAGTATTCGTATTAAAGCCTGCTTGATCTAAAGCTGCGTAGTATTTAGCTGAAGCACCGAAGTGATTTATTTTTTCTTTCTCAGCTAGCTGGAATAGATGAGCAGCATCTGGATATAAAGGATTTCCATCAAATAAAACAAGCGTTGCGCCAACACCTAAACCTGATAGAAGCCAGTTCCACATCATCCAACCACAAGTTGTAAAATAAAAAAGCTTCTCTTGAGGCTTTATATCAACGTGCAGGCCTAGCTCTTTTAAATGCTGCAATAAAGTACCACCTACAGAGTGGACAATACACTTAGGCTTTCCCGTTGTGCCAGAGGAATACAGTATATAAAGTGGGGCACCAAATGAAACATCAATAGGACTACAGTTGTTTTTTTCCTCTAGAATTTCTTTAAAAAAGCGTATGCTTTTTCCATTAAAAATAGGTATTTCTGAATGGTTCATAGTTGTTAATATGATATTTTTGACGGAAGGCAATTTTGCTGCAAGAGCTTGTATTTTGTCCTTTATGTCAATTGTCTTCCCTTTATATGAATAAGATACACAAGCAATTAAGACATGAGGCTCAGTTTGACCAAATCTATCTTGTAAAGCCGATAAGCCAAAGTCTGGCGAGCAACTTGTCCACACACAACCTATATACGCAGCAGCAAGGGAAGCGATAACAGCCTGATGCTGGTTAGGTAATATGCCTGCTACCCTATCACCTGGCTGTAAGCCCAAGGATAATAGGTATGCAGCTAAAGACTGCACGGATTGATTTAACTCACCCCATGACACTGCTGTCCTTTGTCCCGACTCAGAATAGCTAACTAATGCCTCTGTGGTGCCATCTTGCTCTGGTAATTGCTTATTCAGACCTTTTAAAATTTCAACCGCAAAATTAAGCTTATCACCTGCAAACCATTTTTGATTGTTAAACGCGGGCGACTTTAAATCAACATCATAGTAAGAAGCTAATGTAGCCCAAAATGCCTCTTTTTCCTGAACTGACCAATTGTAAAGCTCAGGCCAAGATTTAAGCTCCAATTTATGTTCCTGGTTCACATAATATAAAAATGAAGATAAATTACTGTTTTTACGAGACTTCTCATCTGGCTCCCAAAGGACCTGACTATAACCATCCATGGCAGCATTACTCTGATTTTGATGCGACATTGACATTCTCCCTGTATCCTAATCACTTTGGATATATACTTATATAATACATCTTTGATGGAGTTCTCAAGCACTTCATATTGCAAGGCTGCAGGGATGTCATCAATAAAGGGCTGGCACTAAATGGAGTTTTATTATGCTGGACTTAAAGCTTTCGCTTACCGCACTTCTTGAATCCAAAACCCAACTTCGCTTTGTCATTATTAGCTGCCTGTTTTTTATTGCAGCTTGCACAACACTTATACCCACAGAAAAAGTATACTCATCGAAAGTTCAAGAGCTGCCAGACGGGTTATTTTATATCAAAGTTGAATCTCGCTTAGAATACGAAGCTCAATCAGTGATGCTAAGAGAAGCGAATAAAACTTGTAATAGCCAGCAAAAACAACGTATGCTGATCTTGAAAAAAGAGATTAACTATATTGATCAAGACACATCAGAATATGACACAGGTTTTTATAAACTTGAAACTGAGATCAAATGTAAGTAATGAATTAAAGATTAAATGCAATGCCAAATAAAAATAATATTGTTTTCCATTTTATAGTTCTTATCACCTGCTTTTGGATTAGCTGGGTTTTCCTTGGGTTCTTTAACTACTCCTATAGTTTATGGTATGAGTTGCTTGATATTAGCCCATTTATTCAAGAAATGGCCCCCCTTAATAAGTACAGGCCAGGTCTTCATCTCTTATCTAAAGATGAACACGTCCAACTTTTTGCGGAAATTAATACAGCTATCCAAGGCCAACCTGAAATTTTAAGTAAGATTGAGTACGCATATAAACGTGAAAATAAACCAGATGTCTACATTCCCCTGCTTCGAGGGCCTGAAGTGCAGCATCTAGAGGATGTCGCAAACCTCGTACGCAAGCTTAATATTGTAGGAATGTTATCGCTTATCATAATGGCAGTATGTAGTGTGACGCTCAAATCTGTTAAAAAATATAAAGACCATATGAAGTCCACCTTAGCGATATGGGTGATTCTTGCCTCTGTAAGCATAGTTACAGCAATAACTGAACCTGTTGAGCTTTTCTATTGGCTCCATACTCAAGTATTCCCTGAGGGGCATCAGTGGTTTTTCTACTATCAAGAGTCTCTCATGACAACACTAATGAAAGCACCTGACCTCTTTGGGGCTATTGCAGTTGAGCTCTTACTTGTTACCGCAGTTCTTCATATTTCTGCTGCATACTTTTATAATCAAGCAGCCTTGAGGCTTTCAACAAAAATATCTTCAAATGAAATATCTGCTGAATAAAAAAGACCACTTAGCAGTAAAATCACCCTTAAAATCCCTACAAACCCTTGAGGCAAAATAACTTTATTTTCTCTCAAGGCCTCCATAATAGTCTCAAGACGAGCTGTTATATCGAGATCTGAATTTTCGTGAAGATCATGTATTAACGCCCCCACTCTCTCAAATATTTCTGAATTTTCAGCAGCAAACCCAGCATTCTTGAATAAGTCTTTATAGTTATTAACAACTACTTTGCCTGTCATTGCCATCAATAAAAAAAGATACGTGGTTCTCTGCTTATCAGTTAACTCGCCCATTAAACCGAAATCTATTAAATAAACCATATCATGTGCAAAAAGCACATTTCCGGGATGTGGATCTCCATGGTACTGGCCATGTATAAAAATATCTTTTAGCATTTCCAGCGCAAACTGCCTGACTAAGGGTAAGTTTTGAGGGGTGTTAACACATTTAGATTTTATGATGTTCTTAAGCGTTTCACCGTCTATCCACTCTGTACATAGAATAGAGTCACAGGAAAGATCATCAAGAATCTGAGGCACTTTCAATAAACGTACATCAGCTCTATTAGAATAGAGCTTTATATTTTTAGCTTCGATATTAAAATCAAGCTCATCAAGGGTTGTTTCAATTATTTCCGATATAATTGCAGGCACATCGAACTCTTTGTAGAAAGGCTCAATGCATTTTGCAATAGCCCGTAAAACAATAGCATCCTGCTCATAGAGCTTTTCCACATGAGGCACTCTCACCTTAACAGCTAGATGTCCTATTTGATTTTGATCTGAGCTTAAGAGCTCTGCTTTATAAACCTGAGCAATAGACCCGCTTGCCATAGGAATTAGCTCAAAAGATTTAAATGAATTTTCCCAATGCTTGCCCCACTTATTAATAAGAACCTTATTAACTTCATCAAAAGGACAAGTATCATGGCTGGCTGTTAAAGTTTGGAGCTCAGAGAAGGCTTGCACATACTCAAGTGGCAAGATATCAGGGCGACAACTGAGATACTGCGCAACCTTAATCCACATAGCCCCATTTTGCCTGCAAACATTAGCAATTATCTGTGCAGCTTCTGCATGCTTATCAGGGAGACTTTTTCTAGTTTTTTTTGACCTATAGATGCGTTCACACTTACGCAGGACATTAAAGAGCCTTAAATAACGGGTCCTACCATCATAAACCTTACCTAAATCATTGATTACACTAGATAAAAGCTGCCAGGATAATTTCATATGCATACTCTCTGTAGAATGAAAAGGCCTCTGCTATACTCTATAGGCGAAATAGTCTAAATGCAAAATGGATTTTGCAATGGTGCTTTATTTTATACCATGAGCTTAGCGTATTATTTTTTACGGGTGTTACCTAGCTACTCTTTGAGTAGATGGTGTAGCTGCAAGGATCAAGGTGCACTAGACAGATAAGGAATCAAATATGTATCTTGAACATTTTAAATTATCACGAAACCCTTTCCCATCAACACCTCAGCTTGACTTCTTTTTCTCTGGTGGTGGGCGAACTGCAGCCATTAATGCAATTGATTACGCATTACAAGAAAATTTTGGCATTGTAAAAATAATAGGTCAGACAGGTGTTGGCAAAACAATGCTATGCCGACAAGCTTACCGTGAACTTTCTGAAAAATACGATATTCTTTTTTTAAGCGATCCATCCTTAGATTCTACCCATTCCATTCTTGCTGCTGTTGCAAGTGAGCTTAACCCTGAGTGGGATTTAAGTAGACCTAAAAATAAACTTTTTCAACAGGTCATGCAGACACTTATCAAGCAAAAAGAAACTGGCAAACCAACGATTCTTTTTATTGAGGAAGCCCAAAAACTTACAACGGAGCAGTTCGAAGAGCTGCGTTATTTAACAAACCTAGAGACAAGTCAGGATAAGCTTTTACAAATAATACTCTTTGGACAGCCAGAATTGGACTCGCGTTTGATGCAAGCCGATGCACAGCTTCTTTCGTCGCGATTAACGCATAGTATTTATTTGAAACCCCTCAGTCGAAAGGACTTTGTTGACTACCTCCACCATCGACTCGCAATTGCTGGAATTCTAAAGCCAGAAGTATTTATCCCTACAGCATTAGTCAACTGCATATTCTTTCTGTCCCAAGGTTCATTGCGTCAAGCAAATCAAATACTAGAAAAAACACTTTTTGCTGCCTACCTTCGTAAAGCAGATAAGCCAAACTTTTTTGATATTGCTGCTGCGGTTAGAAGTATGTCCAGAAAAGGTGCTGAAGTTAAATACACGAGAAAACAGCTTGCCAGCGTATTCTCAATAGGACTTTTCTTTGGTTGGGTTGCATTTACTGCAACAGCACCTGCGGTCTTGCATTAGGATGAAGAGCTATGGCATTACCAGCTAAAAATACGCAACCACAGAAAAAAAAGAAAAAGAAGCACAGAATTCATAGCTTCTCTCTTTCAGGCATAGACCAAATCTCCGAAAAAGAGATTGAGACAAGATTAGAGCAGCAAACATTAGCTTGCTTCTTTGATCTTGATAAAGTCCCTGCCCCTTCGAGCAAAAAAGGTATTGTGATTAACTCTCTTTATCTCGTAGCTCTTCTAGTAATGAGTATTGTGAAATAAAGTCCTTCCAAGGTTTATCTGCAACCATAGGTCTTCCCAGATAATAGCCTTGCACTTTATCTGCACCTGCCTGTTTAACTCTATTGAAATCTTGCTCACTCTCGACCCCAACAGCGATCAAATGACACCCTAAGGATAAACGCAGAAAGCTCGAAATCTTGAGCACACTTTCATATTCTTCATCGTTAATTTGATCAAAATCACAACGTCTTATTTTCATATGGTCAAACTTTCGATGAATAAGATTTGCAAGCTTTGTTTCAGATCTAGAAAATTGATCTAACGAGCAGGCAATATTCATTTTTGTTAGTTCGTTTTGAAAATCGTGAATATACAATGCGTCTTCATTTAATAAGCTCTCATTCATTTCAACATAGAAACAAGTGCTCTCAAAAATATGCTGATCCCTTTCTTTCATTATACTTTGCAGGCTACGTATAAGTGACTCGCAGCCCTTTTTTGAACTTGGTGCATTTAAAGCAAATGAGACTGCACACCCCTCACGTTTCCAGTTATCCAAAACCTCAAATAGCTTTGGAATAAACCATTCATGGAACTGATCGTATAAATCAAAACGAGAAATACTATTAAAAACGGACTCTACTGTCATATCTTCAGGCATCTCAGGCCATCTTACGAGTGCTTCTAACATTTTTATTTCAAGAGTATTAACATCTCTTACAGGCTGAAAGTAAAGCATAAACTCGTTATTTAGTAGAGCATTTAAAAAATAGATTGGAGATGTGTAAGAGTCAGGACCGGCTAAATCAGAAATGGGGTTTTCACTGACAATAAGCTGTTGTGTACCTATAAATGTATACTTATTTTTACCACTTTTTTTGGCACCATACATTGCATGATCGGCAGCACATATAAAGTCATCTAAGGATTGATACTTTTCTTGATTAGAAATAGCCACCCCTAAAGAGCATCGAAATTCATTTTCTAAAAAAACATCTTGATGCAACGATGAATTACCTTTCATCCATTTATCAACTTTCAAAATCAGATCACACTTAGATATATCACGTAAAAGAACAACAAACTCATCACCTCCAAACCTACCAGCTAAATCAGTAGATCGACATAAATCTTGTATTCTATCAGCTGCAGCTTTTAAGTAGATATCCCCAGCAGAATGCCCATAAGTATCATTAATATCTTTAAATCCATCTAAATCAATAAAGATAAGTGCACATATTTGATTTTTACGGTAATGATCTTCGAGTATTTGATTTGCTCTTTCAAGAAAGGCAGTTCTATTTAATAGTTTTGTTGTAGGATCAAAAAAAGAAAGCTCTTTTTGTCTCACTGAATCTTTATAAAATGCTACTGCTCGCTGCACAGCTGGCAGAAATCGATCAATAAAATCATGTTTCATGAGGTAATCGATGGCACCCTTACGAAAAAGGCTTGCAACCAGTTTTTCGTTGCCAGCGCCGGTCATCACAACTGAAATAATTTGGTTACTTAAAGGCTCTTGCTTTTGATTCTGAAGCTGAATGAAATCAAGGACTTCAGAACCAGCCCTTTCAAGGTGAAAAAAC
>DJZY01000014.1 GCA_002450655.1 Gammaproteobacteria bacterium UBA6940 | reverse complement strand
GAGGTGTGGGGCGAGTAGTTACTTTCAGAGAATCTTGTAAAAACATTAATGTCTGAAAAAACCTCATTATTTAGCGATAAGTCGATCAATCAATTCCAAAAGCCTGCAGACTACCTTTTGATGATTAGAGATCGAAAGACAAATAAAGTCAGAGGGTTAGCATTAAGCCTATCTGATACGGCTACCATGAAAAATGCATTAAATACGAAGTCTTCAAGCAAGGATAAATATGACATCGTATTATTGGATAAGCTTGGCAACATTGAGCATAAAGGTAACACTCAACTTCAAGACAGTGATATTGACCAGAATGATGCGATACAGAAGCTGATAATGCAGATTAAAGTACTCAATGCACCAGTGTTGCATCGACTAGAGCTTAATATTCCTGAGAACAAGCAACTCAATCTTTGGCTTAAGGAAGGCACCCCAAGTATTCAGCAAGCTAAAGCTCTGATTGTGAGGAGTTTTCTGATATAAAGTTATTAAAATCTGTAAGTTTAGGCATGCCTAAACTTACAGATCACATCACCTTTTTGTACAACAGCTGTATTCTCAAAAAAGAGGTCTTCAACAATCATATCGAAAGGCGCTTTAATCGTATTGAACATCTTCATAGCTTCAATAATATAAAGTGTCTCTCCTTTCTTAATTAATTGGCCAAGTGTTATAAATGCTGGTTCCCCTGGTGCAGACTGACCATAATAAACACCGCTTTGTGGAGAGCGAATTTCACCATCACCCTGCTCAACTGGCGGGTCAAGAATAAGCTCAGCTGACGGCGTTATCTGTAAACTTGTGAATACCTCAGGCTGAATTTTCTCTATGATTTTAAAATCAGCTAAAAGATGTTTAAGCTTTGCTAATGAAGAGCTATCAATACAGCCAGGAAACGGCCAAAGTATTGCGTTATCACCTGTTAAAGCCCATGCAATAACACGGTGCGGATTAAGTTGCGCTAACTGCAACTCATTCAAATGAAGTTGTAGGTGCGCTGCGAGTACCAAATATTGACCTGCCCAAGCAGTCGAAAATACCGCAGGTGCATGCCAATGACTTTGCCTTGCCTGTATGACTGACAACATACCAATTAAGGCTTCTCTATTCAGCTCAACATAGCGACCTGCAATATCCATTAAATTTAAAACATGCAGCATTTGAGCAACACATGCATCAAACGAATGCCCAACAACAAGGCTTAAAGCTAGGTTAGAGTCATATGAGCCTGAAATAAAATATGGCATTGGATAATCAGTATCTGGGTTTAACCTCGATATACCTTGATCATCCCGTATTTCATGGGCATGAGATTGTGACCAGCTTTCAATAAGGCCACCAGGTGCAGGTTTTAGCGCCTTATTCATTGCATTTATTCGAACTTCAAGACTATGATTATGTTTTGGCACCAACTCAGGTTCAGGTAAATCATGCCCATAGACAGCAAGTAAAGCCATCACATGAATTAAATGATCAACATAGATCGTTTGCTCACCAAGAGAAAACCTTAAACCATAAAGCAATTCAGAAACGCGATGCTCGACCTGCAACCGTGTGTTCATTTCCATAAAGAAATGCCGTTGATCTTGTGTATTCACAATAGCTTCGTAGGTTGAAACTGAATCAAGCCCTACTGCTCTTCCAAACTTGATCGCATCTGCCTGTAAGGCTTCCAGCGTTTCTAAATCTTGGCCTTTAAGCGTGGCTTCACTCAAAGAAAATTCAATTAACTTTTGTTCATGCCTTTGAATTGAGCAGTCTCGACCACCTAAGGCAACACACCAACGACCATTCCCAATCAATTGCACTTCCCAGTGTCTAATTGATTCAATATTTAATTCTATAACGCAACTCTTGTTAGATAACGTGCTATTTGCATTACTTTCGATCCACACACTTTGAAGCGCTTCTTTAATGTGTTCCTCGGTGGTTCCAGGAACAATAACTCGTTGGCCCTTGCCACCGCCACCATAAATGGCTTTAATACGAATTGAATAGGTCGGAAATTCTTTCCATAACTTGAAGAGACTAAACAGAACAGCTTGAATAACCCATTTGTCATCCACCAGTTGTTCATGAGCATTAAGGCCATTTTCAACTTTTCGCTGTAACTGCTGCAGAATTTGGTCGTAGCTTTGCCCGTCAAAGCCTTGATGCTTTTGACTCCATTTTTCCGCCATCTTGCTGCTGAAAGAAAAATACTCAAAGTCATCGATCGCCATGTCTTGCATCATATAAGCTAGACCTAGCAATGCATTTTCACCAGGAACACAGGATGCACCAACAGACTTTGCTGTAATCTTTGCTTTATCTTTAGCACCAGCTTTTTCACTCACGGAAGCACTTGGCCCAATAAAGTACAGACCGGCATTTTGCACTGCTTTTGCTAGCGCTGGGTTTTCAGAAAGAAAGCCATAACCAGCAAATACACTACGGTAACCTTCTTGCTTACAAATGGCGAGAATAGCATCTAAAAAATCATGGATTGATTCATTGTGGGGAATATAATCATCAACTATATGCACATGACAATTCTCAGGTAAACACTTTAATTCTGGTGCTTGCGCATATGGGTATGCATAAGCATCTTGTCGCGATAAAAGGATACCCATTTTTTTAACATGAAGAGACTTAAAGACTTCTACTGCTTCAAGTCTCACAGGGCCGCGACCAATAATTAATGGATTTAATCCTTCTAAAGGATATGTTTTTTGATTTAATTTCACACCATACCCCTCTAGAAAAACTCACGCTGTAAAGAAGTCATAGGGCCTGGACTGTATCCTTGCCATAAACGATTTAAATGCCGAATAAATGTAGATCTCATCGCTAATGGATCTAACATATCTGACACAGCACCTAATCGTACTGCCTCATGGGCATTTAAAAACTCATGAGTATAACGGGCGTACAATTCATCAAGAGCTTGGCTACGAGCCACAGTGTCTTGGCTCTCTTCGAAAGCATTTTCTATTGCTTTAATCTCTTGTTTATAAACAAAGGCTGCGCCAGCTGTTCCCATCACTGCAATACGTGCAGTGGGCAGTGCAAAGACAACATCTGCCCCTGTTGAATAATTATTAAAACTAGCATAGGCGCCACCAAATGCATTTCGAACAACGCATAACATTCGTGGTACTCGCAAATCTACAATAGCATCGAGCATGGCTCGACCTGCCTGTACAATTCCCCTCTTTTCTTGCTCAGAGCCAGGTAAAAAGCCTGTAGTATCCTCAAGAAAAAGTAAAGGAATATTATAGAGATTACAAAAACGAATAAAACGTGTGGCCTTATTCGCTGCATCACAATCAATCTGGCCAGATAAAAACGCAGAATTATTAGCGACGACGCCAGTAACAAGGCCATCTAAACGAGAAAAAGCACACACCATATTTTGTGCGCGCTGTGGTTGAAATTCAAAAATTGCACCGTGATCAACAAAACCTTGAATTAAAATTCGAATATCAAAGGGAGTATAAAAACCTGATGGCGAATTTAGTGTGTGACGCAGCAAGTGCTCAATACTCGAGCATTCACGGTTTTGGGGATCTGATGTACTCACTCGTGCAGGCGCAACATCAGATGAGGATGGGATGTATTGTAGAAGCTGAATCACTAAATTAAGAGCATCATATTCTGTCTCTACGGCGAAATCAGTGACGCCAGTGGCTTGATGTGTTGCAGGGCCTCCAAGCTCATCAGCAGTAATCTGTTCACCTAACACACGCCGCACAACATCCGGCCCTGTGAGCCCATAAAAGGTGTTTTGTGGTTGAATCATAAAGCTGCCTTGACGAGGCAAATAGGCGCCACCACCAGCATTAAAGCCAAACATGGTCATAATACTTGGTACTCGACCACTAATATCTCGTAAACCTTTAAATGCTTTGGCATAACTTTCAAGACCACCTACACCAGCAGGTATAAATGCGCCAGCCGAGTCATTCAGACCTACCACAGGGATACCCAGCTTACCAGCCATGGCTAAAAAATCCGCTAGTTTACGACCGTTGTTAGCGTCCATTGAGCCTGCACGCTGCATAAAGTCATGGCCATAAATGGCAACCTCGCGACCATGAATATCACCAATAGCGGTTACTATTGAAGCACCATCCTCGTGATCTCCAAAGTTACGCCAATACAGATCATACTGCCCATCTGTAAGGTATGATAAACGTTCCCAGACGCTGAGCCGCCCTTTGGAATGCTGCCGTTCTAAGGCATGTGCCGTTGAGGTCTGAGGTGTATCTTGCAGCGTCTGCATCTCTTGCAGCAACTTGTCGTAAAGACTTGTCATGCCTAATCCTTGTGCTTTAGCGCTCCCTTCATGGAGACTTTATTTTAATTGTGTTGGACTTGACAGCACCTTGAGTGGCGCTGCCTTCACACATTTAATCCCGAGCGTATTCATCCTCTAAAATTTGAGCCAGTGTTTCAAATGACATTGCATGACCGTAGAGCAAGCCTTGCTGGTGATGACAGCCAAGCTCACTTAACATTTCAGCTTGAGACATTGATTCAACTCCCTCAGCAAGCATATCTAAACCAAGAGACTCAAGCATGGAAAGCATGCCTTTCAGAAGTGTTTGGGTGCGTGGTTGATCTAAACGTTGTATAAAACTTTGATCAATTTTAACGCCATCAATGGCGAGTAAATCTAAATAACGTAAGCCAGAATACCCAATACCGAAATCATCAACCCATACTTCACTACCACCTTCTCTTACGCGGGCAATAAATTGGTGAAGCAACGACATTCTGTCAATAAAATCATGCTCAGTAATTTCGAAATGGATATAGGGCAAAGCGCCTTGCTTTTCAAGAGAAATAATAAAATCAATAATATCTTGCTCAGCAAAAAGCTGGGCGGATAAATTTAAATGAAAAACAACGCCAAAACGTTGACCTAAATCTAGAATCTGATGTAAGTGTTTAAAGATAAGCCGAAGATCATTGTGTTGAATAATGCCTAGATCACTCGCAGAGGCAATAAACTCGCCAGCGGGCAAAATACCCCGTGTTGGGTGATTCCACCTCAGTAGTAATTCTGCACCTATACAACGGCCTTTGGCATTGTCGTAAAGCGGCTGTGCCTGATAGATAAACTGTTCATCAGCCATGGCTTTATATAATTCATTTTTATTGAATAATGCTGAACGAGCTTGCTGCTTTAAAATCATTTCATACATAAAGACATTACGTGTATCCAACGATTTAGCCGCAAACAATGCAGAACCAGCCGCCCGTAACACTTCATTAGCACTCATTAAATGCATAGGTTGCGATGAGTCATGCAGTTGCAAAGCAACACAGCCAATATGACAGGCTTGATGCTTAATTTCTTTTATTTTATGTGCAACAGCATCCTTAACAGAGTTCTGAATTTGCTCAGCAAATAAATCCGCACAGTATGGCGTTTGCTGTAATACTTTTAAGATAAAAAACTCATCACCACTAAAGCGTGCAATATAATCTCGATCTGTCACTAATCCGCCAAGAACTTTGGCCACAACTTTTAAAACACGATCACCCGCAGCGAGACCAAGGGCTTCATTGACCTGCCTGAAATCATCCAAATCCAATGCAAACACATAAGCATCTTCATTTTCTGCTAGCCCATTTTCATAATTCGCCTGCAAATAAAATTGCTCTAGTTTTGTTTTAAAGGACTCGCGATTACCAAGACCTGTAAGAGCATCCGTATCACCAATGACCTTTCGCTTGAGACTGTGCTGCAATTGAGTGAGTTGCGCCTCAAAAAAGATCCCCTGCAAAGCTCGTGACCATTGCTTAGCGAGCTCAGGATGCGGCTCATGACCAACAAATAAACCACGGGCATCATTTTTAATATATTTATAACCCAGCAAAAACTGAAAATCAGTATTGAAAATAGAGGCGTATTCACTGCCTTGCATATCAGACGTCATCAAAGATAATGGTATAAAAACAAGTTGCTGCAGTGGTAAATAGGTAGTTTCTGGCCACTCAGGGTCCACATGATTTTGACAAAAAATCTCTTCTGGCAAAATAAGACTTAAACGACTTTTTTCTGTTACGCTTAACTCTAAGCCTGCTGAACTCACTTGACCACCCCAATTGAGTTCAGCTGCATCTAAGCCAAAAATATGAATAAAGCGCTGTAAAAAATCCTCACGCCAATGGTCATCATAAGATAATTGCTGTTTTAACCAACTGCAAATATCATTAAAGTTTTTATAGCTTGCCTCTATTTCATCAAGACTCTGTTGTGTTTGCACTTGCCGTATAAGCGCAGCTCTTGATTCACGATGACGCTTTAATTCATGAATAGAGTGCAAATCAATATCAGAGGAAACATCTTTACCTGTAAGTTGTTTAAACTCATTTTTTAAGTAGCACCAATACTCTTTCACTTGCTGGTCATCAAGGGTTGACATAGTACCAACATATGGTGACTCACGCAGAAAGCCAACCCCGTGTTCATAGGCCGCTTTGGATTCTTGAGCTATATTCTCCCGCCCTCGATCGGCCTGTGTAATAAGGATGCCATCAACCCATTCAAGCACCCCTTGCTTCATACCTTGCATATCATCACCTGCACCAGGTGTGGTCAACCAAAAAAACAGGTCAACACTTTGAGCCAACTGAAATTCGATCTGCCCTGAGCCTAAACTTTCTATCAGGATAATGTCGTAGCCTGCCAACTCACATAATTGAACAGCAATAGGTGTCGCTTTTGAAATACCACCAGTGTGCAAACCACTTGGTGTTGTACGCACGTACACCTGCGGATACTGAGTCAATTGCTGCATCCGTACAGCATCACCCAGTAAGCTACCGCCCCTGATAGCCGATGATGGGTCTATAGTTAAGACCGCTAATTTATAATGATCTTCAGCAATTTTGCAGCCAAGACTATTAATAAGCGTTGATTTTCCTGCGCCAGCTGCGCCAGCAAAACCAATACGAAAAGCAGTTCGAGTTACGAGAGTGCTCGCAAGTTCAATGACATTTTGCACAAAAAAACGTTGCGCCGGATGTCGACTTTCAGCACACGAAATAAGTCGAGCTAAAGTTCGTCTATCACCCTTAATTAATTGCTGCGCAAATGTGTCTAAACTCCACTTCATTGATCACCACTTAATCGGTCAAAAACAGCTTCTGCTGCATCAATAATGCTTGTGCCAGGTGTTGCTATATATGTTACACCTACATCTAATAAGGCTTGGTGATCCTGGTCTGGAATAACGCCACCAACAACTACTTGTATATCCTGAATGCCTTGTTCTTTCATAAGTTGCATTAGTTCTGGCACTAAAGCGGAGTGTCCGCCAGCTAATGTTGATACACCAATAATATGGACATCCATATCAATGGCCATGCGCAACACTTCTTCTGGCGTTGTAAATAAAGGTGATAAATCCACATCAAAACCTAAATCGACAAAACCTGCCGCAATCACCTTGGCACCTCGATCGTGGCCGTCTTGGCCTAATTTAGCAACAAGAATCCGTGGCTGTCGCCCTTCTTGCTGGGCAAACACCTGAATACGATCGACTAAGTCTTGCCATCGAGGATCTTGCTTATAGCCTTTATTAAATATCCCTTGCACCTGTGTAACCTTCCCTTGGTAACGACCGTACACCTCTTCAAGCACAAGACTCATTTCCCCAAGTGTTGCTCGTGCACGAGCAGCAACGATTGCAACTTCAAGCAAGTTTGCCTGAGGATCAGAAGCGGCTTGACGTAAAAGCGCAAGAGAGGCCATCACTTGCTTCTCATCACGCTGTTTTTTTACTTGTCTAAGCTTGTTCTTCTGCTGTTCCAACACTTCATGAGTGTCTATGGATAAAACATCAATTGGGTCTTCTGATTCATTTTGATATTTGTTGACACCAATAATTGGCTCTTCACCTCGATCTATTCGAACCTGACGCTCTGCCGCCGCTTGTGCAATACGTCGCTGAGGCAAGCCAGACTCAATGGCCCTTAACATACCGCCAGCACTATCAATTTCAGCCATTAATTCTTTTACTTTTTCACACAGGTCGTGAGTTAAACTTTCCATCATATAAGAACCACCAAAAGGGTCCATTGTATGGAGAATGTCGGTTTCCTCTTGCAACACAAGCTGCGTATTTCGGGCAATACGAGAGGAAAATAACGAGGGCAAGGCTAAGGCTTCATCAAAAGCATTTGTGTGTAAGGACTGAGTCCCACCAAACACCGCAGCCATAGCTTCTATCGTTGTTCTGATAATATTGTTGTAAGGGTCTTTTGCAGTTAACGACCAACCTGATGTCTGACAATGAAAGCGCATCATGCAGGATTTATCATCTTGAGCACCTAGATCTCGCATAATTTCAGACCAAAGCAATCGAGCAGCTCGAAGCTTTGCCACCTCCATTAAGAAGTGAAGTCCTATACCAAAGAAAAATGATAAACGTGGTGCGAAGTCGTCAATTTTTAACCCTTTGGCAAGAGCATGACGAACATAAGCTCGGCCGTTGGCAAGTGTATAGGCCAGCTCTAAAGCTGCATCAGCACCTGCTTCTTGAATATGATAACCAGAAATAGAGACTGGGTTAAACTTCGGCATGTGATCTGTGGCATAGGCAATAATATCCTGCACGATACGCATTGATGGCTCAGGCGGATAAATATAGGTATTGCGAACCATAAATTCTTTTAAAATATCATTTTGAATTGTACCCGCAAGTACATCTGGGCTAACACCTTGCTCTTCTGCAGCCACGATATAAAAAGCCATAACCGGCAAGACAGCACCATTCATCGTCATGGACACTGACGTTGTATCAAGGGGAATACCATCAAACAGGATTTTCATATCCTCAACAGTATCAATGGCCACCCCTGCTTTACCAACATCACCAGAAACCCGAGGATGATCCGAGTCGTAGCCTCTATGGGTTGCCAAATCAAATGCAACGGAGATACCCTGCTGACCAGCCTCCAAATTAGCGCGATAGAAAGCGTTGGACTCTTCTGCGGTAGAAAAACCAGCATATTGTCGGATCGTCCATGGTCTACCAACGTAGCCACTTGGCTGAACACCACGAACAAAAGGATGTTGACCTGGAAAAGAGTGTTGAAAGCCTCGCTCATCTAAATCAGATGGTGTGTACAAAGGCTTAATAGTGATACCCTCTTGCATCTGCCACTGACAGGCTTCAAGGGTTGCTTTCATTTGTTTTTCGAAAGACTTTTGCCATACTTTGGCTTGCTGCTCTAAATCTTCTTTTTTCATAATTGTCCTAAACCAGCGCCATTGATAACGCCTTATTCTTATAATAGTAAGGTTTTGTACCCACTATTATTTATCATGGCCTTATGTGAGGAAAATGTGTTTCCGATCAAAAGAAATTCAATAATGCAAAATAAGTCTAATAAGTAATCATAACTGGTGTTTATAAGCGTCGAATTGATTGAAATTTACCTTCTGGTGAAAATTCAATCTCAAAAGCCCCTTGCACACCGTCATGAGTAATATAGGGCCGAATAAGATCCACAGGAAATTGAACTCGACGCCCATCCAACGCAAGCGCATTAACGTTATGAGCACCACCAGCGTACCAACGAAGCATTTCGTCTCGATTAATATTGAGATTAACTCGAATCAGAGGCATAGACAGAACCCTTAAGATCTTGAATTTTCGATACTATAAGAATAGCAAGTGGCACAGATTTCGCCCTCTATTGTTCCTCCAAAACAGCGTTTGTTGAATAAAATCAACAGATTCGCCTTCTCAATGGTGACCTGAGCGTCATATTTGTATATGATGCTGTTCATGCGTACACAAGAATGCGCTTTAGGCTGCAATACTTGGTGCAATAATGACATTATCCGAACGAGTCACTAAGGAGATCGACATGGGTTTTTTAGCAGGTAAAAGAGCGTTTATCGTTGGTGTTGCCAATGACAGCTCCATCGCTTTTGGTATTGCAAAGGCGATGCGTCGTGAAGGTGCAGAGATTGCTCTAACATTCCAAAACGAAAGACTAGAAAGAAAAGTACGCTCTTGCGCTGAGCAAGTTGATTGCGACATTCTTCTTCCTCTTGATGTTAATGACGATGCTGCAATTGAGTCAGCAGTTGCTGAACTTCAAAAAACATGGACAGACGGTATTGATATTCTTGTTCATGCTGTAGGCTTCGCACCTCGTGAAGAACTCCAAGGTGATTACCTTGAAGCATCCACACGTGAAGGTTTCAAAATCGCTCACGAAACAAGCGCGTACAGCTTCGTAGCTCTATGTAAAGGCTTCAAAGACATGCTTGTACAACGTCAAGGTACAGCTCTAACGCTTTCTTACCTTGGTGCGGACCGTATTGTGCCTAACTACAACGTTATGGGTCTTGCAAAAGCAAGTCTTGAAGCAAGCGTTCGTTACCTTGCTGGTTCACTTGGCCCTAAAGGCGTTCGTGTAAACGGTATCTCTGCTGGTCCAATCAGAACTCTTGCTTCTGCTGGTATTTCTGACTTTAAGAAAATGTTGAAGAAAAACGCTGCTCAAGCACCTCTTCAACGTACAGTTACACAGGAAGAAGTTGGTAACACAGCTGCATTCCTCTGTTCTGACCTTGCTTCAGGTATCACGAGTGAAATCGTATACGTAGATGCTGGCTACAGAAACTCAGCAATGTCTTCTGAAGATTAATTACATCTAAAAGACATCAAGCATGCTTTCAGGATGAAGGCAGCTAAAGCTGGACTACTCCATGTTTTAAAACAGGAGTAGTCTTTCTTTTTTCATGGAGGTCACATATAAAAACATAGAGAAATAAAAAGATGGTTATTCGAAACACCACTCAATCAGCTGCACAAGCAGCAATTCCTGTTCATTTGAACCAAACACCTGTAGAAAATACCAGCCTCTTCTCTCGCGTTCGAAGACACTCCAGCTCTATGAGAAATGCATCGGCAACATCAAGGCTCGCAGTTTCCGCTAAACCATTTCAACAACAAGCCGATGAAGCTTTCAGACTATTGGAAGCTAACCTCAAAAAACAAACAGTTTTTAAAGTCTCTCAAAAAAATAAAGATGCGATCAGCACAATGAAAGCCTGGGCTGCAGATGCTCAAGATCGAGCGCAGTTTGAGAAGCGTCATAAAGCTGCGCAATTTTTAATGAGAAAAGACTGTCGCCTTTCAAATGGCTATCTTAAAATTAGTGGTGGTATCAAAATTATTCCAGAGCACAATTTCGAGCTTCCACCACACCTTCATCTCAGCAATGGTAGCTTAATTGTAGATGATGAAAACCTTGAAGCCCTTCCAGATGACCTTAAAATTGATGGCGCGCTCATTGCTGATAAAACAAAACTTAAATCCCTTGGCAATAAACTCTGGGTCGGCAGTGATTTAAACATTGAAGAGTCCAAAGTTGAACACTTACCGCAGGATCTTCACATTGGCCGAACCCTCAACGCAGGTAAAACCCCGCTGCAAGCATTACCAGAAAAAATGCGCCTTACCGGGTCGTTGTATATCTATGAAACACAAGTAAAACAGCTGCCAAAACAGTTGTATTTAGGACGAACTCTTAATATATCTAAAACTGATATCGATCATTTTCCACAAGATATGACCATTGGTGGCGACATCTATGCCTTCAAGTGCGAAAAAATTAAAGAGCTCCCTCAACACATCCAAAATTTAGGCAAACGTTTTGATTTTAAAATTCGAACAATTGATATTGCCGAAACGAGCATACCTAAAGAACAAATAGCCAGCTTGCCTATTTCTGTAGCAAAAGGTGTTCATTACATTGATACGCACAATATCAAAGAGCACAGAATGCATAAAACCTTAGATGAAGCCATACAGAGCTGGGCTACCGCTACTCGTAAAATTCATATAAGTGCTAAAAAATGGGGATTAAACGCACTGGATAAAGATGAGTTCAACCTTTTCTTATCACGTCTCCATACAACAAACGATGCATTAAACCCAACCTCTCGCGTAAGACATATCGATCGTGTACAAACCCTAATACAGGAGCTTGACCAAAATAAGTTCGATTTCCGCCGCTATGCTTCGGCACAAATACACAATGGATTAGAATCCTGCGAAGACCGAATCATGCACACGCTTAATATATTAGAGCGTCAGATACTCGTGAATAAAGCGCGAGGCTCTAAACATCCAGAACGGGAACTTAAAGAATTATCTAAACAGTTTATGGCTTTAGAGTATGTTCGCAAATCTGCAGACCAACACTGCATTAAAGATGAAGACTCAGATGACGATGACACTCCAAATATCGATGAGATTGAAGTGCATTTATTTTTTGAAGTAAAATGCCGCGAAGCTTTAAATCTGCCAGTTAAAACACAAACGATGAAGTTTGAACGCTTCGCACATGTCCCCCAAGAGGACATTAATAAATGCATAAAAGAAACAAAGGCCAAACTGAGCGATAAAACTTTAGTTAAAGCATATGAAGATAGCTGGGACCCACTACAACAGTTTTATCGTGAAAAAGAACTTAAAGCCCTCAAATGGAAAAACCTTGAAGTAGAACAGCACAATTACACACCAGATGATTGTTGCTTGCTTTCAAGTGAAGAACTGAAAGACATGAAGCAGCCTGTTTTACTCAGAGGAACTCTTTATGATTTAAAAACCTTAGGCACTTTCTGGGTTGATAAAGGCTATGATCCGACAACCACTGTTCGCTTTAGCCTTAAAGATTTAAAAAGACCGGCATAATTGGTCTTGTTAAATTAATGAAATGAGAATTAATAGCATTAAATACGACTCGTGAGTCTTTCTAATAAATTTAACAAAACTAAATAAACGCTTCATAAAAATAAATAATAATGATACAAATATATCATTTTTCAGATAGCTAAACTTTAACCCAAAACCACTATTTTAAGCGGCTTTCAGGTGTTTTTTTAGCCATGATGGATATTAAATATTCATTTCATTTTCACTTTCTTGACTTGATATATTCAATCAGTAATAGTGGAAATAGAAGTACAAAAAAAGAAGTGGTTTAATTGAACGTTTCACATCCACCTGCATAGATCGAGCTCTTATGAATACTTTAGAAACAGTACTCCAGCATGCGGAACAGCATTGCAAAAGCCACGGTGCAAAACTAACCCAGAAACGTAAGCTTATTCTTTCAAGCTTACTGGATTCTGGTAAAGCAATGTCTGCCTACGAAATAGTCAGCTATTGTAAAGAGCATTATAACGAAGATATGCCAGCAATGTCTGTGTACCGTATTCTTGACTTCCTAGAAGATGAATTGCTTGTGCATAAACTCAACATTGCTAACAAGTACGTTGCCTGTTCACATATCACTTGTGCTCATGCACATGAAGTACCGCAATTTTTAATTTGCAATTCATGTCAAAAAGTACAAGAAATTGGTATTGATAAAGCCATCGTACACACCCTCGAAGACAATATTTCAAATGCTGGCTATAAACTCCTCAGCCAACAGTTTGAACTTAATTGCTTATGTGATGAGTGCAGTCATAAAGTTGAAGACTAAATCAAAAAAGGCTGCAGTTTGCAGCCTTTTTTGAACCGAACACCATCACCTTAACCAGTATCAAAATCTGTATTAAGCTGAGTGGTTAATATCCCCTTAAACACATCAAAATCATTGCACTTTAACAACTCTTCAAAGGGTTTATCATACACATTTAAGGCTTGATTGCATGTGCGAGCTGAAAAAAGTTCGGGTTTAAAACCGCCTTTATCATCAGGTAATGCTTTTTGTAATTGTATGCGACAAACCTCAGGGGGTACCGTCACATAGGCACTTCCAAAAATAAGCCGTGTTATGTTTTCGACATCCGCAGCGGTACATTCTTTTAATAAACGATCCACCCACCCCTTAAAAGGTTTTTGCAATGACTTTAAATCGTCATTGACAAGAATAGGAATTTGCTTCAGTAAGCCTCGTAAGTCTTGAGTACCGCAAAGCTGATCAATAAATGTTTTTTCTTTTTGGCTCAGGGGCATACCCGCCTGAACCATAGCTTCAGCCATAACAAGATATGGCTTCACTGTTGAAGCAAAATACTCTTTTAACTCCGTGGAAGATAAGCTTTTAATATATTGTTGGTTGACCTTATTCTTTGTATTAGGGTTAATATCCTGCATAAGCTTTATAACAGAAGAGTTCGAGAGCTTCGCAAGTTTATTAATAAAGGAGATGCCCTCTTTATCAAGCACTTTAAGTGAAAGATACAATTGTTTAATAAAGCTTTCAGAAAGTCTATGCCCTATTGCAGCATCAGAGATCGCTATACGACCAAACAGTAACCCAAGATCATGAGCCTGAGCCTGACTCGTATCCTCTTTAAGATTATATTCACTGCCATTAGGGGTTTGTGTCAAAGAAAATGGGCCTTGTGGATTTTTCAAGATCTGTAAAAAAGCTTGCTCAAAACCTTGCCTAGTTATACCACCACCATCAACACCTGGCTCATTTGGATATTCCATTGTAAATGGCTGTCGAGGCGTTTGGCGCAGCACTTTCAAAATATCTTCTGCTTCTTTCCCTTTATGAATTGGAATAAGAATGACATTTTCACCACGAAGTTGAGCTGCTTCATTTTGCTGACCATAGCTGGGTACATGATCAATACGATCAAGAGCTGCCATTGCAGCATATTCATCCATCATATCGAACACTAAGCCACCCATTGGGGCTTGAGCAGCAGCTGGATCAGAAGAACATGTAACAACAACTTGCGGCCTCACTTCAGACAACACTGGTCGCTCTTCATACACCTGCTCATCAAGGGTGCGATTCATTTCTTCATCTGCAAGCCGCTCATCATCACTTGTCAGGGAAAAAGCACTCAGATTGAAAGGCGAAACAGGAATAAGTTGCTCAAGATGCTGAGAAGTGAAACCAGCAGCCTGCTGGGGAGGTGTTCGCAACTCTTGATGCTGAGAACGGACAACACTATCAGATGCAGCTCTAGAAGAGTTAATGGTGTTCAAAAGTTGCTGCTGCCCACGAGCACGCGTATGAGTGATGCGTTCACGTGCATGATCAAGCTGATCAACAAAACGATTTATAAGAGTCATCTCTATGCCTATTTTTCTTGTATTGTGTTATTGGCTGTCATAGTACCTTAGATAAGTATCTACTGCATTAACCAGCCCTCCTTTGTAGCCCCTACAACACTCTTTTTTAACGCTTTTTTTACGATTATCTATACCCATATGAACAAGTATTTGTGTTTGCGGACTTTAAAGCTCAAAGAAAGCTCAAGTTATCGAAAATATCAAAGGATTGTGGAAGATATAGTCAAAAAACCATTGACAAGACAAATGTTACACTGCATCATTACCAAAATTGATACATAACATCATTTAGCCCACATAACTGAATTAGAAAAAACTATGGTTGAAGCGCTTAATAGAACAACATCAAACTTTGGGATAAGTCAAAATGATGAAGATCACTATGATCGATCATCACTGCGCAATATCGTTTCTTTAAAAGATTCCAGTATTCAGCCACAAACAAACCCTGGTCTTGCGCTTATTAAAAGCGCACTTGATAAAACCCAAAAACGTCTCGATTACAACAACAAAAAGCTTGGAATCATGCCAGATGATGCTGAGCGTATTGATGTTGTAACTCGATTGGAAGCTCGCAAAAAAGAGCTTGAGCAATTACCACATATTCTCAAACACACTGGCGCAGAATTCCTTGGGTTTAATGGTTGGATGACCGAAAAGCATGCTCGTCTTGATGGACATGGGCATCATAATCACCTACACCAAAACAACCACAGTCATCCACACAACCACGCCTGGAATCATTCCCACAACCACGAGCATAATCACGACCATAGCCACATAGCAGCTGTTGAAGACACTATCAAACAAGATAGAGGCAAAAGCCAATTTGAGTCATACACCATCAAAACCAAAGATGGCCAGATAGAAACTCACCCAATGGAAAGCCGTATCGCTCGTCTAGCTGGTGACGAAGTTGATCTGGTTCAACAAAAGCTCAGCCATGGAGACCATAGCCATAACATTTGGAGTACAGAGTCTCTTAAAGATGTTGTCAACAAAAGCCTTAACCTGCAAATGGGTGAAGATGAAGAAGGCTGCCCTTGCTGTGTAGCAGGTTTGGACTTTGATGAATTTGCCGCGGCTTTGAAAGAAGTGTCCGGCTCAGCAGAAGGCCACGAACAACTTGCATCTGTAGCACCAATGGATACCGCTCAACACTGGGGGGTTATTCTAGGTATTGCCGCACCACTTGGTTTAATTGGTCTTGCAGCATCAATACGAAATGTTAAAGGCACCATCAGCAGTAAACAAAGCCTGAAAAAAATTATTAAAGGGATTGAAGAAGATATTGCGCGAGCGCAACAAGAAAATCGCTTGGAAGATGCACAAAAACTGAAAGCTTTTAGAAAATGTTTAAAGTATTCAAAGTTTGATATGAACTTTAACCTCTGTGTACCAGGCATTATTAATGGCCTCTCTTCCACCTTAGTCCTGAGCACAGCGGTCTTTTCTCACCCATTTGCATTGCCGGTTATCGGCCTTTATGCAACTGGGCAGTTAGCTCGAAATACCTACGACTTTGCACGTATTATGTCGCAAAAAACTGAGTTTAAAGCAACAGATTCAATTGAGGTGATTGAAGGCAAACAAAAAGTAGCTCAAATCAATAAATCGAAAAAACGTTTTTACGCTTCGAACGCTACAGGCTTTGCTGCCTTTGCTGCTGGCGCAGTGATTACCTTTTTATCCGTACCAGCCATAGGCGTCTTTGGTGCAGGTGCTGCAACACTTCCTATTGGCCTTGCACTATTAACAGCAGGTGCATTAGCTACTGGTATTAGTAATAATATTTGGCCACGTAAATTTAAACCTCGTAATGGTGATTTAGGCATCAATCGCAAAGACATTCAATCACCAGATCATGCACTTGAATTGATCCAACAACGTCGACGAGATAAAAAGATTATTCAAACAGGCATGCCTTTATTCAAGCACTCAAAACGACATACAAAACGATGGTTAAAATTCTTAACAGCACTGCCTGAATTCAAAGACTTTTTACCAAAGAAAGTTGCTGCACCTCTATCAACATGGAGTCACAAGCTTATTCCATTTTTGCCTGAAACAGGGGCCAAAGCCAGTAAGAAAAAACATCACACAAACTTGAACCTTGCTAAAAACTTACATGCTGATGATGAAAAATCATTTGAATTACTCGGCGCTCGTATCCAAGTTTTAGAGAAGCTTACAGAACACCCTCATCAAGATATTAAAGCAATGGACCAACACCAGCGTATGGAGCACAGCTGGACATTACTGCGCAAGCTTGGTCTTGAGAAAGAGCTTGTCAAACTTTGGATTAACGAAGGCTTTATTAATGGCGGTGACGCTGTAAAACCGAATAACGAATGCCAGCCTGGTGAAAAGCATGATCATGGTCACGACCATGCAGACCATACTCATCACGAAGGTCATAGCCATGACGATGGTGAGCACCATCATCACGAACTTAAACTGGCTGATCAACCAGGTATGCAAGTCACTGAAAATTGGGCCCGCTTCAACTTTAAAAAGTTCTTACATGAGGCAAGCCCTGAGCAAAAGAAGGCATTTAATGCGGCAACAGATTTCTTAATTTTCTATCAACATGAAAAACGCCTGCGCTACCAGCAATATGGTTTGAATGACTACTACTGGCAGCTTAAGAAAACCCAAGGGGCATAAAGCGCTTTTTAAAAGTCATAAAACTTGCATTTTAGGGAAAATGAACAAAAGTATAGGCTGTCTATATTAAAAAATTCATTTCCCTATGCAAGGATGCTTACTATGAAACACATCATTACCACTCTTCTTATTGGCTTGGCCTCTCCAGTATTTGCATCTATCCATCCAATGATGCTCGCACAACAAGACACCAATACTGCGATCAAAATTAATAAGGGTGAAAATGCAAAGTTTAATTCATGGGAAAAAGACATGACAGGTGCTATTTCGAAATATGATTTTGAATCAATCGATACTGATTTAAAATTTATTGATGTTGATGTGAATAAGGATGGCTATGTCACACCTGAAGAAATGCAGGATGCAATGAAGAAACAGGCTGAGTAATCAGCCTGTATTTCGGTTAGACTTGTTTACCGTCAAGGAATTGGGTGGTCATATCAGGTGCTGTCAGGGCTTTATCTGCAGGTGGCTGAAGCAACCCTCCTCCAGTCATGGTATTAGCATGGAGCTCTTCACCATTGACTTTAAGCGAGCGTGTTACCACGTTAACCTCTACTGGCTTAGCATCAGCCTCTCCTGTTAGCTGTTGGCGTACCTGCTGCGCCATTTGCGACAAGGCGGTTTTCAATGCACGGGCATCTCCCATACTTGTCCCCATAATTGAAAAAGGCTGATCTTTCACATGTGTTAGCATAGCTTTTAAAGGCTCTGGCTGCGATTCAGCTGCAACTTCATTCTCAAATCGATCAACAATATTATTTTTAATCTCTTGCAACTTAGGCCCTGGCAATGCTTCTGCGGGCTGCATAAAGCTTAAATTTACCTGTGTTTTTTCATGAGGAAAAGACATATCCACTTTTGCGACATGAGAATGCAAGAGCGCAGTAGGACTCGACGTGTTTGTAACAGCGAACAAATAGCCTGTCTGCTCAGCTCCTTTTTGAATGACATTAGCAGATGCAACAACAAGCGGTGAACCGCTTGTGTAGACCGCTGATGCGGCATTATGTTGCCCGGATAATTGCTGTACCATACGACTTCCTTTTTTATTAGATCATTTCACTAAGCCTAACTCTTCTCCCCATAAAAACAAAGGGTTGATAACATAATGCCTGCTATCAACCCTTTATGAAAAAAGTATTCGCTAAAATAGACAATTACTCTGGCGACTGATCCGCCAAGAAGAACCATGTGTCCATAACAGAGTCTGGATTCAACGATACTGTATCAATGCCTTGCTCCATTAACCATTTGGCAAGATCAGGATGATCTGAAGGGCCTTGACCACAGATACCAATATACTTGCCTTCCGCCTTACAAGCGTCAATGGCCATCTTGAGAAGCATACGAACAGCTGGATCTCGCTCATCAAAGAGATGCGCAATAATTCCAGAGTCACGGTCAAGACCAAGGGTTAACTGTGTTAAGTCATTAGAACCAATACTAAAACCATCAAAATGCTGCAAGAAGTCTTTTGCTAAAAGCGCATTGGTTGGCAGCTCGCACATCATAATAACCCGTAAGCCATTTTCACCACGCTTTAAACCATTCTCTGCCAGCAAATCAATAACTTGCTCTGCTTCACCAACTGTGCGCACAAAAGGAACCATCAGCTCAACATTTTCAAAGCCCATTTCTTCACGAACAATTTTCATGGCACGGCATTCAAGTTCAAAGCAATCCCTGAATGAGTCAGCAATGTAACGAGAAGCACCACGGTGGCCAAGCATTGGGTTTTCTTCTTCTGGCTCATATAAACGACCACCAATTAAATTGGCATACTCGTTGGATTTAAAATCAGATAAACGTACAATGACTTTCTTCGGAGCAAAAGCTGCTGCGAGTGTAGAAACACCTTCCACCAGTTTTTGCACATAGAAATCAACTGGTGACGCATAACCAGACATTCGACGTTCAACTGTTTGCTTCACATCTTTTGGCAGACTATCAAAGTTTAAAAGTGCTTTCGGATGCACACCGATCATACGGTTAATAATGAACTCTAAGCGAGCCAGACCAATACCAGCATTTGGCAGCATGGAGAAATCAAATGCACGATCAGGATTGCCAACATTCATCATAGTTTTAAATGGCAGATCAGGCATAGAATCTACTGTATTTTGACGAATAGAAAAATCCAAAATACCTTCGTAAATATGACCAACCTCACCCTCAGCGCATGAAGCCGTTACGCTCTCAACACCAGCAAGGACTTTAGTTGCATCACCACAACCAACAATCGCAGGAATACCAAGTTCACGAGCAATAATCGCTGCGTGACAAGTACGACCACCGCGGTTGGTGATAATCGCAGAGGCACGCTTCATAATTGGCTCCCAATCTGGGTCAGTCATATCTGTCACAAGCACATCGCCTGCTTTGACTTGATCCATTTGATTAATATTGCCAATGATTTTTACAGGACCACTACCAATTCGGTGCCCTATTGCACGACCTTCAATCAGTAATTTGCCTTTTTCTTTTAAAAGATAACGTTCTATAGTTGCGGCAGTTGCACGGCTCTTTACTGTCTCTGGTCGAGCTTGCAGAATAAACAACTTGCCAGTATTGCCGTCTTTACCCCATTCAATATCCATTGGGCGATCGTAATGCTTTTCAATAATCATGGCTTGCTGTGCAAGGAACGTAATATCTTCGTCTGTTAAAGAGAACTTCATGCGATCTTCTTTAGACACTTCAACTGTCTCGACAGATTTCCCAGCTTTTGCTTCTTGGCCAAACACCATCTTAATGGCTTTACCACCAAGACTACGACGTAATACCGCTGGTTTGCCTGCTGTAATAGCTTGCTTAGAAACATAGAACTCATCTGGGTTCACCGCCCCCTGTACTACAGTTTCTCCAAGACCATAGCTTGAAGTAATAAACACAGTCTCACGGAAACCTGATTCAGTATCCAAGGTAAACATAACGCCTGCCGCCCCCTCAGAAGCATCAACCATCATTTGAATACCAGCAGACAAAGCAATCACGTCATCAGCATAGCCTTGGTGAAAACGGTAAGAAATAGCACGATCATTATAAAGAGATGCAAAAACTTCTTTTACAGCTTCAAGCACATTCTCAATACCACGAATATTTAAAAATGTTTCTTGCTGACCAGCGAAAGACGCATCAGGTAAATCTTCAGCAGTTGCAGATGAACGAACAGCAACAGCCACTTCACCATCAGCACACATTTTGGCATAAGCCTCTGTGATTCCCTTTTCAAGCTTTGCAGGCATAGGCGCTGCAATAATCTTTTCACGAATAGTACGACCAACTTCAGCAAGCTGTTTTACATTATCAACTTTTAAATCAGCTAATAGTGTTGCAATCTCAGCGCTTAAACCTGTCTCATTTAAAAACTCATGAAAGGCATGAGCAGTTGTTGCAAAGCCATCAGGTACTTGAACACCCATATGAGCTAAGTTAGAAATCATTTCACCAAGAGAAGCATTTTTACCACCTACTTCAGGTACATCTTCTTTAGAAAGCTGAGAAAACCAAATGACGTCGTTATTCAAGGGATATCTCCTTTAAGAATCGGTCTTACAGAATTGAAGTATTTCACCCTCATAAACCAGAGAAGACTTATGATAAGAAACACCTCTTTTCTTATTACAATTAAAAGCTGGCAGATAAATATTAAGTGAATTAAAAACAACCTAAACTGAATAAATCAAACAAATTAGACATAAATAAATATAATTATTTTAATGTCACAGAGCCAAATTACATTAAAGCCAAAATGACTCAGAGCCCTCTATTTATGGCGCATAAAAATATTAAAACGCATTTTGTAAATCTTATACATGATATACTCACTCTGCTGTAAATGACGATAAAAAACAATGACCGAAAAGCCTATTTTCTAAGGAAACCTATTCTATGAAACGCAGCGTATTTTTTATTTCAGATGCAACTGGCATAACAGCAGAAGCTTTAGGCAAAAGTTTATTAAGTCAATTTGAAAGCATTGAGTTTGAGCGAATAACCTTGCCCTATATAGATACTGTGCAAAAAGCACAACAAGCCGTTGAACGAATCAAAAAACAGGCAGAATGGGATGGCGAACGCCCTATCGTTATAGACACCATTCTTAATCAAGAAGTACGTGAAGTTATTAGCACAAGTGGTGCTTATATGGCAGACGTCTTTGGCGCATTCTTACGCCCTCTTGAAGTGGAGCTTAATAAGAAGTCTTCCTATACCGTTGGTAAGGCACATTCCATTGTGAATGATCGACACTATATGGATCGAATTGCCGCAGTTCATTTCGCCCTCGACAATGACGATGGCGCCCGTACAACCCATTATGAGAATGCAGACATTATTCTTTTAGGCGTATCAAGATGTGGTAAGACACCCACTTGCCTCTATCTCGGATTGCAATACGGTATATGTGCCGCTAACTACCCCCTAACAGAAGAAGACACAGAAGAGCTTCGCCTACCTCGTGAACTTGTCCCATATCGAGATAAACTCTTTGGTCTTACGATAGACCCAGAGCGTCTACAAGCCATTCGTCATGAACGACGAGCGAATAGTAAGTATTCATCCCCAAGGCAATGTGAAATGGAAGTACGAGGTGTAGAAGCCCTCTATAACAAAGAGAACATTCCATGGTTAGATTCAACCCATCACTCCATTGAAGAAATGGCAGCACGTATTATGGCCGAAGCTAACATCACAACCCACGTAAAAAAACACCTTTCTGTATAAGCTCATCAACAGGCTACCTCGAAATGAGGTAGTATCTCCGTTTAAGGACACCCATATAAAACCCTCTTAGATTGTTGAGAGCATGGGAGCTCCTCATAGGACACCCACATAACAGATTCAAACCCAAAAGACACAGAATACAGGTGAGACGCTCATGACACAGACATCCCACTGGCCAAAGCTAAAAGGACAGCCACTTCACGTCATCGAATTACCGTACAAGGACACCCACCTTGAAAGAGACAACGCCATAGGTCGTTTTATACATCAACCCAATGACCATTGTTTATGGCTGTCCTCCTGTTGGCCTCATTTTAAAGAAGATGCAGATCGTGACATTATTGCAGGTGGCTTCTCTCATTGGCTTATCGCCCCCTCAGATAAACCAGATACCCACTTATTACAGACCATTGAAAATGGACAGCCACAGACACTTCATGAAACTCAAGGTCTGCCACAAGCGTGGATGCTAGAACAGCTTTATCGTGACCTCCCTAAAGACAATGCGAACAAGGACACCCATCGTATCGCCTTGCCTGGTTGGTACGGCGGTTTGTCTTACCCCTATGCTGATCACCTCACAGGATTAAAAACACCCACTCAAAGAAGCACCTGGCCTGATGCAATGCTTGGCTATGCCTCATGGGTGATTACATTAGATCATTTAAAAAAGACAGCCACTTTAGTGACGAACAACAAGGACACCCACCTTAACTCGAACCTAAACAAAGCATGGGTGTCCTCTTTAGAAAATCAGGCACACCTCCCTACAATTGACCTTAAACCATGGGAATCATTGACATCTGAGAAAGAGTACATGCAGTCCTTCCATTGCATACAAGATCATCTGAATGCAGGTGATACCTATCAGGTTAACTTTACTCAATGTTTTGAAGCGCCTTATACAGGACACCCATTAAGTGTGTTCCTCCAGCTGAAGCAACAAAGCCCAAGCCCATATGCCGCGTACTGGTATACGCCTTATGGTGAAGTCTCAAGCCAGTCCCCAGAGTTACTGCTGAAGATTCAAGATAAGAATCAACAAGGACAGCCATCCTATAACGCTATAACCAAGCCAATTAAGGGCACCACACCTAGAGGTACAACGCCAGAAGAAGATCAACAAGCAGCAAAAGAGTTAGCGGCTTCCGATAAGAACCGTGCAGAGAATTCAATGATTGTTGACCTCTTACGAAATGACTTATCTAAATCAGCCATCCCAGGCTCAATGAAAGTCAATAAGCTTTGCGCTATAGAGAGCTTCGCCCATATCCATCATTTGGTGAGTGAGATTCAAGTGGATGTCCAGCAAGAACGATCGCCTATGCAAGTGCTGCTTGACTGCTTCCCTGGCGGTTCTATTACAGGCGCCCCGAAAAGACGTGCAATGGAGATTATCGATAACCTTGAGAAGACACCTCGTGATAGCTATTGCGGCACCATTGGTTTTTGGGATCACCCTCAAAGAGCGGTATTTAATATAACCATACGTACATTCCAGTTCGAGAAAGATACCGTTAAAATTTGGGCAGGTGGCGGCATTGTCACAGCATCAACAGCCATCTCCGAATACGAAGAATGTTTCCATAAGGTTCAAAGACTTATGAGTGGTGTTAATAAGAAAGATTAGAGAGACATGGTGCATCTTGATTTGTGTACACATTTCAAGACACACCTAATAAACATGCTGTAAGCCTGATAGCCACTCACTTTAAACTCAGCTACTCATTAAGAGAAAAAAATTAAAGGACAACCACTTTTTATGATCACCGAATACCAGCTTGTACAAGCATCACTTCAAGCTTGGATTGATACAGTCATGGCAGACTTTGATTCATTTTTAATAGATCATGCCCTTTGTGAAAAGAAAGCTGCCGGAATGGCGATATCCACCTTATCGCAACACCCAGACAAAACTGCCATTGTCGCAGCCATGTCAGAATTGGCTGTTGAAGAAATGATGCATTTCCGCGAAGTCATAAAACTGATACAGAACCGTGGTTTAGTGTTAACCAAAGACGAGAAAGACCCATACATTAAACAGCTGCGCAGTTTTGCCTCCACACATCAGGATCGTTTTTTATTAGACAGACTCTTAATGGGCTCCGTTGTCGAGGGTCGTGGTGCAGAACGCTTTCAGCTGGTTGCGGATGCATTGGCAGCATACCGCCCAGAAGAGATACAGCTCGCGAAGTTTTATAAAGCCATTGCACAGTCGGAAGCGCGGCATTACACGCTCTTCTTAGAGCTTGCATACGAATACTACTCAGCAGACATGATCGCCGCTCGTTTAGATGAGTGGCTGCATAAAGAGTTAGAAATCATGCTCTCGTTAGCATTAAGACCAGCTTCACATTAATGAGGATGTTCAGGATGAACTACTCAATTACACACGTATAGCATTCAAGAAAAAAGACACCAAACAAGGAGTGTTTGATGAAACCAGAACTCAACCATACTTTAGCAGCCCCTAAAGGCTGGGAAATGCTGGCGAACGCAATGCCGGACAAGCATCCAGCTGTTGATCTCTTTACAGGGGCTTATGTTAAGCCTGCTAATCATCAGATTAATCTAGATGAGTTAGAAGACTGGGACGTGCTGCCACAGAATCAACAAGTCTATCCTCATACACAACAGGACATGCGCACACCTTTAACAGATAAGCTACACCTGAAAGACTACCCATTAAAAACCACAGGACCAGCCTCATCAAACACTCAAGCACACGAGCTGATCCATTTCAATCATCATAAAGCCAAAGAACTTATTACCCATGTTAACTTGGGCATTGACTGGCTTAATGACAACCCAGCACAGAACCCATCGCAACAGAATCGCAATGAAGCACTGAAACTCAAGCTTATTGATGCCCTTGGGCACTATGCTGATGAATACTGGCTGCCACTGATACTTGAGCGCTTCACACAAAAGGATTGGCAAGACATTGCCACTGCAGCAGGCCACGATCAAGAAACAGCTCACTTCTTTAGTCTGCTGATTGCCCACCTATGCTACAACGCTAACTCCGAAGACATTACCCATGTCAACCATGCCATCTCAGAAATGAAAAAGGCAGGCATTGAGTTAACGCCAATCGCATTGGACCAACCTAAAGCTCAAGCAGAAGGTGCCGAGCGTACAATACAAGATAAAACCAACCCAGTGATCGGTTTTCTCTTAAGGCAACCAAATGCGCCCAAACCTTATTGGATTCTTGGTATGGCCGGCACCCAGCCTGATACCCTAATGAAAAATGTTGAAGCTCATTGTAAATTTATGCTGGATAAGAATCAGCACTGGGGTTATTCCGAATACTATAAGAGCATTGTTAAACCGTCTCTAACACACCTATTGCAATCCATTGAAAATGAATCAGGCAAGCTACAGATTCCACAGCATGTCCATTTTGCTGGACACTCTCTTGGTGGCGCTATTGCACACTTTACTGCTTTAGACTTCCCGCCACTGGGAAAGGCGGCAGAGAAACCAAAATTGATGATTCATGCCAATAACAGTCCTGCTGTTGGCAACCTTGAACTCCATCAAAAACTTGGAGAGAAAGGCGCAGAGTACATGCTCTCGAATAATCTCAAAGATGTGGTTGCCACAGTACCACCACAATTTTTAGGCTATATCAATGCCAATAAAGAGCAGCCTCTAAAACCAATGACAACGCAGCAACACCTCAATGAGATGGTGTCATCTTTAAAACTCTTAGGTCAAAATTGGCGAGAAGGGTTTATCCGGCACCATTTGTCAGTCTTCTTATTGCTCTATATCCCACAACCTCTGCGAGAGACATTTATCAATAAAGCTTTGTTTCTGCCAACATCGAAAAATGCACTGACATTGGACTATAAGGTGAATCAACGCTCTTTTAGCATCGATAAGCAGGTATCATGATAAAACGTGAAAGTATTGTATACAAAGGCTTATCCTTTACTTGAGAGTTTGTGGGTGGCTATCGTGCTTTTTTCAAAGGTGATCATTATTCAAAATCACTAGAAGTTACCCTTGATTGCAGCCATACATTGGGACCTTTACGTAGCCTCAACAAAGTTTAACGGATTAATCACTCATCTAATACGATAAAAACACCATAGTTTAATTTAGACAACTATGGTGCTTTTTTTTGCAATACAAACAGCAATGTAAGTCTACACAAGCTTACTACTTAACTGCACACCTACAACAGACATACTACATCTCTTCACATTCAGTTCAATTTAAGTCATATAATCTCGTATAGTATTACATTGATATCACTCCAAGATTAAATTACCCCTATAGGAATAGAGCTATTATGAATATGAAAGGTATAACCACCGAAGCATTTAAGGTGCAATGCAGACAAGATGAAGGTCTAAAGGGCGTACTTGCTTTGTCAGATTCAACCCTGATAAAACCCAACACACAAGAAGAAGATTCACGTTTAAAATTTATTACCCACGCAGACCATTCAAGTCTTAAGAATCTTGATCATAAGCCATTACTAACAAAATTGAGTAGCAACGGTAAAAATGACCGTGTTTGGCTTAAAAACTTACTCGGTAAAGATCAAAAATATCTTCTTAATAACATTCATATCGGTGGCTTTAGGGCAAAAATTAAAGATAAATACGTGACTGAGAATTCAGTCAAAGTAAAAATTGATAAGAGTCACGGTCTTGGTCCAATGCGCAAAGATCCAGCTGATAATGCTGACGCGCGCACTTGGAACGATGGAATGGATAGTGCTGCAGACAAAATCGTGCAAGCATTGAAGGATAACTTTGGCGATAAAAAGTTCGTGTTTGTTCCAAAGAAAAATGCAGACATGGATGATTTTGTAGCGCTTTTAAATAATCGGGCAAATCCAGAAGCACATAAAATAGACACAACTGCAACAATAGCAAGACCTGAAGCGCATATAGTAGACAGCCATATACATCATATAACGTCGCAGTTGGAAAACTTAAACGAAAAATAGCGTTTAACTATTTATTGAAGAGTAATTATGGCAAAGTATCTAGGTCGTCCACCGCTAATGCTTCAATCTTACCAAAATGAGAGCAAAAGCGGTAAAACCTTTATTGATTTGCCTACGGAGATCATTCAAAACATAATTAGTCGAGTTGATGGGGTTTCAGCCTTAGCTGTTAGGGCAACATGCAAAACATTACGCAACCAAGTTGATTACCTTTCTACGACAGACCTACGCCAATTACAGACCGCTTTCATAAACATCAATCCATCACCTAGTTTTGGCACCTCAGCATTAACGCTCAGCCCTTTAGGTCAAAAGCTGCTTCTTGGTTCGCCTCTTATGAATAAAAGTCAGCTAAAACTGGTACTTAACCATTTCCCTCTTATAAAACAAGCACTACAAAATACTAACTTAAGCCAACAAAAGTTAATGGATATTAGGGATGAGTTATCGAGTGGTCTTAGCAATACCTTGGATCGCCCCTTAGTTGATGAACTTGAAAACTTGATAATAAATCATCCATCTTTGGATGTTTCAGTGTTAACTACACCTTTGATTGAAAAAAATATCGAAACCATTATTGAAAACCAAAACACACCAGGAAGCATCTTGCACAAATTGATGAATAAGCATCAAGACAATCACTTTATTCTAGCGGTCATTGCAGGACACACACAGCTTCTACCAGGAACAGCTGAAGCAATATTTAATAGAAAACTATCAGATGTGAATGAATATTTAGCGGACAACAGTCAAACACCACCTCATATTTTAGATGAAATATGCAAAGAAAGCATTTCAAGAGCTGATCTAACGACATTAGAATCTATTGCCAAAAATACGAGCAGCGATAGCAAAACGCTTCTTTTAATTTGGCAGAATAAAGCATTATTAAACCCAGATATCTTGAGAAACTTGTCTAAAAATACGTCCTGCAGCCTTGGTATGCTAGAACAGATGATATTAAATAAGAAGCTGCACACATCACTTGCGTCCAATCAAAATTTACCACCGGCACTGACAGAACAGTTACTTAAGTCACCAAAGCTAGAGGTAATTGAGGCACTTGCACAATTTTCACACACCGAGGGCATTACGGACCTATTATCGGAGCCGCATCAGCCGGGATCTGTGCAAGCAGCCACCGCACGAAATATAAAAATCACCCACACAGCAGCAAAAAAACTGTTTCAAACAGGTAAGAAAGAGATTCTCATTGGACTGGTTTACAATCCAGGCACAGGCCCTGATATTATAAATAAGCTCGCATTTCATCCTGATAAAGATATTTATTATCCAGCGGCAATGAGCTCTAAACTTAACGATGATGCACTCGAATACTTAAGTAAATCAGCTGATCCAAAAATTCACGAGTTGCTTTTAACTAACAAATCCATGCAGCTGTATTTTAGCCGTATTTAAAAGCCTTTCAGTTTAAGACTGATGATCCTCCACATGCATATCAAGCACTTGATTTAAATAAACCACAATATGCAAATCTTTATAGACTGCACCGCAATCAAAGTTGGGCAAGTTAACCTCAACTGGGTCATAGTCACTATGAAGGGCCTTTAAGATCATATCTGCAGTGGAATGCAACCTTTCAAGAGAAGCATCCGTTAACGGTGCACCATTGGTATGCTTAGACACCTGCTGCATTAAAACAGCAAAAGTTTCTGGGTAATGCTTTCGTTTACGCCATTGATTTTTACCAATGTACGGAAACTTATCAGAATATCCAAACTGGTAAAAACAAAAGAACACCAGTGAAAACACAAGAACAGCACGTATTATCCATTCTTCAGTCATGACAAAAAACCACCTCAAGATAAATAAGTTATTGAAATCATGTCAGTATAGGCGAGAGAAAATGCCCTAGCGCCAATTTAAATAATACTTTAATCACAGCATTTGAAATTTACAATAGCTTTTTTGTGATCAGCAAGTTATAGATTTGGATGGAATTATATGGAAGAAGAGGTAGAGGTAGAGAAAGGATCAACAGACTGCTTATTCAGCAGTCTGTTTTGTTGTAATACCAATTTGAGTAAAGCCGAGTCGACCAGCTGCATCATACACACGAATTACAGCTTGATGCTTGGCATCTTGATCTGCCGTAATAATAAATGGCAGCTGCGAATCTGACGAACTTACCTCTGCAATCGCTGACATGAGTGTTTTAATGGAATCATTTACAAGGGGGCGACCATTGATAACATAATGCCCCTCAGCACTCACAACAACTTCAATAATGTCTTTTTGCTCTGCAACAGCTTCACCCTCTGCTTCAGGTAACTGAAGTGTCAGACGAGACTCTTTTGTAAACGTCGTAGACACCATAAAAAAGATTAACAGTAGAAATACCACATCAATTAAAGGTGTCAGGTTTACATCAATCGGATCACGTTTTCGCTTGATGAGTTTCATCCTGATTACCTCGCCGCTTTTTTACTTGGCTCAACATCTGCTTCACGATGACCGTGCACAATTTCAATTAATTTCACTGCTTCTTGCTCAAGCATCACAGAGAAGTCATCAATACGACGAGATAAAAAGCGATGAAAGAATACAGCAGGAATTGCAACGCAAAGACCAGCAGCTGTGGTCATCAGCGCTTCTGAAATACCGCCAGCTAAAAGCGTTGGATTGCCTGTGCCTTGTAAAACAATTTTACTAAACACTTTAATCATACCCATAACTGTACCAAGTAGACCAAGCAATGGGCTAATGGCAGCAATTGAACCCAGCGCATTCATAAAGCGCTCTAGCTTATGAATTTCTTGATTCACAGCTTCTGCAATGGCTTCTTTCATTGAGTCGCGACCATGCTTGGAGTTCACGAGACCAATCGCGATAACACGACCAAGTGGTGAATTACGCTTTAATTCTTTCATTTTTGAAGCATCAATTTGCTCTTGCTTCATCCAGTTAAACACTTGGCCCACCAAGTTACCGGGTATGACTTTTTGAGCTCGAAGCGCTAGAAAGCGATCAATAATAATCGCAACAGCAACAACCAGGCAGAGAATGATTGGCACCATTAACCAACCGCCTGCTTTTATAAGTTCGAATAAGCTTGTTTCTGCCACGATAACACTCCCTGATTTCTTTATTTTGTTAAGACTTTCATAATGATAACTAGTTTAGTCTAAAAAGATATGTTTTGTCCTGCGTTCCTCGCTGCTTATTCGTAACACACCACTGTCTCCGGTTTGGTAAATTTTAACGCCTCGTACTAGATAACGTCCTACAACATCAGGATGAGGGTGGTTAAATCGACTTGGTAAAGATGCAGTAAACACAACTAACTCAGGATCAACTTTATTAATAAAACCTGTTGATGAAGATGTTTTGCTGCCATGATGTGGTGCAATTAAAATATCAGCCTCAAGGAAATCAGGCGCATGCGAAACCCAATACCGCTCAACTTCAACACCAATATCACCTGGCAATAACACGCTGACTGACTGATTACTCACTTTTAAAATACAAGAACGATCGTTTGAAGACTGACTTGAATACGATGGTAATAATTCGAATAAAACACCATCCAACCACCATGATCGTCGCAAACCACATAGACTCGCCTTCGTATTAGCACTGGTACTGACTAATGCGGAAAATGGAAATGACGTTATTAATTCACTCACCATATGTTGCTGCAATAGAAACGATAACCCACCAGCATGGTCACTGTCTTCATGAGAGACAACGACCAGATCAAAAGTATCAATACCTTTGAGGCGAAAGTAATGTTGTAAATTATATTCAAGCACACTGAAATCATGTCCCCAACTAGGGCCTGTATCATATAAAACACTATTGTTCCTGGTTTGGATAACAACACTGGTGCCCTGCCCAGCATCCATCACATGAACATCAAACTCGCCCAAAACAGGCCTGGATAGCTGTGGCACTAATAAATACCACACCACAGCCAATACAGAATATGGCAATAAAAGGGCTCGCAATGAGGCTCGAGCAAACATTAAAACAAGCCCAGCGCAGAGCAAAAGAAACAGGCTTGACGTTGGTAATTGAAAAGTGAGCGGCTTTAAGCTGCTTAAATACATTAAACCTAAAGTTGCTTGCTCTAATTGGTTAACAACCCAATGATAAGGCCATTCAAAACCTATGAAGATAAAAATAAGCGATATAAAAATGGCTGGCATAATGCAGATACCTAACAAAGGTACAAGTACTAAATTGAGAGGTATAGACAGTAACGACAATGCCCCTTGCCATCGAACGGTTAAAAAGAACAAGCCTGCTGTTAAAAGGAGTTGGCTCTTAACCAAGGCTTTTACTTTATTCCATCCGTCATCAATACCTATTTGATTGGCATTGAGAAGAATTAATAAACCAACAGCAATAAAGGACAACCAAAACCCAGCATCAGCTCCAGCAAATGGACTCATACAAATAACTGCAACAAATGCTACCTGATAGGCAAGAAACCATTTCGTCTCGCCATACATTATTCTTGAGCCCATCATCACAAATAGCATAATCAAAGCTCGTTGCGCTGAAGGCGAAAAACCAGTGAGCAACGCATAGGTTAATGCGATAAGACCACAACAGAGAAACTCCAATACAAAACGAGATGTATTTAATGAATGAGCAAAAGAAAAATAAGTAAAGAATCGCCAGACTAATCCTGCTATGAAATAACCTAAACCAGCAGCAATGCCAATATGCATTCCAGAAACAGCAAGCATATGGCTTAATCCAAAATCAGCAAAACTTTCACGCACAGGTGCAATAAGAGCAGATTTATCACCAAGAACCAAGGCTAATACAATCCCACGCACATGTTCAGGTGTTTGTTCAAGTATCAGTTGGCGAAGACTATTCTTAAAAGCGGCAAAACCTTGCGCCTCTTTTATTCGATAGCAACAATTCCCTTTTGACTTAAGATCACCAAACAAACCTGACGAACTGTATCTCCATTGAGGGTTTGCTACACCTGAGTTTTTGAAACCTTGTGGAAATGCATAATGCCCTTGTAAATACCAAATCTCGCCATAACGCAATTGAGGCTTAATGAGCGGGCTATACCATTTTAAACGATATGACTCTCCTGTACGAAGAGATTTAATTTGAGCGATCGAACGGCAGACCTGCGTACATTGATAATCTGAATACCCAATAACTTTGAACTCGCCAGCGAGATCTTCACCTTGTCGACTTAAATCAATTAAAGGGGCAGAAACACCAAAGTGATATAGGCTGCAAAGGTACACCGCCGTGGCATACATAAAAATGCATGCCCATACAAACCGCCACATGATATAGCTCTACTTAAAAGCTCTATCCTATGTAAATCAAGCCTTGGCTTTTGTGACACAGGTCCCACATTCGTTATTTATTCATGATTATTTTTACAATAACTTGGTACAAGCATGGCTGCACCAGATAAAAAACCAAAAGAAGCCGCGGTTCCCAGCACTGTCAAAATTGCCGCACCTGCTACAAGTCCAGCAGCAGACTCTGGCGGCAATACTTTTTCAATGACCGTTGGAGTTGCAGCACCACCAGCGACAAGCCCTGAAGCAGCACCAATAAATGCACCATTTCGCACCAATCGATCTTTAACTTGCCCACCATAATAGCTCGACCCTGAACGCCCACCATTACAACTATCACCGCCTTCACAGCTACAAGTTAAAAGTGCAATAAGAGCCAACCCAGCAACAATAGGCGAAGCAATACCATAGCCAGTTCCTACCGCAATACTTTTAATGCGTTGATGAGCAAAGTGACCAAAAGAGTCATTCGATTGTGAAACGATAGGATTAATATTTCTAGAGGATGGTTGAATTCGATTCATTTGATACTCACCTGCATCGTAAGAATCGGAAGAATTGCGACCATAAAGTTGTACAGGAGAAGGCATGCGAGGCACAGAAGTATATTGATATGGCATTTTTTTAAATCCTCATTCTGATTTTTATAGCAGAGGTATTATATTGCCATCACCTATTTACAACAAGCCAATATATATCCAATATTTCCTGATCACAGGCTTGTAAGACGATAAGAGTATGATACTATCAGCGTACATTAAAATTCATGCATTATTTCTGTGGCTTGCTTATCACAGTCTCCCTCAGAGAGGCTAAACTAAAGTTATAAACGCAGTAAAAAGTAACCCGCCAGAATTCCAATTGAGTTAAAAAGTTCACCAATGAAAAGACCCAGCTTGAAACAGTTTCTTGAGGCCAAGCGACGCTTGCTCGACCATAGAATTTTTAATTCTGTGCGTCATCGTTTGCACGCAGAAACCCTCTGGCATCTCAATAAACGTAGTCTTGCTGGTGGTTTAGCCGCTGGGTTATTTGCTGCTTTTATTCCATTTCCATTGCAAATGTTAATTGCAGCAGGTTTAGCTATTGCATGGCAGGCCAATATGCCTGTAGCACTTGTATGCACATGGGTTTCCAACCCTCTCACCTATGCTCCAATTTTTTACACTAATTATAAAATTGGTCTTTATGTACTGACACTATTTCACCCTATTCAAACCACGGTGATAGAGCATGACCAGTCGATATTGACTCAAATCGGAGATATAGGAGGCCCATTTATCCTTGGAAGCTTTTGCGCCGCAATCGTTGCAAGCTTAATAGGCTATGTAGCTGCCCGAGCAATTTGGCGAATTATCACACTTCGAAAACTCTACCGCCGCCGCCTTATCCGAAAATTAAAGAAAGCATCAAAGCCATAAAACACAAAAACCCAAGACAACTTGGGTTTTTATAACCTGTATGACCATCATTCAAATAGAAGAGGTAGCACCCTAGGCATCCTCAAGGGTAAGCAGAGACTTATACCAGTCTTGTTTTGAATGACCTGTTCTTTCAGCTAAAAATGCAGCTAAACTTTTCTTCTTTGGCGGCGAGGCCAAAAGATCACATAGTTCTTTCACACTTAAGGAAATAGATTCATCAAATACATTATCAGCCTCTTCCTCTGACTCATTAAAAGAGACGAGTACGACAAACTCACCAAGCAAGCTTGGCAGATCACTTAATTGCTGAATCACCTCAGACAGCGAGCCTCGATAAAAACTCTCATATTCTTTTGTTAATTCACGTCCAACACAGGCATCAACATCACCAAAGACATTCATGAGATCTTCAAGTGAGTTCATTAAGCGATGCTTAGATTCATAGAAAATATAGGTGCCAGTTTTGGCTTTTAAATCATCGTACCATTTGAGGCGAGCACTTTGCTTAGCAGGAGGAAAACCGTAAAAGCCAAAGCGATCACTGGGCAAACCACTTGCAACAAGTGCAGTCGTAATAGCACAAGCACCTGGCACTGGAACCACTTTAAAGCCTTCAGCAACAAGAGCGCGAACCAATTTAAAACCAGGATCAGAAATTAAAGGTGTACCAGCATCAGAAACAAGTGCAATTGACTCACCACGGCTTAAATAGCCAATCATTTGCTCAACACGCTCAAGCTCATTATGATCGTGACACGAAAAGCATGGTGTTTGAATTGAGAAATGTCTTAGAAGACCTGCAGTATGGCGGGTATCTTCGGCAGCAATCCGGTCAACCGCATTTAAAACGTCCAGGGCACGGGCAGTGATGTCACCTAAATGCCCAAGCGGCGTACTTACTAGGTATAAAATGCCTTTTTCAATCATTATTTGACTCCTGAGTAATTGACTGAAGTTCTGCATCAGCCACGTCGGACTCAAGAGAAATAAAGCGATTAGCAATGTGCCATAGAGCAACATAGAAAAAAGTAGTTAATAAATAGTGGGGGTAATAGCGAGCAACACTTTCTGCAAACTTAATAGCTGGCATTGTTTCAAAATAGCCTGACCATTGGAAGAAAAAGAAGTTTGAAATGATAAAAGCTGCAAAAGTAGCCAGAGCTACAGAAATGACAAAGCCAAGGTGACCTCGAGTCATGTGTCCCGCAGTAAAACCAGCAATATGCTGCCCTTGAGACCAACCACCTATCATTGTTAAAGCGGCGTAAGCGACAGGCATGCCAAGATATGCAGTTGTCATACAGTAAGCGCTCGTGTAATCACCCTGAACAGCCCAGACATCAATACCCCAAGCTAAAGTAGCAAACCAAAGAAAGCCCACAAGCTTTAACGGTGCCTCAATATTAAGACGGCCTAAGATAAAGAAGATAGCCCAACTGGCATCCAACAGATGCATCGCCTCTCCCCCAAAAGGAAAGCGAGTAACAAGCATCACAAACGAAAGCAATGCTATAACGATTAAGCTCATGTTATAAACCCTAAGAAACGAAATACAGCAGATATCACTATGCACGTGTATCTTATAAAGAGGAGGCAGCGCCCCTAAAGTCGATGCCTATAGTATCATAATCTCTTTAAAAGTTAACTGCATAGGAATTCAAGGCATGAACTTCAGCCATTGAGCATGACTTTCACATAGGTTTGAATAAACTTAAGATCATCTATTCCTAGATGACTAATAAATTCTAGACCTATTTGCATCAAGTTATCCGAAGAGACTGAAAAATAAGCAACTTTACCAACCGCTTTAATTAAATGGGTTCTCCCATTAATAATGCCAGCTATTTCAACATACAGACGATCACCAGTTTTAAAAGGCACAGGCGTTACGATCAACACACCACCTTGGGATATGTTGATTGAATTTGTCATAAACATTTTTTTTTGCTCGGTAACGCACTTCACTTGCCAGCGGCATTTTACCCTGGGTGACGACCGGCGACTGCTTTGATCATCTGTCACAATGCCCTAGCCCTTACATTAATCGGGGTATACGTATCATATTTGAACCAGTTATCTCAGAGAGCACCGTTATTTCACCTTGTGCATCCACGGCCATAGCCTCAGCTTGAGGCATTGCAGGCAGTTTAATCATATGATTTTTCTGAGCTGAAGGCGGTTCTTTATTAATAAGATCAAAGAACCAAACCGCACCATAACTTAAAACAGCCAGTGAAGTTGCTTTTGGTGTTGCCATTGTTAATTGATCTGGCATAACTGTCATAGATGTAGGCATTCCTGCATAAAGCGTTTGCGTGAGGTAATCGCCTGAGAAGGACATCTGACCAAGTTCATTCATGTCTGTAAGATGCTTAGCTCTGTAGACAAAACGCTGCGGCTGCATAATGAGTGGTAGCGAATACATTCGTGGTGGCGCATCACGCTTCGTCAACAGTAGTATTCGCTTATTAAGAAGGTCTATCCCAAGCGCTTCTGCATCTCTTGGCCCATCTTCATATTGAAAAGCAATCGTTTTAATTTGCTCCCTTGAGACAGGTCCAATTTGACCATCAGGAAAAATTTTAGGCTCTGGCACTAAATGCACATAGTAGACTTTACGTCGAGAGAAGTTATCACCAATATCTGCAATAGCAATGTAATTTTTGCCATCCATGACGAAGGTTTCTAAGTCTTCCCAGTCATGATTACCAAGCTGCTCTAGGTTTAATTGACTCTTAAATTTACCCTTGCCATCAAGTAACATTAATGAAGGTGAGTTACCGCCATCGTTGATAGCCCAAAAATATGGTGATCGGCTGTGAGCAACTGCAAGACCACTCACCTCTTCTAATTTAGAATCTGACTGTTGGCCCATCACTTGTGGTTGGGCATACTGCTTGTAATCGAAGGCTTGCGCCTGAGCTGTTTGAGTCATCATAAGGCCAAGACCACCTAAACAGGCCAGCATTTTAAAACCTTTTAATTTCATTCAGTTACCCTCTCTGGCGTTTACATTCCTACAACATCTATTTTCAGTATAGGTACAAAAAAAGAGATTGGTTCTTTTTTAGCCAATCCATGAGCGTTTAGAAACAAATAAGATTCATTTGACAAACAAGCTCAGCATTGTTTAAAAAGGACAGCCATTAAACGAAAAAAAACCACAGAAAATCAAGGATTTTGTATGATACTGGTCGTGCAGCGTGTTACAGACGCTAAAGTCGTGGTCAATGGAGAAACCATTGGTGAGATTAATGCAGGTGCAATGGTGCTTTGTTGTGCTGAGGCCCATGACACCGCCGATGCCTACCCTTTGGCACAAAAATTATTAAAACTTCGTATTTTTAGTGATGACCAAGATCGAATGAATATTGGCTTATTGGATCTGCCAGATCATAATCTACTGCTAGTGCCGCAGTTCACATTGGCTGCAGACTGCCGCAAAGGTAATAGACCAAGCTTTCAAAATGCAGCACCACCAGCACTTGGCCTTGAAATATTCAACGGTTTTAAAGCTGAGTGTGAAAAGCTGCTTGGCAGACCAGTGCAACAGGGTGAGTTTGGTGCTGATATGAAAGTCTCTCTGTGCAATGATGGCCCAGCTACATTTATCCTTAAAAGCTAAGCCATTTAGGACTTAGCAGAAACAGAGGGCGTCACCCGTAAAACCTCTTCAAAAGTGGTCAGACCATGGGCTACTTTTTGTGCGCCCCCAAGTCTTAAACTTTTCATACCCTGCTTAAAAGCAAGCTGACGAATCGACTCTAACGGTGCATTTTGCGACACAAGTTCTTTTAATTCATGGGTCATTGGCATAATTTCATAGACACCAACACGGCCATAGTAACCAGTGTCTCGACATGCAAGACAGCCTTCTGGTTGATACACTGCTTCAGGCATTTTAGCTCGCCATGGTGCCGTCATCATGCGCCATTGATCTTCCGCAATTGTTGTTGAAGATTTACACTCTGGACATAACGTTCTTAACAAGCGCTGCGCCATAACACCATTTACAGTAGCTGCCACAAGATATGGCGCCACGCCCAAATCAATAAGACGGGTTACAGCTGATGCAGCATCAGTGGTATGCAGTGTTGAAATAACGAGATGCCCTGTTAATGCAGCTTGGATTGCCATCTCCGCTGTTTCTAAATCGCGAATCTCACCAACCATGATGATATCTGGATCTTGACGCAATAAAGCTTTTAAGCCCTCTGCAAAACCAAGATCCATCTGCGACTGCACTTGCATCTGATTAAAGCTTGGCTCAATCATTTCGATAGGGTCTTCAATGGTACAGACATTTACCCTAGAGCTTGCAAGCTGCTTTAAGGTTGAATAGAGCGTTGTTGTCTTACCTGAACCTGTAGGCCCTGTAACTAGAACAATGCCATTTGGTTTAGACACAAAAGACTGCCATGTTTCGTAATTCTCAGTGGTTAAACCCAACTCTTGGAATGATCGCACCAATACGTCCGGATCAAAAATACGCATCACAAGCTTTTCACCAAAGGCTGTTGGTAAAGTTGCTAAACGGAGCTCCGTTTCATTGCCATCAGGTGTAGCTGTTTTAAGACGCCCATCTTGAGGGCGGCGCTTTTCAGCCACATTCATACGACCAAGAATTTTAATGCGACTTACAACAGCTGACATTACCACAGCAGGCAGTTCATACACATCATGTAAAACACCATCAATACGAAAACGAATCCGACCTTTATCACGGCGAGGCTCTAAGTGGATATCGCTTGAACGCTGATCAAAAGCATATTGCAACAACCAGTCCACTATTTTGACAATATGCTGATCGTTTGCATCTGCAGCTTTCAGGTCTCCTATCTGCAACAACTGTTCAAAACTATTGACCTTGGACTGGCCTGGTGATGTATTCGCTTTTGCAACGCTTTTACTCAGATTGTAAAACTCTAAGGTGTATTTATGCAGATCAGTAGGATTAACCAAGACCCTTTTAAAACTCTTATTACGTACCACCTGAGCAAGCCCCTGCTCCCACTCAGTGTGAAATGGCTCAGCTGTAGCAATAAGTATTTCATGAGACTCAACATTAACAGCTAAGATACCGTGTCGGTGAGCAAACTGATAAGACATAACAGCTGTAATTGCAGGGACATCCACTTTCATAGGATCAACATGAAACACATCCAAGCCACTCTTTAAAGACATCCATTCAGTTAACAGGTTAATATCAAGATCCACTGAAGGTAAAAGCTGGCGTCGTAAACGAGCTTCAGCTACTCGTTGTAAAGGATGCATATGCATCTGACTATGCCCTTGGGGCAAGCCCGCAACCATATTGGCATCTTCAACACTAATCCATTGATCGCGAATAAGCTCATCAAGCACCCAACGCAAATCAAGCGTAAAGGAATGCGTTGAACGAAACGGGTTTACTTGCGTGCTATTCACAGCCTACTTCTCCTTGTAGATCATTAATTCCAGGCACTCGTTGTATGGATGTCTACCAATAAACAGATATCTATAAGTAGAATTGACAAATGACGCCATCGCTTAAAGATACTCTTATCACACATAAATTGAGCACACTGTATATATCAGTATAGTAGCGCTTGGATAATTAACCATGATGAAAACCAACAGCTTAGCGAGCAAATGCCACGACGTAAAAAACACCTAATTTCAAAAAACTAGGAAAAAAATTGCAGGCATGCTAGAGTCTCAAACAGCACTGATAGCTACGTGAAAAGAAGTGAACTTTCGCTGAATATTCAAGTCTAAGTGCAGTTTTTTAGAACGATAATAAGGAAAGCAAGTGGCATTCGGCATTGATTTGGTACTTACCACTCTAAGCAAAACATCTAAGCAGGTCGGCATTTTAGTACTCAGCATTGTACTGACTCGCTATTTAACTCAGACAGATTACGGTACTTACCTGCATGTCCAGCTTATTGCTAATGTTGCTATTTGGACCTTTATGCTCGGCATACCACATAGTGTCTATTACTTTTTGCCGAAAGTACGCCAACAAAGAACCATGATGCTCACCACTGTTGCACTGATGATGACCATTGCAGGTTTAGTTGGCATTAGTGTTATTGCATTTGGTGATCAGCTTTCCAACCTTCTCAACAACCCGAGCTTAAAAAATCTAATTTATATTACAGCGGGCATTGCTTTCTTTCAGATTCCTTTAGCCATCTACGAGCCAGCACTCATTGCGTCAAATAAAGTACGCACATTTATCATGACTGACTCTGTGTTTAATATTGGCTTTTTCTTAGTTATTCTCATACCAACATTAATGACAGGTGATATTAAGACAATTCTGATATCCCTCTGTGCTTTCCATGGTATTCAATTATTAGTGTACCTCTTTGTACTTGTTCGCACTGCGCTGCAATTCAATAACAGCAATGATGGTGATGACTATAGAGTACGCGAACAGCTTGAATATTCGCTGCCAATCGGCTTATCTCAAGGTATCTTTGAGCTCTCACGCTATGGCGATAAAGTGATTGTGTCTCACTTTTTTGATCCTGCTACCCTTGCCATATACACTCGCGGCGCCATGGATATTCCATTATTGAATATTATCAATAACACCATTGATAACTTAATGATGCCAAAGCTTATCGAAGCTTATAAAGATAAGTGTGCACAGTCACTGCTTAAGCTATGGCATGACACAATTGCATTGACCGCTTCTTTTATGTACCCAAGCTTTTTCTTTCTTATATTTACAGCACCATACTTAATTCCAGGGCTTTATGGTGATGACTACAAAGAGGCGGTACCAATATTCCAAATCTATTCTTGCGGCATCATTTTCCGTGTATCGACCTATAACGTGATTGTTCGTGTCATCGGTAAAACCGGCATGATGGCCTGGGTTGCAGCCTTCTCAGAAACAGCCAATATCCTAGGAACAATTATTCTCGTGAAAAACTTTGGCCTTTGGGGTGCGCCATTTGCAACGATTCTCTCCTACATGATTATCGTTTTCGGCTATCTTCTCGGCATCTCTCGTCGCCTCGAAGTATCACTTGCAGCTATCTTCCCTTGGCGTATCTTGTTTGGTGTTGGTGCTATTGCCGGAATTGCAACAATCCCTTTGATTCCAATCCACTACTTGATAGAATTAGGCCATCTTTCTCTCGGATACTGGCCTGCTCTTGGAATCATGGCTGTTGTTTACAGTTTGGTCTATTGGGCACTTATGCGCTTCCTGCCAGTACTTCAAGAGAATCATCGTGAGATGCTCAGGAGCATGCTGCCATCAAGGCTACGCATCCTGATTTAATGAAGGAAAGCCTACAATGCCAAGTCAATCGGAATTTTACCCTGGTCTCCAGGGTAACCGCGATTATACGAACCCACCTCGACCAAGACAAAGAGTCAGCTCCAGCTTAAACAATACAGCACCTGTTAGCAGTACATCATCAAGCGCCGTGCGAAGCCGGCATTTAGTTTCATCTAATACAACAACACCACCAAATATGCGTGCTGTCAGAAACAGTATTGCAGACCAAGCAACTATTGAAAGGAACCGATACTTACGCAGCACAAACCGCCACAATGAAATTACCGACCCTCGGGACATTCAACCTGCTGACCCTTTTCTTGATGCTTGGAATCCATTAAGCACAGCCTCACCAACGCCTCAAGCAAGTTATAGTCCTACATCGAGTAGTTATTCTTACAACGACTCAGCGACATCAATTTATCCAAGAAGCACAAGCCACCTACAAAGTCGCCACATGGAGACCATAAACAGTATTACTGAAAATTTGCGTGACATTTCAATTCAGATGCACAATCGCGGCTATCAAATACCGGATGAATTAAATGGCTATCTCACGTCATTATCCGCCGCAAGCATGACGCCTAGTTACGCATCAACTAGCACCTCTTTCAGCACAAGATCAACCTCTGCCTTTAGGCCTCTATCATCTTTATCCTATTGTTCAATGAGAGAAGAGTGTCAATCACCAAGTAATGTAAACTTAACCTTGATTGATCGCGCACCTATACATAAAGAGTGTCTTCTCGGTTACGTTGCTGAACAAATTCTTGATGAAAGTGCTAAACCAAATGCAATAGAGAACTTTCGCAGCGGCGCTCCTTTTAACTGGAATAAACTTGTCGAAGCCATCTACGGCGCACAACATGAACAAATCACAAATTTATCAGAGCTCAGCACAATTGCTGTCATGTTTTTAAGCAAAGAAGGCTTGGTTGAAAACATGCGACGAGATACCCCTGAAGAATTTATACAGTTTGCATTTGATGCAGCTCGGGCGCTTGACGGAAAAGAAGTGATTAATACTGGCACCATTCGTCTTAATAAACAACGTCTACTCGAGCTAGGTTTAGAAAAAGCACTTGAAATTCGCAGGTCATCTGCACTACCAAAGCTATGCAAGCTATTACTTGAAACCACCAATGAAACTCGCTTTATTATACAAGGGAGAACGATGTTTCGAGACACACTCAAGGATTGGGCCGCCCATAACAATCTTCCAAGAGGTGTACGAGAAGTGACTCGAAGCGATGCAGAAGTTGAAGCAAACATGCGTAATAACCGAGGCTCTTATAGCAGACAAGAAAATGCGATGAATGACGCGAATAATCGCAATATACTGCAAAGATTTGAATTGATAACCAGTAGCTATAGACCAGGTCGAATATCACAATCCAGAGTTTTCCAAGTTGTGCGGGAAGACTTAAGCAATTATATGAGACGGGCTATCGCAAGAGCTGAAACGAACAGACGCAACCAAGCGCGACAATCCAGAAGCAGAAGTGCTAATAACACAAGCACAAACATTCTTGATTTACCATTTACACCTTGGAGTGAAAGACCTGTAAGGCACGCTGTGCTTGAAGGCTTACGTCGAGCGGAAGCTGAAAATCAAAGCACCCATAGGTATAACAATGAAAGCCAACAATCTGCATTGTATAAACTGATGAAATACATTAACTCACCAGACCACACGGAACGCAAAAAAGAAGAACTCCTTGATAGCCTTTGCCAATCCTTCCGCAATATCGGTACTGTTGACGAAGAGACAGGTGGGCACGTTTCAGAGTGTTATATAGGTCAAGTTGGCACCATCATGCAAACCCCGCAAATCATCGACAATATTGAAAATACCGATGAGCCTGATGACACACCACTTGAAGCTGGCACTATGGATCAAAGAGCGCTTAATGAAATGTTAAGAGCAGACATGGCGAAACACGTCTCCTGCGACCGAGAAGGCCCAAACTTAAATGATGATGAGACGGACTTCCTCGCTGTTCAAATCCAAATTCTTATTCAAGATTGTCTTAAAGATGGCGCAGATCCAGATGAAGACCCTGAAATAAAAGGTGCGCTTAACTTATTGCGTGAGCTCTTTGTTGAGAATATGAAGGGTAAATACTGCTTAGGCAACACAACTGCAAGTGAGCAACAAGTGCTTGATGTTATTAATACAATCTGGCCTGCAGAGGGGTTAGATCCAAGCTCAATTATTCAACCACTCAGCTCTTAAATAGCCTCATATTTATAGCTTGATCAATAAAGCCACAGTTCTGAAAAACTATGGCTTTTTTTTATGCATTTTTGTGTACAAAATGGCCACTACGCCCCATTTGGTGGTACGATCAGCGGACTAATATGCTGTACTGATGTGCAGTCTTAGTCATGACCAGGATATTAGTTTACTAAGTATTTGATTTTAAAGCTTTGCTTTTGCTCAAATGCTCTGGCAACCCATTCATGGTTAAAATATTACAAATCAACCTGTTAGGAAGATACAATGAAAACATTAGTTAAGAGCATTCTAGCTGCTGGCCTTCTAAGCGCTTCAAGCTTTGCTTCTGCTGCACTAGTGAGCGGCGTAAGCTTCTCTTCTATCGACTCAAGCCTATTTGTTTGGGACTACAACAACGACGTTGTTAACTTCAGCTCAAACAACGCTTCTGTTGACGACGTAGACGGCATTTTTGCTAACTACCTATCTGTTGGTGACACTGCTCACTTCTCAGATTTCTCATACAGCAACTTTACAGCTGGCAACCTTTGGACTTCAGGTTCTCTTTCATACTTTGCAGAAAGCCTAGATGTAGCTCAAGAAATTGCATACCCAAGTGCTTCTGCTCCATTCGCTGGCGTATTTGCTGGTAGTGGTTACCTCACTGACGGTACAGATGTTATTTATGGCAACTGGAACGTAACAGTTAACACAGCTGGTACTACTTTCTCATGGTCATCTTCTACTGAAGTTGAATCTGCAGATGTGCCAGAGCCTGCAAGTCTTGGCCTACTAGCTCTAGCTGGTCTTGGTCTAGCTGCACGTCGTAAGTTCAAAGCTTAATTGCGCTGAATTTTCAGACTTAAAGAGGTCTTATAGACCTCTTTTTTTTTTACCTTAAATTTAATCCGTTTTTTTGCCATAAAGAACAACTCTGTATTATGCTTTGATTTTTAAAGATATAAACAAGGCCATAACATGAATACACTACTTTTGATCGGCAGCTTATTAGGATTTATTTCTGTTGTAATGGGGGCAAGTGGTGACCACTTATTTCTTCTAACAGAGGATAAAACTGAAACATTTGCAACAGCTGTACGCTATAACATGCTTTATGCAGCCATTATTACATTCTTAGGCGTCATCCGCTCACTAGACACTGCAGAACATATTCAAAAGAAAGTTGCTCGCTCGGGCTTACTCTTCTCGCTCGGCACAATTGCATTTGTGTTTAGTCTTTATTTGAACCTACTGACAGGTATACCATGGCTTGTCTATGTCACTCCGTTTGGAGGCATTGCATTGATGATCAGCTGGCTTAGTCTTGTTGCTTTGGCATTTCCTCAAAAAAAAAGCAAAACCTTAAATACTTGAACCTTATTACCAAATTTTAGGCATAAAAAAAGCAGTCAATTGACTGCTTTTTGAGAAGGCTTGCAAAAATTATTCAGCAGCAGCTTCTACGATTAGTGGCTCTAGCTCACCAGCTTGTGCCATTTCAAGAATGATGTCAGAACCACCAATAAGCTCACCTTTAATCCACAGCTGTGGGAAGGTTGGCCATTGTGCATACTTAGGCAGTTCTGCACGAATGTCTGGATGCTCAAGAATGTTTACATAAGCAAAAGGCTTATTGTATTGCGTTAGAACTTCAACAGCACGTGCAGAGAAGCCACACTGTGGAAACTGAGGTGTTCCTTTCATGTAAAGAAGGATGGAGTGCTCAGCGATCTGTTCTTTAATTACATCAAGAGTTGTCTTTTCGGACATGATAAACCTCATTTATTAATACTTGTGTTGCCACGAGTATACCGACTTATCCAGTCAAGGTCTATGATATCCGAGGCTTAGTTTACTCATCCCATCGAATTTTTTGCCGCAAAACCTGTGCCATCATGTCCGGCGGTGTATAAGCTTGACGAACAGTCTGATTAATATCGTCAAAATCATATTGCCAATTCGGTTCACGTTTGTCGATCACCTTAGCGCACACACCTTCTCGAAGATCACCCTCTTTATACAGTTTTGCTGCGGCCCAATAATCTTCATTAAAAACCTGTTCTAAGCTTTGGTCTTTCGCTCTTCTCAATAAGATATCTGTCACGCACAGACTTAAAGGCGAAACCGCATCAATACCACGGGGCGACATGAGAAACAAGTCTTCGCAAGCATTATGGAAGTGCTTAGCATTGGATAGCAAATCTTCAACCCAAGGTATATGCGGGTAATCCCAATAAAAATCACACCAATCACGGATTGCTTTAGGAATTGTATCTAAAATTGGATCATACTCTTGATCTGCAGGTGCAGGTGGCGAAGGTGGAATCCCCTCTTCTTTTTGATATTCCACCATGGATTTTTCAACCCATTGGCGCAAGCAATCGACAAGTTCACCATCACGTCGGCTCCACTTGGAGATAAACTCGTACAAGCGTACAATCATCAAACTACGGTCTTGAGACGGTAGAATGCAATCAACCAAACCTAGAGCTTTAGCAAGCTGTGGCTTCATACGCGCACCTGTCATGCCAAACCATGCTCCTAGACCAAGTGGCATACGAGCCAACTGGTGACGAACCCCCACATCAGGAAAAAAACCTATTGCCGTTTCAGGCATAGCAAACTCAGCATCATGGGTGCAGATTTTTAAACGACCGGTGGACATAAGACCAACGCCACCACCCATAACATAACCATGCATTAAATGAACAATTGGTTTAGGGTAATCATGTAGAGCAAAATCAAGGCGATATTCATCGGCTAAAAACTGTACGTTACCAGCATCATGCAGGGCTTTAATATCGCCACCAGCACAATAGGCTCGCTGCCCTTTACCTTTAATAATAATAAGCTCTATGCGGTCATCATAGGCCCATTTTTTGAGAATGGATTTTAACCCTTGAATCATCGAAGAATCTAATGCATTCAGGGCATTCGGTCTATTTAGAGAGATAACACCAACTTCCATGCGAAGCTGGTTTGTCATAATACGATCAACATCAATATGTGAGAACTCGTCCATAAGTACCTCAATTGAAGGAATTTATAAAAAGCCCAACAATGGTGTGGACTTTAAGGCCAAACTCTGATCAGTTTAGCCTAAATTCAATAACTTAAATAGTTATTTTTTTGGAAAGGTTATTTTTGAGGTGCTTTGAATGCAAGCATACGATCAAGAGAACGACGAGCACCTTGAATCATTTCATCTTCTAAATGAATTTCTTCAGGCCAGTTTTTAAGGCCTTGCTCTTTCGCAGCAAGCGTCTCTTTTAACAGCTGATCCATACGTTCAAGGGTATTCATCGCCATCCAAGGACAATGAGCACAGCTACGACAGGTTGCGCCTTGGCCACCTGTTGGGGCATCAATCAGCACTTTACCAGGGGCTGCTTGCTGCATTTTGTAGAAAATAGCTCTATCTGTAGCAACAATACAATGAGTGTTTGGAAGCTCGCGGGCTGCTTTAATCAGCTGGCTTGTAGAACCAACAACATCAGCAAGGGCAACAACAGATTCAGGTGACTCAGGGTGAACCAATACAGCGGCATTTGGATATACAGCTTTAAGGCTCTCAATACCTTGCGCTTTGAATTCTTCATGAACCACACAGCTGCCGTCCCAAAGCACCATATCTGCACCAGTTTTCTTTTGCACATAAGAACCGAGGTAACGGTCTGGAGCCCAAAGAATTTTTTCACCTTGTGAATCTAAATAATCAACTACATCAAGGGCAATACTAGATGTTACAACCCAATCAGCACGAGCTTTAACAGCAGCGGATGTATTGGCGTAAACAACCACAGTACGATCAGGGTGTTGATCGCAAAATGCAGCAAACTCGTCAGCATCACAGCCAACATCAAGGGAACATGTCGCTTCAAGTGTAGGCATGATAACGCGTTTTTCTGGCGTTAGAATCTTTGCGGTTTCACCCATAAAGCGAACGCCAGCAACAATGATCACGTCTGCATCAGAGCGAGCGCCAAAACGTGCCATTTCTAAAGAATCAGAAACGAAGCCACCAGTTGCATCTGCAAGGGCTTGAATTTGAGCATCTGTATAATAGTGAGCAACAAGAGTTGCATTAAGGGCCTTAAGAGAAGCTGCGCAGGAAGCGATTAATTCTTCTTGCTGCTCTGGACTGTAAGCTGGAAGCGCACATAAAGCTTTCTCAAGCTGCGCTTCAACCGCAGGATTTGAAGTCGGATGTGTCATTGTAACTCCTACACACTAATATGATAGCGAAACAATCTACACCCGACGGCTGTCATTTTCAAGAGGAAACTGTTTCTTCTTGGTTATCTTCGACTGCTTCTAGACGTAGACCAACACCTTGAATTGTGTGAATTAAAGGTTTTTGGAAAGGACGATCTACCGCCTTTCTAATTTTATATAAATGGCTACGAAGTGTATCGGAATCAGGAAGGTCTTCACCCCAAAGCTCAGCTTCGATCGCTTGACGAGAAACAACGTTTGGTGACTCACGCATAAGAATACGTAAAATCTTCAAACAGGTTGGTGAAAGTTGTAACAGCTGACCACCACGAGTCACTTCGGCCTTCTTCACGTCAAACTGTAAATCACCAACAGTAAACACAGTATTAACAACCTCACCTCGTGTGCGTCTGATGTGTGCAATAATACGAGCTTCTAATTCAGGCAAATGAACCGGCTTAACAATGTAGTCATCACAACCTGCTTCAAAACCAGCTACTTTTTCATCTTGTGAGTCACGAGCAGTAAGGATGATCACTGGTGTATCTTTACCAACCTTTTCACGAAGCTGGCGAAGCACCTGCATACCATCCATTTCAGGTAAACCTAAGTCAAGAATAACAGCATCATAACGGCCAGTACTTGAAAGCTCTAGGGCTGAACGACCATCATAAGCATAGTCAACTGTTATATCGGAAGCTTCAAGGTAATCACCAACTGTAGCCGCTAAATCTTTGTTGTCTTCTACAAGCAACACCATCATTGCTGAATTAGGCATATTCATTCTCCAAAAATATCTAATGCGTGAATTATTCCATATTCACTTATCACTGTCATGTGAACAGGTTTCATTCATGTTTTAGATCGCATTTTATTGGAACTCGTACATTAGTGCTCAATCAGATTCATCTTGAGAGAGGTATCAAGTTCTGGCACACTAAAACTAAAGCCAGCATCTTTCAAAGCTTTAGGCGTGACACGAGCGGAATCCAAAAATACAGATTTCATTTCGCCTAATGCAGACAATGCCAAGCTTGGAATACGAATACGTGTCTTCTTATCATACACCCCTGATAGGTGCTGCATAAAACTGCCCCACTGCTCGGGCTCAGGGGAGGTTATGTTTAATGGACCTGATTCGAGGTCGTGCTCCTCTACGAACAAAATAGCCTGAACCAAGTCATGACGGTCAATCCAGCTCACCCACTGTTGTCCATCACCAAAGACACTCCCCAGACCTAACTTAGCAGGTAGCGCTAATCTTGATAAAAGGCCTCCATCAGGCCCTAAAACAACACCAAAACGCAGTGCATACCACTTAGCATCAGCTTCTTGAGCCGCACTCGCAATACGTCTTTCAATACCAGCGCAAAGTTCAGCAGCAAAACCTCGACCTTGCTGTGCCGATTCATCGAGCCAATAGTCACCCCCGTCACCATAAAAACCAATTGCAGAAGCACCAAAGATACGATCTATTACAATCTCTGCATCAGAGAAAGATTGATGTAAACGTGTGACTAAATCCCAGCGGGAATTTTTAAGTTCTTCTTTACGCTTAGGTGTCCAAGGCCAGTCTGCTATACCAGCACCGGCCAAATGAACAACTGTGTGTATCTTACTCTCACCAAGCTGCATTAAAATTGATCTGACATCCTGTATAGAATAAACGTAATGGAGCTTATCCTGCACTTCAGGAAAGTCGGGTTTATCATGGTGTACATAAGCAAAAATACGTGCTTCTGGATTTTGCAATAAAGCTGGAATTAGGCCTTGTGCAATAAAGCCCGAAGCACCTGTTATAAAATAATTTTGAGCCACGTTGCATTCCCATTTAGTTGGTTTTGACACTCTATTTTAGGCTATTCCCCTAAAACATACAGATATGACCTGTATATATTCTTTAAGAGTACAATAAATTAGACAACTGAAGAAATAGACCTTCGGCTGTGTTAATGTCTATGATACTCTGTGTTCACATCTGTGAATGTAAAATCACAAATGTAGCATATTTGATTGTTCTTAAAACTCTATATAACCAAGTATTACTGAGAAAACCCTAACGTTAACGTGAATGCAAAAAACAGCTTATTTTAACGTCACTTAAGAATGCCTTAAAATCCAAGCAAACTCTCTATTTCTACTGGAGCACTCTATGGACAGTGAACAGATTGCCGATATTAAATGGACTTCACAAATACCAGTTGCACTCTCTCAAGAACAGGCTTTTAATTACATAGCGGACTTTTCAGCTATTCGCTTGTGGGACCCATCAGTCGTTAATTCAACGCTTCAAAAAACCGGCCAAGAACAAACAATTGGTAAAGGCAGCCAGTTTGAAATTACCTTTGATTCAGTGCTCAATAAAAGTATGATGAAATACGAGATTTTGAATAGTGTACCGCCACATGAGGTACACCTTAAAGGCCATCATAAAAACTTTACAACATTTGAGATCATTCGCATCACACCAGACAACAACAATAAACATGCTACAACCATTCACTATTGTTTAGAAATTAACGTTAAAAATTCATACCGTTTTTTATTACCGCTGCTTAAACCCATGACCAAACGAATGGCCAACAACGCTGCACGCAACCTGCAACGGCTTGGGCTCCCAGATACTACTCGACCACGAAAAAGCAATAGACTTTTAGCCTATACACTTTTCCCTTTTTTCTGGCATTGTACAAAGCTGGGCTTTAGACGATTAAAAGATGCACACCCTCTACCGGTGACAAGTGATAAAAGGGTTGTCATTACAGGCTGCACAAGCGGTATTGGGCGTGAAATTGCGTTTGAGTTAGCCCGTACTGGCTGTGACATTATTATGATTAATCGAAATCACAATAAAGCCGTTCAATTTAAAAAAGAACTCGAATCTCGCTTTAATATAGATGTTACGTCTTATATTGCTGATTTAAGCAATGCTACTGAAACTCAGCAAGTCGCATATAATATAAAAAATGCATTTAATTCCATCGATGTTCTTATTAATAATGCAGGTTCACTTATTCACGAACACCAAATAAAAGAAGGCTTCGAATTTCATTGCGCCATACACCTCGTTGCGCCATTTATCCTCAGCACAACTTTATTACCACTCTTAAAAAATCGTCAATGCAAAGGCCCTGGCCGAGTGATTAATATGTGTTCTGGCGGTCTCTATGGTCAATCTTTACCACTGCATGATTTGCAATATGAGCAGGGACAATTTAGTGGCACAAAAGCCTATGCACGAGCGAAGCGAGGCTTATTAGATATCACTCAAGAAATGGCACGATTATATGATCGTGAAGAGGTCGTATTTAATGCGATGCATCCAGGCTGGGTTGCAACAGGAGCCGTCGCCAGCGCACTTCCAACATTTAATACATGGCTAAAACCATTTCTAAGAAACGCATATCAAGGTGCAGACACTGCACTCTGGCTCGCATTAAGCTATATTGCAGGCCATCATACAGGTCAATTTTGGCTTGATCGAAAAATAGAGCCTCATGAAATATTGTTAAATACGGCGACCCCGCCTAATAAACAAGCACTTTTATTTGCAACACTTGAGGGTTTATTGCCAGAATACAGCCCTTCTGAAACTGAGTTAAACACAACAAGAGCCTTAAAACATGGATAACCGATTCGATTTATCACAAATGGCCAGCGAACTGGCCAGCGTCTTAGAATCCGGCAGCACAAAACAATTGCCACTTGAACAATGGTCACCAAGTGACTGTGGATTTCTTCCTTTGCTCATTGACCATGAGGGCCAATGGTGGTCAACAGATGATATAGACAACCCATCCCCATACCGCCGCCCTAAACTTGTAAAACTTTTAAGCCAGCTTTTATGGTGTGAGCCAGGCGATATCAAACCTGGTTCAAAGGGCAATTACAGCCTCCGAACACCTCATGAGTCAGTCAAAATCGTTGTGGAAGATGTGCCATTTATTGTGGTTGACTACAAGTGGAGCGACGATAAAACTGAGATCATCTGCACCACACAAGTTGGTGAGCAATTTAGCATTGGTGAAAAGCACCCAATCATGTGCAGCACACAAGCGCCTTTCCTGCCATATGCACTTGTAAGACGAAATCTGTGGGCGCGTTTTAACAGAAACAGCTATTATAGACTTGTAAATGAGCTATTATCACAAAATAACACCGAAGCGACGTCCACTCTTTCAGTGACAAGCCAAGGCAAGACATTTGTTATTGCAGGAGACATACATGAATAAACTATCAACATTTGGCAAGCTTTGCCTTGTACCAGCACTTTTGGTATCTACTACAGCATCTGCAGATACAGTGCTTGGTCTCTATGCCGAAGTCAACTATTGGTCAGCAACACTTGATGGTGACTTTGGTAACGGCAACAGCAATGGCTTACTCGATAGTTTCCAAGGTGAAAATGGCGATCGTGATCAGCACCCTATTTTCAGTGCTTCATTTGAACATATGATTCCACTCATCCCTAATGTGATGCTTCGTCAAAATAATATTAACTATGCTGATGCACGCAACCTGACAAACAATGTTGATATAGGCTCTGCAACATTTGATACATCGAGCCCTGTTGCCTACAACTTCGATTTTTCTCATACAGATATCGTGCTTTACTATGAGATTCTCGATAACTGGGTCAACCTTGATGTTGGTCTTGCTGCTAAAAAAGTACAGTTTGAATTTGATGTGCGCCAAGGTACAGAAGTATTCCATTATGAAAATGATGAAACAATCCCGATGCTGTATGGCAAGGCTGCTTTCAAACTGCCATTTTCTGGCTGGCAAGTGACAGCTGAAGGTATGGCTTTAACCTTTGAAGATGACAGCATTGAAGATATCAGCATTGAACTTGGCTACAACTTTAATAGCTTTGCGCAAGTGAATCTTGGCTACCGCCAAATGGTCATTGATATTGAAAGACCAGGTGCATCAGGTGATTCTGAACTAACACTTGATGGTACTTATATCGGTTTTATTGCGCATCTGTAAGACCAGCAATATCTATTCGTAATGCAGCTTGCTTATAAAAATAAACTGCATTACGAATCTTTTTTTCACCCAAATATTGCTTGAAAATCCTGTCTTCTCACAGCAGAACCATGATTCAATCGATGACTAACCGATCGCTCAGGTATTCTTATACCCGATGTATCTTGATGAACTGAACGACCAACAGGCTGCATATCCTGCAACAAGAAATCTCTTGAAGAGTTAAATTCTGAACGCACTACAGCAGCAGGATACTCTGGCGCTGCGTGATCTGAATTTAGATCCTGTCTTTGAAACACACTAGGTCGAACCATTGCAGCTTGTGATGCACTTTCAAGTTCTGCTTTATCTTGTTTGTAAGTAGATTGCCCAAGGTAAAGCAAGCCTACAGCAACAAGCAAGCCTGGCACTACACCAATACCTGCTCCCTGAGTTGAGTTCACCTTATCATTAAGCGTACCTGCGGCTATGCCAAATAAAGCTGTCGCTGCTGGTATCATGATTGCTGCAATAAAAAGCTTGCGCATTTGAGTTTGCTTTAAAATATGACTTAACTCTTTTGCAAGTGGATTTGTCGCTCTTTCGAGCATATCAAACCTCGGAGAAGCAATAGCATTATTGACCTTAGACAGAAGCTTACCATAAGAATAATGCCCAATTGGTGCAACCGCCCCCCAGATATTTAATGCTTTCTGATTATCATAAGGGCCATTTCGTTTAAAATTAAGCTGCTGACCTACTTCGCCAAGCTCAACATACTTGGCCATTATCATTAAGGCTTTTAATTCTGTATTAGAAGATGACAGAATCGCATGAAAAGCTTGATGACTACCAACACCCAATGCCAGTGCCCCAGAGGCAAAACCAGCAATACACAGCTGACCACTACCACTTTGTGCATAGTCTTTAATATGTGTGCCGATATCTGTAAAAAAATCATTCACAGATGGGACTTTTAAACTCACAAGAGTCATAGCAGTTGCTGTAACCGCAACAACAGCAGCAACAGACATAGATGCCTTTGGGTTTGCTTTTATTTTCGCCCAAAAGTTGCTACCAACTTTCATGCGTGTGTCATCAATAAAAGCCATTTGATCAAAAGTTCGAGCTGGCGCAGTATGAAGCCCTGCAGAGGCTTGTTGGGTATTCAAGTGGACGTCCTTTATTGTTTATTTACTTGGTTATTCTTTCTCTTTAGAGTTATGCATAATCAGTCGCGTAATAGCGCTGCCTCATCTGTTCTTTTGACTCGTCAGCAGATTGAAATAGGTGTGCATTTTGCTTTTGTATAGAACGCACTAATGGATTCGAGCTATCAACTGGATAATGCAGTTGAGTTGATCTCGCATTTTCATCAAAAGGGTCTCTATAGGCTGAGCCAATCGGCAATTGCAATGAAGGCTGAGTCACAAAGTCATCGGCCTGATCACTCAATAATCGATCTGGCTGAGCAATAGCGCCCTTTTGAATATTCTCAATATACTGGGCTTGAGCTTTTGTTGTAGGCTCTTCACAAGCTTCTGCCATTCGTTTCATTTCTTTATTTAAAATATTTCGATGACAGTCTTTAACATAGTGGGCACTCACAGCAACAACAATTGCAGCAGCTGTACCAACTAAAGCACCAATAGCTGCACATGGTATAGCGCCGTAACCAGCCCCAAGAAAACCTATACCACTACCTATTAAAGCGCCACCTAGGGGCAAAGCAATAATGGATAAAATCATTCGGCGTGTTTGTACTTTTCGTAACTCTTTAGCAATAACGTCTGTAGCGACTTTATAAGATTCACGAGGCTTACCTGGTTGTGAATCGCGAATAATGCCTGCATTCACCTTATCAAGAAGCTGTTCAACATTAACACGGCCAAAGGGACTGAACCGGCCATGCACACGCAATACTGTGATCTCTGGATCTAATGTTGAAGTGAACTGACCATTAGGTTGTAATTGAAGGGATGCTGCAAAATGTTTCGCAGCTTTAAGCTCAGAATCAAAAGCAGGTATTAGCGCCTTTAATGCTTGATGAACACCAATAAGACTAAACAGCGCGCCGCCACCAAACGCACCTGCAGCCATGGCCCCAGTACCAGCAATACCAGTAGTGCCTAACTGTAAAGCAGGCGCACTCGAACTGAGAAAAGAAGTAACCGCAGGCACTTTCATACATACAGCGGTTGCAGCAGCACCTATACCAGCAGTTACAACACCTACAAAAGCTTTAAGCTTTGCATGACCATGAAGGGACTTAACGGCTGAGTAATCTTGCGGAATAACACTTTGTGATTGACGTAATGAATCGATCATTTGCCACCTATTTTTATAATTGTAATAGGTCCCACAAGCACATTAAAAACGGCACAATGCGACATTAGGGGGCTTTGCCGGCAATATTATCAAATTGCCAGCAAATGACAATATAACTTTAACAGGTCTTTACATTTCTAGAAGATGGTTTAAAGCATTGCGAGCTTGAACACTACCTTCAGGATCTTTCAGATTAAAGTTATTAAACGCATCAAGTAAAAACTGTTCCTTTGGATCCTGTGTTCGCTGAAAGTGATCTTCATCATCGCTCAGCTTTGATACAAAGCCCTCTAAAGAAGTATGCTGCTTAATTTGTTTATCAAATAAAGCATGTATTTTTTGAGAACCACTTTCGCTGGCTTCACTCTTAATAAATTCACCAAATGTTAGAGGCAACGTTTGAGAGCGCGTAGGTTCAACACTTGCTGTACTTGAACTTGATTCACGAGCTTCTCGAGCCTCCCGAGCTTTACGTTCTCTTTGTAGATTATTTAACATTCTCTGTGGAACACTAAATAAACCATGATCAATGTTGTCTTGAGAGTGTCCCCCAAATGAAAAATCTCTCTTTGGAGTGCTAGTAGTTGAACCGCCTTCTTTAATAGTTGCAGCAGATCCAGCAGAGCTTCTTTTATCCTCAGGAGTTTCCAATACTGTAGATAAAACAGGCCCTCTACGACTCGTTGTTGGACGATGAGTAGGTGTTTTAACGCTATCTTCAGGTTTAAAGTCAAAGGTCTTATTTTCATCAACAGGTGTTAACCCAGTCGTTGGTGTCGAGTAATGCGATGAGTAAGGTGTATAAAACTCAGAAGATATATCGCTATCAAAACTTGGGCGCGGTCTAAGGCTAGCAATTGTACCAGCACGGGAGATAGAATCCATGACGCCCCTTGAACTTTCAATTGAGCGGCCACTTACATTTGTAGGCCTGTGAACAAGCGTTGTTTGACCTGAAAATATAGGGTCTCCGTCGGTAGCGGAAGTTGGTGTTCGTATCAAGCTTGAGGCATTACTCTCACTTCTAAAAAGACCTGACTTAAAAGCTGGATCAATAGACAAGAAACTTCTATTTAGCCGAGGTGTAAGCTCTTTATCTTGGATTTCATCATCTTTACCTTCAAATGTTGTTGCAGGTTTATGGCTATCTTTAAACTGGCTTAAAGGGCTTTTTTGGCTCAAGTGTTGATCATTGACTGGTGTAGCATCTAAGCCCTGTGCATTTGGCTCTATAACTTGTGGTATAGCATCGGATGGCTTTTGGCTCTCATGCATTAAATCAATATGGTAACCATCGTTAAATTCTGTTGATTCTTCCGGCGTTGGCGTTGGCGTTAATAAGTCTTCATCACCATCATCCGGCAATGGTATTTGATCAGGGCGTAATTCATTAGAAGTTTGATCTCTTTGACCATCTACATTAGGCCCCATTTCTACAGTATCAAGCTCAAGCCCTCCTGCAAAGTCATTGGCTTTGGCAGCGATGTTTTTACCTTCAGTATTAGCAACGCCATAAGCTGCTATAGCACCAATAATACCTAAACCAAGGCCACACGCTGCGCCAATAAGCGCCGTTGGGGCTGCGCCAAAGCCAGCACCTAAGCTGCCACCAACCGCAGAACCTATTAATGCACCAGCAGCAATATACATTGCCATAGCTGTACCAGCCTTGCGAAATTGTGAAACAGTAAGATCACCTTCAAGGGTGTTACGGATTGCTTTACTCACTGCATCAGTAGGTGAGTCATGTTTAGGAAGCTCTTTATCAATATTTTTATTAATGCTTTGAAGAAGCTTACTGTAGTTTGTACCACCAACGGATTTGAACATTGAGCCGTACTTATTATACAGGTGCTGATGAGGATCAATGCCTTCTTTAAGCTTTAAATGACGCCCATCCTCCGCCTTTTCAAAAATATCATTGAAGTTTAAATTTTGAATAGCAGTGAGTTGACTATTGTGACGAGTATTCAATGTTTTAAATGAGTTAAAAGCACCTATTAATGTAGCACCTGCGCCACCACCAATCGTGCCCAAAGCTGTAGCACCAACACCAATAATGGCTTTACCTGCAGTTGTAAAGGCACCAGCAATTGCAGCATGATGCATATAAGCCATAATACCAGCTGTTGCCAACGCGCCTCCACCAACAGCACCACCTACGATTGGCTTAATTTTAGAAAGCTTACTATTCGTCGTTACTTCTGGGGCGTTTTGTATAAAAGATTGGGAAGAACCTTGTACTGCACTAGGCATGATAAACCTCGATTATTATTCTCTATCTAATGATTTCTTAATATCACTGTATTTAATAGTCGAGAATTCTAACATAAGGTTTTATATGTAAAAGACTGTTATTTTGATATTTAACACTAATACTACAGAGTAGCGCTAAGTGTTTGTTATCAAGATAAACAATGGTTATATTTTGCTCAACCCAATAACACTAATCCCACAATTCCTACTTCAAAATGTGCATGGTAGAAGTTAATCAATTTCAAGCTGCGATGCTGTGAAAGCGACACTTAATTCAGCTTTAAATTTATTCGATTGTGCTTGCGATTGTTGACCTATTTTATCGAACATTTGTCTTATTAGAGAAAGTAACAACTCAGGGTTATTTTGCTCAATAGATTTATGCTTATCATTCGGGCTGATAAACTGGTCTAAAGAACCAAGATTATATTCTTGAGTAAATTGTTCGAGGTACTTTACTAAGTAACTGCAGTCGATAGGATGGTCATGCATATAAGACAGCACAGAGTCTAATGGCTGTCCTCTTTCCTGATTAACAGGTGTGCTATGCGATGAACTAACACCGTCACCATACAACGCCTGAATAATCGCTGTTTTTAATTTTTGAGAAACTGCCTCTGGAGCCTCAGAGACCATTTTAAATATGGCATCTTTTAAATGCTCATCTAAAGGTGTATTAGCATTATCTAGGGTATAAGCAGGGTCACAAACATAGCTCTCTTCAAATATCGATAAATTGAATTGCTCGGAGAGCTGATTTAATTTCTTTAAAAGAACACGAGGCTCAATAGTATCCTGATGATAATTCAATACAAGATTCTCAAATTCTTCATCTATAGAATTGCTCTTGTTAACCGCATGCAGTGAAACCGTACTTTTATTGCCTGCACTCAAACCATAAAGAGTATTACGGGATATAGGGCTTATATTTTCTACACTACTACTTGATGAGATTGAAAATTGATCGCTATCCAATTGATAAATAGATTCATGCTCTTCAGCAAATCTTACAGTTTTGGGGTTTGAAACCGATTGAGATATCGTTGGCAGGCCACTCTTACTACTTTGATCCTCAAAAAAACTTTCTACGCCTAGTTGTTCACGAGGCTGACTAACCCTCATTAATTCATTATTTTGCATTTCTTTTAAAACAAGCTGCTGTAAATTATAAAGGCCATTAAATCCCTTTTGCCCATTGAGGAATTGGAGTAACGCTCGATCAATCGAGGTTTCTGCAGTCTGCGTTTCAAGCAGCTGTATACAATGAGCCTTTAGAGCACTAAGGTCTTGAGAACCTTTGCCTTTGATGTCTCCGGCTAACAGCATATTTAGATCATGAGCGCATTCCATCATTGGCACTAAGCGATCCACTTTCTTTCTAAAGTCAGAACCCTCTACCTCAGTATTTTTTATGTTTGTCTGTGAATGTAGTGAATTTAAAGACTGGTTATCTCTATAAACACCTTGCTCTAGGTTTTCATAATCAACTGGACTAGAATCACTCGACGAACTTGAAAAAGCAGCACTTTGTTCATCATCTGTATTATGCGTAAAAGGTATTTCTCTCATTTTATCTGTGAGTTCCTGCTCCATGTGCTTGTAAGCTAGAGTAGCCCCACCAGCAGATGCCATCAGAGCACCAAATCCAGCCAAGCCACCAATGAGAGCACCTGGGCCTAAGCTGACAGCAGCACCAATGCCAGCCCCAACACCAATCATTAAAAAGCCAGATGAGATTGTTTTTGCTTTTTGTGCGTCATTTAAATCATTAAGCAACTCTTTCCGAAGAATTGTTTGCAGACTTGAGAGTTTTTGCTCTGCTTTACCTTCATAAAAACCACCCTGCGCAAAAACTCTTCTTTCGACTGCTTTGGATAAACGTGGTAAAGCATAGTGACGGCCCTGGTGCTGAATAAGAAGGCTTTCATTTACTTTTTGAATAATATCGCCATAGGTTTTCGCACCAAAATTACCAGGCATAAACTGCCCCCACTTTCGGTAAGCGACTTTCTGCTGGGGAACTCCTGCTTTCAATTTGAGCTGGTCAATACCATGAGTGCGGGTTACTTCAACATTTTCAAGGAACTGCTTCATGCCATCGTACTGAGAGTTGCACTTCGGTATGACAGATCTTATAGCACTTAAACTACCACCACCATTGAGGCTTAACATGGATGCAAAAGCACCAGTAATACGACCAAAACGTGTCTGTTGAAAGTTTGGATTGTTAATTTTGTCCAGGCGCTTTAGTTTCTGGCTTTCACTTTCTTTTTGAACTTCAGGGTTTCTATAAAAAGATGAATACAAATTTAATGAGTTTGCCATGAGTTACGCCTGCGTTATGATTATTGTTTGCAAAGGCAACATGATATCAAACTAATTAATTGAACTATCGAGAGGTTACAGTAATCCTACAATTTTGGCTGTTGGACACCCACTTTTAAGTTTTCTAATTTGGACACCCATGAAATGGTATTCATTTCATGGGTGTCCAAATTAAACTTGATTGATTAGTCAGTTGCTTATTTATGGGTGTCCATAATAAAAAACTTCATCTTTTTTTGTTACTTATTGATTTTATTCACCCAAGGTTCAAGGGCTTTGACATTATATAGACATAGACACCCATTATAATTTTGTTGCAAAGCATCTCTTTGTAACCGTGTTGCGCAGCCGACTTGAAATTCAACCATGCTGGCAGCATAAGATGGATGTCCATCTAAGAATTTAAAATAAAAATCGCATATACCCTACACAGGAGTTTTTTCAAGATGTTACGCATCGCGCTGTTTATAGCAACCAACATCGCCATTCTATTAATTTTCAGTATCGCAGCCCGTATATTTGGTCTAGATCAGTGGATCTATCAAGCAACAGGCACAAATTATGGTGCTCTATTGGTTTGGTGTGCCATGTTCGGCTTTGGTGGTTCAATTGTCAGCTTGCTCATGTCGAAAATGATTGCGAAAAGAACTATGGGTGTTCAAGTGATTGATCAACCACAGAACCAAACAGAAGCCTGGTTGCTTGAAACGGTTCGTCGTCAATCTGAAGCTGTGGGTATCAAGATGCCTGAAGTTGGTATCTTCCCTGATCATGCAGCCAATGCATTTGCGACTGGCGCAAGCCGTAACTCTTCTCTTGTTGCGGTAAGTAAAGGATTGCTACAACGATTTGATGAAAAATCTGTTGAAGCTGTTATAGGTCATGAAATAGCTCACGTTGCAAATGGTGATATGGTCACAATGAGTTTACTTCAAGGTGTATTAAACACATTTGTTTTGCTCTTCTCCCGTATTGTTGGAAATATTGTTGACCGCGCAGTGTTTAAAAATGAAGATGGCAATGGAATTGGTTCTTTTTTAGCAAGCCTTGTTGCACAGGTCCTCTTTGGTATTCTTGCCTCAGTGATTGTGAACTGGTTCTCCCGATACAGAGAATACAGAGCTGATGAAGGCGGCGCGCAGCTTGCAGGTAAAAATAATATGATTCAAGCATTGCGCAACCTCCAGCGTGAGCACATGCCAGCACATATGTCTGACCAGCTTGCAGCATTTGGTATTCAACATTCCAATGTTAAAAACCTATTCGCAACACACCCTCCATTGGAAAAGCGCATCGAAAACCTAGAACAACGCATGTAATTTAAAGCCTCCTCTTGGAGGCTTTTTAATATGTTGCATCGCATTGACAAGTAAGGACTCACTACTCAAAATGCTGCTCTTACAAAACAAGAGATAGCATTATGACTTCCATCTATAACAATCAGTCATCTCCGGTAAACCAGCAACCGCCTCTACACATACAAATAGACAGCCTAGCAATAGACACCCTTGAGCCACCACCTGCAAAAGTAACAAGTAATCAAAGTACGCTTCGAACAACACTTCGTCAAAATATAATGAAAAGACTTAACCAAGCAGTAGGTCAGCACACTTGGGGTGATCAGTTTGAAATTCCTGTTCATGAAGACTTGAAGACAGGTGAAATAACAAGTCTAGGCTTAAGTCTTTACAACCATGATGCTGTCGCAAATCAGAACTTTAACCAAAATCACGCGACTCAAGTATCTTGTGGCTTTACTGAAAATCTTCGTCAACTTGCAGATCAATGGCCCCCAATAGAAAAGGCTATTTTTAATCATGCATTAGCACTAAAAGACATGGCAGAAGCAGATGAATACGCCCCCAAAGGGTCAGGTAAACACCTGCAGGCCTTAAAGCAAATTCAAGCAAGAGCACTCCCTTTTGATTTTGGAGAACTGACAAGCAAAGTTGGCTCGAATGCCTATGCCGCTTTGATGAATGCCAGAACGACCGAACATCAGCAAGACATGCTCACTCGCATTCAAACAGCAGATGATTTAGTAATGAACTGCGTGCAGTTTGTCGCACTCACGCTGCATCAAGAAGGCATATTAAGCTTGGATGCGCTCAAACAAAATCAAGACTTTACTCAATTACTTAGCTTAAATACGGCAATACCTTATAAAGAACATGCCAAAAAGCTTAAACCAGGTGATCTTGTGATGGTCTACACCAAAGACAGTCATGAATTTTGTCATATCGCATTTTTCCGCTCCCATGCATCACAGAAAACAACAGAAAAGCCACCAAGAGTGATTGAGCTTGGTGGTAATAGCGAGACATCTCATGTTCGTAAGGGGCAAATTCAAATCACTGATGAATTTGAGCTCTATGTAAAACCACTAAAAACACTTCTTAACAGATCAATATAAATGTATGAGAAGTCACAACTCAAGATCAACAATTAATCCAAAAGACCAGAACCACCAAGCTGTAGAATACAGAGTTTGATATTAAACTTGGCTTTGCACGATGATAATAAATTACTATAGAATCAACCAGCTACAGCATTCATGCGATAACTCCAATGTAGCCCTCTTCTTAAATAACATTGCTCGCATAACAACGCCTCACCCTACACTGTCATTAAAAGAGGGGCTCTCCCAAAGCCAAATGCGTTACATAACGAGCTCATCTGGCCTAACACACATCGAACTTCCAAACTTTTACAGTTTTCGCTCTCGATTAACGCAACAAGTTTTACCTGACTATCAAGCAGCATCAAGGCTTCTAGTGAATGGCATTGCTCGAGATTTAATCGACACGAAAACTAGTTGGCCAAAACCGCTTTTTAGAAACCAAGCACTATCTCATTTATGCAACCTACAAGATCAAGTACAGGGCATTGATAACGGTGCCTATGGCGTCATCGATATTATTAACCTAAATGGCATCAATGCCGCAGCAGGATACACCGAAGGCCAAGTTATATTTGGTAAGATCACCAGTTTAATTAAAAGCTGTTTAGAAGAAATACCTGGTATTGAGTTATACCGTCATGGTGGTGACGAATTTTCGATGTGCCTAGCAGGATCAAATGCGGCCGAAACGCTTAAACAACAAATCAATAAAGCTCAGCGTATTGTGCAGGATTTTTTGTTAGCGCCTTACCTGTTACCAAATGGACAACCAATCCAACTCACAGAAATACCTCATACCAAAAAAACAAATTCACATATGCATAAAGGAACTGGATTTCTTGCTTCAATTGTACCAATTGTAAAAAACACTCATGTCCATAGCATTATTCGTACAGCAGATGTCCAACTTGAACGCTTAAAAAAACAAAGGCCAACACCGGAGCAAACAGCTCAGTCGCATCAGCTGGAAATAGGCATAAATATGTCCAAAGAAATGCAAAAAATATGCCTTACACAGAGTAAAGTAAATACCTGCATTAGCGCATCTAATAAAACCCCTGAAAAGTTGAGTTACTTGCCTACACGCCTTCGGGATGGCAATGCTACAGCAAATGCAGTTCACAAGGCTCAGAAAGCCCTAAATACTGATGAGTTAACCGGTTTTAAGTTACTTGAGGGAAGAAACAATGCCATTCAAAAAGTTTTAAGTCAGCCTAACCCTCAATTATCAGCTTATGTAGAGTGCGATATTACCAATCTAGGTGGGTTAAATGCGTATCTATCATGCGAAACAGCAGACACCGTTCTACAGGCCTTTGCCGCCCTCTTTAAAACTCATATTAGCGCTGAGTTCGAGCATGTTCATTTTTTTAGGCATGGTGGTGATGAGTTTTCCGCCCTTGTAGAACACATGGAAATAGAGGCTGGTGAAAAGTTAGAAAAGGCCTTAAACCAAGCAGTAAAGCATGCACAAACATTAGCCCACAGGATTGGGCTTAACAGCGTACCTCACCCGAAATACACAGATAAATTTGGAACAGGCATTAAGTTTGGAATAGCATATCTGCCAAGACATCAGCAGCATGGCTTAAGTATTAACGACATTACAACTCATGCTGATAATGATTTAAAAGCAAGATTTTTAACCTCAATAGATGCATCTAAAGACGAGTAAGAACCTCATCCAAAAATGCAAATCCATCATCGGTAAGCTGAAAACTATTTTCATTCAGTGTTAAATAGCCAAGGCTTTCCAGAGGTTTCATCTTTTCAAGAAGTACAGACCAATCCCCAGCAGTTTTAGACTCGTAATCATGCTTTTGCACTGGCTTTATTAAACGTAGGTGGTTTAGAAAGTATTCAAACTCACGATCTTCTCGCGTTAGAACGTGAGCCTGACCAGTAAATGGATGCCCATTTGGCGTTGCCGAGGTTGCAACTCGATCAAGACGTTTTAAATAATGGGCTGGTAAACGAGTTTTATGATAACGCCAGACACCATCATCCCGAGTTTGTTTACCATGTGCGCCAGCCCCTATGGCAGCATAATCACCAAACTGCCAATAATGCACATTATGTCGGCACTCTTGATTAGGCTTTGCATAGGCAGAGACTTCGTACTGTTTAAATCCTGCAGAATGAATAAGTGCTCGACCCTGTTCCCATAAGTCATGACTCACCTCTAAATCCAACTTTGGTGGCTGGGCATAGAATGCCGTGTTTGGCTCTATTGTGAGTTGATACCATGAAAGATGATCAGGGTTAAAATCAATAGCCGTCTGCAGGTCATAGAGGCCATCTTCTAAAGATTGGTCTGGCAAGCCAAACATTAAATCGAGATTAATACGTTTAAAACCCGCCTTTCTGGCTTCTTCAAATGCTTTTGCAGCTTGTTGCGAGGAATGCACGCGACCTAAGGCGTGTAATTTTTCATCTTGAAAACTTTGAACACCCATAGATAAACGATTAATACCTGCTGCCAAATAAGCTTCAAAACGATCATACTCAAGTGCACCAGGGTTCGCTTCCATGGTGACTTCTAAATCATGAGTCACAGGAAAAGAATCTTTCACTGCAGCTAGTAAAGTTTGATAAAACTGGCCACTAGCGAGGCTTGGCGTACCTCCTCCAATAAAGATGCTTTTGATCTGCACGCCTTGCCACATCTGCGCTTCATATTCTAAATCTTTTAACAGGGCCTGCAAATAAGCAGCCTCATCACGACCAGCTTCATGTGAGTTAAAGTCGCAGTAAGGGCATTTACGTACACACCATGGAAAATGAATATAAAGCGCAATGTCTTTCATTTATAAATCAGCCTCAAATTGCGCAAGTTTCTTTTGAAACTCGCGAATTGCAATGCCGCGATGGGAAATGGCAGCTTTTTCTGTTGCTGGAATTTGCGCCGAGGTTGTGGTGAAATCTGGTGCTAAATAGAACATAGGGTCGTAACCAAAGCCACCTTCACCCTGCTCTTTTGTATACACACGGCCTTGCCAATGACCTTGTGCAATAATTGGATCTGGATCATTTGCATGGCGCAAGAATACAATTGTGCAATGGTAATGGGCTTGTGCATACTCAAGGCCAGCATCTTGCAATGCTTTAATCAGTGCTTGGTTATTTTCTGGGTCAGTGGCACCTTCATAAGCATAGCGAGCAGAATAAAGGCCTGGTGCACCTTTAAGTGCAGGAACAACGATACCAGAGTCATCAGCAAGACTTGGTAAACCTGTCACCTCAGCTGCTGCACGAGCTTTAATTAGTGCATTCTCGATAAAGGTTAAGCCATCTTCTTCAGGGCTTTCAATGCCATGATCTGCAAGTGTTGAAAGCTCAATTTTATCACCAAGCAGCATCTGTAATTCGGCAAGCTTTTTCTTATTGTTACTGGCGATAACCCAGCGAGGTTTTTGTGAATCTGTCATGGAATATATCCTGTCTTATTTAGAAGCCACGCAGGCTTCTTCGAATAAAAAATAAAATTGGTCTTTAAAAAATTAGTAAGTAAAAACTAAGTCAGGCTCTGGCAGCAACAAGATGCCAAAATGATGCTCCACCTTGTCTTGAATAATGGACAGCCATTCTAAGAAGTGCTTCTTTTTAACACCAATTGGGTTTGTTTTAGTTGAGTTATGAATCATGACCAATGGCTGTTTTTCATAACAACCGAATTCATGATGCCACTGGCCTTTAAAACCACACTGATCAAGCAACCATGCTGCGGGCACTTTAATTTGATCACCAGCAACAAAACTTGGTATTTCAGGATGCTTGTCTTTTAAGACTTGGAATTGGCTTTTAGAAATGACTGGATTTTTAAAAAAGCTACCTGCATTCGGAATCTTGGCAGGATCAGGTAACTTTGCCTGTCGAAGACGTATCACTTCATCTCTTAATGCTTGGGCAGATGCCGATGCAGTTAAACCTGCATAATTCAGCACTGGCTCAAACGTTTTCTTTAAACGGAAAGTCACAGAGGTGATCAGCAAATGAGACCATTCATGCTTAAACTTTGAGTCTCGATAACCGAATGAGCACTCACTCATTGGTATTGACTGAATACCTTTCGTAGGATTATTTGGATCAAACACATCTACTGTTTCTATACACTGGCAGACTTCCACGCCATAAGCACCTATATTTTGAATTGGGCATGCGCCGACTGTACCAGGTATTAGTGATAGATTCTCAAGTCCAAACAAACCTTGCTCTAAGGACCAAGCAACAAATTCATCCCAGTTTTCACCAGCTGCTGCTCTGACTAAAGCTGATGATTCATCCTGCTCAAGCACTGCACGCCCTTTGATGCACATACGCACAATAGGCATGGATTGATCTTCAAGAAAAACAGTATTACTACCACCACCAAGAATTCGGATTGAGTTCCAATCTGGCGAGGACATTACAAGATTTTCAATATCTTCAAATGTATGAAGCTCTAGGTAACGAGTTGCTTGAGCAGGTAATGCAAATGTATGCAAAGCCGCAAGAGATGTAGTGGACCAATTCAAAGCTTAAGACTCGTCTTTCTTCATACTAATGACATCTGCCTTATGCTCAGCATCGCCAGATTGAGCAATAGTGCGGGCTTCTTCCACTAAAAGTACAGGAATACCATCACGAATTGGATAAGCAAACTGTTCAACTTTACAAACAAGCTCTTGATCTTGTGCGTTATATGTTAAACCACCTTTGCAATGTGGGCAGACCATAATTTCAAGTAATGATTTATCAAGCACTGTTGGCTCCTTCTTGTCTTGTTTTGAATCGTGTTTGAGCAACCTTAAGAGCCTTTTCCACAAAAAATGGTTCCAATATGGCTTTATAAGGAATCAAAAAACAATATTGTGCCACGTTTTGCTGAAGTTCGTCACTGAGACTTGGCATTAAGGCTTTAATTTTTACCGCATCTTTCATTGTCATTAGCACTGGTTTTCTTTGGGCAAACCATATCTTCAGATGTTGCTCTGTAAAATGCTGATGGTCAGCATATGCATAATGCTCACTTAATTGAAAACCTTGCTTTTGCAATCGTTTGAAAAATGCATTTGGATCTGCAATAGCAGCCAGTGCGAGTACATCTGTCATATTTTGCGAAAGCTGTTGCCCAGAAATAAGATTAACAGGGTGTTCCATTTGTGTTCGATACAACCAGAGCTTTTTGGCAAGGCTTGGACACTTCTGATGAATTGAATCAGGAATTGCAGCCGTACTTAATACAAAATCCACTGTATCAAGCCTTTCCACCGGCTCACGTAATGGGCCTCGGGGCAGTAAAAAGCCTCGACCAATACCGCGAGCTGGTTGATACATAACAATTTCACAGTCACGCTTAAGCTTGTAGTGCTGCAAACCATCATCGCAAATAATTAAATCAACACCCTTTGCCACTAATGCATCTGCGCCACGAGTACGTACTGGGTCTACAGCCACCAACACATTGATTGATTCCTGCTGAAAAACAGCGTAATGCATGACAGCTTCGTCACCCGCATCATCTGTTGAAGAGTTGTCGGATAGAATATGAGGCCATTGATTTTGCTGCTTCGACTTGTAACCTCTCAGCAGTACACCAACTTTAAGTCCATTGGCAGCATAATGTCGTACAAGGGCTTGTACAACCGGGGATTTCCCCATGCCACCAACATGAATATTACCCAGAATGATAACAGGTACGTTGGGGCCTTTTGCTTGGGCAAGGTCTTTAGTTTTTTGTTTGACGCTAATACTTTTAAAGAGCTGCTCTAAAGGCCAGCTTAAAAAGTGCCAAGCAACGGGTTTTTGCGAATACCACTGTCGCTGTATCCACAAGCTCAGCTTTTGAGTTAATACACTCATGCATCACCCGTTGTTTCAGATTCATCTTCACCAATAAAACCACCACTTTGATGACTCCATAGCTGTGCATAGATGCCTTTCTGCTGAAGGAGTTCTTCATGAGTACCTTGCTCAGCAATTTGACCTTTATCAATCACAATAAGTCGATCTAAAGCAGCAATCGTTGAAAGTCTATGTGCTATTGCTATAACAGTCTTGCCTTCCATTAACATATTTAAGCTGCTTTGAATGGCTTGCTCTACTTCAGAATCGAGCGCTGAAGTGGCTTCATCAAGAATTAAGATAGGTGCATTTTTAAGGAGTACACGAGCGATCGCAATGCGCTGGCGTTGCCCGCCAGAGAGTTTAACACCACGCTCGCCAACAAGAGCATCAAGGCCCGTATTCCCATGCTGATCAGACAATGTATTAATAAAATCTTCTGCCTGAGCCTTACGGATAGCTTCCATTAACTCATCTTCAGTGGCATCAGGCCTACCATACATAATATTTTCACGAATGGTTCTATGCAGCAAAGACGTATCTTGCGTTACCACGCCAATATGAGCTCTCAGACTTTCCTGTGTCATTTCATTGATAGGATGACCATCGATGACAACAGCACCTGATTCAACATCGTAAAAACGAAGCAATAGATTAACAAGGGTTGATTTACCGGCACCTGAGCGCCCAACCACACCAATCTTTTCACCAGGTTGAATATTTAAATTAAAGTGATCTATAACACCTTGGCCTTTACCATAGTGGAAAGAGACATCTTTAAATTCAATTAAACCTTGTTTTATATCAAATTGGCGAGCAGATTTTTTATCTTCAAGTGCCAGTGGTTTTGCTAAGGTTTCTTGACCATCAGTCACCGTACCAAGGTGCTCAAAAAACATATTTGCTTCCCACATGACCCACTGTGATAAACCATTAAGTCTCATGGTCACCATAATGGCGACAGCAATCAAACCTGTGCTCACGAAACCGTTCAGCCATAAAATAATAGAGATAGCAAACTCAAGAAAAACCGTGAAATATACAGAGAATTGCACACATACTTGCAAACCTGTTGCTAAACGCATTTGCTCATAAACAGTATCAAGAAAAGGCTTCATGGCCTCTTGCGCATAATCTGTTTCACGACTTGTATGAGAGAAGAGCTTAACTGTCATAATGTTGGAATAAGCATCAACAATTCGACCACTCATAGTAGAACGAGCTTCAGCTTGTTTTGATGAAATCGCTTTCATGCGAGGCAAATAATAGCGAAGGATAAAACCATAGGTAATCATCCAAGCCAGAATTGGCAGTGCTAACAACCAATCAGTTGCCGCAAGCAAAATCATGACAGAAACAAAGTAAACTGAAATATGCAAAAGCACATCACAGCACTTGATAACAGAATCTCGCAAAGATAATGCAGTTTGCATTAATTTAGTTGCTACACGGCCTGCAAAATCTTCAGCATAGAAGCCAACAGATTGCTTTAATAAATAGCGATGACCTAACCAGCGAATGCGCATTGGAAAATTACCAAGCAAACCTTGATGCAAGACAAGGCTATAAATAGCAATGATAATTGGTAAAATAATAAGAAGCGCTAAAGTAATTGCAGTAAGCTGAAACCAGTACTCTTGTAAAAATGTACCTGGTGTGGACTTTGTCATCCAATCAACTAAAAAACCTATGGCACCAAATAAACCAACTTCAATAATTGCTAAAGAAATAGAACAAAATGCAAGTATACCAAGCTGCTTTTCACTACCCTTCGTGTAATGACGAAAAAATGCCCAAAGCCCTTTAGGCGGCATTGATGGATCAACAGAAGGAAATGGATCAATACGATCTTCAAAAAATTTAAATAATTTAGAAATCAGAGGGAGTTGAACACTCATGAGGATTTCCTCTCGTTTTATCTTTCATCAGATTAAGGAAATCAAGAAATGGTGCCTAGGGCCGGACTCGAACCGGCACGGAGTTGCCCCCGAGGGATTTTAAGTCCCTTGTGTCTACCAATTTCACCACCCAGGCATAGATGGAGGCGAGGGTCGGAATCGAACCGGCCTAGACGGATTTGCAATCCGCTGCATAACCTATCTGCCACCCCGCCAATTTATTGCTTAAGCATTACTACTAAAACAATTTGCGACCAACCAATGTTAGGTAAGGACGTTGGAGCGGGAAACGAGACTCGAACTCGCGACCCCGACCTTGGCAAGGTCGTGCTCTACCAACTGAGCTATTCCCGCGTCGCTGTGTGCTTTATTTTACATCTTTATAAGTGTTTGTCAACATTTATTTTTAATTTTATTTGAAGCTTTTTAATTCTTCTGAAATTAAAATTAATTTCGACTCTTATAAAGACAACGATGACAACTCCAAACTATTTCGTCAAAGCACTCGACTTTAACTTGGAGCGGGAAACGAGACTCGAACTCGCGACCCCAACCTTGGCAAGGTTGTGCTCTACCAACTGAGCTATTCCCGCGTCGTTGTGTTGGCCATTTTAAGGATTTTGAAAGTTATGTCAACCCTTAATATGAATTTTTTTTCACTTTTTTCAAGAGTATAGAGACAAACCTCCATTTACTGCGACATACAGCAAAATATTTTTTTCAACAAATCACATCTTCTTACTCAAATAACTCATAAATCAATAAGGAATTAATTTTTGAAAGACTATAGACACCCATTAAATTAATATTTAATCAGCAGAACCCATGTTAATAGTTATTAAGTGCAAAGGAGATTAGTAACGGTAAGTCAATATTACCGCTGCGACAGCAAACTAAAGAGAGGAAGCTATACTTGCATAAACGATTTAACAAATAGCGAGTTAACAGATGCAAACAATTATTGGATCGACAGGCCCAATAGGTACAATGCTAGCCAGCAACCTCACTGCTTTTACACAAGATATACGTCTTGTGAGTCGAAACCCAGTAAAAGTTAATCCTACAGACTCGCTTGTCAATGCAGACCTATTAAACCTTTCACAAACATTGAATGCAGTGGAAGGTTCATCAATTGTTTACTTTACTGCAGGACTACCCTTAGATACTCAAACATGGGTTCAAAAGTGGCCCATCCTGATGAACAACGTTATTGAAGCCTGCATCCACCATAATGCAAAGCTTGTTTATTTTGACAACACCTATATGTACCCTCAATCCTCATTGCCACTTTTAGAATCAACACCATTCAAACCTAATGGCCCTAAAGGTGAAGTGCGAGGTTTAATCACACAACTTCTGCTTGATGCGATGAGAACACGGCACTTGGAAGCCCTCATATGCAGGGCTCCTGAGTTTTATGGACCTGGAAACACCAAAAGCTTCACCCAATCAGCGATCATTACCCCACTTCTTAATGGCCAAACTGCAAAAGTATTATTAAGCAGCACCACAAAAAGAACGCTAATCTATACGCCTGATGCTACTCGCGCAATGGCACTGCTTGGTAATACACCAAGAGCTTTTGGCGAGACATGGCATCTGCCTTGTTGTGAGACAACGCCCACCTACGAAGAATTCATTCAAATGTGCAGTGCCATTTTTAATACAGAATCTAACTTCAAAATCATACAAAAATGGCAAATAAATATTGGCAGTATTTTTTCTAAACAACTTAAAGAAATACAAGAGCTTCTTCCTCGATACGAGCATGACAGTATTTTTAACTCTGAGAAGTTCAAAAAAGCATTTCCCACATTTAAAACCACGAATTATGAGGGAGGCCTAAAAGCCATATTTAAAGAGCATCAAGACTCAAAAACTAATTTAAAAGAATAAAGGACATTAGCAAAAAATAATTCACGTAGAAGCCTTATGCTTGCAAAGGAGCAAAAGAACTTTATTGTGCGCAAAACAAACCAAGTAAAAAGAGGGGACAAGAAAATGAAAATACTGCACATATGGCAACGATAAAGAAATACTATTTTTAAAAAAATAACAGCACTGATACTCTCGCTCTAATAGTAGAAAAATAAAGCTAAGCCCCATCAATAAACAAAAATAGACAATATAGCATCCCGCACAATACAGAACAAAAGAGAGCACTTTCCCACCCCTCTTTTTTGCCAACAAAAGCTTTTGGGTCAAGAGGTATGATACCCAGATAGCTGAAAAAGAGAAAAAACCAAATACAATACCTGGAAAGTAGTAATCATCTGTCACTTCAAAGTCGTGAATATAAAAAACAAAAGCAACATGAGTGATAATGCAAAGTAAAAATTGACTAATCACTATAAAAAACCCTATTAAACCAATGAATATTAGCATTAAAATCAGCCTCACAAATCAAATATTCAGGCTGCCTATAAAAGCTTTCCATTTATGTTTCATGCCGAAGAAACATAGCATTTAAAAACATGAGGGCTTTCTCTTTTGTAAGTCTTTTATCATTGCCATAGAGTTTTTTATAGGCTTTTTTCTAACTCAGCATCTAAATTTCCGCAGTTAAGCCAACGTTGAAGCTGATCGATAATACCAGCATTGCCAGGTTCTAAGGGCTTTGGTTTAATGACAAAATTGATGCTGCTAGATCTGCGATTCTGGAAGTTTGAGTAACACAGGTTTTTAATAGACTTTTAGGAATTTCTTGACGGGATAAGCAATAAAAAGGCTCACGAGAGCCCTGCCAAACTATATGTTGATTCATATTTGTTGCTAAAACAGGTGTTTGAAATAATCATTATGAATAAAAAATGGTGCCTAGGGCCGGACTCGAACCGGCACAGGGTTGCCCCCGAGGGATTTTAAGTCCCTTGTGTCTACCAATTTCACCACCCAGGCAAGATGGAAGCTAAGATCGCATGAACTAAAATAGTTTTGCAATTTGCTGTAGAGTCTATCTACTACCCCGCTACATTGCTAAAGCATTATGACTAATAACAATTTACGACAAACCAACGCCAGATAATAACATTGGAGCGGGAAACGAGACTCGAACTCGCGACCCCAACCTTGGCAAGGTTGTGCTCTACCAACTGAGCTATTCCCGCAAAATACGCACTTATTTAATAAATCTACTTCTTTTAAATATACTTATTAAGCCTTAAAAGATTTGGAGCGGGAAACGAGACTCGAACTCGCGACCCCAACCTTGGCAAGGTTGTGCTCTACCAACTGAGCTATTCCCGCATTGCGTGGGTGCTATTTTATTGATTTTGATAATCTTGTCAACCCATTTTTTAACTTTTTTTTATAAAAAAATGATTTCTTATAAATAAATTTAAAATGGGATTAATATGGACATCCATAAATTGAGTGACTCGCCTTTGTTGATTGAATCTAATGGATATCCATACTTAAGGATAATGAAATGGGATTTGCAGAAAAAAGCATATCAAAGGATGCCCAATTTTAATCCCCAAATCAAATTAGGCCTGAGACTCTTTATGCTTCAATAATAGCAAAAGCGGAACAGCTGCAATAACGACATACATCATCAGTAAAAAATCATTAAGGTACGCAATTGTAGCCGCCTGCTTATTCACCTCTTGATTGAGCATAGCCATAGCAGCAGTACCATCAAGGTTAACCGCACTCGTATAGGCATCAATATTACGAACTGAATTACCAAACGAAACAAGATGAGCGCCAATCTCCTCATGATTTACCTGAATATTACGGGCTAGCACTGTCATAACAATAGAAATACCAACACTACTCCCGATATTGCGTGCCAAACTAAATATGGCGGCAGCATCATTTCGATAATGCGGCGATAAGGTTGTGTATGCTTGCGTACTTAAAGGGACAAATACAAACCCCATACCAACACCCTGCAACATACCTGTATAAATCAATGTACTCATTGGCACTTCAAGATTGAACAAACTCATTTCATAAAGCGAGAAAGATGTAATGCAGAGCCCGATAAAAATAAGTATTCGAGCATCCACACGGTTCACCATTCGTCCAACAAACATCATAGCCAGCATCACCCCTAAACCTCGTGGGGCCAACACCAATCCAGTTAATAACACTGGATACCCCATATAGTTTTGCAAGAAAGGTGGCAACAAGGCCATGCTCGATAGAAGAACAACACCTATCACAAAAATTAAAGCTAAGCTCACTGCATAATTACGATCTTTAAACATATGCGGGTCGAGAAATGGTTGCTTTTTCGACGTCAACAAATGCACAACAAATAAATATATAGAAAGACCAGCAACGATAGTTTCAATGATAATTTCAGTAGAGCTAAACCAGTCTTTACTCTGGCCTCGATCCAGCAGTAACTGCAAGCTCCCAATAAACAGGCTTAGCATTAAAAAGCCAAAAGCGTCAAAGCGGCGTGCAGGCGTTTTCTCAGTCTCATCCATAAAAACACCCATACCAATAAATGCAGCAATACCAATAGGAACATTTATATAGAAAACCCAGCGCCAGTTATAATATTCAGTTAACCAACCACCCAGTGTAGGACCCAAGATTGGCCCAAGCATAACGCCGACACCCCACATCGCCATGGCCTGACCATGCTTTTCTTTAGGGTTAATATCAAGCAAAACTGATTGCGACAATGGTACTAAAGCCGCACCAAATACACCTTGCAAAAGACGGAACACAACTATTTCAGTCAAGCCAGTGGCAATACCACACAAAATGGAAGCAAAGGTAAAACCAGCAACACTCGCCATAAACAGACGTTTACGACCAATACGAGCAGCCAAAATACCAATTGGTGAGGTCATTATTGCTGCTGCTACGATGTAAGATGTCAGAATCCAAGTGGCTTGCTCTTGGGTTGCACTTAACGCACCTTGCATATGAGGCAAGGCAACATTAGCAATTGTGGTGTCTAAGGCTTGCATAATGGTTGCAAGCATTATCGACACGGTAATCATGCTTTTTTGGAATGCAGTCATACTAGAGCCCTCCAACTAAGGTCGGGCAACAGCAGATGGAATTAAGCTATGCGGGTAATAACCAATATCAACAGCAACTTGAGAGCTCATGCCCGAGCGTAAAGCAACTTCAGCAGCATCATGATCAAGTGAAATTCTCACAGCAACTCGTTGTACAACCTTAACCCAGTTGCCAGATGAATTTTGAGCAGGCAGGATTGAAAACTCAGAGCCAGTTGCAGGGCTGATACTCTCAACATGACCTTTAAACAAATGTCCAGGATAAGTGTCTACTTCAACTTCCACTGGCTGTCCAACTTCCATTAATGTAAGCTCTGTTTCCTTAAAGTTGGCCTCAACCCAAACCTTATCACGCCCCACAAGATTCACTAACGAAACACCCGTACGAGCATAGTCACCAACCCGAGGTGCAGTACCAATAGTGCCGTTCATTGGGGCTGTAACTTTTGTATGCTTAAGATCGAGCTTTGCTTGTTCCAAGCTTGCAATTGCAGCCTGAAATACAGGATGATCAGCAACACGAATATGCTCATCACCAGCCAATGCAGCAAGGATCCCTTTGATTTCTTCACGAATGGACGAAACTGCTTTTACTGATGCATCACGATCTCGTTCAGCATCATTAAACTCTGTCTGGGAAACAGCACCGCGCTTCACAAGGTTAATTCGGCGTTTATATTCTTTTTCTGAATATTTTGCTTCAACTTCAGCTTTTGCTAAATCTTCTTTTTTCTGACTGTATTCAGCTTTTAATTGCTGAATTTGTGCATCCGCTTCAGCAACCTGTGCTTTTGCTTTAGCTACAGCAACTTCAAATGGTTCAGGATCTATAGTGAATAGCGTATCCCCTTTTGATACAACACCATTATCCATGACATTTACATCAATAATACGGCCTGCAACCTCTGGGGTAATCATAACTTTATCGGCTTTTATATAGGCATTTTCCGTTTCAATATAACGACCACCTACAGAATAAAACCACGCACAAACAACGAATACAGCGAATACACCACCAAACATTAAAGCTCGACGAACACCCTGCTTACCTTTAACTTCTTGAGGACTGACCTGTGACATAGTCCGCTTCATCTCCAATCAAATTTTGACGAATAATCTGTAGCGAACGCATCATCTGCTCTTTTTCTTCTTCAGCGAGGCCTTTTAACATGTCTTGTCTTAGTCCAGCTGCAAATAGCTGCATCTGCTCCAAAATAGGCTCTGCTTTATCTGTAAGAAAAAGATTCATCGCACGACGATCTGAAGGATCAGGTTTACGTTCAACCCAGCCTGCAGACGCCATGCGATCTATCATGCGTCCAACACTAATCGGTTGCACTTCGAGTATTTCAGCAAGCTGACTTTGTCTCATACCCTGATTCCTGGAAATATAAAACAATGTCTGCCACTGAGCCTGTGTCAGCTCAAGCTCTTGAGCTCGACGATTAAAGTTACGACGCATCAACCTGGCCACATCCGTCATTAGAAAACCGAGGCTCTGCTCTCCCTTTTTACATGTCATTAGACACTCCTTACTCTCTGTATAGGTATATTATATACATGCTTACTATCTACATTCAAAAGCATACTCGTTAAATCTGCGTTATTTTTTTGCAACACAGGTGTTCAAAATATGAAATAAAGTGAAAAAAGATAAAATTTAAGGACTTAGAATAACGAAAAGCTTCAATTATAAGAAGGAAAATAAAAAAGAAGAAAATTGGAGCGGGAAACGAGACTCGAACTCGCGACCCCAACCTTGGCAAGGTTGTGCTCTACCAACTGAGCTATTCCCGCGTAGACAGTGAATGTCTGTGTGGTGCTCATTATATGGATTTTAAAGTCGCTGTCAACACCTAATATTGAATTTTTTTCACATCACTAATATCAACAGGCCTAGAATAATAATACCCTTGCGCCAGCTGAGCCCCTTTGAGCTTCACAAAAGCAAGTTGTTCAATGTTTTCAATACCTTCAGCAACAAGGTTAAGATTCATACTCTTTGCTATTGCTGCAACAGCTGATATGACAGTTTTATTTTCATGGCGAGACAAATCCATAAAAGAACGGTCAATCTTAAGAGTGTCAATGGGATAATGGGTAATATAAGACATACTCGAGTACCCAGTACCAAAATCATCTAAGGCGATTGAAACATTATGTTCTTTCAATTTTTTGAAGTGAGTCAATGATTGCTCGCTCTTATGCAAAATAACACTTTCTGTTATTTCTATTTGCAGATACTCAGGCGGAAAATCATGCTCTTGTAAAATAGTCAGCACACGCTCAACAAAGTTAGCTTTATCGAATTGACGCGCAGACACATTCACTGCGATCTTATACTGACGTCCATCTTGAAGGGACAAACGCTTCACATCAGCAATAGATTGACTCATGATCCATTCACCAAGCGTCACAATAAAGCCAGAGGTTTCAGCACTTGATAAGAATTGATCTGGATAAATAACACCACGCTCAGGGCTCACCCATCGAATTAAAGATTCAAAACCAACAATTTGATTTGTTTTCATATCAATTTGAGGCTGGTAATGCATGACAAGATGCTTATTCTCATATGCAGAATACAAGGATTGCTCTACAAACATTTTTTGCATGCTTTCAAGCTCTAACGCCTCAGAAAAGAAGTGAAAATTATTTCGTCCTTTATTTTTAGCGGCATACATTGCAATATCGGCAAACCGCAATAAGTCATCTAAATCGGATGAGTGATCTGGCGCCATGCTCACACCAAGACTAAAGGTCACCATAATTGTATTTTGACCTATCTTTACAGGCTCAGAAACAGCATGAATAATCTTTTTAACAATAACTTCTACATCATTTGTAGTATCAATATTATTAAGAATAACAACGAATTCATCACCACCAATGCGACAAACAGTATCAGATTCGCGCAGACAGTTGCGCATACGGGCACTCACCTCTTTAAGCAGTTCATCACCTGCCATGTGCCCTAAAGAATCGTTTATACGTTTAAAATGATCGAGATCAATTAATAATACTGCAAACTTTTCGTCGTAGCGCTTCAGGCGTGCAATATTATTTTGAATACGGTCTCGCATTAAAGAACGGTTTGGTAAACCTGTTAATTCATCATGATGAGCTATATGAGTAATATATTCATGGGCTTTTTTCTGTTCAGTGATATCAAGTAGAATAAAGACATAACCTGTTATCGTATTATCATGAGATTTTAATACTGACGCCGTTAAACTAATTGGAACTGTAGAACCATCTTTACGGACACATGTCCACTCACGGGATTCAACAACATTATCGTGAGCCTTGCCTATTAAAATATCCATGGTTGAAGCAGGATTACCTTCATCTTCACTTGCATGTAGGGCATGCTCAAGTTCATATTGATCCAAAAACATCGAGATGGAATGATCACCAACAATTTCATCTTTGGAATACCAAAGGAGTTTTTCTAAAGCTGGACTTACAGCAAGTATCTGGCCTTCGGTATCAGTGGCAATAATACTAAAAGGTGAACTTTCGATAATGGATTGAGTAAGCTTACTTGCTTCTAGCATGCGCTTTTCGGAAGCAACAGTCGATGTCACATCGACAAATGAAAACACAATATTTTTACGACCAAATATATTCACAGCACTAATTGAAATATCAACTGGTATAGACCTTTGATCTGCTGTTTGCACATATTGACGCTCGTACTTTGTGTTTTCACCATATTCTTGCACATCATCAAACATGCCATTAGAAAAATGAAGACCTTCAATATGAAAAAGTTGATTTATATTATTTTTCGCCAAATCTTCATATGAATAGCCAGTAAGATCGTAAGCCATTTTGTTAGCGAAGATGACATGCCCTTCGCCATCTGTAGTCACAATCGGCACTGGCGAGTAACTTAAAATAGCGTTAAGTGCATTAGCTTCCATTTTTTGCTGCGTAATATCTTTAAATATAATGGCGTAAGAGGAATTACTGAGTTTTTTAAGACTTACATCATAGAAAAAACAACCAACTGCAATTTCCACTATGCGACTAGGGTTCTGCAATTCGTTCATAAACGAGCCAAGATCATTGAACAAATCATAGAGCTCATGAATTTGTTTTGACATGATCAGCTGCAAGAGAGTCTCTAGGCTATCACCTATTTCAAGGCCGCCTTCAAACAATGGTGCAAGATGATTTTTAAAGTAGATATTGCTGTAAGAAACAAAACCATTAGAATCTACAATTACAATCCCTTGGGACATAGAATCGCAGACTTCAAGAGCAGTATTTTTTTCTTCTTCAACAATGCGCATTGCATCGCTCATATGTTTATTCAACTTGTATTGTTTCAGTGTTCTGTGAAGCACAGGACACAGTAATTCTAAAAAACAATTACCTATGTCTTTACTTAAAAAATCGTAAGCGCCTATTCGCAGCGCCTCAAAAGCGGTACGAACGTTATTACTTGCAGTTAAAAGAACAGCCGGAATTCTAAGGTGCTCAGAATGCAGGTATTGTATAAACTCAAGACCATTCATCTTTGGCAGCATATAGTCAGTCAGCACCACGTCAAACTTCTTCTTTTTAAGTTCACTTTGAGCCTTAAAGCAATCTGTGACATGCACAGTTTCAAACTCTTGCTCAAGATAAGACATAATGATGTCAGACTGCAGTAAATCGTCCTCAATGAACAGTAATGACGGTTTCATCAACCTTGATTCCTTCCCTGAATTACTCTCTATAACGGTATTCCGTGCCGTTTCTATAAGAATAGCAGGTAAATCGACCATTTTTTATGCATCAAACCAAATTAACAACAAAATTATAGACTTACTGACAACCGTATAAGTATTTTACCACTATATAAGATTGCCAATATCCCATATAGTGGTTATTTGTAATCACTTATACTAGGGCAGCTTCTGATAAAAATATCCAATTCAACAGCAGCAGACTGAGAACAGCTTGAATATCTTGTCTTAAAATGTAAAACTCTTCACACTTGAAAAACTAACTGAAATGTAAGGAATCACCATGACAGAAGCAACAGCCCCAAAAACTGTCGTTGTTGAAATCAACACAAACCGCGGCGCCATGAAACTTGAACTCTACCCAGAAAAAGCGCCAAAAACTGTGGCTAACTTTGTTGAGTATGTAAAATCAGACTTCTTCTCACAAACAATCTTCCACCGTGTTATCCCAGGTTTTATGATCCAAGGTGGTGGTTTTACTGAAGATATGGAACAAAAGCGCAATAATAAGCAAATTGAAAACGAAGCAGATAACGGTCTAAAGAATACGCTAGGTAGCATTGCTATGGCTCGTACAAGCGATCCTCATTCTGCAACATCTCAATTCTTTATTAACCTTGCTGACAATGGTTTCTTAAACTACAAGTCTAAAACAATGCAAGGTTGGGGCTACTGTGTATTCGGTAACCTTATTGAAGGTAAAGACGTGCTTCAAGCTATTGGTCAGGTACCAACAGGTAACCGTCGTGGCCACCAAGACGTTCCACGTGAGAACGTTGTTATTGAGTCTGTTAAGATCATCGAAGCTGAGTAATCATTGATCTTATAGTCCATAAAAGGGAGTGTGATGCTCCCTTTTTTATATGCCTCATGAAAGAAAATGATTGATGAGGCATCTCACTATTAACCCATTTCAGACAGAATCACTATGAATATAAATACTGATGCCCTCTTTTTTATCTCTGATCTTCATCTTGATCCGCGCCAACCAGACATTACGCAAGCATTCCATGACCTACTTGAAAAAATAAAAGAACACCCTGCCGCAACTAAAGCGCTGTTTATCCTTGGCGATTTATTTGAGGCATGGATTGGTGATGATGCTATTGATGTATCTCTTTGGCTACAAACAACACTGAAGCCACTTAAAGAGCTTGGCATTAAAACCTATTTTATTCATGGCAACCGTGATTTTCTCATTAATAAAGGTTTTGAAGACTACTGCGATATTGAAAACCTAGAAGAGGTAACCCAAGTCAATTACAAGGGCTTTAATCTTCTTTTATGTCATGGCGACCATTTATGCACTCAAGATGTAGAGTACATGAAGTTTAGAACTATGGTTCGCAATAAAGAGTGGCAAGCACATTTACTCTCAAAAACAATTGAAGAGCGCACTGCTATTGCACAACAAATTCGCGACCAAAGCAAAGAAGCCAACTCAATAAAAGAGATGGATATTCTTGATGTAGACCCTCTTACGCTCAAAGCCTTTATGCAGCAACACCAGGCTGATGCATTAATTCATGGTCACACTCATAGACCAGCAGTCCACCAAGATATCTACCCACGAATTGTATTGAGTGACTGGCACCCTAATGCAAGTTGGTTAGAGCTTCATGTTCAAGATGAAAAGCTTATTGGCAAACTTGTAACGCAAGACTGGAGCGAAGATATTCTTATTGAAAAATAGAGCGTCTAATACATACTTGCCCATAAAAAAAGCCCATTCAAATGGGCTTTTTTTATGGGCTGATATTAGGCCTAAGGGCTTATTTAAAGCTAGCCCAGAATTTTGCAATATGTGCTTCTAGGGCTTTCCAGTCACCAGCGTTCACAAGGTCAGCAGGTGTAAACCAAGAGCCACCAACAGCAAAAATCATCTTTTCGGCCAACCACTCAGAAGCAGCTTCAGGCTTTACGCCCCCTGTTGGGCAGAAAGACACATGAGGAAAAACACCAGCGTAATTCTTAATAGCTGGAAGACCGCCAAGGGTCATTGCAGGGAAAAATTTAACTTGATCAAGACCATTTTCAACAGCCTTCATTAGATCACTTGCATTAGCTACACCTGGCAACCAAGGCACTGGATTTGCTTTATGAGCAGCGTAAAGACTGTCTGTAGCACCTGGAGAAATAAGGAATTGTGCACCAGCATCAACAGCAGCTTTATAATGATCTGGGTTTAAAACACTACCAGCACCAACTGCACATTCAGGGTATGCTTCACGAGCATAAGAAATGGCCTTAAGACCAGCAGGTGTGCGCAGTGTAATCTCAAGGACTTTACATCCACCAGCAACGATTGCATCAATCATTGGCTTAACAGCATCATCATTAGGCACAGTGATAACTGGCATAACCTGCTGTGGTAACTCATTAAAAAAAGATGTAGTGTTCATAGATGTATCCCTATCGTTATATTAAGCATGACCTAACGACATAAAGGCGTTTAACCAAAGAGGCATGTCATCTCAATAAGGTGTAAAATAATCTTTACATTAAACGGTAAGAATACCGATTACGTAAGAAGTAGATGCAGCATACCAAGATTATGCTTGCATCTCAATCAATTGCAAAACACAGAGGAATCCCAATGAGTTCAACACCCCAGACTCAACTAGAAGCATTTGTGATGAATGAGCATCAAAGCCAATACAAGCTCCCAAGCTTGCATCAAATGCTCCAAGAGCTGGTTGCCGCACGCTCCGTCAGCAGTTATACCCCATCAAAAGATGAATCCAACAAAGCTGTAATAGACCTCTTGTGCGAATGGTGCGAAAACATAGGCATGACTACTCACGTACAAAAAGTTGCAGAAGGTAAATACAATCTCATTGCACAAATTGTTCCAAATGAAAATCAATTTGATCCAAACTTAAAAGGTATTATGTTTGCCGGCCATACTGACACAGTTGGCTATATGGAAGATGATTGGAATACAGACCCCTTTGATCTCAAAATTATAAATGATGAATGGTTTGGCCTTGGTGTCTGCGACATGAAAGGTTTTTTCCCAATTGCATTACAAGCCATTGCTGAGACTTTAAATGAACAAGGCAAAGACACCTTAAAAGCCCCTATTACACTCATTGCAACCAGTGATGAAGAAACCACAATGGACGGCGCACGCGCCCTCTCAAAACTCAATATTAAATCTCATCAGGTTATTATTGGCGAGCCGAGTGACGGCCAAGCTATTTATGCGCATAAAGGCGTTTTAACAACCAAGCTTATTATTAAAGGTGTGCGTGGTCATGCCAGCAATCCGAGTTTAGGTGCAAATGCCATTGAAGCTGCACACTGGGTCATTGGCAAAGTAATGGATTGGAAAAAAGAATGGCAAACAACTCACGTCAACCATACTTTTAAAATCCCACATCCAACATTTAATTTTGGCTGTATTCATGGTGGCGATAATTCAAATGTGATCTGCGACAAGTGCGAGCTTATGCTAGATATGCGCTTACTGCCAAATATGCCACAGGCCATGCTTGATCAAGAATTTAAACAACGCCTGCAAGGGATGGAAGAAGCCGTACCAGGCACAAGCCTTGAGATTATTACACAAGAGTTTTGCCCGCCTTACGAAGAAACACAGGTACCAGCGTTTTCCAAACTTCTCACGGATCTCACGCAACAGCCACTTGTCTCAACCAACTTTGTAACAGAAGCACCTTTTTTACAGGAGCAAGGCCATCACCCATTTATTTTAGGCCCAGGCAGTATTGATTGGGCACACAAACCTAATGAACGATTAGCATTATCGAAAATTCAACCTCTTATAAACCAATTAAAAGCCTGTTTAAAGAGTATCTCTTAAGGCTTTAAGCCTTGATTGGCAAGATCAATCAGGCTTAGAATGATTTTTCGATTTATTAAGATGAAAAGGGAAAACCATGTCTCATACAACTGAAGAACAGCAGTTTGAAGAATATGTTGCAAGCCTTGGCCAAGCAGCAAAAAAAGCAGCTCAACAGCTCTGTATTCTTTCTACAGGCCAGAAAAACCAATGGCTTTTAGAATCAGCACGCCTGATCAGTGAGAACCATGGCCCCATTATCGAAGCCAATGCAAAAGATCTTGAAAAAGCCAAGCAAGATGGAAAAGACGATGCCTTTATTGATCGTCTTACTATTGGTGAAAAGCTTTTGAATGGTCTTGTAGAACAACTTAATCAAGTTGCTCAGTTGCCAGACCCTGTTGGCAGCATCTCCCAACTCAACACACAACCAAGCGGTATTAAAGTTGGTAAAATGAGAATGCCAATTGGCGTTATTACCATGATTTACGAATCTCGCCCGAATGTGACTGTAGAAGCAGCAGCGCTGGCTATTAAATCTGGCAATGCCATTATTTTACGTGGCGGCTCTGATGCGATCCATTCAAACACGATATTGGCAAAGCTTTTAAACGAAGCTGCTGTCAATGTTGGTATTACTCAAGGCGCCATTCAGCTTGTTGAGCAGCTAGACCGGAAAGTGGTTGGCCTTCTTCTACAAGCAAAAGACTATATTGATGTGGTCATCCCTCGTGGTGGTAAAGGGCTTGTAAGCCTTGTTGATAATCTTGCGTCTGTGCCAGTGATTAAACACCTTGATGGTATTTGTCACACCTATATCGATGACAGTGCCGACCTTGAAAAAGCAGTATCAATTGCAGTCAATGCTAAAACACATCGTTACGGCGTGTGTAATGCAATGGAAACACTGCTTGTAAACAAAGCTATTGCAAAGACTGTGTTTGAAAAGCTTTTGCCTGAATACCAAGCAAAAGAAGTTGAACTACGTTGCTGCCCTGCAGCTTATGCGCTAGCACAGGCACAGGGTGTTGCAGCAGTTGAAGCAACTGAAGATGATTGGGCAACAGAATACCTTGCGCCGATTCTCAGCATCAAATTAGTTGAAGATATGCAAGAAGCAATCGAGCATATAGCAGCTTATGGTTCAAACCATACAGAAGTGATCGTGACCGAAAACTACACTCGCGCACAACACTTCCTTCGTGCCGTTGATGCAGCCAGCGTTATGGTCAATGCTTCATCTCGTTTTGCGGATGGATTTGAGTATGGCCTAGGTGCTGAAATTGGTATTTCTACCAATAAACTTCATGTCCGTGGCCCTGTTGGCCTTGAAGGCTTAACAACTGAGAAATATGTTGTGTACGGCCAAGGCGAAACAAGGTGAAAATTGGCTTCTTTGGCGGCGCATTTGATCCATTCCACCTTGGTCATTTAGAAATGGCCAAGGCAGCCTGGGACCAATTAAAGCTTGATCGTATATTATTAGTCCCAACCTACTCCCCTGCTCATAAAGCTAAAAGTCAGTTTTCTTATGAAGACAGAATACATATGCTCGAACAGGCAACCAAACACTTACCTTGGTTAGAAGTATCTCGGCTTGAAAGCGAACTGCCACAACCCAGTTTTACCTATCGATCATTAGTATCCCTCCATGACTCTTATAAGGCACAAAGGACACCACTTGAGCTGACTTTAATCATTGGTGGTGACTCTTTTCAAAGCTTTAAACGCTGGCACGAATGGCAAAAGATCGAAAGATTGTGTAAGATTGCTGTTTTTCCACGGCAGAATGCCGAAAAAGAGCAACTTTCAGCCCAAGAATATCAACTGGATACGGACGTTATCTGGCTTGAAACCCCAGGCTGGCCTTACTCTTCAACAGCGATTCGCGATGTATTAAAAGATCAAGGGTGTTTAGAAGATATGGTGCCTATAGCGGTATCAGAGTGGATTAAAGAACATCAGCAATTAAGTAAAAACTAGATTTAGTCAAAAATAGGCATTACACCATGACAGTTGAAAACACACCTACAGTAGAATTCAAACACGAAGAACTTGTTCAGCTTATCGAAACTGCAATCGATGACGCTAAAGGTAAAGAAGTGACAACAATCGACCTTAAAGGCGCTGCTAACTTTGCAGACACAATGATTGTTGCTTCAGGCACATCCACTCGTCACGTTGCTTCTATCGCACGTACAGTTGCCGATAAAGTAAAAGAAAAATTCGCATTCAAAGCACTTGGTGTTGAAGGTGAAGACACTGCAGAATGGGTTCTTGTTGATTTTGGCGACGTTATCGTACATGTCATGGTTCCAGCAACTCGTGAATTCTATGAAATTGAGAAGCTGTGGAAAGCTCGCCCACAAGGTCAACAGGAACAAGATGCAGAATGAGTATAGGCATCTGCAGTATTTCCCAAAAAAACCCAGCCTGGGTTGACCAAGCGTTTCAAGATTATATGCAACGATGTGTGCACCCGTGGAATATTGAACATCATCATATTCCACTGGTGAAGCGTGTTTCTGGTCGTGAACAAAAAGCTATCGACAAAGAAGCAACTCAGGTTTTAAAGGTTTTCAAGCCAAATGATTATGTTATTGGCTTAGACCCGCAAGGTAAAACACTTGATTCTTACGAGTTTGCCGATAAAATTCAACAATGTATAAACCAAAGTCAAAGACCTGTGTTTGTCATTGGTGCGCCTGAAGGCTTAGCACCAGATATTCGACAGTCTTGCCGTGAGTTCTGGTCTCTTGGACGTCTGACCATGCCTCATACTCTGGCCAAAGTAGTATTAGCAGAACAGATTTTTAGAGCCTGGAGTATCACTCACCAACACCCTTATCATCGACAATAGGAAGGATTCATGACACGAGATTTAGTTGCGGATATGGTTGAAAAGCTACCGGTTCGGCAATTTACGGAAAAAGCGTATCTCGATTATTCGATGTACGTTATTCTTGATAGGGCTTTACCACACATTGGTGATGGTCTTAAACCAGTTCAAAGACGTATTGTATACGCCATGTCCGAGCTTGGTTTAAATGCAACATCAAAGCATAAAAAGTCTGCAAGAACCGTTGGTGACGTTCTTGGTAAATTCCATCCACATGGTGACAGCGCTTGTTACGAAGCGATGGTATTAATGGCACAGCCATTCTCATACCGCTATCCGTTAGTTGATGGCCAAGGCAACTGGGGTTCTCCAGATGACCCTAAGTCATTCGCTGCAATGCGTTACACTGAATCTCGTTTATCCAAATTTACAAGTGTTCTACTCAGCGAACTTGGTCAAGGCACTGTTGATTGGCAACCAAACTTTGACGATTCATTAAATGAACCAAAAGTACTCCCTGCTCGCCTGCCACATATTTTATTAAATGGTGGTATGGGTATCGCAGTTGGTATGAGCACAGACATCCCGCCACACAACTTAAACGAAGTTGTGGATGCGACCTGTCATTTAATTGAAAACCCAAAAGCATCTGTTGAAGATTTAACGCAATTTATTCAAGCACCAGATTTTCCAACTGGCGCAGAAATAATTACGCCACCAGAGCAGCTTCAGCAAATTTATACGCAAGGTAAAGGCAGCTTTAAGATGCGTGCTCAATATGAGTACGAACAGAATAATATTATTATTCATTCTCTACCTTTCCAAACATCCCCTGCAAAAGTGCTTGAGCAAATTGCAGCGCAGATGAATGCGAAAAAATTACCACTTCTGCTTGATCTTCGTGATGAATCAGATCATGAAAATCCAATTCGTCTTGTGTTAGTGACAGCGAACAAAAAGAGCAAAGCAGAACAAAACATTGATGGCGAACGCCTCATGGGTCACTTGTTTGCGACAACTGATCTTGAGCGCAACTACCGTGTTAACTTAAACATGATTGGCTTAGACGGCCGCCCTCAAGTGAAAAACTTGCTCACACTTTTAACTGAGTGGATTGAATTTAGAACGACAACAATTACTCGTCGTCTTGAGCACCGTTTGAAAAAAGTGCTTGACCGTCTACATATCTTAGATGGTTACTTAGTTGCCTTCTTAAATATTGACGAAGTAATCCGTATTATTCGTGAAGAAGAACATCCTAAGAAAGAATTAATGGCTGCTTTTGGTCTAACAGACATTCAGGCAGATGCTGTTCTTGATCTTAAGCTACGCCATCTTGCAAAGCTTGAAGAATTTAAGATTAAAGGCGAACAGGCTGAACTTGAAAAAGAGCGCCAGAAGCTTGAAAAACTCCTTGCTTCACCTAAAAAACTGAAGCAGCTTATGGTTAAAGAAATCCGTGAAGATGCAAAACTTCATGGTGACGAGCGCCGTACAATGGTTGTTCAACGAGAAGAAGCTGCTGCAATTGATGTGTCTGAAATGACACCTGCTGAACCAATTACAGTTGTACTTTCTGAAAAAGGCTGGATTCGCTCAGCTAAAGGCCATGAAATTGACCCAACGCAGCTGAACTACAAAGCCGGTGATGAATACTACGCGGCAGTTCGTGGTAAATCCAACCAGAATATTATCTTTATGGATTCAACTGGTCGAAGCTATACCATTCCAGCAGTTGGCTTACCATCTGCACGTAGTTTGGGTGAGCCTGTCACAAGCAAAGTGACAACACCACCTGGTGCTGAATTTATTGGCATGCTCATGCCAGAGAAGAATGACAACGTTGTCCTCTGCTCTATGGCTGGCTATGGCTTTAGGACCACGACGGATCAAATGACATCTAAAAACAAGTCTGGTAAAGCTTGTATTAATGTAGGTGATTCGGAACCTCTACCACCACTGCACTTAGATGCAGGTACGGATTATTCGCACCTGCTGATTGCAACAAGTGAAGCTCGTATGCTGATGATTCCTCTTGAGGAACTACCAGAGCTCGGCAAAGGTAAAGGCTTAAAGTTAATTAACCTTAGCGCTAAAAACCAAGAAACTGTTGTAGATGTACTGCCTATTCATGAAAAATCGAAAGTGGAAGTGAATTGCGGCCGACGCAAGCTCAATATGAATTGGAAAGACTTGCAACACTACGCAGGTGACCGAGCTAAAACTGGTCAAAAGCTGCCTAAAGGCTTTGCTAGGATTGAGCTTCTTATAGACGTTACAAACGCCTAATGCTGTATTAAGGCACAGGTATAACTTGTGCCTTATAACACTGCGAAGAATTGTTTGTTCTGAATCTATAAAACCCTTTATAAAGACACGACAAGCAACGAGCGCAGTAGTTATGGAACAGCTCCAACCCATCACTCCAGAAGAGGCCTTACAACGGCTTCAAGACAAAGCCGAGTCCTTCGGCTTTGATCGGCTTGGCGTCCTCGACGTAAGCCAACCACACCCTGCCCTAGAACAAGCTGGCGAACACTTAACTCAATGGCTTGAAGATGGTTTTCATGGTGACATGGACTACATGGGTGCTCATGGTGAAAAGCGCTGGCGCCCAGCCATGCTCGTGCCTGGCACAACTCGTGTTATCGCATTACGTATGCACTACTTCTATCAGTCAGGCCAAGATGTGCTTGAAGACCCAACCAAAGCATACATAAGCCGCTATGCACTTGGTCGTGATTATCATAAAACCTTTCGCAATAGACTTGGCCAATTTAATAAATGGATTGAGGAAAAGCTGAAGCCGCTCCTTATTAACCAAATGCCAGATGATCCAGAATTTCAGTCGCGCGCCTTTGTTGATTCTGCACCTGTTATGGAAAAAGCCACTGCAGAGGCGGCAGGCCTTGGCTGGATAGGCAAAAACACCTTAGTCATCGATAGAAAAAGGGGCTCCTATTTTTTCCTTGGTGAAATCTATACAAACCTGCCCTTTGCTACAACAGATTATTCACAAGAACTCAAAGACACACCGGCTCGAGATAACCCTACAAAGAACCATTGCGGCCGATGTAGTCGCTGCATTGAGGTCTGCCCAACGGATGCCATTGTTGCGCCAAACAAACTTGATGCGCGCAAATGTATTTCATACCTCACCATAGAAAATAAAGGCCCTATTCCTATGGCATTTCGCAAAGCCATAGGTAATCGTATCTTTGGTTGCGATGATTGCCAAATTTTTTGCCCATGGAACCGATTTGCAAAAATATCGATTGAAGATGACTTTAAACCGAGGCATGGGCTTGATCAGTTAACCCTTATCAATGGACTTCAGTGGACGCCGAAAGAGTTTGACCAGAAAACCCAAGGCTCGCCGATTCGACGCACAGGTTACTATGGCTGGCTTCGTAATGTGGCAATAGGTGCTGGCAACCATCCTTATGACCCATTAATTATTAAAGCCATTCTCGATCAAAAAAATGCCCTAAACGAGATGCTGGAAAAGATTGAGCAAGACTGCCACAATGGCAAGACAACCATGAGTCAAGATATTGAAAAGATTCACATGGTTATTGAGCATCTTGATTGGGCCTTGGCTCAACACTCATCTTAGAAGGACTTTATTATGGCTCGTATTTTTTGCGTTGGTCGCAATTATGCTGCTCATGCAGTGGAACTCGGCAATGCCCTGCCAACAGAACCAGTTATCTTTATGAAGCCAATGACGGCCATACAAGATCTATCAAAAGAAGCGACAGCTTATATTCCTCGTCACCTAGGCCAAGTTCATTATGAAGCTGAGCTTGTGCTCTTGCTTAAAGATCAAAAAATCGAAGCAATCACCCTTGGGCTTGACCTCACCCTTCGAGAAAAACAAAAACAACTCAAAGAAAAAGGCCTCCCTTGGGAAGCATCGAAAGCCTTTGATGGCAGTGCCGTACTTGGGCAGTTTTTAAATTTCACAGCACTAGACGTCAAACTCGAAGAGCTTCACTTTACTTTTAAAATTGATGGTGAAGAAGTTCAACATGGACATGTAAAAAATCAAATTTTTAAAGCTGATAGCGTGTTTGAGTATATCTCTCAATGGAGCAAGCTGGCTGATGAAGATATCATCATGACAGGCACGCCAGAAGGTGTTGGTGAACTTAAACCTGGCCAGAAAGTTGAGCTTGAACTCTTCGATGGCAATAATACAAGCTTATTGCATCATATCTTTGAAATTAAATCACGATAAAACACCAACACATTCACATGCCACCACAGGGTTATAGTACCTTTTCTATAACTCTAGGCCTCTTCTCTTTCAGTAAAAATACTATGCTTTGTATTTTTTTGCTTTTTTCTCATTTATTCCGCACAATAAAGCTCTTTCTATTTATGCCTCTATTTATGGCTAAAAGCCTTCGCGGATTCAACTCGTTAGTG
>DJZY01000073.1 GCA_002450655.1 Gammaproteobacteria bacterium UBA6940 | reverse complement strand
TCCCACACGATAGTGAGTGTTCAACATTTTAATGATCTCGAGCTTTCTCTCTATTCCAGCTCAGTCTGACTTCGAACCTTCGCTTCAGCTCATTGCGCTGTGTTGCGTAAGTGTTTGTCGTCGTTGTGGAAATGCATTCTACAGGATTTCGATGAGGTGTCAACAGTTTTTCGAAAAAAAATTTATTTTTTTTCGCTTCTTTTTCTACGAGTTAGAAGCCATGCGACCAAACCAAAGATTGCATACCCGTTTGATGCAATAGAAACAAAGAGTGGCAAGTCTGTAAAAAACAATGCGAAGGACAAAACGATTGCTAAGATTGCAAAAAATGGTACTCGACCAGCAAAATCTACTTCTTTAAAGCTGGCATATTTGCAATTACTTACCATTAACAACCCAGATATCAGCACCATTGGGGCTACAAAATAACCAGCCACATCGACTCCACTTTCACGGTCAACACAAAACCAGATTAACGATGTTATAGTTGCCGCAGCTAAAGGACTTGGTAAACCGATAAAATACTTCTTATCCACACTGCCAATCTGCACATTAAATCGAGCAAGCCTTAGCGCTGCACAGGCAACAAAGATGAACGATAACATCCAACCCACTTTACCGTAGTCCTTCAAGGCCCAATTGTACGCTAAAAGCGCTGGAGCCAAACCAAACGCCATCACATCAGACAAGCTATCATATTCAGCGCCAAACGCGCTCTGAGTGTTTGTCATACGAGCTATTCGCCCATCAAGCCCATCAAGCACCATGGCAACAAAAATAGCAATCGCTGCAAGCTCAAACTGCCCTTTCGTTGAAGCAATGATTGAATAAAACGCAGAAAATAATGCTGCTGTTGTGAATAGGTTTGGCAATAAATAAACACCTTTACGTCTTACTTTCTTATCACCATGCAGCTCTGGCTCTTCAACCTCAAAAGTTACACCCTCAAGTTCACGCAACTCTTCATGAGGTATCTGATTATTAGAACCTGTTTCTTTATCACTACCCATTACATTCTCCTTTGTTTTGACATAAAAAAAGGGCTGCCTCATAGAGACAACCCTTTTTTAATTCTTGAATACTTCAAAAACTAGTTCTTATCGCGAGTCTTACTCTTTTAAGAATTAGTTATTATTATCAAAGTATACACCGTTAGGGAAGAGTGAGAATCCACCATCCGCAACCGGGCCCTGAAGGCAGCCAGTCATCATTACCGCTGAAAATACTAGACCAACAATAGCAATCATCTTTGATTTTTTCATAGTTTCCTCCAATTTATTGTTGAATGTAGAGTACATACCAGCACCAATGACCCGCTGTCCTGAGTTTCATTAGTGCTGTTTTCACTTATACATAAGCAACATGGAGGACGCAATACAATTACCTTGGTCCAGCTCAACAATAAATCTGGAGGTTAGTTTTTCTCTTTATCTACAACCTTCTGGTTCTTGATCCAAGACATCATAGAACGAAGTTTTGCACCTGTAACTTCGATTTGATGCTCTTCACCATGACGTCTCTTAGCCTTCATAGTTGCGAAGTTAGCTTTGTTCTCAAGAATAAATTCTTTAGCGAACTCACCATCTTGAATTTCCTTCAAGATTTTCTTCATTTCAACTTTAGTTTGATCCGTGATTACACGTGGGCCACGAGTAAGATCGCCATACTCAGCTGTATTTGAGATGCTGTAACGCATATCAGAAATACCACCGTAGTACATTAGGTCAACAATAAGCTTAAGCTCATGTAGACACTCGAAGTAAGCCATTTCTGGAGCATAACCAGCTTCAACTAGAGTTTCGAAACCAGCTTGTACTAGCGCAGAAGCACCACCACAAAGAACCGCTTGCTCACCAAATAGATCAGTTTCAGTTTCTTCACGGAAGTTAGTTTCTAGGATACCCGCACGAGCACCACCATTAGCCATAGCATAAGAAAGAGCGATTTCTTTTGCACGACCAGAAGCGTCTTGGTAAACAGCAATTAGAGATGGTACACCACCGCCTTGCTCAAACGTAGAACGAACCATATGACCAGGACCCTTTGGAGCGATCATGATAACGTCGTTTGACTTAGGTGCTTCGATTTGACCGAAGTGAATGTTAAAGCCATGAGCAAAAGCAAGAGCAGCACCTTCTTTAAGGTTTGGCTTGATTTCGTTGTTATAAACGTCAGCTTGAGATTCATCTGGAAGAAGAATCATAACAAGATCAGCACCAGCAACAGCTTCAGCAACTGGAGCAACCTCTAGACCAGACGCTTTAGCTTTAGCTGCAGAGCTAGAACCATCACGTAGACCAACAACAACAGAAACACCTGAATCTTTAAGGTTGTTAGCGTGAGCGTGGCCTTGTGAACCGTAACCTAGGATTGCAACGCGCATACCTTTGATGATTGAAATGTCGCAATCTTGTTCATAATAAGCTTTCATAAAATTTTCCTCGTAGATATTTCTTTTTCAAGCAAAATGCTTGTAACCCATACGACCAGCAGCCTGATTAGATCGTTAACATTCTTTCGCCCCTGGCAATACCAGAAACACCAGAACGCACTACTTCAACAATCAAACTACGACCAATAGCTGCCAGGAACGCATCGAGCTTATCGCTCGTACCTGTTAGCTGTACCGTATATAGATCGGTGCCTACATCAACAATTTGACCCCTGAAAATGTCAGTTGTCCTCTTAACTTCGGCACGTCCTTCTCCGCTTGCTCTTATCTTCACAAGCATCAACTCTCGCTCTACATGCGGACCATCGGTAAGGTCTACCAGCTTCACAACCTCGATAAGCTTGTTTAACTGTTTGGTAATCTGCTCGAGCACTTTGTCATCACCTGTTGTTGTCAGGGTCAGACGGGATAACGTTTCATCCTCTGTGGGCGCTACCGTTAGTGATTCAATATTGTAACTTCTTTGCGAAAACAGCCCAACTACTCGAGATAAAGCGCCGGCCTCATTTTCCATTAAAACTGAAATAATTCGTCGCATATCATTTAGCTCCGCTCTGTTTTCGTCAACCACATGTCTCTCATAGCGCCATCTTTGATCTGCATAGGATAAACGTGTTCATCTCTATCAATCTGAATGTCCATAAACACAAGTCTGTCTTTTTGCGCAAAGCATTCTTTCATAGCGGCTTCTAAGTCTTCTACACGTGTGACACGGATACCAACATGACCATAGGCTTCAACAAGCTTTACAAAATCTGGTAAAGAGTTCTGATACGTAGAGGACGAGTAACGACCTCCATAGTTCATATCTTGCCACTGCTTAACCATACCTAAATATTCATTATTAAGGTTAATGATTTTTACAGGTAAGCCATATTGTGCACATGTTGAAAGCTCCTGAATATTCATTTGAATAGAACCTTCACCAGTAACACAAGCAACTGTTGCATTACGATCAGCGTAAACCGCACCCATCGCTGCTGGCAAACCAAAACCCATTGTGCCCAGACCGCCAGAGTTAATCCACTGACGAGGTCTATGGTACTTGTAGTACAGAGCGGCAAACATCTGATGCTGACCAACGTCAGAAGTGATGATTGCCTCACCACCAGTTACATCATATAGTGTCTTAATAACATGCTGCGGCTTGATTGTACCAGTTTCTGCCTGCTCATATCCTAAACAGTTACGAGCTCTCCATCCATTAATTCGCGACCACCACTGCTTAAGTGCTTCAGCATCAAGCTTCTGAGGACTAGCTTGGTATAAGCGCTTGAATTCTTTAAGAACCCAGTTAGCTTCACCTACAATTGGAATATGAGACTGAACCGTCTTAGAAATCGACGCAGGATCAATATCTGTATGTACAATCGTTGCATTCGGACAGAAACGCTTTACGTTATTTGTAACGCGGTCGTCAAATCGAGCACCTACGGCCAAAATGAAGTCCGAATCATGCATCGCCATGTTAGCTTCGTAAGTACCATGCATACCTAACATGCCAACAAAGTTTTCATGGTTACCTGGGAATGCACCAAGCCCCATGAGTGTGTTAGTAACAGGGACACCTAGCGCTAAAGCCAACTCTTTAAGTTCTTGCGCAGCGTTACCTTGAACAACACCACCACCAGCATAAATAATTGGCTTTTTAGCCTGAAGTAATGCTTGTAGTGCTTTTTTAATTTGCCCTGTATGACCTTTTACAACAGGGTTATAAGAACGTAGAGAAACTTTTTTGAGTCTCTGGTACGGGAATTTCTCATTTGGATTAGTGATATCTTTTGGAATATCAACAACAACAGGGCCTGGTCGACCAGTTGTTGCAATGTAAAGTGCTTTCTGAATCGTCGCAGGGATATCCGACGCATGACGTACAAGGAAACTGTGCTTCACGATTGGTCTGGATACGCCAACCATGTCAGTTTCTTGGAAAGCATCTTCACCGATCAAGCTCAATGGAACCTGACCTGTAATGACGACCATTGGGATTGAGTCCATGTAAGCCGTTGCAATACCAGTGATAGTATTTGTTGCACCTGGACCTGAAGTCGCGAGGACAATACCTGGCTCACCAGAAACTCGAGCGTAGCCGTCTGCAGCATGCGCAGCAGCTTGCTCATGTCTTACGAGAATATGTTCGACATCTGATTGCTGAAACAATGCATCATAAATATGAAGTACGGCACCACCTGGATAACCGAAAATATATTTAACCCCTTCGTCTGCAAGGGTTCTGATTACCATCTCAGCGCCTGATAACTCTTCAATTGCCATTTTTTAGCCTCAATTCACGCTTTACCCACAATATACCTTCAAAAATAGCAAGTCATATTAAAAAATAAATGAACAAATAGCATGCTCTCACTTTTAATATAAAAACTGTCTTTTTCAGGATCTATAAACTGACCATTCAAAACTGGTTTAAACTATTCGCCAATTGATCTGCTACTATGCCAGATAATGAGGCCTTTTCAAAGTATTATTAGTTAAAATTGCACCAAAAACTCCCATAAAAATACGCTTACTTGATTGCCTCTACTGCTAAGGTTACTATGTGGCAACTTGCTGAGGACGCTATTTATGAAACGTATAATTTATCCAGGCACTTTTGACCCAATCACCCTTGGCCATTCCGATTTGATTGAACGTGCAACCAAACTTTTTGACCATGTTACTGTTGCCATTGCTAAAAGCCCAAAGAAACAGCCTCTTTTTACTTTAGAACAAAGAGTTGATCTTGCAGAAAAAGCGTTAGCTCATCTTGATAATATTACGATTATTGGTTTCGAAGAGTTACTCATCACTTTCGCTCAGAAGCAAAATACATATAATATCCTGAGAGGGCTTCGTGCCATGTCTGACTTTGAGTTTGAATTTCAGCTGGCAAACATGAATCGTAAGATTTGCCCTCAAATGGAAACGGTATTTTTAACGCCTAGCGAAGACCGCACATTTATCTCTTCAACACTGGTTCGAGAAATTGCATCACTGAACGGCCCAATTGAAGAGTTTGTCCACCCTGTAGTGGCAACGGCTTTACGTGAAAAATTTAATTAAGATAACTATTTAGAGTGAGGTTTCTCGATGTCTCTCATAATTACTGATGAATGCATCAACTGCGATGTATGCGAACCAGAATGTCCAAATGAAGCAATTTCTCCAGGTGATGAAATTTACGTTATTGATCCTAAACTTTGTACAGAATGCGTAGGCCACTTCGATGAGCCGCAATGCCAGCAAGTATGCCCTGTTGATTGTATTCCTCTTGATCCTAACAACGAAGAGACTCAAGAAGAATTAATGGCTAAATATGAAAAACTACAAAGCTCAGCATAAGCTGAGCTTTGAGTTCTAAAAGTCGCTTAATTTATCGAGCGACTTTATCGATAACCTATATCTATTTAGAGTTAGTGCTTTCAAAAATCTTATCTGCATTATCAGCAACAAACCCGCCATATATTTTACCATTTGGCATTTCATGTCGATGAGCAAATTCATAAAAACATGATGGTACTTGATAAGTACCTTCGACAAACTCAATATTCACTTTATCTGCCATAGTTGAAGACTGTGACAAATAGACGGACTCGCCCCCTTTTATCTCACCACCACTTTGATTTAAAACCACCCCATTTTTTTTCAACATATCATTCAAAGAAGCTAAATCTTTAAAGTTATTTAACTGATTAACGTTAACTGTAAAATGATTAGCCCTGTAGCCGAAAACATACATCCATGCTGCATATTCAGATTCTTGTCGGAGAACATCATACACTTGATATGAAATAGGGCTCCAAGGGCGTCCGTTCCATAGGTAATCAACCTTGTCAAAATACCCCTCTTCAGCCTGACTTATAACAGCCTGAACAGTTTCAACAAGCCTTTCAGAGCATTGCTCTAAAATAAGCTCACTAATGAAAATTTTCGGCAAACTAGGATCTGGCGCATCTAAATGTTTTGCTTTTAGTTTTTTAGCTTCAAAATGATAGTCCCCACCATAGGTATACCCTAAATCAAGAAAGAACTTAGCCAAGTCTTCTACACGAATACCATCAAGACCAAAAGTTCTAAAAGCGATATGGTCATTAATAATACTTTCACCCTGCTTTTCGATCAGCGAATGAATTTTATTAATATTTGGATTCAAATTGACATAATCAGCCCATAGGTTTTGAAAAATACTTTTAATGGCTGGAATGTTTTTACTCATAGTTTTTCCCTGTGAAACTCACTTCTCTATTAATAACTATAACTTTATATGATCATAGTAAGGACTCAATGGCCGCTTTGATACTTTCAGGTTTAGTTTGAGGTGCAAAGCGCTCTACAACTTTGCCGTCTTTATTGACTAGGAATTTAGTGAAATTCCACTTCACCCCCTCAGTACCCATAACACCAGGTGCTTTCTTCTTTAAAAAAGTGAAAAGTGGGTGAGCATCTTGCCCATTAACATCAACCTTATCGAACATTGGAAAGCTGACGCCGTAGTTCAACTGGCAAAAGGACTTAATTTCATCACTTGAACCTGGCTCTTGAGAACCAAACTGATTACATGGGAACCCCAGAACTGAAAACCCCTTGTCATGAAGTTCTTTTTGGAGACTTTCAAGACCTGCATATTGATTCGTAAAACCGCACTTGCTGGCAGTGTTTACGATAAGCAAAACTTGGCCTTTATACTGAGACAGCGATTCTTCTTCTCCATGCAAACGCATTGCACTAAATTCATAAACTGATTCTTGTTTTGCTACTGTATCAGACATGCCATTACCCCTTATTGATGATCAACGTCCATTTAAAAGGCAAAGAAAATTACAACTAACAATGCCCATTAGTTCATTTGTAGCCGAGTCGCTTGCAGCAAGCAAGCCCCTAAGGGGTGTATTTAATACAGTTGATCAAATGAATCTACAAAAAAGGTAAGAATTTGAAAATATCAATAAAAAGAATGGATGCCAGCTTGGCAAAAATCATTTTTTGAGGTAGTCTTAACTGCACATTGCGGGTCCGTAGCTCAACTGGATAGAGCATCGGCCTTCGAAGCCGAGGGTTGCAGGTTCGAGTCCTGCCGGGCCCGCCATATCCGCAACCCCTTTCTCTAAAAGATCTAGCTTACTTTACTTCTAAGTTCTCGACGCTGTGCAGCAAGTAAAAACTTATCAACAACTCGTTTTGATGCCGCATCTATACCTTCGATGACGCCACCCATAGATGATACACCCAGGTCTTCAATATGATCCAACCTCTTAATATGTAGTTTGGCAACTATAGGATCCAGATTCGGCAACCACAATTGAATAACGAGGTTCTGCCCAGGATACATTTGCGAACTAATCTCATCAGGTACCGCCACGCCTACACCTTGAAAACTCAAGTCCAAACATGGAAGCAAATCAGATGAAATATCCATAAACTGGATCATAGGTACAGCATCACCTTCATGAAAACTCACCCTAAAGATACTTCTACGCTGATGCGACTCTACTTCAGCAGGCCAAGCAATCATCATTTTATTACCATCGCCTGACTCTTCTGGTTGCAAGCGAACGAATCTGCTCTTAAAGCTAATTCTTGTTTCGTAATCTTTAATTTCGACGTGAATAGGCATCCCGGGAGACCAGAAAAAGCTAGCTGGCATTCCAAAGGGCTCATCTAAAATGAGTAATCGCTCTTCCACATTAATATCAATGATCATGCTTTGGTAAGCAACTTCATCTCTCCCAAACCGACACCAAGCAAAATGCCTTGCATTCTTTAAACCATATAACTGGGAGTAAATACGTGCAGCCTCCTCAGGAAGGCTCTTAGCAGGTTGCCTTTTCTTTTGACTTGTAAATAATTTTTGAAATAAATTCATAAAGAGCTACCTGTAAACAATCCGTTGTAAACCCTTACATCACATACCGAGGGGTAATTCCATTACTACAGCAAACATGTGGTATAAATAGACATAAGCAAATCCAGTGCCAAGGAAACACCTATGAACCACACACATGATCATCATGATCACGCAGAAGAAGGTGATAGCTGCTGCTCAGCCCCCAAACCCCACCTTTCCGAAAAACAGGCTATTGCCTACTTACAGTACTTAACTGGCTGGGTTATTTTGGAAGACAAGGGCGTTGCAAAGCTCAACAAAACCTACTCTTTGTTAAATTTTAGACAAGGTATTCAGTTTCTGGAACAAATTGAGTTGGTGACTCGCGAGTTCAACCACCATCCAGTAGTTCAACTGCAAATGTCATCGATATCGATTACATGGCACACCTTCAGTGCTCAGGGACTTACAGACTTAGACTTTGCATCTGCAGAAGCTTGTGATGCGATTTTTGAAGAAATAAAATAGAAACAAAAAAGCACTTCGAGTGAAGTGCTTTTAAACGTGAACATAGGAGCTCTTATTTGACTGTTGCAAGTGCAGCCCGCATTTCATCAATCGCTTCCTTGTAATTTTCACGATTATAAATAGCAGAACCTGCAACAAATGTATCAGCACCAGCTTCAGCTATTTCTGCAATATTAGAAGCTGAAACTCCACCATCAATCTCAAGACGAATTTCTTTGCCACTTGCATCTATACGTTGACGCACCTCACGCAGCTTATCTAAAACATAAGGAATAAACTTCTGCCCGCCAAAGCCAGGGTTTACTGACATCATCATAATAATATCCAGCTCATCAAAGATATGATCAAGATGACTTAAAGAAGTAGCAGGGTTAAAAACTAAACCAGCTTTGCAACCAAAAGACTTAATCAATTGAATAGAGCGATCTACATGCTGGGATGCTTCAGGATGAAAAGTAATAATACTTGCACCAGCTTCAGCAAAATCTTCGATCATTCTATCAACTGGCGTCACCATGAGATGCACATCTATTGGCGCTGTAACCCCGTAATTACGCAAAGCCTTACATACCATTGGGCCAATTGTTAAGTTTGGCACGTAGTGGTTATCCATAACATCAAAATGAATAATATCTGCGCCAGCTTCCAGCACGGCGTCAACTTCTTGACCTAGGTTTGCAAAGTCAGCAGCTAAAATAGATGGAGCTATCCAATTGTCTTGGCGAGCCATAGTATTTTCCTCTATGAACTAAGCTTGATGACATACACTTATAAAAGCATATAAGACAAGCCAACATATATGTATGTATTAAAAGTACAGCCAAAGTGCGCTGAACAGGTAGTATTCCTCATGAAAAGCATTCAAGAAACTACAAAAGTATGCCTTACTCGTAAGCCTTTTAAAACGGCTGTAAGCCTCTTGCTTACTCTAGCATGCTTCTATCAGCCACAAGCGGTTGCGGCTAAAAAGGACACTAAAAAAACAGAGCCTCCTGCAACAACTGAAGAGCGCTTTAAAGAGCCATCACAGAGTGAACTGGAGCAGCAGGAATTCAATCTCATAAGCACATCAATTAAAGGCGACGACCTTGCCTACTGGCCAGAAGAAACAAATCCACAGGGCACGACCTCAAAAGTGCTCTTAGTTGAATCTCCTTATCTTGCATATAAAGAACATGGTAATGCTCTTATTATGGCTGCCCCAGGAATATATCCATATCAAGCCCGATGGTATAACGAGCTCAGTAATGAACTCAATAACCTAGGCTGGAACGCTTTAAGTCTTGGCCTGCAGCCTAACCCTAAAACAAGATCTGTTCCAAACCGTGAAAGCTACAGCAAAATGACTCCTGAAGAGTTAAAAACTTTTAACGCTGAAGCAAAACAAATGAAAGAAACTGCAATTGAAACTTGGTTAAATTCGTCGAAAATGCGGACTCAACTTCTTGTTTCATTTTCCAATAACCGTGAAGCGCCTTTAGATATTCTAATAGCAGAAGGATTGAGCGCTCATGTAGCTGGCCTAGCAGCTGCCGAACCTAATACCCAACTCACTGGGCTTGTTCTCATTAATCTACAAAGCCCTTCTGATACCGCACAACAAGAACTTGAGCAAAGCTTAACGACTCAAGGTCCAATTCTTGATATTACCTTCAACCCAAATCGTAAAACGAGAGCTGAAGCTGTTGGCCGCAAACAAGGCGCAATAAAAGCAGGCAATACAGATTACCGGATTGCTTTTGCACCGCCTGGGATGCATTTTGACAATACAGCAGCTCCATGGCTTGCAACTCTCATCCACGGCTGGGCAGTTGCAAATGATCCCCAAAAAAATCAGTAAACACGTGTGTATACTATCTGGCTATTTCTATTCCTTTCCATTTGCTATTAACATAGTTTTCACAGAGGTCTGTTATACATATAAAAGTTTTGTATTATGATCTATACCTTGTCTGAAACATGACCTTAAGACCTATAATTAACTCAAGGGCAAAAATAATATGTTCGCTTCACACTCCAAACAAGAGGGACACTCACGCACAAGTAAAGTTGGCGTTATTATTACCAACTTAGGCAGTCCAAGCGCACCAACACCAAAAGCACTTAAACGCTACCTACACGAATTCTTATCTGACCCTCGCGTTGTTGAGACCCCACGTTGGCTGTGGTGGATGATTCTGAACGGTGTTATTTTAAATTTTCGCCCCCGTCGATCTGCAAAAACATATGCAAAAATCTGGACAAAGCAAGGTTCGCCGTTATCAGTGAATATGGCCTCGTTAACTGAAAAGCTTTCAGAAGAGCTCAGAACCCCTTTCCCTAGCGATCACATTCTCGTTGATTACGCTATGCGATATGGCAGCCCAAGTATCGAAAATGTTGTTCAGGATATGCAAGCACAAGGTGTACAGCGCCTTATTGTTCTACCGCTTTATCCTCAATACTCCGCATCAACCACAGCCTCAACTTTTGATGAGTTTGCCAATGTGTTTAAAAAGTTAAGATGGCAGCCAAGTCTCGACTTTTTACCACCTTACTATGATCAGCCCATGTATATTAAAAAGATTGCAGAGAGTATTCGTCAATATAGAGAACAAAATGGTGCTGGAGAGTTACTGCTGTATTCCTACCATGGCGTACCACAGCGCTACTTACACAACGGTGATCCTTACCACTGCCAGTGCTTAAAAACCTCCAGACTCATTAATGAGAAGCTAGGCCTTTCCACTGAAGAAGCAAAAACAGTATTCCAATCTCGTTTTGGTCGCGAGCCATGGCTTCAACCTTATCTTGATGTGTCGCTAGAGGAGCTTGCAAAGCAAGGCTATAAACATATCGACGTGATCAGCCCTGGTTTCTCAATAGACTGCTTAGAGACTCTTGAGGAAATACAAATGGAAGCAAGACAAACATTTGTTGATGCTGGTGGTGAAACACTTAACTATATTCCATGCTTAAATGATTCACCGTTACAGATTGAACTACTATCAAGCCTCATTAAGCCATCACTCAAACATCACCTTGATCAAGTTATCTATACATCTAAGAAGAAACTATCGAGTGAAGAAATTACTCAACAAGAAAAACACAGCCCTAACCAAAAAACGGTCACTTCGAATGAAGTGGTTCCAAGCAGTAAGTAGACAGGCATATAAGGAGCTCTTATGAAATGTGTTTTTCTAGACTGCGACACACTTGGTCAAGATACAGATCTGAGTGTTATTACTGAGCTAATGAAAACAAGCTGCTTTAATAATACTCAAAAAAAGAATGAAATTATTATTGAGCGCTTGCAAAATGCGGATGCAGTTATCTCCAATAAGGTTCCAATCAGGCAAGAAGTTATCGAAGCATGCCCTCAACTTAAAGTTATTTTTACCGCTGCGACAGGTGTTGATCATATTGATACAGCTTTTGCAGCCAAAAGAAATATACCGGTATGCAATACAAGAAACTACGCGGGGCCAAGCGTAGTGCAACATGTAATGGCTTCGATTCTATACTTTGCTAACAAACAGCACGAATACAATGCATCGATTACAGATAGAACTTGGTCACAGCAAGAGCTATTCTGCTTATTCACTCCAGCAATTACTGAGCTTGCCGGCAAAACCCTCGGTATTATTGGATATGGTAACCTTGGCAAACAAGTTGCAAGCGTGGCAAAAGCTTTTGGTATGCAAATTAAAGTTGCTGAAAGCTTTTCAAATAAACAAGAAGACACCGATAGATTCCCTTTGTCTGAGATTTTATTGACAAGTGACTTTATTTCACTTCACTGCCCACTGACGGAGCAAACAAAATATTTATTTCATAAAAAGACTTTCGAGCAAATGAAATCAAATGCTGTTCTTATTAACACCGCCCGTGGTGATATTGTTGATACGAATGCACTTCTTGAGGCTCTAGACTCCAACCTTATAGCAGGTGCATCTTTGGATGTTTTTAATCAAGAACCACTTCCTCTTGATAGCCCTCTGATCAAAAAACGTCAAAATTTACTGCTTACACCACATATTGCATGGGCCAGTTACGAAGCTCGAACTCGACTGATTGGTGAGTTGGTTGCCAATATAAGGGCTTGGCTTAATAATGACATTCGCAACGCTGTAAACATCTAAAACAAAGAAAGGGCTAACTCAAAGAGAAAGCCCTTTCGAATTCTTCGATCTTATCTTGCTCTAAAATTCAAGTGGATAAATAGTAATCACCACACCCATCACTTTTTCTTCGACCTTGTATGGCCGCAAACATATATGAACTTGGCGATTTTCATTATTTGCCAAAGTTGTTGTAAGCTTGACAGTACTGCCAGCAAGCACCTCATCAAGTTGTGCAGGTAGCTCTGTAATCGAAAGCTGATGAGAAAAATGGTGCAAAGGCCTGCCAACGTCTTGAGTTACAATATTAAAATATTGCCCAGCTTCAGCAGTAAAACCTTTAATTTTTAAATCTATATCTAGAAAAATAACGGCTAAATTTGCGGCATTTAGCAATTGAAGATTATCCTGGTTACTTGTCTCTAAAGTTGAGATTTGATCCTGATAGTCGCCATTTAATTCGTTCAGCTCTTCATTCATACTCTGCAGCTCTTCGTTGGCAGAGAGTAACTCTTCATTAGAAGTTTGAAGCTCTTCGTTTGTTACCTCAAGCTCTTCAACTGTAAGCTTAAGATACTCTCGGCTTTGCTGTAATTCATGCTCGAGCACCTCAATTCGCTTAAGTGCTTTAGAGTATTCAAGTATTTTCTCTCGATGAACAGGCTTAAACTCGTCAAGAACTACATCAGAGTTCACTCTATAATTCGAAAAAGTCACAACAGAAAACATTTCATCAAAGTCATTAGATGCTAAAGTATCGACTCGAATATCAATATTTTCACTCACAATACCCTTCTCAGATAGGGATGGATTTTTATCAAGGTCTGAAGGCGAATTAGCTGAGAGCTGTATATTTTGCAGCTGGATGATTTCGTTTGTCTCTATAGCTCTCTCAATAGCATTTTCCACCACGACAGCAAGAGATTTGCGCAAGAAAGATTTATAGTAATTCATCACTCGACCAGAAGAGACTTTACTTACAAATGGGGCTATATCACCATAGATATAAACAACTCGACCATGGCTATCAATCAGCACAGATGGGGGCATCCAAACACTTAAAAGCTGTGGGTTTATACTGCTTTGAATCACATAGGATAAAAGCTGTTCATGCTCGACCGTACCAGAGGCATTGTTCTCAAGATTATAAAGCGAGCTTCTAAATTGCTGAGAGTGCCCTGTAAACGGATTACTTGCTAGATGTGAGTGCGTATTAGTATATTTTAAGCTTGGTCTCTTAGTTTTACAGTAAAGCCTAGAACGATCATGCACTACATCATAGTAATATGAGAAGCCATGCACACTCTCCGACATACCAGTAAATAAATATCCATAATCCTTCAGTGCACAGGTTAAAACTGAAAGGATTTGTCGCTGCATACTTGGTATAAAATAAATCAAGGTATTTCGACAAGAAATAAGATCAAGCTTGGAAAAAGCAGGATCCTTCATAATATTATGGCGAGCAAAAAGTATTGATCGCCTTACAGCGCTTTTAATGAGATAGCTATCACCATCTTTTTCAAAATACTTAAGCAAAATATGCTGAGGCACGTCATTTGTAATTGAAGAAGGGTAAATACCCTGCTTCGCAATTTTTAATGCCTCATCATCAACATCTGTAGCAAAAATTCGTATTTGCCTTTTAATATTTAAGACTTCCATTTCTTCAAAAAACTGAATTGCAATGGAAATAGCTTCTTCGCCTGTAGAGCAGCCAACACTCCAAATTCGAATGGTATGATCTTCTGATGTTTTTTGCAGCAACTTAGCAATGACTGACTTACCCAGTTGCTCAAATGCATCTGTATCTCGAAAAAAGCTCGAAACATTAACAAGTAAAGCATTTTTGAGTGCTACTAATGCATCACTATTATTTCTGAGTAATTCATAGTAACTATCAAGAGTGTCAAGCTCATTTACCCCCATGAGTCGATGAACCTGACGAACAACTGTTGTCAGCTTAAACTGTGAAAAGTCAACGTTAAACTCTTCGATCAATAGTGTAAAAATATTTGACAGCTCTTCTCTCGTCAGAATTTCATCGTAGCTAGCAATACCAAGAGTATTTTCTAGGACTCCAGTCTCAGCTCCAGCTGCTTCGAAATCTTTCACATCCTTATGGATATCATTCATAGTTAAACCTTTATTGAATACGTGATTACATCTTAGTGAAGACAAATGGACAAAGTGCGCCTCTTCATTCGAAAAATATGTTTCTACAAGAACTACATTTCCGTATGGCATATGTCTAATGACTTATCCAGTACCGACTCACCCGTAATCAAGCCAACAACTGGGGTAATATGTAAAAATAGGCTATTTATGCAATCTTTAAAGCTCAGATTAAATAAGCTTTCATGCACACAATAGAAAACCGCTCAAAAGAATACACCTATTATTGAGTAGTTTTAAGCTAAGCTAGCAGAGTCTTAAAATTATTGCCTATTTTATAAACACAATTAACTTTTTACCGACAGAAGCTGTATAAAATGACATCAAATCACACTGAAAGACCTGTGCAAACAAAAACACTATTTCAAAAAATAGCTATTGCTGTTTTTTATATATCCATCATTGTTTTAATATATTTGGCAACTAGCCATCAAACACCAATTGTGAAGGTATCATATGGAGATAAAATTCAACATATAGCAGCCTTTGGTTGGCTTACACTTGTATCTTTTTTAGGCTGGAGACAACACTGGTTTAAAAGGTTTATTATCGTTTTTGGTTTTAGTATTTGCATTGAAGTAGCTCAAAGCTTTTTAAGCTATAGATCTTCAGATTGGCATGACTTAGTTGCAAACACACTTGGCATCTTAGCAACTGAAGTTTTTGTGATATCATACCTGCGCAAAAAACTATCAATGTAATTCTATTGAATCTTAGGCGACCTTCCCAAGAGTTGTTGCCTCGCCTTGAGATTTTACTATCTCACTCTGCAGGTATGCCATGCCAAATAATACAAATCAAAAACTTAGCGACTGGTTCCCTCAACAAGTACTCAACTGGGCTCATGTTCATGGCCGCTATAATTTTCCATGGCAGGCCCCTCATACTGCCTATAAAACATGGATTTCCGAAATCATGTTGCAGCAGACTCAGGCATCTCGCGTTGTTGATTTCTTTAATGCATTTATGGCTCGCTTTCCAGACATACACAGTCTAGCTGAAGCCCAAGAAGATACTGTCTTTCATTTATGGAGTGGTCTTGGGTACTACACCAGAGCTCAAAATATTTTGAAAGCTGCACGCCTAATAGTTAAAGAACATAATGGCGAGATTCCCAAAAAACTCGAAGATCTCATTGGCTTACCAGGTATAGGTAGATCGACGGCTGGCGCTATACGTTCTCTGGGACATGGTTTGGAGGGCTCAATTCTCGATGGTAATGTTCGTCGCGTGCTCGGCCGCTTTGCCATGATTGATGGTAAGCCGCAGTCTAAGCCAATGGAAAAAGCCTACTGGAGCTTAGTAGACGAAGTGACCCCTCATAAAAAGGTTGATGACAGACACTTCAACCAAGCGATGATGGACTTAGGTGCAACGCTCTGTACCATTAAAAATCCTGCATGCCATCGTTGCCCTCTTGCAAAAAGATGCAAAGCTTTCAAAGAACAGCAAACTGAAAACTTCCCTGTGACAATGGCAAAGTACAAAAAGCGTAACCCTGAGATAGTCAAAGCACGCAGAGTCGAAAAGAGATACTACCTCTGCATCTATGACCAAAGTGAAATTCTTTTATACAAGCGTCCACCAACAGGCATATGGAGAAATCTGTGGTGCCCAATGGAGTTTACGACACTCAAAGAACTTCAAACTGCAGCGGAAGAGCTTACAGGGATAGATTCATCACATCTAAAAGCAGAAGAGCATATCTTCCATCAATTCTCACATTTCGACCTTGAGTTTATGCCCTATAGCCTTGATATGACCAAGCAACGACATAAACAGCCAGTCGAAATCAATGAAGCACATCGCTTTCTTTGGTACAATACCAGCTCACCACAAGATATAGGTCTTGCTTCACCTGTCATGAAGCTTTTGAACCAACTTAAACAAAATCAAACTATTCCATCTAACTTTGAATTGGTGTCACTATGAGAACTGTTTTTTGCCGTAAATACCAAGATGAACTTCCTGGCCTTGATAGAGCGCCATTCCCAGGGCCTGCAGGTCATGATATCTATGAAAATGTCTCTGCAAAAGCATGGGACGAATGGTTGGCGCATCAAAAAAGACTGATCAACGAAAAGCATCTTGAGCTATTCGACCCGAACACTAGAACTTACCTTCAAGAACAAATGATACTTTTCTTCAAAAATGATGATTTTGATAAGGCTAGTGGCTATACGGCAGAAAAGCCTGAGTCATAACCTTCATTATTTAAAGGCAGCCACTCTCAAGCTGCCTTTCCCCTTCATGACGAAAAATAATACCTAAATTTATTTCGCCTAAATTGACCATCTGGCTGGTAAGGCACTATCATTATATGCTGACTGCATTCCCTTGTAGAGCCCTGTCAATACATTCGATATGCACATCTATCTAGGTCAAAAACCAACACTGTTTTACCCTAGTATTTTATTTAATTGCTGGACAAAAGATATGAATAAAGAAAGAGCAAATACTACTGTAACTCTTAATATTCTTGGAAAAGAATTTAAAGTTGCCTGCCCTAAAGAAAAAGAGAGCGATCTTCTCCATGCAGCTCGAGTTCTTTCAGACCGAATGAGAGCACTTCGCAACCCATCAGGTACTGCATCCATTGATCGTATTGCTATTATCGCAGCTCTGAATGTGACAGACGAGCTTGAAAAAGTGAAGCAAGAACTGAAGGCTGTTGAAACAAAAGCACAGGATCAACTTGATGAGCTTATGAAGCGTGTTGACTCAGCACTTGAAGATGCATAAACGGTACGTTTCTGATCATTTTGCATTCGTTATCAAGAGATAACATTTTGATAACACGAAATAAAACCCACAAGTAGCTGTATGGTGTATATACTTGTGTTCAGAAACTGCACTCATGAAAGATAGACTACGGGAGGCTCCAGGCACCATGCCGGACAGGGACGACGTCATAGACGAATCATCAGCACAACAAAGCCATAGACGCGTTGACGATTATATTGCCTGGAAAAAAAGCATCCAGCTCGCCTTAAGCAACTTTCAACAGTGGCTTGTACGCAATGGTTTCGAAGCAGATCATATTGAAACCAGCCTGCAAATGACACAAGGCACACTGCAAACTGACCGCATTACACTTGCGTTTGTGGGCGAGTTTTCCCGTGGCAAAACAGAGCTGATAAATGCCCTCTTCTTTGCACAGCATGGTCAGAGACTTCTGCCATCTAAACCTGGCCGCACAACAATGTGCCCAACTGAACTCTTTTTTGACCTCAGTACACGCGAGTCATTTTTGAAGCTGTTACCGATTGAAACTCGCTCATCTGAAGATTCAATCCAGTCTTATAAGAAAAAACCAGAAGCTTGGACTCACTTTCCTTTGGACTTCTCAAATGTTGAAGCCATGGCTGAAGTCATGGCTCAAGTCTGTGCAGTGAATTCTGTTACACGAGAGCAGGCACAAGAGCTCAAGTTTGATGCTAAAAGTCTCGAAATTGATATTAACAATCCTGAGAATGTTCTTATTCCTAAGTGGCGTCATGCGCTTATCAGCTTTGACCATCCTCTTCTACGTCAGGGTCTTCGAATTATCGATACACCAGGTCTTAATGCACTTGGTGCGGAACCAGAATTAACAATTCACTTATTACAAGAAGCTCATGCCGTTCTCTTTATTCTGAGTGCTGATACAGGTGTTACTGCTACAGACTTAGAAATATGGGAAGAGCATATCAAGCATCTAAGTGGTCGCTTAAACGAGCGCATGTTTGCTGTTTTGAATAAAATCGACACCCTTTGGGATGACCCAGATGGCGACGAAACTGCCAATAAAAATTTACTTCATTTGCAGCAACAAACCGCTCAAGTTTTAGGTATTCCACAAGACGGCATTATTCTACTTTCTGCAAAAGCCGCTCTTAGAGGCAAGCTCTTTGCTGATGATGAACTTATGAAAAACTCAGGTTTAAAAAAGCTTGAGCTCATGCTGTTTGAAAGTATTCTCAAGGGAAAAGAGCTTGTTATTCGGGAGCAGATCATTGATCAATCTCTTCGCTTGATGAAAACAGCTAAGAGGCATTTTAAAGATAAGCTTTCCCGAACAGAGTCTGAAAGGCAATCTCTTGAGTCATCACATGGCCGTGGTGAGATTAAACTCTTTCAACTCAATGAGCGAGTTAAAAAAGAGCAAGACTTTTACCGTAAACGTCTTCATGCTTTAACGCCGCTTGAGCAACGTTTACGCACACAAGTGCCAAACTGGCTAGCTCCAATTCAACAAGATGCTCTTCAAGTGCTGCAAGACTTACTTATTCCAACAGCGAAACACTGGAAACACAAAGAGCTAGGTGATGCCCTTGAGATTGTATTCACACAGTTGAATGAAATATTTTCAGTACTGCAAAACAACTTGGAACAAGCCTTCTTACTTATTGAGCGCTTGCACAAAGAATATGGTCGTGACAAAGAGCGCTTTTCCATGCTCTACGAACGTTTTGAGCTTGGTGCATTTAGAGAGCGTGTTTACTTCCTCGAAGACAGCGCTAAGCGCTTTAGCGGTAGCCGCTTCAGAATATGGAAAGACCGTCTTTGGAACTCACTCTCTTTTACCGAAACATTAAGAGAGAGCATTGGCCAACTTGGCGAAGACCTACGCACAGAACTTAATACTTGGATCGAGCAATCGGTAACGCCTATTCTAAAACATGCTCAACAACGTAAAGACATGTGGGATCAACAAGCAACAAAACTTCAAGGGTTGCTTGAAAGCCCAGCAGACGTTCCTGAAGAAATCGAACGATTAAAGCAAGAAGAGCAGCTCCTGAAACTTGAACTTGAGCGTTTAGAAAACATCCTTACGCAAATAGAACCAAACGAAGGCAAGGTTTCATCATAGGAAAAACCAAAGTTGCTCTTGTCTTTCCCTTTCTATAGACGCAAAATAACATGACTGTTTTCAGGCAACACCCTAAAGTCGTTGCCTTGGCAGTATCCCAAACGACTTTAGGGACATCTGCATCGAGTACCCCATAGATGTAGTCACTCTTAGGCCATACCCAAACAGACTTGGGTATATCTTTTTTCAGTCATATCGATGGAGGCTCTATCTGTGCCGTCAAAAGAATCTAAAACAACACCTGAATCAGTAGGTATTGTTAGTCCGTCATATTTTACAGTTGAAGAGACTATTACCCTTGCCTCTCAGCAGACATTAGATGGCTATACCATAGCCTATGAAACCTATGGGACATTAAATGAAAATAAGAGCAATGCGCTGCTTATTTGCCACGCCTTAAGCGGCAACCATCATGTAGCTGGTCGACATACACCAAATGATGCAAAGCCAGGTTGGTGGGATAACTTTGTTGGCCCCGGCAAACCAATTGATACAGATAAGTTTTTTGTGGTCTGCAGTAACAACCTTGGCGGCTGCCATGGTTCAACCGGCCCAAATACTGTTAACCTCAAAACAAGCTTACCTTACGGTCCTGAATTTCCTATTGTGACAGTTGAAGACTGGGTTAACAGTCAAGCTCGTCTTGCAGATCACCTTGGTATTGAGCAGTGGGCAGCAGTTGTTGGTGGTAGTATCGGCGGCATGCAGGTGCTCCAGTGGTCTATTGCCTACCCAGACCGCCTTCGAAATGCTGTTATGATTGCCTCTGCACCAAAAATATCAGCACAGAATATTGCCTTTAACGAGGTTGCACGCCAAGCAATCATGCGTGATCCGGGCTTTAATGGTGGCCACTTCTATTCAAGTAAAGACTACCCAAAGCAAGGCTTAACACTTGCTCGCATGCTTGGTCATATTACCTATCTTTCTGATGACGTGATGCGCTTAAAGTTTGGTCGTGAACTACGAGAAGGAAAGCTGAACTTTGACTTTAGCGCTGAATTCCAAGTGGAGAGCTATCTTCGTTATCAAGGTGAAACATTTTCAGAGCACTTCGATGCAAATACCTATTTGCTCATGACAAAAGCACTGGATTACTTTGACCCAGCAGCTGCTCATAACCATGATTTAAGCCTTGCCCTACAGCATATAAAAGCAAAGTTTTTATTAGTTTCTTTTACATCTGACTGGCGCTTTTCACCAGAGCGTTCTGAAGAAGTTGTAGATGCACTTCTTAAAACGAATAAGGCTGTATCCTATGCAAAAATCGATGCACCTCAAGGTCACGATTCTTTCCTTTTGGATATTCCTCGTTATAAAAACTTATTAAAAGCTTTTTTACAGCAAGTTAAAGTGTAAGGACGGGTACAACTATGAATAAAGCTCCAAGCCCACACCCTTTTAATCGTTTTGATTTTGATATTATTCGTCAATGGACGCCTAAAAATGCTCACGTCTTAGACTTGGGTTGCGGTGATGGTACATTATTAAAAGGTTTATTTAACAGCCACAATGCTACTGGCTATGGCCTTGAAACAGATGAAGATAAGCTGCAAGCCTGTGTCGAAAGTGGTGTACCTGTTATTGAACAAAATATTGATAACGGCCTTGATAACTTTCAAGATCAGTCATTTGATACAGTTATTATCACTCAGTCCATTCAAGAGCTCAGCAACCCACGCTTTCTACTTGAAGAAATCGTACGAGTAGGCAAGCAAGGTATTGTTACCTTCCCTAACTTTGGTTATTGGCGTAACCGCTGGATGCTAGCAACTCAAGGCCGTATGCCTGAATCTGAGACTATTCCACATAAATGGTATTCAACGCCAAATATCCACTTATGTACATGCATTGATTTTGAAATGCTGTGTAAAGAAAACAACATTAAGATTACCGCCAAAAAGATGATCAGTCATGACAAGCGTTTTGATTGGGCAACACAGCGTTGGCCTAATCTGTTTGGAGAACTGGCTCTTTATAAAATTGAAAGTAATGGATAGCTATTATCCCCTCTGATACCTTCATCAAGTTGAGAAGCACGCGCTTCTCAACCACGCCCCCTGTTTTTTCCCAGCTCTCTTTGTAAACAAGACCTACACATCTATGGCAAAATGTCATAATAAGACCTATTCATTAGTCAACTGATACAAGGTCTCTGAGATGCAAGCTGTACAGGCTCAAGAAAGTGTTAATGCACTAAATAACTTCAAACTGTCGACTCGGGTAAAGCTTAAAGATTCAAATAAAAAGCTAAGTGTTATTGCTGTTGCCGATGCAAGCCAATGCTCTGATCGCTCCAAAGCATATATTATAATGAGCGCCCCATTTTCAAGTGGCCATGAACTTATTGCTCAGCATAAAGGCAAGACTATAGGCTTTGCAGAGCTTTCATATAATGCCTCCTACTTAGACCGAATTGATAACTACGAACCTGATAGCTATTCACATGTAGGCAGTGCTCTAGTTGAGGTAACAGCCCGCTTAGCGCTCTTGTCTGGCTTTAAATCTGTAGGGTTATATGCCGTGGACTCATCCACAGTTTTCCACTTTAAAATGGGAGCTCGATTTAATGATGTAGACACAGATGAGGCCGTAAAAGATATTATCACTCAAGATCTAGATGATGACCCACGAATATTTGGTGAGATGCGACTTGATATAGCACAAAAATCATCTGGAAAAGACTCCCCGCGACTTATGAGTAAAATTCTAAAAGATGAAATATCTCAACTGAGTCTCTAACTGCACGATCATCCAATAATTATGAGGCTAGCCTTTAATGCCACAAATCGGTCAAAATCTAAGTCTTCAACAACTGAACGGCATCCCATTAACATCCAAAATTTTCTCAAAAAGTAACTACTCACCCCGTATCA
>DJZY01000070.1 GCA_002450655.1 Gammaproteobacteria bacterium UBA6940 | reverse complement strand
GTTAAATCACCGTGCAACAAGGCCTTTAGCAATTAAGCTTTTTAATCTATCGACCCAATGGTTTTCACCACAAATCGTATTCATTAAATATGCAAGCATTACAAATGTATTGTAGAGCTTTCGAGGTCGCTTATCCTGTTTGCTATTTTTAGTATTTTCAATAATCCATAAGCTTGAAAGCAACTGAATATCACCACGCTTGGGCAATACGAAAGTCTTCGTAAATTCTCGATTCCATAACCTCGAATGGTGTGCTGCATGGTTTCTTACTAAGGAAAGATGCTCGCAATATGAAGTCATAATTTTCTCATCGAGTCCATAGACTTCTGAGATATCATTTTTGTCTGAGCGCTTACCTATATTAGAAAACCATTTGGATAACTGTCCCATCGTCATAAGCTCTACAACTGTCCATATAGGAGGCTGTGCTTCCTCATATTTCTTTGAAAAATGGGCGATAAACTTTTCTTTACTTCGCTTTATTTCTTCATTGAGTTTACTAAGGCTAGTACTATATTTTACAGGATCATAGAATATTTCTGGCAGCAAATGCGGGTGTGAACTCTTGTAATTATGGCTTAGATGGTATGCCAATTGAGTTCGAAGTGAAACTTCAAATCGTTCTATGGCATCAAGGGTAAGCAAACGCAATTCACGATCAAAGCTATACAAATTCAAAATGTCATCAAATTGAGTACCAGCTTTAAAAGTATGACTTTGATGATCACTCTCAAATGGCAAGCAGTATGCTGCAAATCTGTAATAATTTAAGTGAGAAAGAAAAAATTCTGCTCGTGCTTTATCAGGTACACAAAGCCCACGGCTCTCGAGTTGCTCTATTTGTTTTTCAAATGAGATAGGTGGCTTGGTATATGGAACTTTGCGAGGTCGGGAAGCATTCATTTTACTGCCTCCAGAAACAAGTAACCCCTCGCGGTGCGCTACAGAATAGCCATAAGGCATACTGAGAAGCGGGAGGGGTGTTGTTAGTTTGAATTCTAATGATTTGTGTGCACTTGTCAAGTATTAGTCGAACAAAGTAGCGAATAGCTTGAAAGCACCTTTCTCTTAAAACAGGCAATATTTGTTTAAAATTCATCCACATGCATTAAAACCTTCTTCTTTAACAGCCTATTCTACTGTAAACAAGGTTTCAATACGAACTTTTTTATTAAATTAACCATAAAGCCTGAGCTCAAAGTGGAAGTTTTTTTAATCAAAAAAAGATTTAAGCTTTAAAAGTGAAGATATTTTTTGATTCTCATGGTGTCCATATGGTGTCCACAAAAATAAAGAAGAAATTTGAAAAGACTCTGCGGGATGCTAAAACCCCCATTAGATGGAGAGTTAAGCATGGTGGGCCCACCAGGACTCGAACCTGGGACCTGCCGATTATGAGTCGGACGCTCTAACCAACTGAGCTATAGGCCCGCGGGCTTAAGTATAATACTCTCTTTGAAAAAAAATCAACCTTTTTGTGATAATGAATCTTCCAACATCAGAAAAGAAGTCAGTTCAACATCATAAGATATGCCCCCTTTTCTTATCGAGATAAGAAACACACCCTAAGTGGTACTTTCAGGTGTTTACCTGTCTAAGACTTCAAATTACACTCGTTCCTTTAGAGTTGGAGGCAGGATATGACGTTGAAGTTTGCATCACACAAAGTCGTTTTAAATAATACCGCAGATCAACTTCGCCAAACTCTAAATGGGCCGACGCTCTTTTGCACTGCACAAGAAAGGCAACTTATTGCTCAAAACTGCTTACAGCAAATAAAGCTGTGTAATGGCCTAAATGATAATTTACTTAGAAAATGCAAGCATACTTTCGATTTTCGAAAATCTAAAACAGAAAATGCAACGCTGGAACAAAATAATGCCAGTATTCTCAACCTTGCGATTAAGGCCAATCAACAAAAGATCGATAGCATCACAGCTAACAATAAGCTCGATTATTTTCATCAACAAGACAATCTTGCACACTTACAAGAAGAAGTATCATTACTTAAAAATATTCAAACAACAGCTCACCAACAAATACTTGGCTTTATTGGTGAAGCGGCAGACGCTATAGGGCAAATAAAATCAAGCAAAGACAGCTCTTTTGGTGAACATAGCTTTATGGTCACACGTAACCTGAAAAAAAATTCATTGGAACTAATTCCACTCAATACAAAAAGAGCAACCCAAAATATAACTCCTTCTCCAAATGGCACTTTTACCAACTCCCTGACTTCTTTTAAATCGCTAACAATTCACCACAGTGATATGCAGGCACTGCAGCAGCACTTTAATGAAAGCCGACAAAGCTCAAGCTACTTTTCTCGATTAAAAGAAATTCTTTTCGGCAAGCAAGAAACGGTTAAAACTGGTGCTGAAGCTGGTGGCGCGGCCTGCTGTACGATTACTAGCCTTGATGAGCTTGCTAATATTGGCCAACGTACCGACCATGATCATGGTGAAATTATTACCCCCGCAAATGGTGGTGAAGGTGCATTAACTGGCTTTGTTACCTATGCAAGCGTTGCAGGCATAAAAATAGCTGGGGATATTTTTAGTTCACACAATAAAATGTGCAAAGATATTGATAAAGCCTTAGATGATTTAAAGCTAACAAAGCTCGAAAATCAGCATTTATTAAAACTCCCAAGTTTTCAAGAAAAAGTAGAGTCTCTTGATGCCTGCCACGTATTTCTTTTAAAACAAAAGCGTGAGGCACAATTTCAAAAACGTGTTGCAGGTATTCTGTCTGGCGTATGCTCTCTCACTATATTACTTGGGCAATTTATAGCAAAGCTCTCTCCTATTGGTTTATACCTTTTATCAGCTTTTGGTGGCTTGCACTTTGCTCATGTCGGCAAAGAGCTTTACAAAGCATGCAAGGATTATCGTCAGGCAGCTGGTGACTCCATTGAGCAGCATCATTTCTATAAAAAGATCAAAAACCTCAGCTTAGCACTGCTTGGTTGGGGCTTATATACAGCTGGTACAGCGACCTTAGGCACTATGTCTCTTGGCATGATGGGAGCAGCTATTCATAGTGGTGCAGCGCCTGGAATTATTATTGGTGGTATTGTTATGCTTGGGCTTGGTATCGTAGGTACTTTAGTTTTCAACAATATCATCACCAGTAAACGTTTTTTTCCTGGCTTACCAATGATGAGCAGACTCAATGTCAAAAAACCACCTACACGCAAAGAAGTGCAAGATAAACTCGAACATGCAAGTCAACTTCGTGATATTTCAAAGCAGTATCGAAGTAATACATTTAAAGCGTTATCAATTCAAAGCATTTCAAAAAATAAAGCGCTGCGCTACTGCAACAAAACATTAATGTACATTACTCTTGGTTTGTATCCAAAGCCATTTATGAACAACAAATTTAAAATTAAAGCCAACTTAACTCGCACGATTAATCATGCTGATCAAACTCAAACCCTGAATAGATTAACCGCTCTTTCAGCACTACATACTGCAGAGAAAGTTACTAACCCAACACTTAAAAAAGACGGCTATAACACCTTTGAAATAGAGGAATTTAACAAGGCAAAAGCAAGCCTAGAGCAACAAACCAACCTTAGCAGTAAAGAGCGATTACAGGCATGGATTGATCTTTTAGAAAATACACCTAAGTCTGATCAAATGATGAAGATTTTTGCCCGTAAAGCACTTGTAGAGCACAAGCAGCTCCATAAAAAAACCAAAGATGAGGCTGGTTTACTTGGTCGATTTATCCCTCAAATAAACCGTACCACTGAGCTCAAACCAGAGGTCGCCAAACTCTTTTCTAATGGCCAAGCGTTAGCAGAAAAGCTTCATGAGTATGAGACCACACCAGGAACACCATTTAAAGTAAGTTCAAAGCAGCCTGTGGATGAGGAAATGGCTGGCACTATTGGTCGACTGTTTAAAACTGCGCCTTGTTGCAACGCTAATGATGATGCTAATAATCCGGTGACGGGTATATTAAATTTATTTCGTGAGCAGTTTATCGAAGCAGATAAATCCGATGATGATCGTCAGCAGCTTGAGCAGCTGCTTTTAGAAAGCGCTGATCAATACTTATTATATCAAGCTCGAAACAACGCTAAAGAGGATATAGCACTTCATGCAAATTACCTAAAGTGCTTTGCCGCTGAGTCTAAACCCCTATACGAAGATCGCCAGGCACTTCAGCTTCAAGCTGTGACTTAAGCTTAGCCCAATCAAAGTTCCATGGATCAGATTTGCGCGCTGGTGCAATATGCTGATGGCCTACGATCGAAGCAATATCGTAGTCATCCATAAGAAGGCTTGTTAGTTCAACAAGCGACTTGTACTGTTCCTCTGTTGCAGGCTCATCTTCGGAAGCCAATAACTCTACACCAATACTGAAGTCGTTTACTCGAGTGCGCTGATCGTCTGCATAAGGCATCTGGCTTTCACCTGCATGCCATGCCATTTTATCAAGTGCTACTGTTTGAACCACGGTACCCTTACGGTCAATAATATAATGAGCAGACACACCACACTGGTCTAACCAAAACTTACATTTAACAGCACAAAAGCAGTCGTTATCTTCTGGGTGATACATTGTATGAACAACCAGAGTATCAACATTTACGTTTTCTGGTCTGTCACCATATTGATCTGTCCAAATATTTCCAATTTTCATACTTCGTCACCCAATGTTATTTATTCCTTGTCCAAGTGCGGTACACGCCTTAGCTGAGTCATATCATACCCCATTTCCTCAATTTTTGTTTTCATGGATTCATAGGTTGCATCATCCATTTGAGGGTTGCGGCTCATTAACCAGACATAATCGCGACTTGGCCTTGCGACAATAACCGTTGAATAGTCTTCTGAAAGATAGGAGATTTGGTAGTCAGCTTTGAAAGGCCAGATAAATTGAATTTGCCACAGCGCTGGGTCATCACTAATAAAGCCTTTGGATTTATAGGTTTTTAATTCTTTATCATACCCGCCTTCATTGAATTCATAATGCACCTGAACTTCTTTACCATCTTCTTTTAAAGTGTAAGTTTCAACTGCATTAAAGGCATTTTTTTCAACAAAAATAGGAATATGGGCTATGACATACCAATCTCCCATATAACGATCAACATCAACATAGTTGACCTTTGGCAACTCTTGAGTTGGTGTTGTTGAGCAACCAAATAAACCGGCAGTTAGTGCGCATACGAGACCTAAGCGTAATTTCATCAAGCTTTCCTTTATCTGTGAGAACATTGGTGAATTCTTTTTATTTCAAGCTATCACGGCAAGGATCATTAAAGAGTGATAAAAACCACAAAAATAAGGCAAAAAAAAAAGCATCAAATGGATGCTTTTTCTAAAACAATGAAAGACTAGAGTTTGCGTCGATGTTCAAAAACAGGCATGGAGTTTCGAATATCCAAAATCTTGTCTTTACAGATATCCACAACCAATAAACCTTCACCCTTTTCTAGAGAGTCAACCACTGTACCCCATGGATCAACAGCCATAGTACGACCATAGGTTTCACGGGTTGGCGTATGTGTACCACCTTGGTTAATACCAAGAACATACATTTGGTTTTCGATAGCACGGGCTCGTAGTAAGGGTTCCCAATGAGCTTCTCCAGTAAATTGCGTGAATGCTGCAGGCACAATAACAATATCAGCACCTTGCAGTCTTAGGTTTTGGAAAAGTAATGGGAAACGTAAATCGTAACAAATACTAAAACCAACATTAAAGCCGTTGATATCAGCCATCACAACTTTATTACCTGGTGCGAAAAAAGCTGATTCACGGTAAACGCCATGAGCATCACCTACCCTTGCATCAAATAAATGAATTTTTTCATAACGACAAATTTTTTCACCTTGCTTGTTCCATGCAACAGCAACAGCTTTTACTTTACGCTCATCTTCACCATACATTGGTACAGAACCTAAGATCACTGCAATTTCATGCTTGGCGGCAAGTTCAGAAATTTCATCAAGAGGTGATGGAGATTGCTCTAACAAATCTGCATATGTTGCATAGTTTGCAGAGTCCATAAGGAGACAATTTTCAGGAAAAATTACAAGTTCAGCGCCCTTTTCAGACGCTTCTTTAATTCTATTTTTAATAACACCCAGGTTCAGAGTAGCATCCGCACCTGAGATCATTTGCGCGAGCGCTACTTTCATTGATATGAACTCCGTCTATCAAAAAGATTGAATGATCACCGCATCGCTGCACTTGGAGAAAATGCAACTGCTCTTGGTAATAAATGGGCTATATCTGAAAGGTTATCATCAATTGACTTAAGCGCAACTGAAGTGTTGTCTAAAGCTCGGATTGAAAGGCCATTTTTATTAAATCGAGCTGCTGGGGTTTCAACATCAGATTGTTGTTCTGCGACTTTTGCTTTTAAAGCGGATGCTGAAATAGATGTAGTATGATCATCAGACACATTAAACAGTGGCTGAGTTGGCATTCTTGGAATAGGCATGAAACCTCCTTTTTTATAATACCCATCAGTACATGAGCAAATTTATTCTCTGGTAATTTCATTATAGTCTTAGGCTATTCATCTTCGACAGAAATAGGCTTTCGAAAATTACATTTCTGGCTATAAAATGATTATACTTTGGCCATTACAGCCGAACTGATAGAGGGCTAAGCCCTCTAATATAGGCAATCTGAACAGAAGAGCTCAAATTCTGAAAGGAATTACGCAAGTTCAGCAACAAGTGCCTTTAGAAGAACCTGTACTTGCCCCATACCCTCTTCTACCGCTTGGTAAATCTCTTCCATCGTTATAACAGCTTGAGATACACCTGCAGCAGGGTTCACAATTAAACAGATACTTGCATATGAAATTGCAACTTCGCGAGCAAGAACAGCTTCTGGCATAAGCGTCATACCAACAAGCGTTGCGCCGTCTTGCGCCATACGCTTAATTTCAGCGGCAGTTTCAAGACGTGGGCCTTGAGTTACACCATACACACCTTCAAAAATTGCGTTGCAACCTGCTTTTTCTGATACCGCTTTAATTGTTTCCATTAAAGACGCATCAAATGGATCAGAAAAATCAAAATGCTGAAGAGGTTTAACCGTACCATCGAAGAAAGATGCTTCACGACCATGGGTATAGTCAATCACTTGTTCTGGAACAACGATATCTTTAGGGTTTAATTTAGGGTCAATACTGCCCACAGCGTTCACTGCAAGAATTTTCTTTACACCAAGAGATTCAAGTGCAGCGATGTTAGCTCGGTAATTAATAAGATGTGGCGCTACAGCATGTGGCTTACCATGTCTTGGTAAAAAGTAAAAACGTGGTTTACCTTCAACTTCTTCAAGCTCCAGCTCGAATACAGGGCTCGATGGCTTACCAAACTCTGTTTCAACAACATGCTCTTCAACAACGCGCACGCCACTCATTGTATTTAAACCAGTACCACCAATAATAGCGACTGTAATTTGATTTGCTTCAGACATTTTAACCTCTCATCTTTTATGATGAATTATAAAAAACTTATGGTGCTACTTTAAAAATGCCATTGGCATTACGGAAGTAATTACGATAATCCATACCATAACCAACAACAAATTCATCAGGCACTTCAACACCAATGTATTTAGGCTCAAACGTTGTTAGAACTCGGTCGTGCTTTTTCTCAACAAGTACAGCAGCTTCAACACTTGCTGCACCCTGCTTTTTCAACCAGTCAACGCATGCTGCAAGCGTTGCACCTTGATCAAAAATATCATCAATCAGAATAATATGACGACCAGCCATTTTCTCTGGTGCTGGCTGATAAACCCAATTTAAGTTCTCACCGACAAGCTCATCGCCATAACGAGAGGCATGGATATAATCGATCTCAAGAGGAAAAGGAAGCTTAGTTAAGAGCTGGCCCATAAAAACTACAGCACCTTTCATAAGGCATAGTAATAAAGGGTTCTTATCCGCATAGTCTTCAGTGATCTGTCCTGCCATTACAGAAATAGAACGCTCCACTGTTTGGCCATCAACTAAACACTCTGCTTCATCCCACACTTTCTTAATATGCTCTACCAGCTCTTTTTCGTTCACGATTCTCAATTCCTCTTAGCTCTATTCATTCAGTTACTGCGAATCATATTGCTTTACTGAATGATGTTCAATGTCTTTCATTTGCTATTTGATTTTGAACATTAATCTAATAGCATCTGCCAACGCTGTTGAATACGCTGATACTCTGGGTCTTCAGCAAGCTGGTGATAGCCTCGACCTGTTTTAGCACGTAAACCATCAAGAGACTGAGCTGTAGTCCAACACTGTTCGGAGCCTAAAAGCTCAAGAACAGCTGCTCTATTATTACAAGCAAGAAGAACATCGCAACCAGCATTCACTGCTTTATCAGCACGAGTTGTCACAGAACCAACGCCTACACAACCTTCCATGCCAAGATCATCACTAATAATGACACCTTTAAAACCAAGGTCTTGACGAAGCACATTGAGCCACTTTGATGAATATGTAGCAATTACATCATCAACTTCAGGGTATAGAATATGTGCAGTCATAATTGCAGATAGCTCAGGCATCAAAGATGCAAAGACAGACATGTCGCGCTCAGCAATTTCTGCAAATGGTCTCTCATCTATCGGCATAGCTACATGTGAATCAAGCTCGACCCAGCCATGGCCAGGAAAATGCTTACCCGTTGCTGCCATGCCAGCTTTTTTCATGCCTTTTAAATACGAAGTTGCACACTGCACAACTGCTTCGGCATTGGAACCAAAAGAACGATCAGCAATAACTGTATTTCGACCATAGTTAATATCAAGAACAGGCGTAAAGCTTAAGTCAATATCAAGCTCCATAATCTCACGGCACATAAGCCATGCGAGTTCTTCACAGGCTTCAGCGCCAGCACCTGCAAGGCGAGCAAAAGAAGGTAAACGAGTCATGCCAGCTTGAAAGCGTTGCACACGCCCCCCTTCTTGATCAACAGTAAGGACAAGTTCAGGTCGTACTTCACGAATTGCTCCAGTCAGCTCAAGCATTTGCTCAGGGCATGTGTAGTTGCGGGCAAAGAAAATAACGCCACCAACCTGCTCGTTCTTAAGGATTTCAATATCCTCAGCAACAAGACTTGTGCCCTCAATATCAACGATCAGTGCTCCCTCTTGAGATGAAGCATTTTGCACATTGTCTTGGTGTAGGTCATTCATATTTTAAGCTCCTTGCTTAAGCTAATTGTCCATGAAATTCGATTATTCAGTAGGTTATCTTCGCATTGCATTAAAGCTGTACAACGAAATTGATCAAAAGTTCCATAGTTTTGTAAATTTATGATACTACGCCACTATAAGGCGATATCAGAATGATAAAATACAGTCCGTTTGCCATCTTCCATGTACTTCGTTAAAAGAATCGACTTTCTTCCATATGAGAAAGCATCAGACGAATATAATGTATTCTGCATAATAAGGTTAAGATCATGCAAGAGACTAATAACTCTAACAACATATCATTAGATTTAGAAGAACAAAGACATTCTCTCGATGAGCGCTGCAAGCTTATTATTCTCAGCCTACATAAAGATGTACAGCAATCTATTAGTGTTGCTGTTAATAAGTCCATTCACATGCTTGAGATGCTTCAAAAACTAGAAAAAGACAAGACATCCTATGACAGCGCATTACAGCTGCTACAACAACAAAAGTTATCCCTACGCAAAGGCATTCAAGTCTCTGCAGTCTCTAATCTAGCAGATCACCAACCGCAAGGTTTAGAGTCAATCGATGAAAGCTTGCATAAAAATCTAAGAAAAAAGTTATCTCGTTTTCAATCGACTTTTTCAAAAAATAAGCAGCTCTGTCAAAAGCAATACCAAACCCTATTACGTCAAACGCCTTTATTAGCGCATTATCATGCATTTCCAAATGCCTGTTCGAACTTACTCTATCTAAGCCCAAACCACTGGATTAAAAGCTTATCAAAGCTTTTACAAGCTGCACCAACAACACATCAAATGAGTCAAACAATCTACCAGCTGAATGAACTGGTTGTTTTAAACTTCTTCATCTGTGAACTTAAAACTCACTATGTATCAATTCAGGGTTGCCTTGAAGATATTTTAAGTGAAGAAGATGTTCTGCCATTTAAGCATGCAGCGAACCTTAAATCTGCCAAAAATATCTCAGTTATCAAAGGCCCCTACTCTTTAAATAACAAAGAGGAGCCTCAAAAAACGCTGCCAGAGAATGAAAATGAGAAGCCTGAACAAAACGAAAAACATGATCCTCTCGCCAAAGATCACATTGTACAAGCACCTTTAAGACAGTCATCTGCCATTGAGAAGCAAGAACAGCTAATACAAAAACAATCTGAGTTTGCAAAATACCAACTTGAAAGTATGTCATTAGGGTCTTTATTATTCTGGCAGCATGGCATCAATGAACAACAAGGCCAAACCTTAAAGCTTGTTCATAAAGAAAAAGATCTTTTCACTTTTCATGTTGAAGAAACAGGTCTCTTTGCAAGGTACGCTCCCTCTGAGCTAGTAGAAGCGATTATTAATGGCAGGCTTTATCCTCACTCAGAGAAGAAGCGCAGCAAGAAACGGTTTATGAGCAAGTTTATACCGAAAGGCTTTCTTTAAATAATGCTTACTTGCCACGCTCTATAATTTGCACCTGCTCTCCAGGTTGCACAACTGCGAAGAGCTCTAGCATGTCATCATTATTCATTCGAATGCAGCCATGAGAGTATGGCTGCCCTAAGAGATGCTCTTCATTAGTCCCATGAATATAAATGTAGCGTCTCTTTGAATCGCATTGACCGCCTCGATTGAAACCAAGCTCTAAACCTTGGAGCCATAAAATACGAGAGAGTATCCAGTCGCGCTTCGGGTTATCCAAAGCAAGCTCATCCGTATAGATTTCCCCCGTCCAACGGCGACCACGAAAGACAGCATACTTTGGCAGCCCCTCACCTATTTTTGCGCAGACTCGATGCAAACCTAGAGGTGTTCGGTTACTGCCTTCCTCTTGCCCTACACCATTTAAGGCACTGGAAATACAATACTCTTTTTGAATATGATCCTTGCTTGACCAAATAAGTTTCTGCTGATCAATATAAACAGTAATCATACACTTATTCCTTTTCGCGCTTTCAGTTATACTATGCAACGTCCATAAGAACTCTTTCAGCCATATTAGCTTATTAATGAGGTATACCCATGTCACTTGCTATTTTAAGGCATATTATTCGCTTCTTACATGTCCTTTATATCGCTGTGACTATTTATTGGGTCTTTCAAACCACCAGTGCAGATATTAATCCAGTCGTTATTGCGCTCTTTCAAGTGTTTCCTCTGCTTCTTATTGCACCAATTTTCATAAAATTTAAACCAGCGCTTTTGTATATTGCGCTACCAATCATTATGATATATCTATGCTTCTTGGCACCAAACCTGTTTAGAGATGGCCCAGAGACATCGATTGCGTTTATAGAATTAAGCGTCAACCTACTTTTAACTGGTTTTATCATGTGGTACCAACTTAAGGCTTCAAAAAACCAGCGCCAAAAAACTGCTGAATATTTAGAAAAAGCTTAATCTATTTTTTCTAACAAAAGCTCGGCGAGGTGGTCACATATTACTCACTCATATCAACTCTAAATGATTTATAGTTGATAGACCCCTTACTCGGAATACGACATGGCAGTGAAATTGTTTCTCAAAAAAATCAAACAACTACGTTATGCTTTAATGGTTACGCTCATGCTCTGCGCCTTCCATGCGCAAGCAATTCCATTTATTGGTGAAAGGTATGACGTGTCTATTGAAGCGACTGACCACCCAGAACTTCAAAAAGAGCTGGCATCCTTTATCAAGAAGCAGCAGTCGAGCAACGAACAACTCAAACAAATCGACAACATTAGTCAGTATCAAAAACTACTGTCCGCCATACTTCAGAAAAAAATGAAGTCGATTGGCTATTACGACTTTGGTATCAGCCCTACCAGCGATGGATCAGATATCGCCTTTTTAATCCAACCAGGTCAAAGAGCTATGATTGAGTCAATCAAAGTGAAGCAACCAGAGTTTATTTTTGAAGACCTTTCAGCACCTCTTGCAAAACTGGGTCTCAGTGTTGGTGAACCACTTATTGCAGAAAATGTACTTGCAGGCGAACAAGCACTTATCGACTACATTAATAAAAAATACTGCTTTGTAAAACCACAGCTCGATAAAACAATCACACTCGATACCTTTACTAAAAAAGCACAAATTGTTTTTACTCTTGATACCGAGTCAGGTAAAACAATTCGCAATATCAACTTTGAAGGTAATACTAGTATTGATGATGAGTTCTTGAAAAATATCGCTCAAGTTGAAAAATCTTGCTATAAAACACGAAAAATTATCAGAGCTCAAAACTATCTTCTACAGAGTGGTCTTTTAACAAGTGCGACACCCGAGCTCATCACTGATGAAGATTCAGTGGACGTCACTTTTCATGTTAATGAAAGAAAACATAGAACCCAAAGCCTTGGCATTGGCTATTCACCAGAAGAACAACTCCGATTCAGTGCGGGTTGGGAAAACCGTAACTGGCGTGGTAATGGAAAAAAACTAACAACTGATTTTCAAATTTCACAAATTTCAACTCAATTGGATGGATCTCTGCGTGTTCCACAGTTTAAAGACCCAGACTTAGACCTCGTGTTTGAAGCTGAGGTGTCTGAAACTAAAGTTGAAGCCTTTGACTCAGTGAGTGCTGCAGCAAGCGCAGTATTGGAATATCAATTTAATCGAAACTGGCTTGGATCAATAGGTATTGCAAGCGAGTATTCCCAAGTTGAGTCATCCACTCAAGATGATATATTTAGGCTACTTTCTTTTCCTGCATCTATCCAACGAGATACAAGCCGCAGCTTATTAGACCCAGTCCAAGGCTCTATCTGGTCCTTATCAATAGAGCCATTTACTGATATGGTTGATAAATCAATTCAGTTTACTCAGTTTGCATCATCTATACGCACCTATAGCTCTCCTGAAATTTGGGGGCTCAATGATAAAGAAACTAAAGATTTAACCATTGCAACTAGGGTTGCTCTAGGCACAATTACTGGTGAGCCTTTAAATTCAGTCCCAGCTGATCAACGCTATTACGTTGGTGGCGGTGGCTCTGTTCGAGGGTTTGACTATCAAAGCCTATCCCCTCGACAAGACGGTGAAATTGCTGGTGGACTTTCATTTGTTGAAATCGCTGCCGAACTTCGTTTTCGTTTAAGCCAAAGCTGGGGAGGAAGCCTCTTTGTGGATAGTGGTGCAGGCTTTGCAGAACAAACCCCTGACTTTTCTGAGCAGCTTTCAATAGGTGGTGGCTTTGGCGTGAGATACATCACAAGCTTTGCGCCTATTCGAATAGACCTTGCGTGGCCGCTTTCATCACCATACGAATTTGAGAATAAAGTACAGTTATATGTCGGACTTAAACAAGCTTTCTGATCAACCTCCAAAAGAGGAACAAGAAACACAAGACAATACCCAAGAACGTCCTAGTCATCCTTGGTTATTTCGCTTTATGGTAGAGTTGCCTGCTGGAATTCTCGTTATTAGTGTCTGCTTAGCTCTTATTATTATTTTGACTGCATTTGGACGTACCCTAACTTCAAACATTGTGCTCAACTTTATCCCTTTACCAGAGCATTACTCTCTTCGAGTTAATGACTTCGAAAGCCCAACAATTGGCGAGTGGCGATTTAATACCCTTGCTTTGGAATACAAGAACATGCCTTTTATTTATATAGAAAAAGGCATATTCGATTGGACTGCCCTTGATATTATCAAAGGTGAAATTCACCTTGAGAGATTATCAGCTCAACACATTCAAATTCATCAAAGCGCCCTTAGTCAAATAGCCAAAGATAACCCTAAGAAAGAAAAAGAACCAAACAAAACGCTAGAAGAGACACTTGCAGATATTGACTCAAAAATAAATGAGCAACTTAAGCGCATCTCTTTGCGGGTCATGCCAGTCACTTTATCAAACCTATCATTGCAAAAAATTGAGTTTATACAAGAAAAGCAGACCATCACTTTAAGCACCAAAGGCGAGATCAAAGCAGGTAAATCTTCAGATATTGCAGAAATTTCTTTGAATACTTCAGTTGTACTCCCATCCATGCCAGAACCTCTGCATGTATTATCCAAATTAAAGCTCAATTATGATCATGAGCTTGCTTTTAGCTTTGCGAGCTCATACTACGCACCTGACATATTAAAAATGCCAATTGCAGCACAGCTGAACGGCCGTATTCGCTTTGATGATAAAGAACCATTAAAAGTCTATATAGTCTCTTCCCCTCTTCAGGTTGACAAAGAGTCGGCGGAACTCAAAGGCGTAATAGGCTTTGATAGCAACCAAATTAATATTGAGCAGCTTACATTAACAGCACTAGGTGGCTTTATCGAAGCAGAAGGCGCAGTCGGCCTTGACGAAGAAGAATCGAGCCTTCTTGTTAATATAATGCAGGTAGACCCATCAAGCTTTATCCCTGATGCGCAACAACTCAGTATCAATGGCAATTTAGCTGTCCAAGGCAATATAAAATCACCTCGAATTATTGGATCTGTCAGTGGTATTGGCACCTATGGAAATGCTCCAATTTCAGCCTCTACTGATCTTGAATTTAATACAGCTGCATTTTCATTTCATAATACCCTACTCCAACTGGACCAAGCTCAAGCAACTGCGTCTGGTACTTTCGACTTTCAAAATAAAACACTTGATATTAATACTCATCCTCAAGGGTTAAATCTAGGCCAGCTTAGTGCTTTTAAAGTCCCTATTCCTGAGCAGGTTGACCTCACAATTCAAGATGCGATTGCAGATATACGAGTTGAATTTATTGGTGGTGGCGAAAAACCAAAAGTAGATTTAACCACTCAAGGTCTTTTTAGTGGCACTATTTTTAGTGTTCCAAGCGACATTAACGGTCAAATTAAACTTAATTTAGATGGTTTAAGCCTAAATAACACAAAAACTATTGTGCAGGGTGCTGAAGCAAATGCTTCTGGTGAAGTCAACTGGAAAGACAAAGTCCTTGATCTCCAATTTAAAACAAAGAAGATCACCCCAGAAAGTCTTTCTTGGCTACCTGTGACCTTGCCACCAGAACTCAAAACAAATTTAAATGCAGACATAAACTTAAGTGGTACTTTTGAAGCTCCAAAAATCACAATCAATGCAACTGGCCCTCTTTCATATAATGAACTTGCTTTAAATACAAAATGTAATTTGAGCACAAACCTAAAGTCTCTAAACTTAAAAAGCTGTCAGTTTTTTCAACCAGAAGATAAAGCCAATGCAATCATGATTCATAAAGGGAACATTCAATTCTCACCATTAGATATAAAACTCAATCATCAGTTTAATTTATTTCCAATTAAGCTCTTATCTAAGGCTATTCCTCAAACTCATAGTATTCGTAATGATCTACAGCTTGAGGGTCGCCTTCAAGGTGCTGCAACCTCTCATATTGCACCACATTCAAAAACTCAAGCTATTGAATTAAAAAAATTAACAACTGATTTAGGCTTCTTTGGTACAGCTTGGAATAAGCCTCTTTTTGGCGGTGCTCGCTCAACAATTGAGATGGCCAACAACCAACTTGTACTTAATATTAAATCTCTCGGTTTAGACTTTGGCCAAGAATCTCACTTAACAGTTAAGGCTGATGTCGATGCTAAAAATGTTGATGCTCAAATAAAAGGTGAATTAACAGCGAAGGACCTACAAGCATTACCTATTCCAAATTTTGAGTCTTTTACACAATGGCCGGGACAACTTAAAATTGCCACAGAACTGCAGGGCCTAATTAAGAAACCAAATGTGTCTGGTGCAATTGAATACTTAGCGCAAATTCAACAACTCAACGCATCGGGTACAAATAAAGAAGTTCCCTTAAAAATAGCAATGGATTTCAAAAGCCCTGAACTTGAAGAGCTTATCGTGGATGCTACAGTTTATAAAAATAACCAAAAGCAATCACAATTTGAGCTAAAAACAAATGCTATAGCGGTTGGACTTTCTAAAGCTTTTTCAAAAACAAGCAAAGATGAAGCATTAAAATTACACAGCGAAGGCCAAATTAATCTCGATAATTTAAATTTACTACTGAGCCCTGTTTATCACCAATTTACAGGTATTGCTCGCTGGAACATTAACTGGAAGCAAGGCCCTGAAGGTTTCTTTAATGTATCAGATGGCAGTTATCGTCATTTAACACTAGGAACAAAACTTGATAGTATTCAGCTAAAAACTAGGTTACACCCTGCAGGTATTACCTTTGAGCAAGGCTCAGCGACCGATGGTGCCGGTGGCAAATATACGGTGAAAGGCTTTTTAAATACTCCTGAACTGCTTAATTCATTGGCATCTTTATCTAATGACGCAAAGCAACCCTACACTCTTCTTACGAATAGAAAGACAAGCATCGAACTAGACTTGGACCACGTTAAACTGATTGACCGGCCAGATGTAGAGTCTCAGTCCAGTGGGAATATTGTTTTCTCACATAATGACGACAAAGACACGCCCTACAGTTTAAAAGGCGCTTTGCAACTTCAGCCCTTAGAAATTCAGCTTGATAGAACGCAATCAGATTCAGTCCCTGAAATTCAAGTGACCAAGTATAACCCTCGCTTCCAAAGTGGTGCTCAAACTAAAAGTAAACAGCTACCCATCGGATTGAATCTAAATATAACAACAAATCAACAAGCATTCTTAAGAGGCAAAGGCATTAATGCTGAGCTTGAAGGCAATATAAAAATAAGAGGTACAGCACAACAGCCCCGTATTAGTGGCTATTTACAGACACTAAGAGGCGATGCGGATATTCTAGGTAAACGTTTTACGATAAACACAGGTGAAGTTCGTTTTGACGATATGCGTGCGCTTATTAATATTAAAGCCACTCATACAAAAGCAGATCAAACGTTTACAGCACTCGTTACAGGTACTGCTGAAACCCTTGATGTACGACTGGAATCAGACCCTCCTTTGCCAGATGATGAAACTCTTTCGCAGCTTTTATTTGGCAAATCACTTGATGATATTTCGGCAGTACAAGCATTACGTATTGCTGCTGCTGTCAGAAGCTTTAGTTCAGGAGGTGGCGGTCTAGATCCCCTTGCTACGACTCGAAATCTACTTGGCGTAGACCAGGTGACACTCGATAGCGAAGATACAGATACTGGAGATGAGAATTATAAGCTAGGTGTTGGAAAATACATTAATGATCGTGTTTATGTTGAAATTCAGCGCTCAACCGATCCAACAGAGCCTTGGCAAGGCCAAGTTCAAATTGAGATTACACCAAATATAAGCCTTGAAACATCAGCAGAAAGCAATGCTGGCTTTAATGGCGTTGATATTAACTGGAAGCGAGACTATTAAACAGCAGTTCTCAGCACTAAAAAAGCAGCCATAGTAACTGCTTTTTTAGTGCTTTTATTATTTTTGCTCTTCACGCAAAAAGACTGGCTTGAACTCTGTGCTCAGCTCTTCACTGTAATAGTATCCAGCTAAATCAAATTTCTTCATTGCCTCAGGGGTTTTAACTTTATTCTGAATGCAATAACGAGCCATAAGACCACGGGCTTTTTTTGCGTAGAAAGAAATTATCTTATACTTTCCATTTTTGAAATCTTTAAATTCTGGTGAATACACAGGAACACTTAAAGACTTCGCTTTTACAGCCTTAAAATACTCATTTGAGGCTAGGTTTAAAACCCACTTCGCTTTATTTTCTTGAATATCTTTATTCAACGCTGCTGTCACAGTCTCTTGCCAGAACGCATATAAATTAGCACCTTTATCGTTTGGCACTTGAGATCCCATTTCAAGACGATACGGCATAATTATATCCATCGGCTTCAGTAATCCATATAAGCCAGACAAAATACGAAGATGATCTTGAGCTTGTTGCTGCTCTTTAGCGTTAAATGTATTCGCTTCAAGGCCAGTGTAAACATCCCCTTGGAAGGCATACATAGCTTGCTTTCCCTTAGTTACGGAAGTTGCTTTTTGCCACAAAGCAAAGCGCTCAACGTTAAGAATGGCAATTTTTTCACTAATGCTCATCAGCTTTTGCAAGTCTTGCACATCATAACCTTGCATAATATCGACAAGCTTTTGAGAATCATTTAAAAATGCAGCTTTAGACACAATCTCTGTTGGGGCCTGACTTTCAAAATCAAGCGTCTTCGCTGGAGAAACGAGCATTAACATAGGTTCAACCTTTCTTTTATTTAATCTTAATGTTCATAAGAATAACAAAACTCTTCTTGTCTGCACATATCTACTCACTATGATATCCTTCTAACACCACAAAATGAAGATTCAAGTTATTTTAGGATGACACCGAGTTGGTATTAGCAGTCTACACTTAACAAGTGCGCACCGCTTAAAGGTTCAATGTTTTCATGGGAACTTGGAGTAATGAATCATGAATGACAGTTTTAGACCAAAGCCAACTCAAACAGCTAGTAAAAAACCAAGCCCTCTGGACAATACAAAACCAGTTGCAAATCGTCGTGACTTTAAAACGACTTCAGCTAATGCTAGCTCTACAGCTTATGCTCTATCTCAGAAAAATAGATCAATTGAATCAGAGTTACGTCAACGTGTTAGAGATTTGGAGTCCGAGATTCGGTCTCAAGAACTAAAAGTTCGTCAATTAACACAAGATCATCAACATCAACAGCAAGCTCTAGAGAGATCTTTGGAGCAAGCTCAGAACACTCAAAAACAACTTGGAGGATCTCTCACCATGGCACGATGGATTGGCAGTATTTTATTTTTTGGTCTTTGCGGTGCTAGCGTTTTCAGCTATGCCACAATGCAAAGCGAACAAGACTTAGATAGACAGCTTTCAACAACTAAAGCTCAAGTTATGCAATTTGAGTCAGAAATGAACACGACAAAAATGCAGCTTGCATCCAGCCGTGAAGACTTAGGCGATTTACGTATTCAGCTACAGCAAGCTCAATCTGAAACAAGCCAGATTCAAGCAGCCCTCTCTTCTGCTCATTCAAAAGTTAGCACACTAAATCAAGAACTATCAGCTAAAGCTCAAGCCCTATCCTCACTTGAAGCGAAAAATGCTCAGGTATCAGAAGCAAATCAAGCTGCATCAACTCAAGTCCAAACACTTGAAACTGAAAAAGCAGATTTGGTTGCATCTTTAGAAGCGGCCAATGCAGAAGCATCTGCTCTAACTGCACAGCTTGAATCTACACGTGCCCAAGAAGAGCTACTGCGCTCACAGATTCAGTCAACAGAAATTGCGCTTGGAGAAGCCCAGCAACAGCTTGCAGACAAAGGCAAATCTGTTGCAGAGCTTGAAACAGCAGTTTCTGACAAAAAAGTAGAGATTCAAGCACTTGAGGAGCAAAATACTTTTTTAAAGAACGACTTAAAATCAAATCAAAGCATGCTCGATCAACAAGAAAGAGCATTAGAAGATAAAGATCGTGTCATTCGCGACTTAAAAGCGCAAATTAGAGCTCTTGAGAATCAGACAGCTCAGTAAACTTTAGTCCAAAAACAAAGAAGCCAGGCAAATGCCTGGCTTCTTTGTTTCTACTCAGTGAAAATTACTCACTGTAGTAGTGGTTTTCAAAGCAGTAGTTAGTTGCTTCAACGAAGCCTTCAACGCTACCACAGTCAAAACGTGAGCCTTTAAATTTATACGCAAGTACAAGACCTTTTTCAGACTGAGCTTTAATAGCATCAGTGATTTGTACTTCACCGTTCTTACCTGGTGGAGTTTCGCGAATGAAATCAAAGATATCTGGAGTCATGATGTAACGACCAATAATCGCAAGGTTGCTCTTCGCTTCTTCAACGCTTGGCTTCTCAACCATGTCAGTTACACGAATAAGGCGATCTTTCATCACTTCACCAGAAACAATACCGTATTTATGAACTTCATCATGAGGCACTTCTTGAACAGCAAGGATTGTGCAACGGAATTGTTGGAAAATCTCAGTCATTTGAGCAAGAACACCATTTGAATCAGATGCTTGCATGCAAAGATCATCAGCTAGAGCTACAGCAAATGGATTATCGCCAATAATTGGTGCCGCAGAAAGGATTGCATGACCAAGACCTTTCATTTCACGTTGACGAGTGTATGTGAAGTTACAGCATTCCATAATTTCACGGATACCAGCAAGATACTTTTCTTTAGAAGTACCGTTGATTTGTGTTTCAAGCTCATAACTTACGTCAAAATGATCTTCAATGGCTCTTTTACCACGACCAGTTACGAAAGAAATGTCAGTAAGACCAGCTTCCATTGCTTCTTCAACAGCATATTGAACCAACGGCTTATTAACGATTGGTAGCATTTCTTTTGGCATAGCTTTAGTTGCTGGAAGGAAACGAGTACCGTAACCAGCTACAGGAAATAGGCATTTATTAATAATATTTTTGGAACTAACCATATTTTCACTCATAATTTAAACCATTATTGTAAAGACACAAGCTGACAGGACCTATTCAGGTTTCATCTATCGACTTATAAGTCCTAGACTGAAGCATCTTCAGGTTATAAACCATACTCTGCTGAGTGATGATAATTCAAACTTGAGGTCAACAGTCAATCCGGGTAACAATTATCTACACTCAATAGAAATGATGTGTCAACGCTAGCTTCGGTGCCTTAATCAGCAAGGTGTCTTGTGTTTAAGTCCATTTCATGTTGTAAAGAGTTCATTTTATCTCAATACAACATAACTCCACTTTTTAGATCTATAAAGCTTTCGCCCACGATCTTAAAAATTTTTTAGATGCTCATAATTAAAATGACATCTCAAATGCCGATACATAATAACGACTAGATGCTTCTGATTGCAAGTCAACGTAATAAGAGTTAAACCTTTAAAGGAGAAGCATTTAGCTCTTATTAGAAGAAGAGCACTCCTATTTAGTTCAGTTTTTAATCAGATTAATTTATAACAAAGAAGCCCAAAAGCAAAAGGTATTTTCTTTTTTGTAACTATTTGGTCAAAATGCCCTTCTAAGTTGCAGTATTTCTGCTTTCTTAAAAAAAATGAAAACTAGTGCCATACTTATAATTAAGGAAAACAGACGTAGTTCAAAGAATTTAGCTATTTTTCACAATTATAAAAATTAAAAAAGGTCTGCTATAAAATTGTCATATGAGTGATAAGGATTCAAACATTGTCTATTTGGTGGTTTATAGGTCTTTCACAAATAACCCTTATTAGTGTTTTAGGGTGTATTTTTTGGTCGATAGGTCTTAAAAACTCAAAAAAACAAAATACACAATTAAAAGCTGCTTTAGCCAAGGCTGCCCAAGATTACAATGATTTTGTAGAAAGCATTCAGGATCAAATAAATACATTATCTCAACAAGAGCCACAAAATCAGCCAAAACCAGAAACTAAGCCAGACCCACAGGCATATATTATTGCTCGTGTAGTTGGCCTACAAAATGAATTGAACGAAACCCACCCCCATCTTGAGTCATTTCAATTACAAGATCTACTGCAAAATTTAGAATTACAACAAGGTTTAGAAAAGCTCATTACAAATGTTTTTATTAATGAAGGCGATGATAAAAATATTGCGCAGCAACAGTGGAAAGCTCTAATTGAAGAGTTACAAGAGCAAATAGGCTCTCTAGAGATGGAGTACCGCCTTCTCAAGTCAACATGCGATGATATCATTACTCAATGGGCTGAGAAAAAAGAGCCTTTACATTTAACATTCGACAACCTCGTCAAGAACACGCAAAAAGCTGATAATTCTGATGAATTACATACAAATTTAAACTTATTGTACAATTCGTTTATCGAGCTTCTCAATTTATTACCAGAGTTACACGAGGCTCCAGAAGATGCTTTATTAAAAATGGAAGCCGTTGACACGCCTGTATCTGACCAGGATATTCCAACACTTAAGCCTCTTGGCGAATCAACCGATGATGAGATATCCCCTGATGATATCCTCGCTTCTGTGGCTGCTGAGTCTACAACCGAAGAAATGTCACCTGACGATATCCTCGCTTCTGTGGCAGCTGAATCTGCAACCGAAGAAATGTCTCCTGATGATATCCTCGCTTCTGTGGCTGCTGAATCTGCAACCGAAGAAATGTCTCCTGATGATATCCTCGCTTCTGTGGCTGCTGAGTCTGCAACCGAAGAAATGTCACCTGACGATATCCTTGCTTCAGTCGCTGCTGAGTCTGCAACCGAAGAAATGTCACCTGACGATATCCTTGCTTCAGTAGCTGCTGAGTCTGCAACCGAAGAAATGTCTCCTGATGATATCCTCGCTTCTGTGGCTGCTGAATCTACAACCGAAGAAATGTCACCTGATGATATCCTCGCTTCAGTCGCTGCTGAGTCTGCAACCGAAGAAATGTCTCCTGATGATATCCTCGCTTCTGTGGCTGCCGAATCTGCAATCGAAGAAGAGTCCCCTGACGATATCCTCGCTTCTGTGGCTGAGGAGTCTATAGCGGGCCAATCTGATATTGATGATCTGCTTAATGATGTTGCAGCACAACAAGGCATGAATGACATTAGCCCAGATGCACTACTCTCACTATCCGAAGATCATGATGAAGATGAGCTACCTGCCCCTGCATCAGCCATAGAAGAGTTCGAGCCTGAAAGTGCAGACACTGATAGTATTGATCAAATATTTGCTAACGCAGTAGCAGAGCAACTGCAAGATTCACCTCAATCAGCACCACCGTCAAAAGAGTTTGCTGCCGAAGAAACAGCTCCACCTGCTCAACCAGTAACGGATTCAACTCAAGACCCAGAGGCAACTATGGACCCAGAAAAGATGCTCGAAGAGAGTTTGGGTGTTGATAATGATATTTTTGATGATCTTATGTCTGCCATGGATGAAGCAATAGCAGGCCAAGAAGAAAAAGACCAAAAACAGAGCTAACTTTCAACTAAAAGCACCTTTTCTGTGCATTTTCACAGTCTTTGTATATCCTAAATTCCTATAAGCTATAGATAAGCATCTAAAACTCTGGATATTTTTTTTTAAAATCCGCTATTTTAGACATTTGGCATAGCCTTTGCACCAAATCTTATCGTAATAAGAACTAATCAAAAGCTCTATAGGACACAGATGACAGACATCAAACAAAAAGACAATTCAAAAATGAATTTCAGTCAAGTACTAGGGCAATTGAGTACCGCTATTTGTGTTTTACGACCAGACCTTACTGTCATATATATAAATTCCGCAGCCGAGAACACACTTCAAATCAGTGCTCAGCGCGCTTTAAATACAGCATTACCCCAAATAGTGCACCTGCCTGATGGCCTTAAGGAGCGCATAGAGTCCTGCACCCATAATCTGCAACCTTTTGCACAACGAGAGTCTTGTTGGATTATTAATGATCAAGAAATCACACTTGATATTGTCGTCACACCAGTGGTGCAAGAACAGAAAGTTGAAAAAATTATTATTGAGTTTCAAGTAGTCGATCGCATTCTTAAAATTTCCAGAGATGACAAAACACACCACTCCCATCAAGCTCATAGAGCACTTATTCGCGGCCTAGCTCATGAAGTTAAGAATCCTCTTGGCGCTATTCGAGGTGCAACTCAGCTATTAGAGCGCTGCTTAACTCAGGAGTATCATGAGTACACAGAAGTTATTATTCAAGAAGTTGATCGCTTGAGTAAACTTGTTGATTCAATGCTTGGACCACGTACCCCTCTCTCAGTAAACGAGTGCAATATCCATGAAATTATTGAGCATGTACTTCGCCTTGTTGCTGTTGAAGCAAGGAGTAAAGGTGAAGGAAATCAAATTGCCATAGAACGTCAATATGACTTAAGCCTTCCTGAGCTTCATGGCGATAGAGATCGCCTAGTCCAAGCAATTCTTAATGTTATAACAAATGCTCGCCAAGCACTCTTATCTTATCGAGATGAAATTATTAAAGCTGTTGAAGAGCATGGCGAAAACGACATTGATTACTCACCAACAATTACAATTACAACAAAAATTGCAAGACAAATGACTTTGCATCAACGCTTACATCGTTTGGTGCTTCATGTTTGTATTGCAGATAATGGCCCTGGTATTCCAGATAACCTCATGCTCTCGCTGTTCTATCCTCTTGTGAGTGGTCGCGCAGAGGGTTCAGGCATAGGTCTATCAATAGCTCAACATGTTGTTCAACAACATGGCGGCATTATTGAATGTGAAAGCAAGCCTGGCCACACACAATTCCATTTATATATTCCTGCACACTTTTTACCTCTTGGAGAATCATCATGAAACCTCGCGTATGGATAATCGATGACGACCGCTCAATTCGATGGGTCTTAGAAAAAACACTTGTTCAGGCAGGTTTTGACTGTGACTGTTTTGATCGCGGTGACGGTGTATTTACACGTCTTAAAAGGCAAATTCCAGCAGCTATTATGACTGATATTCGTATGCCAGGTATTGATGGATTAGAACTCTTACGACAGCTGCAAGAGCACTACCCAAACATCCCAGTCATTGTGATGACAGCACACTCAGACTTAGACTCTGCTGTGAATGCATACCAAGATGGTGCTTTTGAATATTTACCAAAGCCATTCGACTTGGATGAAGCCGTTAATATCGTCCAGCGAGCTATTCGCTCAAAGGCAAAGACAGTTGAACAGCCAGAAAATGACGAAGTAAAAGAAATTGGCATTATTGGTGAAGCACCTGCAATGCAAGTTGTTTTTAGAGCGATCGGTCGACTTACCCACTCTCATATTAATGTGCTGATTAATGGTGAATCAGGCACAGGGAAAGAGCTTGTTGCAAAAGCACTGCATCAGCATAGCCCTCGCAGTAATAAGCCATTTATTGCGCTTAATATGGCTGCTATTCCTCGTGAACTTGTTGAGTCAGAGCTTTTTGGCCATGAAAAAGGGGCCTTTACAGGCGCTAGCCATATTAGGCAGGGACGTTTTGAGCAAGCCAATGGCGGCACACTCTTCCTTGATGAAATTGGCGATATGCCAATGGAAACACAAACTCGTTTACTGCGAGTGCTTGCTGATGGTGAGTTTTATCGTGTTGGAGGGCAAGCGCCCGTTAAAGTAGATGTTCGAATTATCGCAGCAACTCATAAAGATCTAAGCTCTCTTGTGCAAAATAATGTTTTTAGGGAAGATCTCTATCACCGCCTCAATGTCATTCGAGTGCAATTACCAAGGCTTGTTGATCGGAAAGAAGATATTCCTGCGCTTTGCCAATTTTTCCTCACAAAAGCAGCGCAAGAAATGAATACAGAAGTTAAACAGCTTACTACTGCCTGTGCAGAGTTTCTGACAGAACTGGAATGGCCTGGTAACGTACGTCAACTTGAAAATACATGTCGCTTGTTAACAGTCATGGCACCTGGACGGGAGATTGGTATTGAAGATATTCCACCAGAACTCAGGAGCACAAAGTCATCAACGAGTACTGAAAACTCCTGGATACAGCCTCTTAAAGTTTGGGCAGACCGTGAGCTCAACCGTGGCATTTCAAATATTCTTGATAAAGCAACACCAATGTTTGAAGCTGCAATGATTGAAATTGCACTTAAGCATACCGGTGGAAGAAAGCGTGATGCTGCAAATCTGCTCGGCTGGGGTCGTAATACATTGACTCGTAAGCTGAAAGAATTTTCTCTTGATTCTGCAGACGAAACAGAAGAAACACCGTCAGACTCTTAGAGGCTACTTTAGAGTTGTTAGTCCTTCCAAATGATTAGCAGCTCTCTCCTTTCCATATGTATTTCTTTAGGCACATCAGCCAAATAAGCATAATTTTTCCTTACAAAGCGCTCAGCCAAAGCTACACTTATAATATCTTTATAGCATCACCATTAATACTGATTAATGTGTGCCATGCACTTTTAGCTTTTGTAGGAAAATTAGATTTTTATGCGTATTAGGCTGATACTTCACACTTGTTTAGCGCTATTCAGCCTGATGTTGATGACAGCAAGTCTAAAAGCAGCGCCGCAAGATCATCCGAAAATTTCTTTTTCATATATATTTCCACAACTTACAAGCTCATCACCATCTTCAATTCAAAAATTTATTGATAATGATATTGGAAATACGTGGAAAACAAGCGACCCTTTTCAAGGCTACTACGGATTTACCCACCAAGATGTGCTTATTCAGCTTAAAAATACAGAACATCTTAAAAGCCTTATTATCCAAGACCGCTATATTAAAAAACTTAAAGTATTTGAGCGCTTAGGAACCAGCGACCTCAAAGAAGTTAACCACGAAAATATAGAAAGTTTATTAAGTCAAAAAATATATACTCTTTCAGGGCCAACTAAAAAAATTTATATTTATGCAAAACCATTTAGCCATGGCCCCTTAAGCTTACCTATTGAGTACATAGATGGTACATCAACACTGCAAATCACCTCAGGATTAGGCACTGGTATTTATCTAGGATTTGGGCTTCTTGCCAACTTAATCTGTGCTGTTATCAGCCTGCATTACAAGCATATACCCCTTGCACTGATAACTCTCTCTCTTGGGTGCATTTTAATGTACCGTCTCTCTGCAGGTCATCTATTAAACTTATTCATACCTGGTCAGCTCCAGCTGAATACCCCATTATTTCAAGCAAACTTACTCACAGCTATTGCAATTATGGCTATTTACATTCAGGCCAATAGCCCTAAACATATTTTTCGAAGCTATAAAAAATTCTATAACCCCTATATTTTCAATATTATTGCTCTTGTCATTGTTTTAACCCAACTTGCTATTATGTTGATTCCCCTACAAAGCTTTAGAACTGCTGCGTTTATCTACATTCTTTTACCTGCATTACTCTTTAGCTTCTCAGCTAGTGTTTACGCAAGCGCCAAAGCATTTAAAAAACACGCAGAGCAAGGGCTACTTCTCCTTAGCTGGTTAGCCATAACAACCGCATTTCTTACCGAAGTTTCTTTTCTCTTTGGCATGGATCACTCAGCAATTATTCCTTTAGTATCACTTAAACATTTACCAACACTACTCTACCTCGTGAGTATGATTTGCTTAACATTTTGGGTTATTCAACATAACGAACAAATACAAAGATTAAAGAAAAAGAACTTACAGGATATGATTGATCAGCTAATACTTAAAAATAAAAATATGGAAATAAATCAGGCGCGAGCAACGGATCTTGCAAAAGATATTTACTCGCAATTGAGAAAACCTATTCAAGATATTATGCGATTGGCACATAGTTCAAGAGATATCACTCGTGAAGAATTTTTTATCGCTTCGAGTCACCTTGAAGAACATTTCAAAAAAATGACTATCTTGAGTCAAGATTTGACTCAGGCACTAGAACCTCAACTGATTGCCTTTAACTTAAAACAGCTTATTGAGCGACTACCAGTACAGCTCAAAGATATCATTAATGACCATAAGCTTCAGCTCACACTCGAGTATGACCAGCTCTTACCAGAGTTTGCTAAGGGGGATCAGTCTCTACTGCACAAGGCTTTGCTACTGATATTAGAACATCGTATTAAGTCGCTTTTTAATGGTCATATAAGAATTCAATGCACTCGTCTGAATGATGCAAGAGCTCCCTCTATTCATCTAAAGATCCGTATTGAGGACAATGGTGCGGCATATGAGCAATCGGTTATAGACCAATTTCTTGATAAAACACCAAAAATGATTAGCTCTGATTTCCAGCTCATATTAGCTCGCGATATGATTCAGGCCATGGCTGGTGATATGAGTATTCACCAAGAAGAGCACGGCAATGTTTTTACCTGTCGTCTAACCTTAGGTATAGCTAAGCCACCTCAAGCAGCCCAAAAAAGCTCAATAGGCCAGGCATTAACTATTTCAAATGCACGCTTTAGCCATTTACATGCTCTGATTATTAGCCCGCAAACACACGATAAGCTTACTTTAGAATCAACTCTTAATGCTATGGGGATCGTAAGCCATACAGCACGTAACGCTCAGGATGCGCTTACAACACTTATGGTTGAAAATATTCATATTATTTACCTGAATCTAGAGATGTCTCAGGGACTTGAGATCTATAAACACCTAAAACATTACAGCTCAATTGATGGAAAGCCCGTCTTCCCATTCTCCCGCAATAGTATTGAGCCTGAGTTTATTCAGCAACTTGGGTTTGCACGCCTTCATAGCCTTCCAACGAACCAATCTGATATACATCAGATACTTAGCAACTACTTTTAATAATTTTTGTACAGAAAACAGACCCTGTACAAAAAATAGGCTATAACTACTTCCATTGATTTTAGCTATCTGCTGTCACCATTTTGCAATATGCACGTGAAAGAATGCCCGAAAGATTATAAAACCTAAGAGGCACGAGGCTTATAATGATAAAAGTTCATGGACTACAACAACAAAAATCACAGCCCTCTACATCCCTTAATACTAGCCCTACAATGGTAAGTATAAAACCATGTGACTTTCAATTACCTTCTAGTCATGTAAGAGCACGATCCCTTAAAGATGGAATAGCTTCAGGTGCATCTCTAGATAAAGCACAACAAAGTCCTGCCCCCAAAGCTCGCACCTTTACCATTACACCGGACAATAGAAAGCAAAAAGAAAGAGCCACCCAAAAGCCAGAAGAGATTCAAGAGCAATCTACTTCACATACAACACCAAAGCTTACATTAAGCTCACCAATGGTTGTCCATAGCCAAGCGCCTTCTACCGCTGCAGATGATGATGGCGATGAGTTTTTTGATTGTGCAGAAACTGAAGAGGATCTGAGAAAGCTTCAGGCTCAAGGCCCTAATAGCTTGGGCTTTTCGCCAATTCAAACAGTGTATAGTCATGAGCCAAGTCTAGAAATACAAACTCGTGACACACTAGACAACCAAACCTTGGCTAGTTCAAACGGCAGTATTACAAATGAAAGCCTCTATGAAGAAGATGGTTTAGATCGAGACAACCCTCTTACAAATACCAACCAGCGCTTTGAGCCATCAACTCCAACCTCTGATATGCAGTCAGTACCAAGCAAAAATACTGACTGGAGTAAAGTGCATGCAGATAAAAGTCAGTCAATTAAAAAGAAAGCTGCGGCAGATATTAGTATTGTTCATCAGCTTGGCCATTGGGGCCGAGACATGCGTGCAATTGCAAGCCAACATTATCTCGTGAAACAATGGAAAGTATGGCTTCCGCCTGTTCTCTTAGGATTGACATCCGCAGCTATAGGTGCTGCTGCAATTGCAGGAACTGCTGGCGTTGCTACCCCTCTCGTACTTGGAATTGGTGCTGCTTTATGGGGAGCTTATGCTGTTCATGTTAAGAACACTACATGGCCTATTCGAGAAACAAATAAAAATTCTTTTAGTAAGTTTTTTACTGATCAATATCACCAGCATAAACTTAGCTCATTCAGTGCAAATGCAGGTTTTGCACAGTATGACCACGTGGCTAGTAAAAGAATAAACTTCCAACTTATTGATGCTGCAAATCGAGAAATTAGACATAGAAAAGAAAATCAACTGAGCAAAGTAAACCAAAGATATTTTAAAAGTGAAAAAGAAAATGCAATCTATCAAAACATGGATATGTCTCTCGATTCAAAATCTGACTTCCATATAGCTAAAACTATTTTGTTTGGTACAAAAGAAAAGCTCAGTCAAACAGAAATAACAAAATTCAGGCAACTGCTACCTGATGTTATCACATCTTACCGTGATATTACTTTTGGAAAAAACCCAACCCCAACGCCAGAAGCAATTGCCAAAGATGTAAAACAAAATATTTTTGAAAAATCAAATGGACAAACTGATGTCGATAAAATTTTGGCTACTAAAAAATACAGCGAACACTTAAACAGGCAAAAATCAGTCTATACAACAGGTGTATTAGAAGCAACAAAAAATGAGCTCAATGCATTCTTAGCCGGCCATTCAGATAACAATTCTTATTTTGATAACAACAAATCGACATTCGCTGGTGTTGATAAGATTCTTTCAATTAAAGAATTTAAAACTGTCGACGATCAAGACCCTTTCAACAACGACAAAGAGCAAGTCAGATACAGAGTTTTTTACGCTAAAAAATCTCAAACTCAAGATAGCGCACAAGGCCGAAAAGAGATTGAAAAGCATATTGAGCGAGGCATAATGACAAGGGGCGAAATCCTTGGAGCCAAACATGGCACAGACAGTCTCCAAAATCTTGTTGTATCTATGATATATGACGATACAACTGAGCTTAAAAACACCCAAATTGCACAACAGTTACGTCAATTATTTTCAGAAAAATTCACTGAAGAAAGTCGTAATATTATTCAAAATAAAACCCGTGACCGCAAAGCTTTTCATATTGAAGACATGCTGGACCAATTCAAAAAAGATTACGAAGAAAACTTAAAAACAAAAAAGACATCAAATAAGAGCTACCAGGAACTATATCTATTTGCATCCAATAATTATATGAACTGGTTATCACCTACAGAAAACACAGATACGCAAAGCCGACTTGGTTTAATTGATGCTAAAGCAAACCAGGCTGCTGATGAATCTGATTACTTACTCCATGAAAGCACTGCTTGCCGCAACCCATACTCAACACATGAATCTGATGATCATGGCTTAGCAAAAGCGTGGAACAACTCAACAGGCATGCTAAAAGAACATACTCATGGAAACCAGGTGCAAAAAGAATACAGCGTTGTTAATTTACCATTTAACCAGAAGCTAACTGGTCACGGAACTCATTTCAGCCCAATCCATCAACATGAGTACTTAAAAACCTTAACAGATGGCAACCTTATTAACTATAAAGCTTATGATAATATTTCAGGCTATGAAAAAGATACTGTATCAAAACTACATAAAGCAGCGCATAAAGAGCTTCAATCAAGTAATGGTCTAATGCCAAATGCAAGATCTGAGCACTACTACACATCGACAGAGCTCTCATCGAATAAAATATCAGAGAGAGAATATAAAGCAGCAAGAGATACTAACTCTAACCAATACCAAAAACCAAGCTTTGGTCCTTTAGAAGACAACAACAGTACATCTATTGCTAATGCCATTAAACGCTTTAACTCGAGTCGAGATTTGCAAATAATCATGGCATCTTTATATAAAATAGAAGCAGAAAACCAGCCTCTTGAAAAATTTACGATAAAAGATATAGATAATAAGTCTGAACTTTCCTGGAATAAGGATAGAATTTTCAGCGATATGAGTCATGCAATGAATGTATCTGTAATGCATAACGAACTCAGTAAACTTGAAGGCACTATAAGCGACCTTAAGCATGCACTTGAAAACTATTCCAAAAAGAACAAAACCTTACCTGCCAATATCGTTGAAAAAGGCAGGAAAGAAGGTTACTCATACTATTTAGAAAATCAATATGGTTTACTTGATACTATGATGCACCAAAAAGAAATTAAAAGGCTAACAGCAGAAGCAACGGATAGTTTCCACTCACTCTTCAAAACACAGCTTGATTATCAAATTGCTTATAGTGCAGTAAACAGTACATTCTCTAAAGATCAAAAAGAAGAAATGAGTAATCTTTTCAAGACAATAAACTCTATATCTAGTGATAAAAACATCAAAGCCATATTTGACAACACAACTGCATCTGTGAATAAAAACAGAAACAGATTAACGATGAATATTTTTAATGGCATGAAAGGACGTGCACGCCTTCCATTCTTTAAAGTCCTTACATTTAAATCATCAATAGACAAACTCTTAAACGGGGTAGCGGAAGGAACAAATAAATGGTCCAAGTTTGATAAGGCATTGAATTTACTAACAGAAAATAGATTTAATTTTGAGGATACTCTCTTTAAAAATAATGATAAAACTCAAACTTATAAAAACTTAGAATACATTGAAGGTTTAGTTATTTAAAAAAATATTATTTATAAACTTACGTTATTGAAAACCTCATACTTTATTCAGTTTTCATTATAGAAAATATGCTATACATTATTGAGGTTTCCTGCCTTTTTTTTGCCAACTTAAGTAGTAGAGCGTTAGTTTTGTCATGATCGTCACGAAGGGAACCTTAGACTGTTTAACAAGTCAATGATGTGCGAAGTCCTTATAGAAATGTCCGCTATACTTTTGACATTTCCTTTTGATACAATCAGGACGGAATCAGCCACTAGTGGCGTGATGACCAGCCTCGTTTGTATAAGTAGTACATTTGGTCGAATCAACAACAAACACTAGAAATTATGGCCCTACGCCATCTGCCTAGGCAATTTAAGGATGTGAAATGAAAAACGTAGTAACTCTTGCAGCACTTGCAGCTGCATCTCTTGGTATAGCTGCACAATCACAAGCAGCGACAATTACTTACAACTCAAGTATCGCAGACTCAGGTCAAGTCAACTCTGTTGACTACTATAGTTTCTCTACAGTTGCGAACGATAACGTAACAATTGAAACCTTCTCAGAAAACTTTGATTCTGTACTTTACCTCTTTAGAGATACGGGCAATGGTTTAGCAACAAGTGATCTAGTTGCATGGAATGATGATGGTGGCGACTATGCGTCCAATCCATATGGCTTCTTCAACTCCCTTTTAAATCTTGAGCTAGATATTGGTGACTACATCACTGCCGTAGGTGATTTCCAGTTGACTTTAAACGAAGCTATTAGCGGTATTAATGATTCATCTGCTCTAGGTTCAGGCTCTGGCGACTACACACTTGTAATTTCTGGTCTTACAGAACTTGATGATAGCAACAACTCTGGCGGCGATAATGGTTCAGATACTGGAAATGACTCAGGCTCCGATAATGGTTCCGGTACAGGTGGATCTGGTAGCAATCCAGGTGTTGGCGTAAGTGAGCCAATGACTCTAAGCCTGTTTGGTCTTGCATTAGCTGGTTTCGGCGCACTTCGTCGCAAAAAGAGCTAAAATAAAAAAGTAAGCTTTATGTCTTTCATGACATACACAAGAGGGCTACGTGCCCTCTTTTTGTGCCTTAACGGAATGAGGCACTTCTAACTTTACTCAACTATTATGAATGGTATCCCTGCGCACAGCAGAGAAATACTTTTGAAGCTGTATCATATCAATACAATATCACAATACAGTTTCTCGTCTAATGGCAAGGAATAAGAGCTAGCATGACATCACCTCAACAAAACCGCACAATTGATATTCGGATCTTGCAGAAATTTGTGCCGCTCAACGCGCTGCCAGACAAACAGCTAAAGGACTTATCACATTATTGTCGCTTAGTTAAAGTAAGCCCTAAAACACTTCTCTTTAAGAGAGGCGCACAAACAAAAGAAAAGTTTTACCTGTTGGCTGGTGAAGTCGATCTTTGTGATGAAAACTTCCAAATTAGAAAAGTTAACGCTGATGCTGAAGTTGGCTTCAACTTGGCACTTAACTCAAGTAGTCCAACAAGTGCAGCGGCTATAGCAACAACTACAACTACCCTACTTTTAGTTGATAGCGATCGGCTCGACTTAACTCTTACTTGGTCACAAGCCGGAGACTATGTTGTTGAAGATATTCATGAAGATGAAGAAGCTGAGGGTGACTGGATGTCGGATCTCCTCCAATCAAACTTGCTTCAAAAAATTCCAACAACTAATATTCAGCAACTCTTTATATCTTTCAAACAGGATAACTTTAAGAAAGGTCATGATGTGATTAAGCAAGGTGATGCTGGCGATTACTTCTACGTACTTCAATCTGGTTCAGCCCAAGTCTACAGAACAGATGAAAATGGCGAAGAAACTGATTTAGCGACACTGCAAACAGGGCGCTTCTTTGGTGAAGAAGCCCTTATTAGCGATAATCCTCGTAATGCTAGCGTTCGAATGCTGACAGATGGCTCATGCATGAAGCTTGACAAGGCAACCTTTAATAAACTTTTAAAAGAACCTGTCCTCAATACAGTAACCTCTCGCAAAGTCAAAGCCATGCAACTGGAAGACCCTAAAGTTCGTGTTGTTGATTTAAGAAGCCCTGAAGAGACTCAGGCAGAACCTCTTGAGAACGTGATGCACATCCCCTTCACAGACCTAAGACAGCGTATGGAGCTCTTAGATAAAAGCTTAGTATACGTAACTCATTTTATCTCAGGTCGCCGTGCTGAGCTTGGAGCCTACCTCTTAAGTGACTTTGGCTTTGATGCCTATGTGATGAAAAAGTAGTTAGGCACATCTAACTATCTTTTTTCATCTTTTCTCGCCATACACAAGGGGTTCTACCCCTATTTTTTGCGCCAATTCATCTGCTCTTGTTAGTGCTCTCTCCTGCTGAGAATAAGCACCAACATAGATAAAATAACGATCTGACTTTGAGTTATGCCCCTGCCAGCGATCGTTAATTTGATTATCAGAAAGGGATGCCCACATGGCCTGCTGTTCTGCTTTATTCTTAAAAATATAAACTACGTGATGAATTGTAGATGCAACCTCTAAATCCACTGGATCACTTGCATTCGAAGACTCTACTGCTTTTGTATTTTGAGACATAACAGGCTCATCAGTGTACTCTTTCATATGTGTAGATGCAGAAACAACAGTCTCTTGTTTGACTTGAAAAGCGGACTCTTCAATATCTACGTCTTGCTGCTTATCTGATTGTGCCTCTAAGAGTTGAGCTATCTGCGCTTGTAGAAGTTTATTCTGCTCTTTTAAAGCCTCTATTTCCTGAAGTAAGCGCTTTTCTGTAGCACTTAAACCTTCTTCCTCTATTTCTTTAGTTTCAGCATGTTGCTGATTATTATCAATTTGTTTCACAGGAGCCTGTGCCAACAGTGTTTGCCCATCAAAATGGTATGTTATTTGGCGTCCTGAAGCACTTTGCACCTGTGAGATTTCAACTTGAGGCTTGGCAGCGTCACTCGAAAACACTCCCTGCCCCATTGCAGCTGTCGCAAATCCAAGGCTCATAGCTCCAGCAGTATAGCCAACAGTGTTAATAGCTTTCTTATAATTTAATTTCATCATCAACCTTCTTTTTCAAGCTCAGACTTTTTTAAAAATAATGAATTATATTTATTGCGCATTATTAAACAACAATAATAATAATTTATAACAGCATAAATCTTTAAAAGAGTGACGTATATCACATAATTTTTTAGTTCATAAAATTGAAAAAAAATAAAATCGTGACAGACGTCACATTTTAAACAACATCTCTTTTTTTACTCTTGAATCCAGAAGCGCAACTGCATACCATTCAAATCACACAACGACGTGACACATTTTAAAAATTAGGATTATTAATAAATACACTAATAAATAAAGAGGAATAAAACATGAACACTTCTATTAAAAACATTAAAAAATCATTTGGCCAAGGCATGACTGAGTACATTATTATCGTAGCTTTGGTTGCAGTTGCAGCAATCGGTGCATTTAAAATGTTTGGTCAAACAGCACAACATCAAGTAGCAGGCCTAGCAATGGAGCTAGCTGGAGACAATGGAAACACATCAAAAGATCATGCACTGACTCAAGCTAAACAAGCACAAGCACAGGCCGGCCTAAACAGATCATTATCTTCATACAATGGTGGTAATGATGCAGGCTCAACACTTTCTGGCGATTAATAGTTAACTGTATAACCAGGCAATAAAAATGAATAATAAAAATAATGGTCAAATTATAATACCTGGTTTATTTTTTATCTTTATAGTTACCTTAATGGTGATTATAATTTTTAATACTTCACAAGAAGAGTACGAGAAGCAGCAAGCCACTAATATTGCAGATGCGGCTGTGTACTCTGCTCTTTCTTATGAAGCAAATAGATTGAATTATCTTGCTTATACAAATCGAGCAGTGATTACCAACCAAGTAGCAGCCGGCCAAATTATGGCAGTAGCCAGCTGGACAGATTATTCATCTCAGGCCAGTCGTACTTTAGCTGCATCTCTCAGCTGGGTTCCTTATTTAGGTGCTGCGCTTGATGCCTATGCGCAAGTTCTAGAAAGCACCCATCAGTCAATGCAAGTGATTCTACCTGCTTATGTGAAGATGACAGACATTGCAATTCAAACACTATCAACAGTACAGCACAGCATAAAAGCAACAACAACTGCTGAAATCCCTCTTATAGTCAAAAAGACCATTGAGCTTAATGATGATCGATTTGAAATCAGCGATTACGGCATGCTTGAGCTTGCTATGCACACCTATGCTTGGACCAATTTTTTATCAGATGCGGATGAAAATAAAGATCTTGAACGCCAAGCCATCTTTATCAATAGCGTTAAAGATGATTGGACAGAAGCTAGAAGTAACCAAATATCACTGCCAGCAACGCTTATAGGTGCATTGAGCGCAAAACTCAAACAAAGAGGCTCTTCTCGCTTAATCCGCCGATATGACGAAGACGGCAACCCGTATTGGAACTGGGAGTCTCGTGATTCAATATCGTTACATACAAGAAAAATAAAAAGACTTAGGACTAAAAGATATGAAGTTGGCCTTGTTGCTACAGATTATTCTACTGACTCTACGCCTTTTTATGGCTTTTTTAGTGAAAATAAAAATGCAGAACGCATGGGCAAAGGACAGCTTGAGGAGTGGTCAGGGCTCTATTCAGGGCTCAAAAGCCTACATGAATTGAACGATAAAACAACCTTAAGCTTAGCCTTAGAGGTTCAAATAGACTCAAAAGAGCTGACCCTAACACACCAAAATGACAGCCAAGCCTATGGAAAAGAGCATAATGCTGAATATGCATCTGTTGCTAAAGGTGAACTCTTTTTCCAACGTTCTTTCGATAATAGGCAAGAATATGCAAGCTTATACAACCCTTTTTGGACGGCACACCTTATTGATGCATCAGATGAAAAGAAAAAAGCTTGGGCCTTTAAGGGGTTTGTGAGGCCATTTTAATGCAAGTTATAACTTTAAAAAAAATAAAAGGCACGAGCATACCTGAAGGGATTATTGTTCTAACGGCATTTATTGGCTTACTTATGCTAATACCTTCATTTTTTAAAATAATTGATTTTAAAGCCACCTCGCCACAAGTGAGCCGGTATATTGCGTGGAACTATGCTATGACACACAAAGAGCTGGATTCTAATAAACAAGTTGAAGAAATAACAAGTAGAGTATTTAATCAAGATAAACTATTAAAACCTGAGGAAGAAATTCAAGAAAGGTCGTTTTGGTCTATTAAAAACCGTTCAATTTTCAACAATGAAAGTTCATCCATTGCCAAAAACAACATTGAATTTAATACATCTTCAAAAAGAATCATTAAAAATGTCAATAATTCAATCAATGCTTTAAGCGGTAAAGATTTTAATTTCAAAGAAGACTTTATTGAACATAAAATTGCACTTGAAATAAACACACCTGATTTTATAAAAGGTCATAATTGCAATTCTGAAGAAAAAAGCGCACTTTGCTTTAGGCTTAACACTGCAATGTATATTGACAGATTATCTCCATCTTCCAATGATGAGTTACAAAATCAAGTACGATCCCTTAAACCATTTAGATCTTTTAAAACTATGGCTAATACAATATCTAACCTCGTTAAAAATAGCTATGTATTAAGAGAAGGCGCAGGCATAGAAAACGTCCCTGAATATGTTATACCAGATAGAGTGCCACGACATACACAATAATAATCGAGATAAAGATGAAACACTTAATTTTATTTCTTGTATTTTTTATAAATAATGCATTTGCACAGAATATTGCCTGGCCTACGCCCAAGATACCAGAGCGCACACGTTTAGTGAGTATTGCAGAAAATATAAAACACAACGGGCTTCGCATGCAGGTTTATCAGGTGCAATCAATCAATGCCCCTAATGCCGTCTATAACAAGTTCAGCTCTTTATGGCGTACCCAGTATTCTGAAGTAAAAGAAGTCACGTTTGACCAAAAACGGATTTTAAGTGTTCATCTGCACAAAGGATTTTCTGAGTATTTACTTGTATTAGAAGAAGCTGAGAATCAAGGCCAGAAAACAGCCTATTTAAGCGTAATATCTTTATCACCTCAACAGCACCCTGCAGAGCTGATAGCGCACCACTTACCACCTAATAGCACTATTTTAAACGATACATTTGCTCAGGACCAGGCCATTTTAAGTAGAACAATTGTTGCAGAATCTCCACTATCGAAACAGCATTTAGAATTTAAAATTGCCGAGCGCTTATTATCTGATAATTGGGTACAAATAAAGCCTTTAACCTCTTCAAGCACGGAAATTAAACCAAAAATTTTAGAATTTAAACACAAGAATCAAACAGTTTTAATTGCAATTGAGCAACATCAATCAACAAGAATAACAATGGTATATACACAATGAAAAACTTAAATAGAAATAAGGGTAATGTATTAACAGGCTATATATTGCTCTGTGCTTTATTTGGAATATTGTTTTTAACAGAATTTAAAGAGGATAAGAATGTTTCGGAATTAGTAATTGAAAGCTTAAAAGAAAGAAGTAATCTAAGAGGAGAAGTTTCAGGATTACCTTGAATAGGTAATAAAGAAAAGTGGTGGGTCGTGCTGGATTCGAACCAGCGACCAATTGGTTAAAAGCCAACTGCTCTACCAGCTGAGCTAACGACCCCCGCTTGGTGATGATCATTATACGTATATTTTAATATTATGCAAGCTTTTTTTTAGTTTTTTAATTACTTTTTAAATAAGTTTTTTTAGCAGGAAATATTTGTTTTTCTTCATGGAATATGAATAAAAAATGTATATAGAGAAGATTTAGATAGATCGTTTCAGGAAAAGTTTTATTTGATTTTTTAAAGCGTAGCCAGAAAGGCAAAGAGAAAAGTGGTGGGTCGTGCTGGATTCGAACCAGCGACCAATTGGTTAAAAGCCAACTGCTCTACCAGCTGAGCTAACGACCCCCGCTTGGTGTTGACCATTATACCTATATATTTATGATTGGCAACCCTTTTTTTTAATTTTTTTTAAAATTTATTAGAAGCTTATCTATACATCGATTTTGACTAAAACGAAACTGGAAATATGGGTGTAATCAGTAATCAGTAATCAGTA
>DJZY01000101.1 GCA_002450655.1 Gammaproteobacteria bacterium UBA6940 | reverse complement strand
CGTTCTACTGCGCTGAAAAGAGGACTATTAGTACCGAGTAACCATCTTGTATTAAAGCCTGGGGCGACAAGCTCAAAATGATAATAAATATGCTTTAAATACTGAAGACTATCCCCCCAATACTCATTGGCCATTTCGCTAAAGTCATCATCATATTCTGACTCACGATACAGAGCGAGCCAGCCATTGGCCTCAAAAAACTCATCAGTAAAAATCCAGCAGGTGCTTGCTGTTTCATAAATCAATGGATTGGTGTTCGCACCGAACAAAATGACTTCAGTTAAATCCATGACGGTACTACCTAACCCAAGTTTACAATTGAGCCGATATTCACAACTGAACCATTAATTGAGATTTGCGAGCTTTTAATATTAATGCCGCCACTGCTGATTTCGATGCTACTGCCGCCAACTTGAATACTAATTGATTGCGATGCTTCTAGAGCAATGGATGAGCCAGCTTTAATACTCAGGTTATCACCAATTGCCATATCAAGATTTTGATCAATTGTCTGCGAATCATTCTGCATAATATGCTGTGTTTTATTGCCTTGAATTATGGCATTGAAATCTTTCTCTGCTCGCAGGCGAATTTCTTCTTGGCCTTTTTTATCGTAAAAACTTAACTCATTGTACTTTGTTGCATTTGCAGCATCTTTCCCTGCATCAATAGTTGCTGTACGAAAGCCAGATCTGAACCCATGATCTTCAATAAAGGGGGGTTGATTTTCACCATTGTAAAGTGCGCCTAATATAAACGGGTAATCTGGGTTGCCGTTTTCAAAAGCAACCACAACTTCTTGACCAATACGTGGTGTAAAATGTGCACCATGCCGCGGCCCAGCCATAGGATTCATAACTCGCAACCAACATGTTGTATTTGAATCTCGCTTGCCTTCGCGATCCCAATGGAACTGTACTTTAACGCGCCCAAGCTTTTCTGAATCGACTGTATATGGTGTGCCAATTTTTGCATCACCAGTAACAACTGCCGTTTGTAATCCAGAGATTACAGGTGTAAGCCCAGTAGGCGTGACTAAAACACCAAGCGGCACAGCAGAAAATGATACATCTATACTGTGTATTAATTGATCTACAGTTAACATTGAACTTAACAGTGTAAAATCTTGATTAGCATCATCCAGTACTACATCAGCAGGGACATGCGTAACGCGGAAATTATAGCCAGGTGTCAAATGAATATAATCGCCCTTGCCTTTCCAGATCGCTAAGCGAGCATAACTTTGCTTATTCGCACGACCAGCAGCCTCATTGCCTTCTTCAATGGTATTAAAATATTCTGAATACCTATAACTCTCTAAGGCTTCTGCGATAGCTGATGAATTAATTTCGCCTTTACCTGTAGCAGTCACACTCGGCATTTGTGTTGGTGAAAGTGCGTTGTAACTTGTTTGTACCTGCCGTGAAACAACAAATTTATTTGTCTTCCCCCAGTCTGTTAGATGCAAATGAGCCGCTGTTTTTGGTTGTATTTTAAGCGGGTTATGACCTTTTATATTTTGAAAATGACGATGTGTATCAATCAAATGTAAGGTATGACCTGTTTTGGTGTGCGTGTAGTAATACCCAATTCCCTCTGCTTGGCAAATACGGTTAAAAAAATTAACGATTGTTTCGTTGTATTGCACCCAAAATTCACGCTGATAATGCTTATCGGTTACAGAGGATAAATCATATTTAGCAACCGTAATATCTTTAAAAAGTGTTTGAATCACATCCATAACTGCTGCATTTTGGAAGATGCGACAGTCTGTAACCTGTTCATACATTTGAAGCCATGGCGATAACACCATTTTGTATTGGGTTCTACTCAATTGAGTTGTGCGTTGTGGGCTGGTGAAAGAAGAAATATGACCGTGAAAGTACCGAGGCTTCTCACCGTCATCCTCCAAAACAATAACAGCTTTCACACCGATCATATCTGGCGCATCTAGCTGGTGTTTCTTTTCGGAATAGACATCAACTTTGAATTGAAATGGCTTTGAGACTTGCTCATGAAAAACGGCCGAATTCACAATAAATGCATCATCAGGATAACCATCGACATAGATTTTGAGCAGACGTCGATGCTGCTTCGATTCTGAAAAGGGTGATGATAGTAAATTTAAGGCGTTTTCTGTGTTTTGCGCAATTGATGACATACTCTTCTCTTTAAATATATGATTTTCTGGAAGAGTATTTAATTATGTAGGAAACGGCTAGTGGCAAAAGTGTGACATACGTCACACTTTTGAGGGAATGCTTATAAAGCGATCTATTATTGAAAGCACAACATATACCCATAGCGTTTGAGTTTTAGGTAACTTAAAAGTAAGAAGATGTATCAACAATGCACATGAGTTCATGTGGTCAACAAAAAAATGGAAACAAAATGGCATCCAAAATCAGCTTCTATCTTCACCTTGGTCTTGCACTTATCATGACAATTATCCAATGTCTTACCATGGTTTTTGATAAAAAAACCTTTGCCATGCTGCCCTTCTCTCATTTAAACCATGAATATTGGCGGGTTATCACTGGTCACTTAGTTCATACAAATCTACAGCATTGCATTTTAAACCTGACAGGATTAGGTTTTATTTATTATGCCTTTGTGACTCAAATTAATTGGAAAGAGTCTTTCAGTATTTTAATTATCTTAATGCTTGGCATAAGCCTGTGTTTAGGGCTTTTTGACAAGATGTATTACTATGGCTTTTCTGCGGTCTTGCATGGCTATCTAGGTTTTTTATTGATTCGCTACTGGAGGGCTGCACCGAAAATGCACAGTGTACTGTTACTTGCAGTGATACTAAAAGTGGTATTAGAAAACACCGGCAATCTATCAAGCGTTGACACAACATCTGCCTTAATTGATGCACCGGTTGCCACTCAAAGCCATGCCTACGGTTTGACCATTGGGCTTTTGAGCGGCTTCTTTATGAGCGCCATACATAAGTGGCGCTCGAAGGATGTTACTTCATAGTGAATATAATTTAATAACGCATGCGGTCAGCTGTTTGTAATTGCAGCTGCTGTGACTGCCAATAGGCGACTGACACTTGCTGTTTATCGCCATCATGGAATGATAATACAACCATTTCACCTTGCGAGTCGGAAATCAACATACGGTTTTGTCCGTCTGTTGAATCTTCATTGAAACCTTGATCTTTTAGATAATTGGCAATTCGATCAAAGCCTTGATGAAAATCCCCAACTGGCTCACCTCTTACCGCAACGACGCTTGAATTTGCTTCAAGATTACGATGAACTTCTACACCTTCAGCTTTAATCAGCTGTGATAATTCAAATGCTGCTGGTATACCCCATACTTCTGCTGTTTGGAGATCCAGTGCATCACACATGCTGACTGTTTCCATTGATACACACTGGTCAGTTGCTGCTATCGCCGTATAAGACTGTGTTGCCAAAAGTAAAAATGCACCTGACACAAGTAGTTTTGTCATAGTTTTAATCATGCTAACTCCTTTTATAGCTGAATGAGAGAGCCCAATACTGTTACTGAGTTGTATTGTCAAAACTCATCTCGAAACCCAAAACTGCGCATACTCTGCTTAGGAGGCTGCCTCACATGAGAAAGGCTGATGCAAAGTGATGCTAAAGGTTTCATCGCTCCCCTTTCGGATTTAAAAAAGACTTAAATCACAAGGGGTATATTTTAAGTACAGTAAAAGGATGGTGATTTGTCATCACTCGAGTTACGACAAAAAGTTAGGTCTTGGGTTATAGAAGTTGAATGCCATTGCTATTTTGGCTAAAGATAACCCTCCATTTATTGCGGCCTCCAGATATTTTTTTGAAGAAATTCATAAATATATAAAAAAAAGGGTTGATTCAGCCAAATAGGTTTGTTATATTTGGTTCTCGTTTTTCGGAACGACTCGATGGTGACTCATCGGTTCTTCCGCAATGCTAGTAGGTGAACCCCGCCAGGTCCGGAAGGAAGCAACGGTAGCTTATGATGCATGTGCCGGAATGTAGCTGGTGGGTCGCCGCCCAATTCTTTATATCCTCTCTTACTTTTCTATATCCTCTTAAAATTTATAACAACTAATTTCCTTTGCCATCTATTTAATTAACACATCAATTACGATATTATGTTTATCTTTCATAGATCAGAAAAAGCCATTGCCATACTCGTTACCACTGATGTAACACTTTAAATTCGCAAAATGCGCTAAATTAGGCAATAATCTGCTTTTCTGATTGATCTGTCATTGATGGACAAAGAACACAAGGTAAAAAGTGAATCCAAGCATGAGCCAAAACAAACATCAAGCCTTTGCCAGAGCCTACCGCCCTCAGATTTTTTCTGAAGTTGTCGGTCAAGAACACGTTCTACAGGCACTCTCCTACTCGCTTGACCAACAAAACCTGCATCATGCTTATTTACTGACTGGTACTCGAGGTGTTGGTAAAACAACGCTTGGCCGTATTTTTGCCAAAGCGCTCAACTGTGAAAAAGGCATTAGCTCAACACCATGTGGCGAATGCAGTGCTTGTGTGAGTATCACTGCTGGTCGCTTTGTTGACTTAATTGAAGTGGATGGTGCATCCAATACAAAAGTTGAAGATACTCGTGAACTTCTTGAAGATGTGCAATTCGTGCCAACACAAGGCCGCTTTAAAATCTATCTGATTGATGAAGTCCACATGCTATCCACCCACAGTTTTAACGCTCTCCTTAAAACACTGGAAGAGCCACCAGAACACGTGAAGTTTATTCTTGCGACAACTGACCCACAAAAATTGCCAATAACAGTTGTTTCTCGTTGTTTGCAGTTCCATTTACAGTTGCTGCCAATTCCATTAATTCAAAAACACCTTGAAAGCATTTTAAACACGGAAGAAATTCCTTTCGAAGACCGTGCTCTTTACTTGTTAGCAGAAGCTGCTCAAGGCAGTATGCGTGATGCTCTGACTTTAACAGATCAGGCTCGAAGCCAGGGCCAAGGTCAAGTATTAACATCTCAAGTAACAACAATGCTTGGTATTCTTGATCAGCGATTGGCGTATCTACTGCTTAATGCTGTTTTAAAAGATGAACCACATCAAATATTCCAGACATTCCAGCAAGTCGAAACCACTGGTGCCGATCCAGATCAAATATTAAAAGACCTGCTTGAACTCTGTCATCAGGTAGCAATGACGCAAGCGCTTGGCGAAGATCATATTCAGCAGATTATTAATGACCCAAGCTTATGCGAACATTTAATTGATCTTGCTCGTAATGCCAGTGCAGCACAAATTCAACTTTGCTTTGAAACGTTATTAAGTGCTCGAAAAACACTACCATTTGCAAGCTCCCCTGCTACAGCTGTACGTATGGCGCTGCTTCGTATGGCATGTTTCCAGCAGTTTAATGCTGAAAGCCTTGCACTAGCTGAAGACACTGCAGAAAAAAAAACACTGAAAATTGATGCTGAACCTGTAAAGGAATCTGTTACGGCTCAGCCACAGGTTCAAGCTCAGCCACAAGTTCAGGCTCAGCCACAAGTTCAAGCTCAG
>DJZY01000085.1:3059-19838 GCA_002450655.1 Gammaproteobacteria bacterium UBA6940 | reverse complement strand
ATGAAGTAATCGTTGCCGACCCTCGAACTTTCTGGTGATAGCAATTTAAGTCAAGAGTCTCAAGCCCTTGTTGCAGCCATTATTGCGCCTCTTGAATCAAAATAGGCATTAAAACATGAGTGCTACTGATAATGAATTAATGTTTGAGATTCTTAACTTGGTCTGTGGCTTAAACGCTCAAAAACAGCAAACCGATCATTTTCAAGAAAGCCTCTATGCGCTTTACTTGGAACATGAATTTGAGATTGAAAGTGGCGCTCAGTATCTGTCTGTTTTAACGTCCGGCTGGATCACACAGAATGGTGATCCTTGCTATAACGAAGAACAGCATCTGATTATTTTGGCGGATTTACAATTTACTGAGAATAAACTTGCTTATCCATGCCCAATAAACAGCTCAGATATTATTTACACGGATATTGATACTTTTTGCAGCCTACAGGAAGAGCTCAAACAAAAAGAAGCTGAGTCTTTTTTATATATTATGAACGGGGTTATTGAGGCGCATACCAAAATCCAGAATCGATCTGATCAGCTCACACTGAGTGATGCCCATAAACTTCTCGACGAGCTTGATGTCGAGAGAGACTGTGATGGCAACTATAGTCACAGTGCTCTTCGCCAGCTTGTTGATAACGAAAACTTAAACACTGCATTAGACCAAAGAGCTGCCGCCTTTAAAATCTTATGCCTGGCATGAACACCTTGGATTCTGTTCAATAGAGCTTTGACGAATTCGATGGTGTTTTAAATCCCAAGAATAAAGCTTATCTGGTTGATGATGCCCAAGTAAGGCATGAAGACTAAGACTTGCTAGGGTTGAACCAACAATACCAAGCAGTGGCGCAAATACACCTGCTTCAGAGCAGCGAACCTGTGCTGGCGCTTGATCCTCTTCATCAAAAATACAGGCATAGCAAGGGCTTTGGGATGTCATGTTTAACAATGCTGCCAAGCCTTGATACTCGATAGCAGCCCCCATCACCAAGGGTGTTTTATACTGCAATGACAAACAGTTTGCGAGATAGCGTGTTTCAAAATTATCTGAACAATCAATAATAAGCTGTGATGACTTAAGAGCCTGAACTTCTTCTTCGGACATATCAATACCGAGGTTTTTATCCCAAGTCTTAACATTGATAAGCGGGTTTAGACTCAAAAGACGCTTTTTTAGACTTTGTGCTTTTGCTTGACCAATATCATCAGTAGTAAAGCCTACTTGTCTTTGCAGGTTGGAAACTTCTACAGTGTCCGCATCATACAAATGAATTGAGCCAACGCCTGCAGCCGCTAGGTAAAGTGCTACTGGATGCCCAAGACCACCACAGCCAATAAGAGTAACCTGGCTTTCTTTGAGCTTCATTTGCCCTTCAATACCAAACTCATCTAAGAGAAGGTGGCGAGAATAACGCAATAGCTCATCATCAGTTAACATCATATTTATCCTTTAGACTTTTTGACCTTGCGTTACTCGTGGGTGTCCTTGAATATCATCAAGGGAATGAACTTCAGCAAAACCAGCATTACGCATGATCTGTTGTACAGCGTCAGCTTGCTGGAAACCATGCTCTACACAAAGCCAACCATTTGACTTTAAGAGTCGCTGAGCATCTTCTGCTAGCTTGTAATAAGGCTCTAGCCCATTTTGAGGCGCAAACAGAGCTTTGCTTGGCTCAAAACTGGTTTCTTTATTCATGAGATGAAGCTCGTCATAAGCAATATACGGTGGATTGGCTGTAATTACATCAAAGCTTTCATTTTCCGTATATGCATCACCCCAACTGCTCTGCGTAAAAGGTACATCAAGGGAATGACGGCATGCATTTCCTTGAGCTACTTTGAGTGCTTTTTCGCAAATATCAGAACCATAAGCTTGCAGCTCAGGCAACTCTGTTTTTAAGGCAAGAATAACCGCCCCGCTTCCTGTGGCCATATCAAGACATTGAGCACTAGGGTTCTTTTGCAGATGCTCTAGGGCTGCTAATACAAGTATCTCGGTATCAGGCCGCGGGATAAGCACATCTCGATTGACGTTCAGTTCTAGGTTGAAAAAATAGGTTTCACCCAGAATGTAAGGCAAAGGCACGCCCTGCTTTCGTTGACGTACTAAATTATCAAGCTGTTGCACCTGAGCTTCAGTTAACGCCGGGTCTTTCATAAACAGCATAAGACGCTGCTCAAAAGGTGTTTTAAATACAGATAAAAGCATGAGCTCGGCTTCTTCTCGGCCAAACTCATGTGCAATTGAAGCAAAGTAATGTTTAAGTGTTTTCATTACTCGCCATCAGAACCCATCATTGCAAGTAGATCCGCTTGATGCTCTTGCACAAGAGGGTCTATAACAAGCTGTACATTACCTTCCATCACTTCTTCTAGGCGGTATAACGTAAGACCAATACGGTGATCCGTTAAACGACCTTGTGGGAAGTTGTAGGTACGAATACGCTCTGAACGGTCGCCACTACCAACAAGACTACGACGAGCATCACTTTGTGTTTTTTGCTGCTCAGAAATAGCGTGATCAAGTAGTTTTGTTTGCAGCCAAGCCATGGCTTTTGCTTTGTTCTTATGCTGAGAACGTTCTTCCTGACATTCAACCACAACACCTGTTGGTATATGTGTAATACGCACAGCGGAGTCTGTGGTGTTAACGTGCTGACCACCAGCACCAGATGATCTGTAGGTATCAATACGAAGGTCATTCTTATTAATTTCGATATCGCCAACTTCATCAGCTTCTGGCATAACAGCTACTGTACATGCAGATGTATGTACACGGCCTTGAGACTCGGTTTCTGGCACACGTTGTACACGGTGAGCACCAGATTCGAACTTGAGTTTTGAATAGACATTCTGACCGATAATACGGCAGATGACTTCTTTATAACCACCGTGTTCGCCGTGGCTTGCAGACACAGTTTCTACAGACCAGCGATTGCTTTCTGCGTAGCGGCTGTACATTCTGAAAAGATCACCAGAGAAAATGGCAGCTTCATCACCACCAGTGCCTGCACGAATTTCAAGGAACACGTTACGACCATCGTTAGGGTCTTTTGGCAGCATAAGCTGTGTTAGTTCTTTTTCAAGAGATTCTAGATCTTCATTGGCTTGATCAAACTCGAGCTGGCCAAGCTCTTTCATTTCTGGGTCAGACTCTGCCATAAGATTTTGAGCTTCTTTTAGGTTATCTTGTGTGTCGAGCCACTTTTTAAAGCAAAGAACCACTGGCTCAAGCTCTGAATACTCTTGCGATAATGATCTAAACAGGTTTTGATCGTTTGCTGTATCAGCATGACTCAATAAAGCTTCAACTTCTTGATGACGCTCATGGATTGTTGAGAGTTTTTCCCTCATGGAATCTTTCATGATTGAATCCTTTTTTAATTTTGTAAGATAAGTCTTAGAGGTCTAAATAAAACAAGACCAATTTGGCTGATGAAACGCAAATTGATCTTGATAAAGAATGGGAGCTATAAAAAGCTCAAAACTAGAGTTGCTAATGCTCTTGTGGCGATTGCAAGCCAAGGAGCTGTTTAGCAAGTGAAATATCTGTATCACCGCCTTCGGAGGCAATGGTTCGAAGCCCTTTCGTTGGGTGATGAATGAGTCGCTTCATCAGCATTTTACTTAGAGCGTCCAATACTTCGTACTGGTCATCACCTTTCATAAGGCGTCGGCGTGCTTCTGCAAGCACATCAACACGAATTTTTTCTGCTTCTTCACGGTATTCTTGAATAACGGGGGCGAAATGCTGAATCCGTTGCTGATGCAAAATATGTTCAACACCGTCTTGAATAATACGATGAGCTTCTTCAGCAGCAGTTAGACGCTGAGCCTGATGCTTAGAGATCACCTGATGAATGTCATCAACGGTGTACACGAAAGCATTATCAAGATCACTGACATTAGCCGCAATATCACGAGGCACTGCTAAATCAACAAAAAGCATTGGCTGGTGGCGGCGCTCTTTCAAAGCTTGGCTTACATCTTTCTTATTAACGAGGGCTTCTCGGCTACCAGTTGAGGCCACAATAATATCTGCATGAGGCAGCAATGATGCAAGTTCATCTAGCGTGTGTGCCTTTACACCAAAATCTGAAATCATTGGATTGATACGTTCAAGAGAACGGTTTGCAACGGTAATATTTTTAACACCATTATGGTAAAAGTGCCGACAGACAAGCTCGATCATTTCTCCTGCGCCAATAAAAAGAATTCGACTTTTCTTCGCATCTGAGAAAATTTGCTCAGCAAGCTGAAATGTTGCAGAAGCAAAGCTCACTGGTGAATGACCAATCTCTGTGGTTGTACGTACTTTCTTAACCAGCTCGAATAGAGGGTTGAGTACCTTTTGCATGCCAGGACCACAGGCATCTAGATCTTGTGCTTGCTTATAGGCAGATTTCACTTGCCCAAGAATTTGCGGTTCACCAAGAATCATCGCCTCTAAGCCTGCTGCAACCTTTGCAAGATGTTCATAGGCAGCACGGCCAGCGACATGGAATAACGAAGCTTCTTTGCTTTGAACAGGGGTGATATCAAGGGTTTGCTCCCATACACCACGAATATCATGATAGAGGGATAAGAGAGACGCTGGCGTGGATACTTCATCTAAAGCAAATGTTTGGATGTGACTTTCAAGCAAGCAGTAAATTTCTGTTCTATTACATGTAGATAGAACAAAGAGTTCATGAATACCTTCTAGGGTACCAAGGGACGTCAATAATGCAGGCAAACGATCGCCAGGCGTGTAACGTTCACGTATTTCGAGTGGACTCTGATGATGATTTAATCCGACAACAAATAGCACTTGGGAAACTCTCCTCTAACTGTTGCCATACTATACACCTTGTCAGACAAGTTATCCACGGTAAAAGCCGTTGTTGGATAACTTGTTGAAGGACAACCTTAAAACTAACCAGTTTTATCAAACAGAGTTTCGCCTAAATAGTCCGTTTTTTCAAGTCTTGCTTCCGGAATACGTTGCTTTATCATTTGTTCAAGCAGTGGGCGTCTCTGCTCAGTTATATCAATCATAACAATAGAGCCACCTCTTTTCAGTTTATTTTTGAAAGGTGCGAGGTGGTGATTCATCTTAGCAGCACCTGTCATAATACCTGCCCAAAGGCCAAAACAAGAGGTAACAACCATGGGAATCCAATAGTATTCTCGTGGGATATACATATCATAGGGTTGCACAAGCATCAACGATCCTAATATGAGGCCACCTGATGCAATACCATAACCTAAGCCAAATAAGCTGCATCTAAACAGATCCAGACTTTTAAAATAATCAGCAGCAGGTAAACGCCGAAATTCAAGCTCTGATGAATCGTAACTGATAACAGAAAAATTGCCATCGGCCAACTGCATCTCTTGCACTAACCTATGGCACTCTTCAACAACTTCCAGGTTTGGAGCTGAATAATAAAGACGGTGTTCCATGTTGATCTCCTTTGCCTCTGTCCTAAGGCTTGCTCGGTCTCCTTGACCCTTGATCTGTAACTGCCCCTTTTAAAGACCCAAAAACTTAAGGATGCTGCATGGATATAACATCTCTAAGCACCTAATAATGGCCCTTTTAATCCAGTGTCGAACAAAAAAAACACTTGTGCAAATTTTGAGAAAAATCTGTCTATTTTAAAGCTCTTATTGGCTGAACTGCCTATAAAAAACTTGATTTTTAAGTAATGAATGAGAGCAGTTGTGGCGATTAGCGACTATTCTAAAAATGAGACTTGTGTTTAAGGAGGTACCATGCAGTTTGATACTATACAATCAGAAGACTTTGTAACATTTAGCCGAGTTCAACCACCTCATGTGAAGCTTGAGCAATATCTCATCGAGCTAGGTGGCACGGGCGTTAAGGGTGCAGAATTTAAGAAACAAGCCCTAACGAATGCAGGCTGGAACTATGGCGCTCTCGTGAGCTATGGACGTCATCCTGATGCAGCAGCAAAGGCATTTAACTTTATTCGAGAAGTTGTTGAAGAAGATGGTCTAACACCTGAAGATATTCTTGAGCAAATTAAAACAAAGGCCGATCTTCACTAGCACTCTTTTGAAGAAACCAAGGCAAAAAAAATGGCAATCAATTGATTGCCATTTTTTTTGTTGAGTATCAGTGCAAATTTAACGCTGACTTAAATCTGCATTCGCTTGACGCGTGGATTTATTAATTAGGTAGTATCTCAGTTGTGAAGCACTTGATTTAACACGAATAGAATCTTCAAGAATCGCATCAAGAACAGAGTCACCACCAATAACAGAACCTTCGACTATACGACGGCCATCACCTAGCAATACATAGCTTGGCTGGTCAAAAGAGACTTTTACGATGTTAATCCAGCCAAGATGTGCTCGATACTCATTAACTTTCGTATAATCACCATATTTTTGCTCGAACTTAGTCTTAATTGTTAACCATAAACCTTCCATTGCTGGTGGGTAATATGTTTTAGCAAAGATTTGGCCATTATTACCAAGAGATAAAACCACATAATTACTCAGGTTAAACTTTTTAAGCAGCTCTTCAAACTTATTAATAAGAGAAACAGATGTTTCAACCGAGAATTTTACTTTAGATAAGTCCAAATCGAACGTTAGAATTTTATAAATACGTGACCATTTTGCATCATCCATAACATAACCAAATACGTCATAGTTACCACGATCAAAACGAACATCAATACCATCTGCACCAGCTGTTTCAAGCATGTCGCGAATCATTGCCATCATTTTTTCATCTGGGAATAAAATCTCTTTTGTTTCATCTAGATCAAAATCATTTTTAGCTATATTTTCGCGAAGCACTTCAAGTTCATTTTCACTGCTTGGTGAAGCTTCGTTCACCGTACCCCATTTGCCAGTACCTGTACTGCTACCAGTTTTATACTCAGCACCGCTTGCTATAAAGCGATCATTTTCAGATTGTGGGTTTTCAAAAGGTGCAGCGCCATGGCCATTATCATCACGATAGTGAGGCACACCTGAAGAAGATGGACCAGAAGAACTTGATGAACTGCTTGAGTTATTCTGCGCAGCCTGCATACGATCACCATAATTTTGGTTTTCTGTGTCGTATTGGAAATCGCTGTCACCATTATAAGCAGTTGAATTACCAGAGCTATTAGATGCAACGTAATTTGGATCGTCTGTATTAGACGATGCATTGCGATCGTCTTTTTCTTGCTCACTTACAGTTGGCATTGGCTTCATGGTTGTACGATACTGTGACGTTGTATAAACACCAAGCAATAGTGCACCAATCGCAAATGGGAAAATACGCACAGCGTAATACATGCCAGATTTTTTCTTTTCTTTACGCTTGCCACGAGGTGTTCTATCTGTATTTGGATGAGGATACACATCATCTTCTTCAAGACGAAGTTCTTGACGTCGAATAGCTGAAGTTGGGCGGGCATCGGAGCCTTCTGGTGGCGTTAAATCAACCATAAAATCATCAGCAGATGATTTATTGCTCTTAGGCGTTGTAGGCTCATCAATAAACGAATTCGAATTACTCTTAGAAGCAACTGGTGTTTTTTCATCGTCTAATGCTGAAAAAGATTGCGTTCGCTCTTCATCAAAAGCTGCATTTTCTTTTGTTGTCGCTGGTGTTGGTTGCGGTGCTTTTTGTGCAGGCGCTTCTATTTCTGGTTCAGGTGCAGCAAATGCAGCAGAATTATCTTCTGGTGTATCTTCTTCTGCAGGCTGAGCGGATGCCAAAGCTTGTGACGCTTTTGAAGGGTCAGAATAAAGCCCTATAGTGCGGCCTCCAATGCTCAGTGTTTCATTAAGACCAAGCTCAATTTTCTTAGCACTTAATTCAACTGTTTCACCGTTACCTCGGGTTACAGTAATTTTTTTATTACTCCACCACTCTGCTTTCTCGTCACTTAAAGCATTAAAGAATACATTGAAGTCTTCTTTATTTTTAGTCAGGTAGAAATCGCTGTCGTTGATAGTACCAATCGAGAATATCTTCTGTTGGTCTAGGCTAATCTCAACGCCGGACTCTTTTCCATCAAGAATTAATAATTTAACTGTCATTTTCTTATTCCTGTGTGTTGACACTTTTACCAAGCAGGCGACTTATTTTAAGTGGCCTGCAGATCTTACGATCAAGGTATGTGACGAGGACTTTAGATCTCTTCAAGTGTAATACGGCCTAATGGATGCACGTTAATATCTTTTGTAAGCTCCTGGTAAGAAAGAACCGCTAAAGCTTCAATTTCACCAGAGATTAACACTTTTACGTAACGACGAATATCCATATATGTAAGCAAAACAGGTTTTGATGTTGCTGTTGCGATATCACCAACCGCATCGCGAATTGCATCAATTACTTTCTGTGTTGTCATTGGATCAAGCGCTAAGTATGAACCTGTAGACGTTTGACGAATGTTATTACGAATCAACTCTTCAATATCACTGTCCAATACGAAGGTTGGCAGGATATTTTGACCATTACAGTGCTTATAGCAAATATATCGTTTCAGCTGACAGCGAATATATTCTACAAGCATAACTGGATCTTTCTCTTTTTGACCCCAATCGATCAATGCTTCGATGATCTTTTTAAAGTTACGGATCGATACTTCTTCAGCAACCAAACGCTGGAATACTTCTGAAATCTTTTGCAGGGAAAGAACACGCTGCACCTCTTTTACGAGCTCAGGGTATTTTTTCTCAGCTTTACTGAGGAGATCACGAGTTTCCTGTAGACCAAGGAATTCTTCAGTGTATTTCTTCAGTACACATGATAAGTGGTACGACAATACTTTAGATAAGTTCATGTATGGAATACCGTACTCATCAAGTAGACCTGTAAAGTCAGCTGGTACCCAGAAGATGTCTTTTTCTGGCAAGAATGGCTCTGCACGAGAATAATCCACTTCGATCATCTTCAACTGTGTTTCATGGCCAACAACAAGTACACGATTCACACCAATAAAGCCTTTGGATACTGGTACTTCATGCAGAAGAATGTGATATTCGTCATGCTCTTTGGAGTCTTGGAATACGATTTGAATACCTGGGAATGGCACACCTAAATCTTGTAAGAGCGCACTACGAACATTACGAACATATTTATTTAATTCTTTAATATCAATGTATTCAGAAACTTCTGAAGAGAACTCACAAATAATTGGTGCATAGTATTCAACTTCAACTGGTTTATGAGAGTCACTGCTGCCACCTTTTTTCGGTTCTTTTTCAACAACAAGACCGCCATCTGTATCGTTATCCATAATGGTAACGCCACCTTGTCTCATTAAATAAATACCAGCACTAATGGCGATTACAGCAAGAACAAAGAATGTAACTTTCGGGAAACCAGGAATCATGGTGAACACAAGACAGATAACACCGCCACCCATAATCGCAAGTGGCTTTGTACTAATCTGTTTGGAGATATCGGAACCAAGATCTTTAGAGTCGTCTGTCGTTACACGAGTAACGATAATACCTGAAGTGATTGCAATAAGAAGCGCTGGAATCTGAGCAACAAGGCCATCACCAACTGTGAGGATTGAGTATGTTTCAGCAGCTTCACCGAACTCCATGCCCTGTTGACCAACACCAATTGCAATACCACCAACAAGGTTGATAAAAGTAATAATAAGGCCCGCAATCGCGTCACCTTTTACGAACTTCATCGCACCATCCATGGAACCAAAAAGCTGCGATTCTTTCTGGAGGTTTTCACGACGTTTTTGAGCTACATCAACTTCGATAAGACCAGCACGCATATCCGAGTCAATACTCATTTGCTTACCAGGCATACCATCAAGGGAGAAACGAGCCGATACTTCCGCAACCCTTTCAGAACCTTTAGTGATTACAAGAAACTGCACCACTGTAATAATCAAGAAGATAATAAGACCAACAACCATGTTGCCGCCAACAACGAAATTACCGAAGGTTTGTACAATTTCACCGGCATCGCCATTAAGAAGGATTAATCGAGTTGTCGTTACAGAGAGTGCTAAACGGAAGAGTGTTGAAATCAGAAGTACCGAAGGAAACGCACTGAACTCCAGCGGCGAAGTCATATAAACCGCCACCATCAATAGAACAACTGCAATACTCATGTTTGCTGCAATAAGAATATCCACTATCAATGTCGGTAATGGAATAACCATTAGAAAGATAATGGACATCAGTAGCATTGCTACTGCTAAGTCAGCTCGTAATGTTAGAAATCGAAAATACTTTGACATACTGCATCTCTATTCAGGTTTGTTATTCAGTGGCCAGATTCGGTTATTATTATGAATTAGTCTTCATCGGGGGCCAGTGTTGCCAAGAAATCTTCATCAGATGTCTGTGGCAGTTTATTTTTTGCACGTTGGTATATCATGCGAGCTTCTGATCGGCTGCCTATTTCGGTCAAAATCAAAGCTTCCAAATAGTCATACATTGTGCGGCCATGATCTGAATGTATTTTTCTTTTTATTGATTTAAGAAGGTTTGCTGATTTTCTATAGCGTTTCAGTGAGAAGTAGCAAAAAACAGTTGCAAGTAGAGCAAGTTCATCGTCTTTTTCAAAAGTAAGCAGCACTGAAAGCGCACGAAGTGCTGATTTATATTTTCTGTATTGAATATTGACGTAATACACAACACGAAGCACATCAAGCTGCTGTTCTGACATTGGTGACTCTGATGAGCGAGCTTGCTGTTTGATGTCTGTATGTGATCGTGTGAACTCACGCATCTGGATTTACCACCTTTGCTCTGACTCGAATCTGTCGAGATAGTTTATTGATATCATCAATGAAGTCACTCATAAGTTTATTATTTTTCAGAATAGCTGCATCTTTTGTAGGGTCATCTGTTACAAGCTTGCTTACTGTGTCAGCTATATCATCTAGAATGCCTGCAAATCGAGCTGGTGACATATGGTTCATTGATACTTGCGGGTCTAACCATGCAAGCACATCATGGTCAGCGTCTTTTCTTTCAGGGAAAAGGCTGTCTACAACTGAGCCAAGTTTTTTACCTGAAAGCATCAGCACAATGTCAGACGCATTCATTAATTCTGTGGATTCATCCCCAGATAAGAAATCAGAGTCATGATTCGAGCGTTTACGGTTGCCGTATCTGACATACATGTTGTATTGCTGTTCTGAACCTATTCTAACCATGCTGGCACCCTTATCAGTAAAAACTTGTATATATTCTTGTTTTAATTCTTATCTTGAAATAGACCTTTTAAGCTATTTTTAAGCGACCGCAGTGAACTCAATAATAAATCGATTTAAATGTTCAACTGCATCTCGGACAAAACCAGATATTTCGTAAGTTTGAATTTTTTCAGGTTGCACCGCCATGGAAAGCCCTACGCTATTAGAACTTGTGCAGACAGTAATTTTATTTTCATTTAAGTAGTATTGCGTTTCATCATCGAGGAAATATTCGATAATATCCGACTCTTCCCATTTAACAGCTTGGTCATTATCAACAGTGACTGTAAAAGCCCATTGATCAAACTGTGTTGGAAAAATAATAAGTGCAATATTTTTATGGATAATGGCTCTGAGTGGAAGCGCTTCAACAGGATCCTGTTGAATGTCAAGAGACTCAAGAATTTCATCAATGATTGGAAAGTTAGACATACTACCTCATAAATTCACAGAATATACATATATCACTGTCTTCTTTTGAATTTATGGTATCAAAATTTGAAGCTTATCAGTTTACAAAATAGGTCTTGTCTGTAATTTATTGTAATAAAAGGCAGAAAGGTGGGAACTTTAGCCGGAAAACTGGCCAATACAGGAAAGAAGTGAAAGCCAAAAGCTGCGAAACAGCTTTTGGCTTCGAGAGCATAAATAAATTATGCTTTTGTACGGAACGCACGATCTGCTTGGTTTGTACCAGCACGAGCATTGTCGAGTTTCTCGATAAGCTCTGCAAGCGCACGACGAATTTCTTCCATCTGATCGCGAATTGTTTGCATAAGTTGAGCTTCTGCATCCGCTTCTTTCGATGCCGCCTGACCTTCTGTTGTTGCCTGTTGCGCCGCACCATCTGTAATCTTTGTGCCACCTTGAACCATACCACCAATGGTACTTGCAACCTGCGTTTTAACCTGCATAAATACGAAGTTTTCTTGGTTACCAGGGAATTTAGTACGCTTCACTTCCGCGCTGTATACAGCTTTACCTGTGTATCCAGCAACAGCACCCTGGGAGACAATACCCATAACACCACTAGCAATTGCCATATTAAAGGCATTCTGAGCATGATCTAGCATCTCTTCCACACCCTTCATGCTAATGTCAAAGCCAGCAACAGACGCTTCAGTTGCACTTTCAGCATAGGCACTACGCAACGTATTAAGCGCTTCTTCAAGATTTTTTAGAAGCTGTTTGATTTTATCGAAAGAGGAAGCATCTGCTTTACCTTCAGGTGAAAGCAAGCCAAAACTTGTTAAGAAGCCTGCAAGATCCATGGATGCTGTTTCAATTTTTTCAGCAGCTTCGTCCATATCACCTTGCACAACTAGAATTTCTTGATTTTCGATTGTTTGTGTATTTTCAGTGTTGTCAGTTGCACCAGTAGCTACACGCTGACCTTCTTGCTCTTCAGCAATTTGCGCTTCATTCTGAGGTGCATTTGGATTTGTAATAGTTGGACTCTGAATAGCCATAACCGTCTCCTTTAAATATTTTTTTATGCTTGATGTACGCGAACAACAGGTCTTGAAATAGAAGGCATTTTTTCAATAATGAAGTTAGCAAGCTGTATCATTGCTGCTTCATACTGTTTTACTTCTACATCAGACATTTCATCATGCATGGATAGAATTTTTTCGAGAATTTTCATCGCCGCCTTAAGGCGCTGGATATCAGCTTGGTCCTCAGCCATAAGCTTATCAAGCTGCGCATTAATAATGGCAATTGTTTCGCGGTGAACGATCGTACCAACATCATTCACAACATCTGCTGTTTGCATACGGAATGACATACGGTTGTATTTCGCCATACGCTCAAGCTTTTCTGAGTACTGAACCGCAGAGGCAATATGATCACCCTCGTCAGCCATCTCAACTTTAACAGTACCATTAGCACCTTCTTTCGATGCCGAACCTGTTTTAGCAATATCACCACCAGTATCTGCGGCTTTTGTGCCATAGGTTGTTGTCACTTTCGAAAGATCACCTACTTTTTCGGTCTCACGAGCTGTTTCAAGTGTTTTAGAAGCTTGCTTTAACTCATCAGTAAGATCCGTCACTTTTCTAACTTGATCCACATTGGCTGACTTGCCTGCCTTATTCACAACTGCCATTGCTTCATCAAGCTCAGCGGTTAAGCGTTGCACATCTTTCGCTGCAACAGATGTACGAGCAGAAAGGAGTTCTTTTTTTGCAGTTTCAGCAAGACCTGTCCATTTCTGAAGCTCTTTTATGTCTTTTGCTTTTTTCGTCTTATCCGCAATTTCAGTTAATTGACGAACTTTTTCGGTTGTACCAACAACATTTATTTCAGCGCTCGTCGTACTATTAGGCGCAAGTACGCTACCAAGCCATTTAGTACCACTATTACCTTCTTTGGCAGCAGCAAAAGCATCTTTCGAGTTTTTCAACTGAGCAGTTGCATTTTGGATTGCAGCGCTAATATCATCGCTTGTTGCAGCAGCGGCAGAGCCAGCTTTAGCTGCATCATCGGCAGTTGATGCTGTGGTAATGGTGCCGGCTTTAACAGCATTCCCCGTACTACCAGCTTGAGCAGCAGCTTTACTAGCATTTGCAGCGTTTGCAATATCATCAGCTTGCGAAGCAAGACCAACCTGTCCTGATTTAATTGCAGCATTACCAAGGAAGTTCATCGAACGAGCGACAACAACCATAACAACAATCATGGCAGCCATGACGAGACCCATGGCTAAACCTTGGGCAGCCTTATCAGACATACCTGCTTTTTTCAATAGGTTTGTTAGGCCTTCAATGAGCTTACCAATGGTTTCTTCCATTATCTTGCCCATGAGCTTGCTGTCATTAAAGAGAGCATCACCAGCAGCAAAGGCCGCAAAAGCAACGCCAGCAACTGCAAGTATGGATGGCAATAAGGCAGGCAATGCCATTAACGAAGTACCACCAGTGAATGGTGTTGCAGCAATGGTAAAGGCAGCAACAACCACAGCAATAATAAGGCCTATAATGGCAAATATTTTACCAAGAATACCTGTTTTTTGTTTCTTTTCAGCTTCAGCAACCTTCTCTATGAACTTTTGAGATTCTTGTTCCGCCAACTCTGTTAATTTATTACCGATTATTTCCATTTGCTCTAAACGGTCTGCACGGCGATCCATAATGTTTTTTGCATAAGCAAAAAGCATCATAACAATTTTTTCGTATACACTACGCCCCTTTTCAGGCTGTGCATTTTTCTCAGGCTCTTCAAGAGTCAATTCACCGAAGCCTGACATGGCTTCGCCATTTTGACCTCGGCCTTGGCCTTGACCGTCACGAAAGTTTTCAGAGTTGCGAAAAACAACGTCAACATTGGCACCTAGCTTTTCAGCATGAGTATCTTTATCAGTGTTTACGTCCTCATTCGTATCAAAATCTGTTTCTTCTTGTTGTACGTATCCCGTGTTTACGAGATTGTCAGATTGATACACACCTGTAGTCATAGAGAGACCTCCTTAGTCTACTTGGATTAAGCTTTGCTCAATCGAAATTGCCTGCTTTTTCTGCTTCGATCTTGTCATTTTCCAAAGTTTTTCAGCAACAAAGTACTGGGTCTTTGGATCAGACTCGCGATTCTTGTGCGATATCAGGCAAGCAGCAAGAAAACTTTGCTCTGCCGCAGGAAGCTCTTCAAGATTCATGTGGCACAAACCGATATTCATACTTAATACTGGATTTTCAGGATCGATAAAAATACCGGCTCTGTAGATATTCATAGCAGTTTCAAAGTTTTCTAACTTTTGAAAACAGCCACCAAGAGCAATAAAAGCTTTCACATTTTGCGGATCTAAAATCATTAGAATCTTGAAAATATCTTTAGCCTTATCAAATTGGCCCGCTGTAAAAAAGTTATACCCATAAGCATAAATATTTTCATAGGTGTCTTTGGTGTAGTTGATTTTTTTACGCATCACTTCTTGCATCACGAGTAACTTTTTAATTAAGTCACCACCAGCAAAGAAATCATCTTCTACACCAAGTCCGTTAAGATCCATTAGTACACCTCTTTCATACAACTTCGGATTAAAATTACGTGTGTCCCGCTCCATTGTACTCAATCTAACTGTTAAACTGGTAAGTATTGGAATAAGTTCTTCAGCATTTCTGTATGAGTTTCGAAACGGGAAACCATTATATCAATAATTTTTTCCGAAATTTCAACGAACTTCTCTAACTTTTGGTTTGCATCATCAACTTTACCTGAGATCTTCTTACCAATTCTAGAAATCTCTTCTGCTGCCGCTTCATGTGTACCAAGCGCTAATTCGGCCGCATTCTCAGGATCTGTATTCACTTCTCTAAACTCAAAACCTTCACGTTGCTGCGTCAGCTCATCAGCTAAATCTTGAGTACTATGCTCTGTAAAACCTGTTTTTTCTGAAATCTCAAAACCAATCTCCTCAGCGTTACTAATCAGCTTTTTAGCCTGTTCTGGATCTGCGTACTTCTGAATAGCTTCAAACTCAATAACAGACATTTTTTCGCCGTTTTGGTTACGTAGGGCTTCACCATTTTCATCGTACGCTATTTTAAGCTCACCTTTATCTGTGTAGTATTCCGTTAGAGGTTTATCACCAGGTGCAGTGCCGTCAATTTTTGTTCGACCTTCAATATATTCTTGGATGTTGCCATAGGTTAAGCGATCTTTTTCGAGCTGTTTTACTTGCTCTTGCTCACCGTCGTTCCACTTAACTTCATTTTTACCTTCTTGCTCACCGTGAGGACGAATAATACCTAATATACTTTGTTGCGATTGCTGTTCCATTTCGTTGTAAGTAAATTCAGCCGAGTGAAGATCTACTGTAGCGTTCAAACCTTCATTTGCATTTTTTAAATCTTGCTGTACCCACTCAGGGAAAACTTCTAGATTCGTAAAGTAGCCTTGAGGACGCTCACGCTCTAGAGGCACGTCAATTTCATAGGTATCACCACCAGAGCGAATGTAGGCTTCAACATCAAAGTAATCAAAATCAGCATGATTTGAAGCTACACCATCTTCACCTACAACTGTTTTTGCACTGTCAGTTTGTTTTTCAAAAAAGTCTTTAATGTACTCTTGATAACCAATTTCATCACCAATACCTTCTGCAGAATAACCACGATTCATTAAGAACATTTTCACGTCTTTACGTGTTAATGAATCATCTTCCGTACCATCGTAATCTTCTGGCATGACACCCATTTTTTCTTCTAACATGTAATGGGCTTGAGCAAGATACTCAGCGTATTTTTCAACATCACCATTAAACACAGTATTAAGTTCATAATCACTGTAAAGTGGTGAGTCTTTAATATCATCATAATCACCATATGGGTTTTCTGATAACGAAGGTATCGTTTCTTCGCGAGAAGCCTCTGTATCATCGGCACTCGGTGTTAAAACTGTAATAACAGAACCAGAGTTCTCCGCCGAGCCCGGTCGATCAGGAATGTCTTCTGTTGGTGTTGGGTCTTTTAATTCATCAAGAAAATAATCGGTATTTGGTGAATTATGAGAATCAATACTTTCTTGAGATTCCTCGGTTTCTTCAGTTTCTTCAGTTTCTTCAGTTTCTTCAGTTTCCTCAGTTTCCTCAGTT
>DJZY01000085.1:0-2650 GCA_002450655.1 Gammaproteobacteria bacterium UBA6940 | reverse complement strand
GTTTCCTCAGTTTCCTCAGTTTCTTCAGTTTCTTCAGTTTCTTCAGTTTCTTCAGTTTCTTCAGTTTCTTCACCTGTTACAGCACCAGTTGTTGGCTGGTCATTTGTTTCTTCGGTTTCTGATTCATCTTCTGTTACTGCACCAGTTGTCACCTCTTCTTGTCGGGTTTGCTGCTGACCTAATGGATGAAGGCTTGGATCTTTATTATACCCAGAAGCTTGGTATAGCTCTGCTTGCACATCAGCAATTTCGGTAGAATCATCTCCAGGGAAAGCTGATTTAATATTTTCAAGTTCAGCATCAACTGCACCAGTTAAATCATTGTTTGCAACACCGTCAATAAACTTTTTCATCATATGTGTGTTGTAATTAACAGATAAAGCTTCATCAGCAGGAAGCCCTAGAGCAGCCTTAAGCTCGCCAAAACTTTTATCAATATCTGGCAATTGCGCAACAGCACCAGCTACGTTGTCGCCGCCGGCTTCTTTGTAATCTTTAATGAAGGCACGAATATCTTCAACAGACGTAAACTGTGTGTTTTCATCTAGATCAGAAATCGCTTGTTTAATTTTTGCGATCTCAGCAGATTTATCTGACTCACCTTCTGTTGAATCAAGCCCCATGTCTTTAAGATCAGCTAAAGTAAATTTACCTGCACCTTCTGGCATGGACTCATTTAAGGCTTGCAAGCTTTTTGTATCAGCTAATAAAGCTGCAATTGGAGATGGCGCATTTGCATAATCATTCATAATGCTGTCTTGCGTTGCACTTTTAAGCGTGCCGCCATTCATTACAGTAAGCAGTGCTGCAAGATTTGTAAGGGAGTCTATTGTCGCCTGACGATCATCTTGAAGTAGCTCTTTAAGAAGTTCCATTGCTTCTTCTTGTGCTTCTGGGTCTTGCTCTGCAATTTGAGCCATTAAAGTGAATGCTGCAGGAGATGCGGCGAGAAGTTCTATAGCTTCTGCGTCACCAGACATGATTTGAACTGTAGTCGTTGCAACATCGAGGGAAGCTTCTGGCTTTTGCTCCAGATAAAGAACTGCCGCTTCTTGAGTCTCAGGATCAGCATTTAGCATTGAATCTAAAAATGCTTGGATCTGCTCTTCTGTTGCTTCTGAATTTTGAAGGCTATTCTTTAAGGACTCCGCCTGTTCTGCAGGAAGCCCCAGCGAGTCTATAGTAGTTTCGAGATCACGCTGTTCATCGGAGTGACTTTCAAAGTTACTATCTCTGTTCTCGACTGTTAATGCCATTTTATTATGCTCCTGATGAAAATAAGTATGTTTCTACATTTAGGAGCTTATCACCTCGTCATAGCTTGGAACACGGGGTAATGTGAGTTTTTGTTTCTGAAATGTGTGTTATGTTTCAAGTTTGTGACTATATCGGTAAAAACAAGCAATTAGAGCCCAAACCGAGTTATATAAAACTGATAATTTTACACTACCCACCTTCCTCCTTATACCCTTAGTTATACATTTTATTTAATTCTGTTAAGGCTATAAAAGCTTGTTTTAGACATAAAAAAACCTGGCTTAAACCAGGCTTTTTCAATGCTTCGATTATCGAGAAAGGTTCTGGACAATCTTGTCAGAGATGTTCTTATCAGAAGTCATCCCTTGTGCTGCAAGCGAAATACTGAAAGTCCATTCGAACATTTCAGCTGCATATTGCTGCATTGCAACTGTATTTTGAGGATCAACTGGTGGTGGCTCTGGTCTGTCTTTAACGATACTTAACCAGGCATCAGAGTCTAAAAGCTTTACTGATTCCATGTCTTTATCCTTGTGTTAATGAAAATTATAATCAATCTAATGATTAACCTTTCTGAGCGTCTTGTGAGATAGCCTGGCCGATTGTTTTAGCTGCCATGATACCTGCATGCATGTCGATTGCAGTGATAGACTCAGAAAATGTTTCACGAGCTGCTTCATATGTTGCATATTGCATGAAGTCTACGTCTTTAGCGTCGTTACCGCTCATTTCAATTCTTAATGTCATAATCTAGCTCTTTTCAGTTGTTTCAAATTAAGGTTATGGATAACCACTTAATTAGAATGCAAGGTTGTTAACACCTTCTTTTGCTCTTTGGCCCCATAGACCAGCATTTTTAGTGTTTGTTGTGAATTCTAGACCTTCTAGAGATTCAGCCATCGTGAATTCTGCTGCTGCTTCAGCGTTTTCCTGCATGCCTTGTACGTCTTGTGCGCCAACTTCGTTTGCTGCCCATGCCATAGTCGTTCTCCTCGGTTTATGATTTTATAATCAGCGTCTTAAGCGCTGTAATAAGTTTGTTTAACTTATGGTTAGAGATTACCAAAAGCACGACATTGATGGTACTGCTTCTTGTAATGGTTTTGTTTCTAAAATGTGTACAGAGTATGCAATATATGGTGATTTGAGGTGTATATTTTGAACCGCTGCATTTTTACAAAGGTATAACGGGCATAAAAAAACCAGCAATAAAGCTGGTTTCTATATAATACCTAGGGCCCTAAAAGAGCACCTAGAAATGCATTAGAACGCAAGGTTGTTAACACCTTCTTTCGCTCTTTGGCCCCATAGACCAGCATTTTTAGTGTTTGTTGTGAACTCTAGACCTTCTAAAGACTCAGCCATCGTAAATTCTGCTGCTGCTTCAGCATTC
>DJZY01000096.1 GCA_002450655.1 Gammaproteobacteria bacterium UBA6940 | reverse complement strand
CGTAAGCCTCACCCTACTCGATATATCTTTGATTTGCCTAGCCTATATTAACTTTGCCTAGCATGCTTGCGGGCAAAGTTTCGCCATAGCTCAGCTAGCTCAGGGTCCTCAAGAGTATCAGCTGTCATCTCAATACTTTTACCGATTTCTTGTGAAAACTTAGGAAGAGGGGCTCTAGGCTTGGCATATCGCTTAGGTCTTTTGATCGATGGCCTTACTCTGATATGAATATCTTCAATCTGGCCTAAGATAGTCCAATCGACTTGCTGATTTGATTGATTATTGGATTTTGTTGTTTGAGCCAATCCATGTAAGGCAGATAGAATACTGACTTTTGACATTTTAAATGTATATGCCCAGATTGGGCTGTCTACGTAATACACCAAGATGTTATTTTCAATCTTTCCGATTTGGCAATGCTCTGCAATCTGCCCTGAAAGCATGCTCTTAATGCCTCTATCAAGCTTAGCTAGAAGGTAGCTGTCGCTTGGCATAATCGAAAGCCTATTGCTAAGCGCAATAACTTCTTGAATTTTAGTTACTTTCGAAAAACGCTCCGACATATGATGCCTCTAGATCTATTAAATGCAGCTGTAGTGCTTTCTAAGTATACATAAAAAGATAGGCTGAAGTAGACGTTTTCATTTTACATTGGCATGAGGGTTGCCTAAATTTTGTACTGTATAAGTGTGTAGGAAAGGGTGATCTAGTCTTAGCTATTTGTTATGCTTTATGAACTTTTTTGCTCTAGAAGAAATATTTTCTTACAATAAAAAGATATCGATATGGTACTTTATTATTGTTTAAATCGATTTTTTGCAGTCAAGTTATTGAAACTTATGTGACTGTTTGATGTGTAAGCCTCTTGTTGTTATTTGAAAATGGGGCCGGGAATTAAAACTCTATGAATATTATTGTAATCAGTGAGAAGACAGGCGTTTCAAAGAACTTTCGGGTTTCTAAGCTAGCTATTTTCTTGATGATGTTGATTGTTGCTGGTGGAATTGCCGCAGCAACACTTTGGTCATCAAATGGATTCTCAAATGCTGCGTTGCTTAAGTCTGCTGAGTATGGCATCACTAGTCTTCGTCATGAAGTTACTCAGCAACGTCAGCTTATGACTAACAATAAAGATAAGGCAGAGCAGCATCTGCGTGCTTTGACCATGAGAATGTCTGAAATTCAGGCTCGCCTCATGAGGTTAGATACCCTTGGCGAGAGGCTTGTTGAAGTTGCAGGCTTGCCAGCCAATGAGTTTGAATTCGCATCAAAAGATGTTGGGCTGGGTGGTCCTTCTGAGAATAGCGATATGGGCGAAGCCTTTCAAAAGCCTGACTTTATTCAACAGCTTGATGATATGTTGTATGAACTTGAGCTGCGAGAAGAAAAGATTGCAGTGCTTGAAAAGCTTATCCGTGGTGATAAATTTACCAATGAGGCATTTATTGCCGGTTCTCCTGTAGAGCGTGGCTGGAAGTCAAGTAATTATGGTCGTAGAACCGACCCTTTCACAGGTCGCCTAGCTTGGCATAAAGGTGTTGATTTTGCTGGGAAGCAAGGTTCAAACGTACTGGCTGTAGCTGGTGGCGTTGTAACATGGTCTGGTTATAAAAAGGGCTATGGTAATTTGGTTGAAATTAATCACGGTGGTGGTTATAGCACTCGCTATGGTCATAATGCCGAGAATATTGTGGCTGTTGGCGAAGTTGTAGGTAAGGGTGATGTTGTTGCCAAGATGGGTTCAACAGGCCGATCTACTGGGCCTCACGTTCACTTTGAAGTGCTGTTGAATGGCAAGCAAGTGAACCCAACTCAATACATCCGCAGAGTGGATGTTGCTCGTAAAAATTAACTTTTATTCAATTCTTTTCAAATTTTACACCTGTGGTGACTTGAAATGTTGCCGCAGTGTTCCCATCTCCATGTTATACTTCACAAGTTTTAGGTCTTAGGGGCGTTACCTAAAGATCTAACATAAAATTAAAATGTCAAAATAAAAGATTACTATTCTATTTTTTGCAAAAAGTTCTATGGTTTACAGGTGGGTATAAAACAAGCACGCCTTTAAACCATAGAAGTTTTTACAAAATATAAAGAGCGTGAAAGAACGCAAGACGCTGAAGAGGATTTTCATGTTTTCAAAGATATTAAGCACGGTGTTCGGATCGAAGAACAGCCGAGAGCTGAAGCGGTTATCTGCCATTGTTAAAAAAATAAACAGCTATTCAGACGACTTCAAAAAACTTTCAGATGAAGAATTAGCAGGTAAAACACCTTATTTTAAAGAGCTGCTAGAGAAAGGGCAGTCCCTTGATTCCATTCTTCCAGAAGCATTTGCAACTGCTCGTGAAGCTGCAACTCGTGTGCTCGGTATGCGCCACTATGACTGCCAGCTTATCGGCGGTATGGTTCTTAATGGCGGTAATATCGCTGAGATGCGCACAGGTGAAGGTAAAACCCTCGTAGGGACACTTCCTGTATATCTGAATGCATTAACTGGTAAAGGCGTTCATGTTGTAACTGTGAATGATTATCTCGTAACTCGTGATGCTGCATGGATGAAACCTTTATATGAGTTTCTTGGTTTAACTGTAGGTACAGTTGTTTCTCGTCAGCCTGCTCATGAAAAACAAGCAGCCTACCAGTGCGATATTACATACTGCACAAATAACGAGCTTGGTTTTGATTACCTTCGCGATAATATGTGCTTTAGACTGCAAGACAGAGCTCAACGAGGCCACGCTTTTGCACTTGTGGATGAGGTTGACTCCATCCTGATCGATGAAGCTCGAACGCCACTTATCATTTCAGGTCCAAGTGTTGATTCCTCTGAAATGTATCGTCAAATTGCTCAGATTACGCCAGCGCTTCAACCTGCACCTCCTGGGTCAGACCCAAAAGAAGGTCCAGTTGAAGGCGACTTCATGATTGATGAGAAGAACAGAACTATTGAATTGACTGATGCTGGTCATGAAAAAATCGAAGGTTTATTAATTGATGCTGGTCTGCTTAAAGAAGGTGATAGTCTTTATTCAGCGACAAATCTAGGGTTATTACATCACATTCAAGCTGGCCTAAAAGCGCTTTTCCTTTTCCACAAAGACGACCACTATCTGATTCAAAATGGCAAGATTGTCATTATCGATGAGCACACTGGCCGTCTCATGCCAGGGCGTCGTTGGTCTGACGGTATTCACCAATCCATCGAAGCAAAAGAAGGCTTGAAAATTGAACAAGAAAACCAAACGCTTGCTTCTACGACTTTCCAGAACTATTTCCGTCTATATGACAAGCTTGCTGGTATGACAGGTACTGCTGATACAGAAGCTTATGAATTCCACCAAATTTACGGTTTAGACGTTGTTGTAATTCCAACGAACAAACCAACAGTTCGTAAAGACTATGATGACCAGCTCTTCATGACAAAGGGCGAAAAGCTTAATGCTGTTGTTGAAGACATCATGGAAAATAATAAACTTGGTCGTCCTGTTCTTGTTGGTACTCGCTCCGTTGAAAGTTCTGAAGAAGTCTCTAAAGTTCTGAAGAAGAATAAAATTCCTCACCAAGTTCTAAACGCTAAACTTCATGATCGCGAAGCTCAAATTGTTGCTGAAGCTGGTCGCCCTGGTGCTGTAACTATTGCAACAAACATGGCTGGTCGTGGTACTGATATTATGTTGGGTGGTAGCTGGAAAACAGAAGTTGAGCAGCTTGATAATCCAACGCCAGAGCAGATTGAAAAAATTAAAGCAGACTGGCAAACAAGACATGATGCAGTAAAAGAGTCTGGTGGTCTTCATATCATTAGTACAGAGCGTCATGAATCTCGACGTATTGATAATCAGCTTCGTGGCCGTTCAGGTCGTCAAGGTGATCCAGGCTCTTCGCGCTTCTATTTAAGCCTTGATGATGAGCTCATGAGAATCTTCGCTGCTGAGCGTATGAGAAATATGATTCGTTCTGTTGGTATGGAAGAGGGTGAAGCAATTGAGCATCGCTGGGTGACTCGCCTGATTGAAAACGCACAGCGTAAAGTTGAAAACCACAACTTTGATATGCGTAAGAATCTTCTTGAGTACGACAATGTTGCGAATGAGCAGCGTCAAATTATTTACCATCAACGTAATGAAATTCTTGAAGCAGAAGACTTCTCTGATTTTGTCGATGGATTCTTTGAAGACGCAGTTTTCGGTTTTGTTGAAACACTAAGTTATGGCCAAGTGAATGTGAAGGCGGAATCTGCTTTAAGCTGGAAGCAAGAACTTGATCAAGCATTCTTCCAAGACATTCCTGTGCAAACGCTGATTGAAAAGCAACCAAACCACGCAAAAGCTGTATCTGTTCGCACATTAGCGGAAGATATTTATCACGCTGTACTAGAAACGCACAAAGCTAAACTTGGTATGCTTGATGAGCGTCAGAAAAATCAAATTGAACGTGAAGTAACCCTGTCTGTGTTGGATAGACTCTGGAAAGAACATCTTCTTTCAATGGATCATCTAAGACAAGGTATTCACCTACGTGGATACGCACAGAAGAATCCAAAGCAAGAATACAAGCGTGAATCTCATGAACTATTCCAAAGATTACTTGGCAATATTCGTGGTGAAGTTGTTTCTATGCTGTGTGCAATGCAAATTAGAAGCCCTGAAGAAGTCAATCAATTTGAAGAGCAAGAGCTTGCGGCTCGTGAAGATGAAAAAGAGCAGTCTCACTCAGGTTCATCTTTAGAAGCTGAAGATGATGCTCAGTCAAAAGATCTTACAACCTATAATGGTGTAAAAGTTTCTCGTAACGATCCATGCCCATGTGGTTCTGGCAAGAAGTTTAAACGCTGTCATGGATCAGTTGTTCAGGCTGATTAATAGCTTGAATACAAAAATGCTCGTTTTTAATATGTTTTTCAGGATACAATCCTAGGCAACGTCCCTAAAGTCGTTGGTGGCACTGTTGCGAATTAAAATGCGCTCAGCAAGGCAAGTGATTTGCC
>DJZY01000016.1 GCA_002450655.1 Gammaproteobacteria bacterium UBA6940 | reverse complement strand
CCAACTATTGGGGGTCACTTCAAGATGCGGCTTTTTTTATTTGGAAGTCTTAAATAGTAAGCGCTGCTACAATTGCTGCGCCACCAATAAGCGCACTCGATACACCTACTCTGTTGGCTTTTGATGTTTTAGCAATTGCATCATTTACAACACGAGAAATGCATTGCTCAAACTCTGGTCGACCTTGTGCATCAATTGTACGTACACTTGCTTCATTATCACCTTTTACAGCACGTGCAACCTGACGAGTTACATCTTGAAGATCTGCACTCTCTGCTACTTTATCATAACCAGCTTCTTTCAGTGATGATACTGCATCAGCACCACACTCAGATACTAGTCTGTTTTTAATCGTATCAGCATCAAGCTCATCACTATTACCAACAATCATGTAGAGTTTTGGTTGATCACTAATACTACTGAGTAAATCGCCCACAAGGTTGTCGATTGTAGAAGAACCAGAAGTTGGAATGTTGCCGCCAAGCTTCTTAAGGTCTTGAACATACGCAGTTGTTGGCTCAGATGACATTGACGACGTATCAATAGATCCACCACTACCGCTGCTACCCCACTTCCCCTTTTTTTTAGCAGGCGCAGCATCTGCACCTTCGATTGCAAGAGATGATAAAACCGTACACGCAACAGCAACTTGACCAAACTTCATGGTATTTCCTTAGATATAAACTTCGCTCTACTGCTTTTGAATTCATTTAATAAATAACTTCAACAACAATCCTGTGTCGGTATTAGATGGTGAGAGATAAAACAAGTCAATGAGTCAGTTACGTTTCTGTGTCAATTGTGCAGACTTTATTCTATTTTTTAGATCAGAGGCACAAAAAAAGCGCCGAAGCGCTTTTTTCTCATTGTGTTAGAAGCTTAAGTTGCATCCCAAATGTCGATCTTAATAGAAAGTCACTTTCATACCTGTGTCACCAGACCAGCCTTGAGAAAACTCATCATCAGCAAAGTTGGACACTTCTGTACCTACATAGAGGTAAAACGCAGAATCTGTTTGCTCGCGGTATTCAAGCATTAACTCAGCCATGAGGTTATAACCGTCACCAGACTTATCAGTTAATGCAGCACCATTTTGCAGAGGCTTCATTAAACCTGTTGATGGGTCATAGAGTTGATCCCAATTTGAACCAATAATATCATTCATGTCGCCGTTTTCGTTACCTTGAACAATACCATTTGGTAGGTAAGCAACTGTATTGATAATATCTTGCTCATTTGAGTTATAAGCAACACCGTTAATGTAGCTTAAGTCAAAGAAGTTAACATTTTCACCTTGGCCCCAGTTTGCATTGTAGTTGTACTCAAGTAATGCACCTGTGGATTCCATTGTATCGGAAGCACGAATCTCAAAGTTACCAGCCCACTCAGCAGAACCAGAAAGCTCAGCAACATCTACAGTTACAGTTTCACCTGCAGGAATTGTAATGTTTTCAATATTAGCGTTGCCAGGGTTTGGTGTTGCCACAAGGGTAATGTCATAGCCTTTATCATTTGTGAGCTCGATAGATGTTGCACCTGCTGGGTAGCTACCATCTGAAACTGGAGCTGTATACTCTGCACCAGTAACACCACTTGTGGATACACTTTCTTCAGTGGTATCGGTTTCTTCTGTTGTTGATGCATCAATTGGAGCTACAACAGTTTCTTCTGTTGCAGTTTCAACCACAGGTTCTTCTACGGCACCAGTTGTTACAGGTGTGTCTGTGCCGATGTATTCATCATTATTTGCAGACTCTTCTGTCCCTGCACCTTCCGCTTGGAAATTGCCTGAAGAATCGCGGAAATCACCATTACCATCAGTGCGAGCATCACCAGTGGCAATTGCATTTGTAAGCTCTTGCTCATCAACAGACTCACCATTACCATACTCATGAGCAACAAGCTCTGAGTTTTCACGAGACATGCCTCTTTCTTGCATTTCACCACGGCCCATACGACCACTTCGATTGCCGCGGAAACATTGATGCGCTTCTTCACGAGCAGCTTCATTAACGCGGTCGCTATCAGCTGCATATTCCTGAGCTTGTTCACGAGAAATAGGTTGCTCTCCATATTCACGACGCATATGACGAGACATCAGCTCAGCTTGGTAGTCTTCATAACCAACATCTTGGATTTCTTGTGTTAGCTCTGCTTCATCTAAGCCTTCACCATTTTCAGCCCCATAGGTATCAACATCATAATCTTGATCTTGGTCCTGTACATATTACTGCTGTTCTGAGTATCCGCCATAAATTGTCATTGCCCTATCCTCATTTTTTATAATTAATTGCGATTTAGCTTAAGGATAAAAAAAAAGGGCTGTGAGTTCATTATGTGAAGTGAAAGTGAATGTATCCCAATGTCAAACGTATTTTTTAGGATACGACATATATATTTCAACAACTTAGACGAATAACTAGCTTAAGGTTATAGTTTAGAGAACTATAAAAAGACTTGAGTAACTTATAAGTATGGCCATAAAAACCGCCATTTATAGCTATATAGCGTTTAATCCGCATAAAACAATGTTACATTGCACCAGTTAGGGCTTATTTAATATAACTTAAGAATAAACGATACTTAAGCTGCCATCCTAACGTTTGTCATACACATGTCATAAGCCACAATTAGTCTCAACCAACATATGAATGAACTTATATTTCTATTTCAAAGAGTTATTAACGAACTCCCCCTTGCAAATAAGTAAATTATATATTTGAATAAAGCTTTTTATTTTTCTATAACACAGGATGTGTTCAATGCAGTTATCATATGGGCTTGGGCTAAATTCAGCATCAGGACTTGCAGCACAATTTAAAAACCATCTAGGCGCTTACTTTCAAAAAATACAGCACTCTTCTCATGAACTCGTTAGTTTAGTGTCATCTGAAGTCAAAACCATGCGGCAAACATCACAATTACGTCATACCTATAATAACCATCTGACACATCAGCAGATCGCCGGCCTTAAAGCACTCTTACTCAAGCTACCGTCATTTGAAGCCAAGCATACAAAGCCATTGCTCAACCTCATTGCTGCAAGTGGAGTGCTTAAGCCTTTACACGGCAATCAAAGCCATGAGATAGAATCATGGGTTAATACACATTTACAAGATCATTGTTTGCGTCCTAAAAATGTCGAACGACAAGATATGCGCACGCCAAGTGCAATCCAGGAACATAAAGGCCCTGTGCTTAAAGCATTAAAGGCACTCGATCAAACTCAACAAATTAAACCACGTCTTAACGCATCCTTTGACCAACTCTGGATACTTGGCGCTGAAGAGCAAAGTATGACAAAACGATTTGAGCAAGCCGGTCAAGACCTTGATTCTCAAAATATTAACTTAAAAGACCATCAGGTTTCAGTGCGTACAGGTGATAGGCCCCTTTGGCCATTTGCAAAATATGCCTCTAATAAAGGACATATTATTTCTAATGGAGAGCCCGCATGCCTGCGTCTAGTCGCAGATTTTAATCATTTAGATAAAAATAAATTAAACGAAATTTGCCAAAAGCACCTTACACCAAAAGTCATTCTTTCAGGCAACAGTGATCTTATAAAGCAGGCTCGCCTAGCCATCCAAAAAGAAATTCAAGACTTAAAACCTCATGTCTATTGGCCTACCGAGGCAGACTTAGCAAAAGAACTTTTTAATAAAACCAAAGTACAGCATGACAAGTTTAATGAATTAGAACTTAATCTCATTAGCGCAGAAATGAAACCAGACGGAACACGACCAACAACTGAAGATGTTGAAAAATTAGCAGCAAAAAATCAAACACCTGGCCATAAAGATGTATTGGTGTACTCAAACCAGCCGCACATTGCCAGACAAGAATTAGTGCTGCAAAATAATGCTAAAAAATACAATCAAGACCATAGTTTTACAACCTGTGGCCCAGGTATTGACGCGCCACACTTAGGCATTGCGGTGGATGAATTAGCGCGCAGGTTCTATGAAGCAACCAAGCTAGGTTCCTAAATTGGCTCCATAATAACGTTAATATCAGTTGGTGTCATTGTAAAAAGGCTTACTTCATGAACTTCCGGATGGTTAGTGGCAAGGCGAATCTTATTATTCGCAAGTACATATGCTAAAAAAACCTTGCTTTCAACAAGAGACAGGTATCGACCTGGACAGAATCTTGGGCCACCACCAAAGGGTAAAAATGCTTTTGGGTCGACAGCAGGACTATCACTTTCAACCCATACATGTGGTTGAAAAGTGTTTTTAGCCTGCGAATGTTTTCCTATGGCGGCTTTACGAGTCAAAATAATAATCTTTTGCCCTTCTTCAATAGAAATAGTGCCTTTTTCATGTGGTATTTTATGAGGTTCATTCGCTTCCATTATCATTGCTGGTGCAGCTGACTTCAAGCGTAAAACTTCATTAACAACAGCTTCATGCCATTTTAATTGTGCAATTGTATCGAGCTGTAAAGTCCATTGATCGCAATCTGAGCCAAGTACGCCCACCGCCTCTTGTCTTAATTGATTTTGTAAATTTTGATCCTGCGCTAAATAATATAACGCCCAAGAAAGCGTGTTTGCAGTTGTATCCTCGCCTGCCAATAACATCGTCAACGCATTTGCAAATATCACATCATCAGAAAAACCAGCAGCTAACAAAAATTCAAGAAAGGAATACTCAGACTCATCCGCATTTGAATTGACAACCTCACGACCATGAGCAAGCAACCCTGCCAAGATATTACGAATACCATGGGATGCATTTTCAATGGCACGGGCACCAGGGGTTTTCCATAAACGCCACCAAGGGATAATTGCTTGCATACGAGCAGCGACTCGAGGAAAAAATACTCGAAGATGTGTTTGCAAAGCTTCGGTGGATTCACTTAAATTATGAGATGAACGAGTTGATGGCGATTCGAACGTGAGTGCTGTCGTCACTGCTATTGTAAACCGTTGCGTCCAAAGTAAAGCATCAATGCTTTTCTCTGCCTCCATTTTTGCAACTGTATTCTTTGTAATCGATTGCAATTGAGGTAAAAACTGTTTAATTCGAGCTGGTTTTAATGCATCAGCAATTATTTTTCGTTGCCGCTCCCAATCCTCACCTTCTGCCGCAAAGACGCCATTCATACCAATTTCATTCATTAAAGCAGATAAACGGGTTGATCTTTTAAAACCTTTTGGCCGCTCTTTTAAGGCATAATTAATAAAATTAATATCAGATGAGACTATACATGGTGACGCCATAAGATGAATTTGAAAAGGATCTGCATACTGATCAAGCCAATTTTCAAAGGTCTCATGTAGTTTGCCCGATGGAATATCTAATAAATTACCCACAATTGGCTTAGGCTTTGGCCCTGGGTATTCATGAAGTGGTACCGCATAAGGTAAAATTTGCTCTTTCATAATTCATCCTTATCTTTTGAAAAGCTTACAGCACTTATTACAGCCCAGTTTATCACCCTATCAGCATTTAAAGCTAGACGACATTTTTTGGTCTATTTGGTATATACAGCTGAGGTTTAAATTGACTGCTGTATTCTTGCCTCATAATTAACATTACCCTTGTAATGCGCAATACTGATCATGATAAGGTTACGCCACATGGAAGCAATCAGCAAAAATCAATCGAGAGCCCTTTTACCAGAAGAAATTACTGAAGCGAAAAAAGTATTTGGTCATAAAATTGATTATTCTAAAGTACAAATTGTCTTTAGCCGTTATACAAAAATTCAAGGTGTTTCAGATATTTGTACGCCTAATAACAATATCTATTGGCCCCTCGTAGAAGGACGCCCAAGCGCTGTCTGCAATAAAGAACTTGCCCACCTTTTTATTCATGAAATGGCGCATGTATTACAATATCAAACAGATCCAATGTTTAAATTAAAAGGTTGTGCTGCTCTTGGCCTCTACCTTTTAAAAGGACGTAAAATGTCTGATAGCCCATATGTCTATAAAGCGGGTAAGACATGGAAATCATACAACGTCGAGCAGCAAGCTGAAATGACAGCTGATGCATACCAACAAGGCTATTCATTACCTCTGGGCAAGCCAATCCAAGAACAAATCTTGTCTGAATTTGACTCGCCATATCCTATAAAAGAGAATCAACCGAACCTAAACGTTCCAGTTAACCAATGGGTTAAGCCAGGTTAGCTAAAAACTTGAGGAAAGCAGCATTATAATGTTGCTCTCTCTTGCTCTAAGCCCCAAGTGTTCATAGACTCAAACCATTCTCAAGCAGTTATACAGATGCATTGCATCACTATAGAGGTTTTCACAATGGTTACTCGCACACAAAGCTCTCCACTTCCATCAGCTCAAAACGCTGACGTATCAACGAACCAAACGTCAAGCATTCTCTCCAAAATCCAACCATTACAAAAAGCAATGTCCATGATTACTGGACAAAAGTCGATGACAGATACAGCTTCCAGCGATGAGCTTGCTAAAATTGCCGAAGCTAAAGCACACAAGCTGGCTTACAAAGAATACAGCAGTACTTTTAAAGCAACTCGATCTCTCATCAAAACACATAATGAGAGGTTTTTAAGTAATATGAATTTTGGGCATGCAGGTTTTGCAGAAAGAAGTATTCCACATAAGCTTGGGGAGCATAATTCGCAAGATAAACTTGAAAAGGCAACTGCAGCACTCAAAGAGCTGCAGCCAGATATTGAAGCAGATATTAAAAGCATGAAGATAACGAAAGTTTAGTCGAGTGTAGCTAAAAACTCATTAAGGCTTTTATATTTGCCATGAGCAATAACAAAGTCTGCCCTGTCTTGCTGTGCTTCTTCTGGCCCAGCAATCACCTGCATTTGCGCAGCCCTAGCTGCAAGTACACCATTAAAAGAATCTTCAAAAGCCATTGCATTTAAAGGTGAAACACCTAAGTCATCACAGGCATGAATATAAACACCTGGGTATGGCTTGCCATAAGGTTCAAACTCAGCTGAACGTAGAACTTTAAATTTATCTCTTAAATTATGGTGATCAACAAAAGCGTTAATTAAACGCATTGGAGAAGATGACGCAATTGCTCGTGGGTAATCTTTAAATTTGTCTATAGTTTCTAAAGCCCCAGGCATGAGCTCACATTCATTGCCAATTAAATACTCCATTTCTTGAAGCACTTCTTCTACAACTTCTGCTTTTGACTTATTTTCAGGCCAGTCAATACGTGCAGCCCAATAATCAACAACATCTTCAATGCGAAGACCTTGCGTCTGTAAATATAATTCGTCGTTTAATTGGTGACCAAGACCTTCGAAAACTCGTATTACAGCTTTTTTCCAGTATGGTTCTGAATCGACTAACAAACCATCCATATCAAAAATGACGGCTTTCACCATGTTTAGGTCTAATGCCATGTGTTACCTCTTTATTTATATAGTGATGGGGCTGCATAGGATAGACAGCCCCCAATATCACTTTGAGGTTACACCCGTTCAATAACCGTTGCAATGCCTTGGCCAAGACCAATACACATTGTCGCAAGACCGAGTGTGCCTCCTTTGTTTTCCATAATATTTAATAGCGTGCCAACAATACGTGCGCCAGAGCATCCGAGAGGATGTCCAAGCGCAATTGCACCACCATTTAAATTCACTTTATTATCCATTTGATTAAGCAGCTTTAAATCTTTCAGCACAGGAATACTTTGCGCTGCGAAAGCTTCGTTTAGCTCAACATAATCAATATCATCAATTTTAAGACCAGCACGCTTTAACGCTTTCTGTGTCGCAGGTACAGGGCCATACCCCATGATCGCAGCATCACAGCCAGCAACTGCCATAGAACGAATCCGTGCACGTGGCTGTAAGCCTAACGCGCTTGCTTTTTCCGCAGACATCACAAGCATGGCAGAAGCACCATCAGACAGTGCAGATGAAGTACCAGCTGTAACAGAACCATTTTTAGGATCGAATACAGGCTTTAAGCTTGCAAGTGAATCAAGGTTTGTCTCTGGGCGAATCACTTCATCAATATCTGTCACGATTAATGCACCATCTGCATCATGACCTTCCATTGCAACCACTTCATTTTTCCATAGGCCTTCTTCTGTTGCACGCCATGCACGCTGATGAGAGCGAAGTGCAAACTCATCTTGCTGCGAACGTGAAACACCATGAATACGACCAAGCATTTCAGCTGTAAGGCCCATCATATTTGAAGCTTTAGCGACATAGCGTGACGCTGATGGGTTAAAGTCGAAGTTATAATCCATGGCAACATGGCCCATGTGCTCAACACCGCCAATCATAAAAGCATCACCATTATCGAGCATGATACTTTGAGCAGCTGTGTGCAGTGCTTGCATGGAAGAACCACAAAGGCGGTTCACCGTTTGACCTGCAACGGTTCTTGGTAAGTTTGCAAGTAAAGCTACGTTACGAGCAATATTAAAGCCCTGCTCTTTTGTTTGGTTTACACACCCCCAGATCACATCTTCAATAATCTCAGGATCAAGTAGTGGATTACGCTCAAGCAGCGCTGTTAAAAGACGAGCTGAAAGTGTTTCAGCACGAACATTACGAAATAATCCATTTTTTGAACGGCCCATTGGTGTGCGCACAGCATCTACAATTACGGCGTCTCTTGGTTGATAAGGCATGATAAATCTCCTTTTAATCAATTTTTATTAGAAAAATGTACGACCTTCTTCTGCCATTTTACGAAGACCTTCTGTTGGCTTATAAAGCTCACCAAGATCTGCATAGCGGTCACAGATTTCTACGAATGTAGCGACACCAACTGTGTCCACCCATTTCAGAGGGCCACCGTGGAATGGAGGGAAACCAAGACCATAAAGCATAGCCATGTCACCGTCCGTTGCACTTGAAATAATACCTTCTTCCAGACAGCGAATAATTTCAAGACACATTGGGATCATCATGCGATATACAATTTCATCTTTCTCAAGCTTAAGCTCGCCTGTAATAGCCGGCTTAATAATAGCTTCTACTGACTCGTCATATTTCTTTTGAAGCTTGCCTTTTCTGTCTTTTTCATAGACATAAAAGCCCTTCTTGTTTTTCTGACCATAGCGCTCAGCTTCGTAGACACATTTAATTGGGTCTTTGAAGTCATAAGACATACGCTCAGGGAAGCCATCAGCCATGACTTTTGCAGCATGAACACATGTATCAATACCGATTACATCTGTTAGATATGCTGGGCCCATTGGCCAACCCCATTTTTCCATTGCTGCATCAACGTCTCTAAAGTCAACGCCATCTTTAACCAGCATGCTAAATCCACCGAAATATGGGAAAAGCACACGGTTTACAAGGAAACCTGGGCAGTCGTTAACAACGATTGGTGTTTTGCCCATTTTTTTCGCAAGAGACACAACTGTTGCTACAGCTTCATCAGATGATTTTTCACCACGAATAACTTCAACCAATGGCATCATATGTACTGGGTTAAAGAAATGCATACCAACAAAGTTTTCTGGTTTTTTAAGGGCAGTTGCAAGGCTTGTAATTGAGATTGTTGATGTGTTGGAAGACAAAATAGTGCCTTCTTTTACATTGCTCTCAACTTCTGCAAGCACAGACTTTTTCACATTTTCTTTTTCAACAACCGCTTCAATAACCACGTCTACTTCTTTAAAGTCACCATAGTTAAGGGTTGGAGTAATTGCGGATAAGACTTTACCCATTGTCTCTGGGTCCATCTTTTTACGCTCAACACGTTTTTTCAAAATCGATACTGCTTCGTTCATACCAAGATCAAGCTGACTTGTCGCAATATCTTTCATGATAATCGGCACACCTTTATAGGCTGACTGGTATGCAATACCACCACCCATAATACCTGCACCTAACACTGCTGAACGCTCAACATTACGGGCTTTCTTCGTCCACTGGCTTACGTTTTTCTTAATCGCTTGATCTTTCAAGAACAGACCAACTAGGTTTTCTGCCACTTGTGTTTTTGCCATTTGCGCAAAGGCTTTACCTTCCACTTCAAGCGCTTTATCACGGTTCATTGTGGCGTGCTTCTGCATTGTGTTAACAGCAGTTACTGGTGCAGGATAATGGCGACCAGCTTGCTGCTTCACCATTGCCAGGCATGATTGGAAGGACATCATGTTTTCCATAGGAGGCAACGTCAGTGGCGATGTTTTTAGAGTACGACGAGATTGATAGTCAAGCTTACCTTCAATGGCAGCTGTGAGCATTTTAAGAGACACTTCGCGCAGCTTATCGTCTGCAGCAACAGCATCAACAACATGGTCTGCTAAGGCTTTTGCAGGCTTATGTTGACCACCTGCTGCAATCCATTCAACGGCATTATCAACACCGATCAGACGAGGCATACGAACACTGCCACCAAAGCCTGGGAAGATACCAAGCTTCACTTCAGGTAGACCGACCTGAGCACTTTCAGCCATGACACGGAAGTCACAAGCAAGACAAACTTCAAGACCGCCGCCAAGAGCTAAGCCATTAATGGCAACAAGCGTCGGCACTTTTAAATCTTCAAGGCGATTAAAAATACCATTAATTTTAAGAACCCAGCTGGCAATTTCGTCTTCAGGTTGAGAAAATGCACCTAGGAATTCAGTAATATCAGCACCAACGATAAAGGCTGCTTTGCCACTTGTGACAAGTACACCCTTCACTTCTTTGTTCTTTTCCAGAACATCTAGCGCCTCAGATAATTCTTTCAGCGTTTTTTGGTCAAACTTATTGACCGACTCATTTTGAGCATCAAATAAAAGCTCTGCTACGCCGTTCTCAATTAATTTGAGTTGCAACGATGAACCTTGGTATAACATGTCCTGGTCTCCATTTGTTCATTTTCGGGCAGTTCAATGCGATACTGACTGCAAAAGACTAATCCCTGTTCTTACATACTTTTTAAAGTATTTTAAATCCGCATGCTCAATTCATTACTGCTTAAGAATAACCTTGCGGCTTTATTCTTAATATTCAACCCTACTTTTAAAATAGACTATTGATATTGAATAAAAAGTCTAATTTTGAATTCGATTTATACAGACTAAAGCTATTCAAGATTAGACCTAAGCTTGAATTCAAGCCAGTGGCATTAGAAAAACTCTTACCGCCCCCTTGATTCTGTATAAAAAGAAGCCATATTTTGAGAGTACATTTAAGTATATCCATATGACTTCTTTAGAATAAAGAATCAGAGGCGACTTACCAGTATTCAACAAAAGGCTTCAAAACTTATATCAGCCAGTCAGATGAACAAAGTGTGTTTTTATTTGAGTGCCACTAAAGCACCAGACTTTCAGGGTTGAACGGAATGAATTGAACTTTATCTCAACGTTCGTATACACTGAGAAAGTTAAGAAAAGGATAATTTACTATGACAAATGCCACTACGCCTTACACAAGTTTTGATTTGATCAAAACTTCTACAATTGACTCACTTGGTGTTGAAGTTGCGGAATATAAGCACCGAAAAACAGGCGCTCGGCATATTCACCTTGCATCAGAAAAGAAAGAAAATGTGTTTCTTGTAGGCTTACCAACAATGCCTAAAGACTCCTCGGGAGTCGCTCATATTCTGGAACACACAGTTTTATGCGGCAGCGAAAAATACCCTGTACGCGACCCATTCTTTATGATGATGCGTCGATCTCTCAGTACATTTATGAATGCATTTACCTCAAGCGATTGGACCGCATACCCATTTGCAACAGAAAATAAAAAAGATTTCCAAAACCTTCTATCTGTCTATATTGATGCAGTCTTTTTCTCACGTTTAGATCCATTAGATTTTGCACAAGAAGGCCATCGCCTCGAATTCTCTGAAGGTGAAAACCCAGAATCACCGCTGGAAATTAAGGGTGTTGTTTATAACGAAATGAAAGGTGCTATGAGCTCACCTGTATCACAGTTATACCAGCGTCTTAAGCGTCACTTGTTCTCCACTACGACTTACCACTTTAACTCTGGCGGCGAACCAGACGTTATTCCAAGCTTATCTTACGATGCACTTATGGCATTTTATAAACAGCATTATCATCCAACAAACGCGCTCTTCTGCACATTTGGTGATATTCCAGCAGCTGAGCATCAAAAGAATTTTGAGGACCAGTGTTTAAACCGCTTTGAAGAAGGCATGCATGTCAGCGCTCCAGTTGAAGTTCGACGTTTTGCCCCTGCATCTATCGCAGAAGCTTATGCGGCATCTGATTCTGAAGATGAAAAGCAGTGTCATTTTGTGCTTGGTTGGCATATTGAAGAACCAAACGATATTGCAGACGAACTCGGCATGGACCTGCTCAACACGCAGCTGACCGGCAGCTCCGCTTCACCACTTCGAAAAGCAATTGAAACAGCAGGATTTGGCTCTCCATCACCACTCACTGGCTATATGGGTGTCGGCCGCGAATCGATGTTTGGCGCGGGCTTCCAAGGCTGTAGTGCAGATGATAAAGAAGCCATGCAAGCATTGATTTTGAAAACACTTGAGGATATTGCCGAGCAAGGCTTTGAACAAGATGATATTGATGCAGGCCTCTTCCAACTTGAATTGCACCAAAAGCAAATTACAGGTAGTCGTCAACCATATGGTCTTGAGCTTGCTCTTGACGCCATGAGCGCACATTTTTATAAGCGTCCTGTGACTGATGCTCTGGATATTGGCCCAGGCATAGAGCTTCTCAAAGAACGTTTAAAAGACCCTCAATATTTGCCAAATCTGCTTCGTAAAAACATTATTAATAATCAGCACCGAGTTGACCTACTACTCTACCCTGATGCAGAACTGACACAAAAACAAGAAGCCCATGAGAAAGCCACAATGGCAGCTTTAAAGGCCAAGCTTTCAGAAGACGAAAAGCAAGAGCTTGTGAAGCAAGCTAAAGCTTTAAGTGAGCGTCAAGCAGCGGAAGATGATCCAAATATTCTGCCGAAACTTGAGCTGACTGACATTCCTAAAGACATGACATTTGTGTCACCAAGCAAAAAATCAAATCCTGCGCTTAAAAATAAGCGCGCAGTCACTGCTTTTGATACAAAAACAAATGGTATCTCTTATCTGCAAGTGACAACAAAACTGCCAAAGTTATCGCAAGAAGAACTCCTTGATATCAACCTCATGCATAGCTTTTGGACTGAGGTTGGCGCTCAAGATAAAGACTATTTACATATGCAGCAGGCACAGTTTGGACAAACAGGCTATTTAACTGCTGGCATTAATGTACGCAGTGGTGCTGATGATACAAACGAGCTAAGTGCGTTCAGCATCATGCGAGCAAATACACTTGATGCACGTTTTGATCAAATGAATGAACTGCTTCACCAGCAATTTATGTCACCGCGTTTTGATGAAATTAGCCGTATTAAAGAGCTCTATCTTCTCAAGCGTCAACGCTTCTTACAAAGCATAACTCAGTCTGGTCATAGCTACGCCATGAATGCTGCCAATGCATGCTTCCACTCCTACGGTAGCTTAGAAATGTCCTTGTCTGGCCTTGAGTTTATTAAACGCCTTAATGCAGATAAAATCGATGATGATTCATTCTTTGAAGCAAAAGCGCAAGCCTACTCTAAGCTGCATCAAAAAATCATCACTCAACCACAGCACTTTTGCTTAGTTGGGGATGATGCAGAGCTTGATGCTTGGATTCAAAAGCTGGAATCTAAATGGAACGAACCGGTGAGCACAGATACTCGTCTAGCAACAGTCGATTTAAGCCAACAGCAACACCAAGCATGGCTCACATCTACTCAGATTAACTTCTGTGCCATGAGTATCCCTGCAGTTGACCGTCACCACCCTGATACAGCAGCGCTTAATTTACTTGCAACTATTATGAATAACGAATTCTTGCATACAGCACTCCGTGAAAAAGGTGGTGCCTATGGTGGTGGTGCACGTGCAAACAGTCATTGTAAAACGTTTGATTTCTATTCTTATAGAGACCCTCGACTTGGTCAAACGTTTAATGATTTTGAGCGAGCAATGGAATGGGTTTCAAATGCGAGCTTTAATAAGAAACAGCTCGAAGAAGCAACACTTTCGCTGATGAGCGATATTGATAAGCCAGGCTCACCTTCAGGTGAAGCATTTAATGAGTTTTATAACTTATTGCATGGCCGTTCATTAGAAGAGCGTATTCAGCATCGCCAAGCGATTCTTGATGTGACCCTTGAAGATTTAGAGCGTGTTTCACGTACTTACTTCAAAGACGTTCAAGGTATTAAAGCAGCTGTAACGAATAAATCTAAATATGAAACTGAAAAGCTAGAGGGCTTTGAAATTCATACAATTTAGGACATTTTGACATTTGTCGCGAGCGATACTAGTTCAAGGCAAAAAGCGCTGAAAAAGCGCAGTGTACATGCAGTACATGAGCATTTTGAAGCGCTTTTTAACGCAGAAATTGTGAGCGTAGTAAAATGTCAACATGTCCTAGTATGTTGACATAAAATAGAGCCTTAATTATTCAAAATAGGCTCTATGCTTTTTTAACATCAAGGTTATTCTTCCCAAAAAACTCATAACTGAGTAATATTGACTGTTGGGATCAATGAAGGTCTTATCACTACAATGGAGTAAAGTCATGAAAACAATTCATAAATACGAAGTGCCAATGCCACCAGCAACACTTAAGCTGGATCTTCCAGAAGGATCAAATATTCTTTCTCTAAGATATGTGCAAATGGACAAGGGATTGTTTATGTGGGCAGAAGTACCTGCAGGTCTTAAGGTTGCTAAAGAAACACGTGAATTTAGAGCATTTAAAACTGGTGATGGTATTCCTGAGCATGATGTTTACATTGCAACAGCAATTGATCAACATCAACCTGAGGTGTACCACCTTTATGAAGTGATTACGATTGCTGAGTAAAATAAACTGGAATTTAGCAGAGCGTGCATAGAAGGGAAAGTGTAAAAAAAAAGCACCTTCCCTAGTGCGTGGCTATTGGCATTCCTGAACGGTATAGCTTGTTAAAATAAGCTATACCCTCTTTAATTTTTACCCCTTAAATTGAAAAGCAGCTTCATCTTAGTTTAAAATTCATTAAGTCTTAAAATCTGTACTGGAACGATAGATCAGAATCATCTCTTTGAATGACAAACCCTGCTCTCGTACCTGGGTCAGTAAAGGCACCCTCGCCACTAAAAGCTCTAACACCGTCTTCAAACATAATTGCCCACAAAGCTTGAGTCGTATTCATGACTTTGGTTTTATCTTGTCCGTCAGCTGTGTTTGAAAAACTTAATGTACTGGTATCAGCTAAACTCGTTGTATCGCTGAAACCTGATAAACGGTCATCCGCTGTTGCTTCAAACCCTAACCCTACTAATAAACAACACGTGCATTGTGCAAACTTCTTCATTCGACCTACTACATCAAATTTATCGCTCATTCGCTCTGCCCTAAACTACCATTAACAACCAGGCCACATCCGCGCCACACCAAAGTTAAATTTGTCGGTAACATTCAGTTTAGTTCACTTTTTCAGTGTTTATTGTTCGTTTTTTTCTTACCAACTCTTTTAAGCTTATCAAAGAACTTTTAATCGTGAAGTCATAAAATGCAATTTATTACAATTTTGAATGTAAAAATACTTATTACGATAATTACGTCACACTTTAACAATTTATTCGTCAGAAAAACTTACATAAAAACAGACAAAACAGCTATTTATTGAAAAACATGCTGCAATAATCGAGCTGAAATGTACGTTTCTTTACGCAATCTTTTAATGACTCTTTCATATTCGTTTTCAGACAGATTCTCGTAAACAGCTTTCGAGTAGAGCTTAAAAACCTGACTTATTGCATTAAATTGTTTTGGTGTTAGTGCTGGTTGAATCCTTACTAAAAAAGCATTTAAGGTTTCAACAGGATCTCGGCTTAATTCACGCCGTTGCAGTAGCTTAAGCACACGTTGGAGATATTTATCTTCTTGGCTTACTCGACCCTTACGGCTCTGCCAAAGTGCAAAAACAGCGATTAAAACAAGGAAGACTGCGATACTAATCGTCATCACCATGACTAATTTAGTCAAACTATAGTCATTAAATAAGTTTTCAAAAAATTGACGCTGGCTTTGTTGGTTAAAATTAACAACATATTTATTCCAGCGATGATTTGTATAATCAATCAAGAATCGTACCTGGTTCATCCAGGGTGTTTTACGCATAATTGAGCTTTGCAGGCCTGGCACTTCACTCGAAGATGACTGACGCAGCATCTCTTCTACACCAACCAAAAGCCGCCAAGGTGCAACCATTGCTGTCGGATCAAGGCGAACCCAACCTTGACCTTCTAACCAGGCTTCAACCCATGCATGGGCATCATATTGATTCACAACAATATGACCGCCCATAGGATTTATTTCACCGCCGTGATAACCGATAACAACTCGGCTTGGAATATCGACACTTCTTAATAAAAAAGTCAAAGCCGAAGCATAATGAGCACAAAACCCTTTTCGACGTTCAAATAAAAACTCATCAATCATATCTTTATCGTAACGTCCTGGTTTCAGGGTATAAAAGTATGGTTCTGAATTAAATTTATTCATCAACCTGTCGATGAACGCCACTTTATCTTTATTCACTTCGTTAAAAAGAGAGACGGCAAAATTACGACTTTTTACATTAAAACCATCTGGCAACTGAGTATTTTGCTTCCGTGACCATTTCGATAATTCAAGATTTAATACTGAGCTAGTTGAAGAGATTGCCTCATAACTCATCATGCTCGTAACCATTTTATTTTGATACGTTGTAAAGTCAGGCATAAAAGATGATTTTGTATTTACACTATTTGGTCTATCCAATGTAGGCAACCAAGGCTGTTGCGTAGGCTCTAAGTGAAGTGTATATTCGTAGGTATTTTGACCGGGCTGAATGTTTTCCCGAACAGCATTTTGAACATTCTCTTGATTAAAATAAGCTTGTGCTTGCAGGCTTGAAAAAAGAGACTGCCAATTAACACCATCAAACTGAGACAGAGTTAGAACCCGCCAGTATAAGTCCTTTTGTTCTGGTGGTTTGCCATTAAATTCGACCCTAAATGCAATGCCTTCTGCTGCACCAAGCTCAGCAACATCTGCTGGCGACATTGATTCGTCAATACCGACACTTGGTCCTTCTTTTTTGATTTCCAAAACCCAAAAAGGAGGAAATCGGGGGAAAAATAAAAATAAACATATTGTGATAGGTAAGGCTTGCAAACACAACAAGATACCTTTTTTAAATGTCCCCCCTTTTTCAAGGTGATGTTCCGTTCTATTGACACTATGTAAAGCAACGGTGGTTAATACAATTGCCGCAATAAAATACGGCAACATATACACATCCTCATGGAAAAGAAAAGATGATGCTACAACAAAATAAGATAAAATAAGGATGACATACACATCCTTTAACTTAAACATTTCAAGCAATTTAAGATAATAAGTCACAACCAACAGGGATACAGCCGGTTGTATACTGAGCAAACGAGGGAAATGCACCATTAACCCAAAGACAGCTGTAACAACCAATGCATATCGTGCAATCTTAGGCGGGTAACTCCAACGGCCTAAAAAAACCATCCAACGCCAAAAAATACAAAAAAAACAAAGCCCAATAACCCAAAGTGGTAAAAAAGGCACTAAGGGCAATGTGCAAAGAACCTGGGATAATGTTATCCATATAAAACTAATACGGGGAGATTTATAACCTGCTGGAGTTGATGTCATTGCACACCTCCAAAGAGCGCAATATCATCAGCAGGAAGCCCATGCAATGCTAATGCTTGCAAACACTGCTTTTTGTGTTGTGCCCCTCTACTTGGCTGGACTTGAATAATACCCAAATCCAAACCAAACTCAGTACGACTTTCCGATAGTTTCAGTACCCAATAAGCAAGAATAGAAAGCTGCTGTTCCAGTGTGCCTGGCACACGATTAATACTGATCCAGCAACTTTCTGAAACCGGCTGTTCAAAAGATTTTGTAGCCAAAGGTAAACCTCGAGCCAAGACTTTCCAATAAACTCTTGAGAGCGGATCACCCTCTTGATAATTATTTAAACCAGAAAAATCATCTACACCAGAAATTGACTGCGATTGCTCACGATCATCAACACCATTATCAGATTTAGGCTGCTCACCTTCTAAAATAGCTGGATAAACCAATGCTGCTAACTCAAGATCAATCCAGCTCCAAGCACGCATAATGCCCAAAGGGTATTTCGTTTGAACAAGCAATCGTCCTGGCTTTTGAACACCTCTTCGCCGTGCGGGTATAAATAAATTCACTTTATTTGACTGATGAGGGTCAACACAACAGCGCACTTCAGCAGCACCCTGTAATTGCAATAGAATGCCCTCATGTGCATCCTTTCGCTCTGTATTAATAATAACGGTGTATCTGACAAAGTCACCTACAAAACTTGGCTCTGACTTTTCTGAGGTAAATATTAAACCTTGTAAATTTCGGTAAGTATGTAAAATTGCAACAAGCATAAGACTTGTTAAAAAAAAAGCCATAGTAAGGATTAAGCTATTAACGTAATTTATACCGCCAATAAAAAGGGCCAACACAGACACTATAAAAATAATACCTTCTTTACTCGGTAAGATAAAAATAGAGCGTTGATCCAACTTAACTCTTTGTTGTGCAGGTATTCGTCGCTTCACCCAATGAGACCATTGCTTTCGAGCAGCTTTTTTTGCATATTTGAGCATAGGTTCATTGTTCCTGAGAGTCGAGATCAAATTCGAGAACTGGGATTAAGAATGGTTAAGCACATCCACTTGGTTAAAAAGTTGATTGACCAGAGATGCCCCTTCATGACCAGAGTGATTGGCACTCCCCTGCAAGCGATGCTCTAACACATGACGCATGACTGCTTGCACATCTTCCGGTACAACGTGATTGCGCCCATGAAGAAAAGCCCAAGCTTGACTAGCACGTACCAATGCAAGAGTGCCTCTCGGTGATACGCCAACATGAAACGGGCCACCAGAACGTGTTAAACCTACAAGCCGCTGAATATAATCAACAACAGAATTGGACAGATGTACCTGTTGAACCAGCAGCTGACACTTCAACAAAGTTGGGCCATCCATTGCTTGCTCAACATGATCAATCATAATTCGTCGGTCTTGACCAAGAATAAGCATCCGTTCAACTTCAGCAGACGGATAACCCAAGCTTATTTTCATTAAAAATCGGTCAAGCTGACTTTCTGGTAATGGAAATGTACCCATTTGAGTCACTGGGTTTTGTGTAGCAATGACAAAGAACGGTTTGGGTAAAGGGTGAGTTTCACCATCAATACTCACCTGTTTTTCTTCCATGGCTTCAAGCAATGCACCCTGCGCTTTTGGTGTCGCTCTATTTATTTCATCAGCTAAAACAACCTGTGCAAAAACAGGGCCTTTTCTAAAGTCAAATTTGTTTTTACTTTGATCAAATACAGTTACCCCCAAGATATCGCCCGGTAGCAAATCACTCGTAAATTGAATACGGTTATAATTCATACCTAGGGCTTTAGCGATAACATGGGATAAGGTTGTCTTACCCATTCCAGGCAGGTCTTCGAGCAGCACATGCCCTTTGGCAAACAAACTTGCTACCAGCAATTTGACTTGGTGCTCTTTACCAAGCACGACTCCATTAATAACATTAAGGAGTTTCTCTATTTGCTGATCCATCCATCCACCTTACATTTTTACAACTGAGGAATTTTTCGCTCTATTACTTTCATTGCTTTACAAGTTCGGTGTAAAGCATCCATGCAAATATCGTATGCTAATTTAGCCTCAAAGCCTTGCTGGAGTGCAGTTTCATAGCCAGATAAAGCATCACTAAGTTCAGTCGCACCAACACTAAGTGCAGTCCCCCTGATTGATTCTAAAAACTGGCTTGATTCAGAGCTCACACTTTTATCCAGTAAAATCTTTAATTGCGAATCTAAATTTTCAACACGTTTTAGAAATGCATTTATTAATTTTAGATATAAATCACTTTTATTGTTAATACGGTCTAAAGCGCCTTGAATGTCTATATTAACGTTATCGAAGAAAATATTTTCCAGACCATTTTGTGCGACAATTCGCTGCTCATTATTTTGCTTATGAAGCATAAAGGTGACTGTTGAATAAAAATCTTCTGCATTAATTGGTTTTGACAAACAACTTGTCATACCATACTCAAGACATGTCACAAGTACACTATCAATTGCATCCGATGTTAAACCGACAACATGTGTTTTTCGTGCATAGCGAATATTTTTAATAGCTTTAGTAGTGTCATAGCCATTCATATCTGGCATATGAATATCCATAAAAATCAAATCGAAAAGACGTATTTGACACACATCAATCGCAGCTTTTCCTGAATCGACCAAAGTAATGCAACATCCCGTTGACTTAAGAAGCTCATGCATATATTGGCGATTACTTAACACATCATCCACGATTAAAATTTGACGCCCAATAAGGTTTGGTACTTGTAGATCAGGCAAAATTTCCTTATAAGGGCTCGCATTTGGATCTTGAGCATCTGGATACCCTTGATATAAGTAACTCATAAGATCAACTGGAAATATTGGCATATAGAGGGTGCGGCCATACACTTGTTCATCATGTACTTTTGACTCTTTACCGACCCCCACAAGGTAAATACAAGATGTCAGTAATACTCTATTTTTATCAAAAAGAGGAATAAGGCCATTTTGATCATGATCACTAAGAAAACCGTCAATGAAAACCAGTGGGCCTTCATGTTCATGTAATAAGTTCTGATTATGTTGCTGCCACCAATGTAAAAATGATTCAGACACACTGTCAAAGACTTCATATTGAGCATTTGCATGCTGAAGACAATACTCAACCCATTCTAAATAGCGGCTATCATTTGCAATAATCGCAATTGGACGACTGACATCTTGTCTAGCATGAATTGTATTGCCATCGAGTTCTATTGGCACGGTAAAACCAAAGGTACTACCTTCGCCATGGACGGACTCCAACTCAACTTGCCCCCCAAAACTTTGAATAAGTTGACGGGTTATCGTTAAACCAAGCCCTGTACCACCGTATTTACGGGTAATCGAATTATCTGCTTGTGTAAATGGCTCAAACACTTTTTCAACTTGCTCAGGGGTCATCCCTATGCCAGTATCTTGAACTTCAAAACGTATTAATTGAATAGTATCACCAGGCTTCTGAAGCACTGATTCATAAGCCTCATGCTCTACAGGGAAAACTTTCAGACAGATTGATCCCTCATCAGTAAACTGGAATGCATTACCAAGTAAGTTCGTAATAATCTGACGTAGGCGCGTTGTATCAATAACAACTTTTTCAGGCAAGCTCGGATCGATATGAGCAAAAAAGCGTAGATTTGGTTTTTTCTTCACATCGCCAAGACTTTGCACGATATGCTTCATTTCTTCAATAAATTCAACAGGACGTGGCTCAAGGGCCAAACCACCAGACTCAATTTTTGACATATCAAGGATGTCATTAATAATGCCGAGCAGATGATTAGAAGCATCAATAATTCGCTTCAGTACTTCCATTTGAGCATGGTTCAAATCACCCCGCTGCAGAATTTTGGAAAAACCTAGGATTGCATTCATAGGCGTACGTAATTCATGACTCATAATCGCAAGGAAACGGCTTTTAGCTTCTGTGGAGGCTTCTGCTTTGACTTTTTCTTGCTCTAAAATAACGGTCTGTGCAGCTAACTGTTGACGAATTTGATCGTTTTGGTGAAGCTGTAATCGAAGCTTTGCCTGACTTTTTGCAACCAAAGCGGCACTTTTACGGAATTCACGCATATCACGTATAGTAAGAACATAAGCCGTTACTTGCGAATCTTTTTGTGAAAGTCTATCGATGCGAGCAATATTAATATCAACATCCATATCACCTGCAGCACCCAGCCCCCCTTCATGATGCATTTGCTCGCTTTTTGCTTTTAAATGGTTTAAACGCAACTTGTCAAAAACTGTGCCTTCTTTCTGCTGAATATACTCAAGCAAGCCAGGCACAAGACTATTAATATTGACTCGACCAGCTAATTGATCACCAAATAAATGATCAGCTTGTGCATTCCACTCCATAATTCGTCCATCTGGACGACAGCCAACGACTGCATCAGCCACAGAGTTAAGGGTTTTAGATAATAAAGAACGCGAATAAGATAAGGTTTTCTGGTTTCGATTCAGCGTGGCAACCATACGAATGCCAAGGGCGACGAAAACTATAAAACATAAAGTAAGAATTGTAATAACAAACTTACCTAGATTATACAGTTTGCGAATATCTGTCGCTTCAGAATTAAAACGCTCTAAAGCAATACGTTGTACAACTTGATCAGCATCACCAATAAAGCCGTTTGCTTCTCTATAAAGCTCATCAGCAATAGCCATTCGTTCAACAGCTAAATCAAACTGACTTGCCTGCAAATAGGTAAAGACAAATTCGGCTTCTGACATCATGGCATAAAGACTGGCATTTACATCATCAAGAAACATGAGAATCTGAGCACTTGTAACCTCTTGTCGACCCTCAAGTTGTTCATTTAATTGATCCAACACCTCAAGAAATGCAAGATACTCACTGCGCATCTCTTCTCGTTCTTCATTAATTCGATGACTCACAAACACATCATTAATTGGCGCATTAATACGACCAGAAATAACACTGAGTCGAGTTAATTTTTGGCGGGTACTTTCCCAACTAAAGCCTTCATTAATTGCATTTTGGAATAGATTTTGAATAGAAGCATTGAGATATATAGCGCCATAGAGCGCCATCAAGCTAAAACAGCCCAAAACAATAATAAGGATAAAGAAGCGCTTGCGATCCTCTAAGCCAGCAACCACCTCTTCGCCCTGAATATCTAATGTATTCTGGAGTTTTTCTTGTCCTTTGCCTTTATCTGAAAACACAGTCGTCCTTTAAAATACTTCTTATGATTGAGCGTAAAAAGCGAATGACCAGCCTAGTCATGCATCTCAATATAAATTTTCAGGCTCCCTTTATAAGCTTAAAAGAAAATTATTGAATTGCATCTTTAAAGACTATTTATTCAAACTACTCTAGCTAATACAAACAAATAAAAGTTGACTCTATATCACCGAATGGGTTTATCTGCTCAATCGAGCGATCCAATACACTATTTCGAACGATACTTATTTCACTTGTGTCGTTGCCTAAAATTCACACTCAGCTCGTTACACTGGCAAACAGGCCTTTGCATTAAAACGATAAGGTATTGAAGAGAGAATAATCAGAATGAAAAAAAAACAGCCAAACTGGCGCTCTATCGATGACTTTCACATCCTTAAAAATGGTAATGACTTTTTCCCAAAACTCCTCGATGCATGCAAATCAGCCCAAGAAAGCATTCATATTTCACTCTATTGGTTTGAATCTGGCCATGTTGCGAATGATTTTATTGAAGCCTTTATTGAAGCAAGGCGTCGAAATGTCACGATAACACTTCTCTTAGATCAAGTTGGCTCTCTTGATCTCTCCAAGCATGATCGAGCTCGATTAATTGATGCAGGGGTCATACTCGGTTGGTACAATCCTGTCAAATTTGAACGCTTACACCTCATTTTCCAACGAGATCATTCCAAACTCTTTATTATTGATCGAGACATTTTATTTATTGGCGGTACAGGCATTGCAGATATATTCTCACCAAAAAACCACAGCCATTCATGGCGTGAGAATATGTTTCAGGTACAAGGCAATATAGTTGCAGATGCCCTCAACTCGCTTAAACGTAAATGGGCATCAAGTGATGCTGAGCTTGAACGTCCCACAAAACGTCATCAATTTAGATTTTGGCTTAACTCATTATTTGCACCACTTAAACACCATACAAATGTGCCCGCTCATGGTAATGCCACTTTGAATAATGGTTTGTGGCTTGAATCTCGAGGGTCATCTCAACGAAATATATTAAACGAAGTCATCTATCGAATTAAGCACAGTCAACAACGAATTATTTTTGCAACAGCTTATTTCGCCCCCTCACCCAGATTAAGATATGCACTGAAGAAAGCAGTACAGCGAGGCGTGGATGTCACTTTACTCGTGCCAGGCAAAGAAAGTGACCATCCCATTTTTCAACGGGCTGGCCAATATTACTACCAAGGATTACTTAAGAAAGGCGTTAAGATATTTGAATTTCAAAAAAGCTTTATGCATACAAAACTTGTTGTTTGTGACGATTTTATTTGCCTAGGTTCGAGCAATTTAGATATATACACGCAACGCTGGAGCTTAGAAGCCAATATAGCAATTTTGGACTCAGCTAAAGCTGCAGAAGTTACAGCAATGCTACAAGATGATATTTCGAGCAGCAAAGCCATAGAAAAAAACAGATGGGATCACAGGGGCATGGGTATACGATTTTTAAATTACCTTGCTTATTCAATAAGCCGGTGGGGCAATAACTGGGCACGCCAGCTATTGCTTTTTAATCGCTATTACAAAGCAAGAAAACAAGGTTGAGCCTCTTTTACCGTTACTGCTGCGACTTAAAGAGACGTCTGTAATGATGTAACAATGGCTCTGTATAACCGTTTGGTTGCTCCCGCCCTTTAAAGACTAAATCACATGAGGCCTGAAACGGAATAGACTTTTCAAAATCTGGTGCCATGGGCTGATAATGTACGTCCCCAGCATTTTGGCGATCAACCACAACAGCCATACGCTTCATGATGTCCATCACATCATCTTGTGTACAAACACGGTGGTGAAGCCAATTTGCAATATGCTGCGCCGAAATACGAAGCGTTGCCCTATCTTCCATTAAACCAATATCATTAATATCTGGCACCTTAGAGCAGCCAATCCCAAATTGAATCCAACGTGTCACATAACCAAGAATACCCTGAGCATTATTCTCAATTTCTTGACGAATCTCAGGCGTACTCCAACTATGATCAAGAGCTAAAGGCACTTGCAAAAGCGTTTTCAATTCTTGAGATTGACGAGATTGTAATGACTCTTGCACATCTGATACATTCACTTGATGATAGTGCAGCGCATGCAATACTGCAGCTGTTGGAGATGGCACCCAAGCACAGTTTGCACCAGATTTTGGATGCTCTGCTTTAGTTGCAAGCATGTCAGCCATGAGGTCAGGCTTCGCCCACATACCTTTACCAATTTGTGCACGGCCTTTTAAGCCAGCAGCCAAACCTTGGTCAACATTCCATTGCTCATAAGCCTGAATCCACGGCTGGGCTTTCATCTCATTTTTACGAACCATAGGCCCTGCTTCCATGCTCGTGTGTATCTCATCACCGGTACGATCAAGGAACCCTGTATTAATGAAAATAAGACGGTCTTGGGCTTTGGCAATGCAAGCACCTAAATTTAAAGTGGTTCGACGCTCTTCATCCATAATGCCAATTTTCAGCGTGGCATGAGGCAGACCGAGTGTCTCTTCTACAGCAGCAAAAAGATCGACTGTAAATTCTACTTCTTCTGGCCCATGCATTTTTGGTTTCACGATATAAACTGAGCCAGTCTTAGAGTTTTGATAACGTCCTAGATTTTTCACATCATGCACAGCAGCAAATGACGTCATAAATGCATCTAAAATACCTTCTGGAATTGGCTGACCATCGAGCATGACCGCATCAGTTGTCATTAAGTGACCAACATTTCGCACAAGCATTAAACTTCGACCAGAGAGCTTTAATGTGTCGCCATTGACATCAACATAGTACCGATCTGAGGCTAATTGACGCTCTATAATCTTTCCTGACTTTTCAAACCTATCAGATAAATTCCCTTGCATTAATCCGAGCCATTGTCGATATACTTCGACCTTATCATCCGCATCGACAGCAGCAACTGAGTCCTCGCAATCTTGAATTGTGGTCAGCGCTGCTTCCATAACAACATCTTTGAGACCAGCTGGATGATGCTGCCCAATCGGGCTTTGCGGATCAATATGCAGTTCAAGGTGCAACCCATGGTGCCGACAAAGAATAACCTGCTCTTGGTGGTGTCCAACAAATGCATTTTTATCTGCAAATGCAGTTGTACTACCATCAGCAAGCTTAATGATAAGTTTCACACCTTGGGTTTCATCAATACTGTAAGCAACAACATCTTCATGCTTACCGCTTTTCAAAGGCAATATTTCATTTAATTGCGCTGCAACATATTCAACAACTTTCTGCCCACGAATAGGATTGTAACTTGAACCCTTTTCAGCCCCATGTAATTCAGAAATTACATCACTGCCATAGAGAGCATCATAGAGACTACCCCAACGAGCATTGGCGGCATTAAGGGCATAGCGAGCATTAAGTACAGGCACAACAAGCTGAGGCCCTGCGACTAGGGCAATCTCTGCATCAACATTTTCAGTCACAACCGTAGCTGTTGTTTCAGGCTCAAGGTAGCCTATTTCTTTTAAAAAGTGTTCCAGAGCATCGACATCAGCAAGGTCTTCGCCTGCATCACGACGCTTTGCATAATAACTGTCAATTAAACGCTGTAGTTCATCACGACGTTGTAATAATGCTCTATTACGTGGCGCAAGTTCTTGCAATGCTGTAGCAAGCCCCTTCCAAAACTGATCTGGCTCAATGCCTGTCCCTGGCGCTATATCAAGCGCTATTAACTCTGCTAATGATTTGGCTACATCTAAGCCATGTATGTGTAAGCGCTGTGTCATTCCATGTCCTCGCCTTAATGATTCAATATCAATAATTAAACCTATTGTAATCATTAATTCTTTTTTATGCTGGGGTAAAAATAGAAAATCAAATATAAAATAGAAGGAATGGGTATTTTTTAATCTACCAAGAGATATGAGACAAGACTTCAAATAATTAAAAGCAATGAATTTAGGGACGTAGCCTAATCTTGGGCACCCATAATTTTACGAATAAAAGGAATAGTAAGCTTACGCTGCTCTCGTAGGGAGATAGTATCAAGCTGTTCTAATAAGTGAAGTAAGTCATGCGCTGATCTACTGTAGTGTTTGACAATGTAGTCTGCAGAAGCATTTGGTAACAACATACCTTTACGCCTTGCCGCCCAAATTAAAAATGCATGACTATCAAGCTGATCAAAGCCAAAGACTTGGTAGGAAAGCCCCCACTGAAAACGAGAAATTAAATCAGGAATCGTATTTTTATAACTATGAGCAGGCTTAGAGCTTGTCATAACCAAGCCTTTGCTCATTTCTTTCATTTGGTTGAATAATCGGAATACAGCAACTTGGAAGTCATAGCAACTGTCATTATCCAGAGAGTCAAGATTATCTAAACAGACCAAATCAAGTGCTTCCAAGCCATCTAGCACTGCTGTAGACAGCATATCGATTTCTGCAAAATCAACATAAGCCGCTCGATAACCATAACGATCAGCAAACTTGCATAAAGCTTCTAACAAGTGTGTTTTACCACTTGCAGGATTACCCCAAACAAACAGGGCCGTCCCTGCCTGCAAAGAAGCATCACTTTCACCCTGCCCGATACGCTTTAACTGATGTAAGAGTTCAGCGTTTCGCGGATGTGTCCAGAAGTCTTCAAAACTACGACCTGGATTGAAACACAATGGCAAACTCAATTGTTGCAAGTTATTCTCACTTCATGACTATCTTGCTAGGGCATTTCCCTAGATAAGTTAGTGTATTAGGCTTTGTGCAAGATTAAAAGCACGACCTACTTTCCTGAATACCGGTAAGCTTTAAAAGTCCAACGGCTCCAAGTATCAACATAATGCAGCCCACTTAAAACAGTCACTGCAAGAACGCCTACTATAACAGAAAAAGGGATTGCTACAGCAGGAAAAACCACACACCAGATTAAAAGACCAAACTGGAAAAGCGTTGAAAGTTTACCAAAAATATTGGCTTTACCCTCGATCTGACGTTTCACTTTATAAACAGCAAAAGCCCCAGCAATGATAACTAAGTCTCTTACCAGCAACATGATAGCAAGCCACATTGGTAAAATACCTCGAAACGCCAAGGTCATAAAAGTTGAATTTAAGATGACCTTATCTGCAAGAGGATCAAGCCAAGCACCAACAGCTGATTGCAGTGAATAACGCCTTGCAATAAAACCATCTGCCCAATCAGAAATAGCACCAACTAAAAGTGTCCAAACAGCCAAAACAGTTTCTTCATAGAGAATTGATAATACTAATGGAATAGCCAAACACAGCCGAAAACCACTTAGTATATTTGGAAGATTCCTCCATAGTGAAGAAAACACCATATTGACCCCATTCTATAAACTGTTTTAGCCATTAACGGCCTACCCAGCGGTATTTTACCATAGAAAACGATTCTTGTTCAGATGGTTCCATAGCGGTTACAGTGGCGTCAATGCTTGACGATTCACCGGCTTTTTCTTCGGTTGATTCAAGATCTTGTGTATTAATTGGCTGTTGCTGACCAACTGGCTTGAGCATGGATTGATAGGAAGTTGTCTCTTGATTTGGTATTTGTCTCAATCGTGGTTGCATTCTCAAACTTGAGACCAGCTGCGGCTCACCACCTTGAACATCAACCATAAAAACAAGCCGATGAGGCAAGGCTTCTTTTAAAGAGACTCGGTTAACTGGCAAGAGTTTATCTAAAATGTCTGTGATATCTGCAAAATCCCTTAGAGACTCCACTGCATCAATCTCAACAATCACAGTCTCTTGAACATCATGACCAACTTCAATCGCATAAGTCTGCCCTAATTCCGTTGCAACAGTATCTATGAGACTTGAAACATTAGCGGTATAACTCGACTGCTCACCATCAAACCAATGGGCACGGCCTTCATGCTGAACCCCCCATTGACCATACCAGTCTCCGGATGGCGAAATTGACACTTTACCAATAACAACAAACTGCGCATCATAACGTCGACTTGCATTAACGGCAGTGTTCATATCAAGACTCCATACATCAGTAATACTGAGAGTCTTTTGATCTTGTTCATCTATTGACGGCCATACGAGACTTAAGCCCCGTGCCTTAGCCTCTTCTTCTAAAATATGCCGAAACCCTGAGGTTTGTGAGTCTTGCGCAGAAATAATTCTGCGACCTTGACCATTATCAATGCCAATCCACATCACAAGTGGCGGACGGTCTTTAGACCAAAGCGGTAGTTTATTTTTTGAAAAAAGCGCCTCAATATCGGAGCCATTAAACTCAAGCCGAACTTTTTGATCGCCCTCTTCATCTTTGATGTAGGAATAGGTTTGCAAATAAGGCTTAGGATTCTGCAAAGCACTATTGAGCTCTGGCCTTAGAACAATGGACTTATCCCCTGCCAACTTCACTAGAATTTCTGCAAATCCACTTTTAATTGCCCTTTCACGGGTTGATTTAGACTGATCAACGACGTCTTGTTGGCTCTGGTAGAATCCTTGTGCCACTTCAGCATAAGCCTGTTGCGCGAAGCCATTAGCTAGAACAAGTGCGGTCACAAGTGTTTTAACACCAGAAAAACTGCGTGGGTTTAAAAGCCTCATAATTTCTTCCTTTCTTATTTATGAGGCAACGTCCCTAAATTTACTTAGGACACTGCCTAGCAATAATTAAAGCAAGAAATTTAATTTTTGGCCATTAAAAACAAAAAAGGCATCTTAACTAAGATGCCTTTAATGGGAATAAAGCTCTTTTGCAAGAGATTTATTCAGATTCAACAAATCAAACTACGGGCTGATGTGACCACCACCAAAGTTAAATTTGTTTTTAATTGCCATTTCTGCCTCGCGACGACGACGGTCTTCTTCAGACTCAGCTGGTACAGAAGCTGCTGGCTGACCACCACCTAGAGATGCTTGCTGCTGTGGAGCAGATGCACTTGGCGCTGGTGCAGAGTTTTCAATCGCATCAACAGCCTTCACAAGCGTTAGTGCAGTATCGATAAAGTTCTCCAAAATATTTCGGAAGTCTGTAGCTTGAACTTCAGCGACTCGGTCAGAGTATGAAAACATCACTTCGTCGTTCATTGGATCAAGAGAGATACAACCACCACGAGTTTCTTGCTGAAGGTAGTTCAATTGAAGCAGCTTCTTCATAAGAGCATTTTCATTTTTGGACTGACCTAGCGAAGTAAGCTTTGTGTAGACAAAGAAAGAAGGAATCGTTTCTGGTACTTCGATGACAATCGTCAGATCTTCATATGTAAAAGCACTAATACCCTGGTCATTCAATCGAATGTTCTTACCTACAGATGCACCAATTTCAGCCAGATAGCTATCTATGATTTTGCGATTCTCTTCACTCATAGTGATTTTATCTCCTCAAATATACTTTCTTCATGAGTTGCTCATACGATGTGCCTGCTGAAAAGTGACACCTATCGACCTATCAAACAGCCCTGAACACCGCCACTATATCAGCTATGACAAGCTCAGTCATTAGCATTTTTGTTAACAGCTACGTGTATTTACAAAAACATGGCCAATCTAGTCTTAACAGCCAAACAAATGTGCAACATCTTTAGAGTGCATATGAGTCTGATTGGGGCATTTTTCAAGTATTGATCAAAAAACAAACTCTTAGGATTTCTATTGTATATGAATATAAATAATTTACATAATAGCGAGTAAAAATTTAGTGTAAAAATTGGGCAGCCCTATACTATCGGCAAAACTGAAGGTGGACTCTATTTTATAATTTTGATGCAAATACTTTAGACTAATAAGCTTCAAAGTAAATGAGTTTTTTGCCAAAACTCAACTTAAACGCTAGCACCGCCCCTTTCATATGCACCATTATGGTGCTTGTTTTTAATTCGTTACACAATGTAAGTGCATTCAGCAAACACAACTTAACTCAATTTAAAGAAAAACTGGCTCATCGTCAGTTTTTCTATTCCATTTGCTGTAATACCTTTCGTATAATTTCATCGCTACGGCTTAAAAAATATTAAAAAAGAAAAATGAAATGTTTTAGCTCACCATGGAAGCAGGTTTTAGTATGGCATCATCAATCTCAGACATCTCTATACTTAGCGACAGATCATCAATGTATAATTTTGATGAGAAACCAAACAAACTATCTAAACTACAACCAACGAGACCAATGCAGGCATACCCTGCTGTAAAGTTTGACTGTAAACTTCCAATGTCCAAGCCAATTGGGCCTTCGGGAACAACGATGAGAAAAAACTTAATAATTTCTCGAATCGCGGCTATCACAACTCTCGCCGTAGGCGTGGCAATGGCTTCTGCAGGACTAGCATTAGGTGTACTCCCACTTACAGCAGTAGGCTTTGCACTTGTAGCAGCACCTTTTGCACTTTGGTATGCAATCCCTCATGTACCACACAAATACACTTAAAACATTTTAATGTTTTGGGCAGATCATTTGATCAGCACTATAACGTGCCAATCGCTGCCCCTTATGCCTTAAACGCTCTAACTCGTTACGTTCAGAGTGAGTTAGAGCTTTACGTCCCTGCTCCTTTAATCCTGATTGACATAACAAGACAGCGCTCTGTGCCAATTCAGATGCCTCCTCATACTCCCCCTGCATAATAAGACATAGAGATGCATTGAGAGGAATTCTTGGTTCTTTAAAATCGAGTTCTTGCGCATACATATAATAGTCATATGCTTCTGTATAAAGCTCTAACTCTTGAAGACAGGCAGCATAACCAATTAAAGCGCTTACAGAAGTAGGGTCTAATAAAAGAAGAACACGATAAAGCGCTCTAGCTTCAAAAAATTCACCTTGCGCCAAACAATCAGCCGCAACTGCCGTGAGACGCTCAAGTGAAGCTTGATCGACGGACTGCTGATCCGCCAAGGTTTTCCCTTGCAAAATAGCATGAAAAACTGTCTCTAGATCTTGCCCAAACTCAAAACAAAGCTCGGCTTTCATTAAATGAAGAGCGCCAAGGTCAATTTGAAACGGCCCTTTTTCTAACTTTGCAATTAAATTTGGTGCGGCAAATGCGGGCCATAAAACATCAAGATAATCATCAGCAGATACAGCTAGTTCTGATGTTGCTAAAAAAACATCTTGAGGCAATAAATTATCAAGCGTTGATAGCGTATAATTAAAACCATGCATACATATGACCTCTTAGATGCTTCGTAAAAAGTTCTTCAAACATCCTACAGATCTACTTCGATTCCAGAATATAACTTTCTGTATAAAGTCGTTTAAGCAAAATGAACACACCCTTCCGGCAAACAGATAAAAAGACAAACTCATGACAGGATGGCTGATTGAGACATTTTGTACATTAAAAATCAAGTATATACAGAGGCAAAACCACCTCATGAAAAACAAAAAGCCAGTAACAATGTAGCTTAAGAGGTAGCAGTATCATTACAAAGTTACCAACCAATATAACTTTTTACATAAAGAACCTGCGACATGAAAAGAATATGATAGAGTCAGAACAATTAGCTATAGTGCTCAACTGCAATTCTAGGGCACTCCGCAGTACTTTAAGTAGGTATTAGCCTGCTTTACACAGAGAAGATTTTGAGACGATATGCATTTAGAGACATCAGGAGTCATGAGAACTCCAAGTATTACAGGTCAATATAATAATTCAATCGCCTTTGCCAGACTTCAAAGCGCCATCGAAATGGATCGCCCTTGCATCATCGTAAGCCCTCCAGGCTTTGGACAACAACAAATTATTCACCAAGTTGCACAAGCATTAGGCCGCTCTTGCTGCAAAGTTAAATTTAAAGATCAAGCCTTGGTTGATCCTAGTGCTATACGCGAAGCTATAGCCACAGCACAAAACCTGAGTGCTAAAGAAGCAAAGAAACCAGGCCAACATAAAGCAATTCTTATTATTGAGCATGACTTCAATCCCCAAAGCTTAGATACATTGCAAGAACTTGAGCAAAGTTATGCTGATGCAATTGGCCTCAACAGACTTCATGCCGTATTGCCAATTTTATGCACACCTCTTTCTCATCAAGCATTCGATACACCAAAACTCGAATCAAATGCACACTCAAGCCCTGAGTGGCTTGTAGTTCAAGCCCATGAGCTCTATGTTCAAATTCCACTCGGAACACAGCAACTTCTAAATTCTGCACCACCACATTTACACCAAAGCCTACTCGGAATAACACGACTTGCAGAATCATGGCCAGAAATGGGCAGCCTTCTTAATGCAAAATTAAAGGGGCTTGCAGCACAGCAAGAAACCCTTAAAAATGACAATCTTGAAAATCAAGATTTACAAATTCCTGCACAAGCACTTAAAACTGCCTGCTCTGAGCTTTTAAATAATTACCAAGGTTTAATGAGCAGCTTAGGGGAGCAGCTTTTAACACAACCAGAGCAAATTCTCTTAGCACATTTAAGTTTATATCCACCAAATATTTATCCATTTTTACCGATGATTAAAGGCGACTTACCTCATGTCGATATCATGATCCACGAGCTTTGCCTAAAAAATATTCTGGTCAACCGTGAAGAGGAAGGACCTCAAGGGAAACAAAAACTATTGTCATTTTCAAATCTAGCATGGCGTTTCTTTGCGCAAGGTCACTTAAGACGTACTTGCTCTGCCAATGATTTAAATGCCTATGTTAATGACATGCTCGATACAATCAAAGCAGAAATACAAGCTCATACTGATGACCTGGCTCAAAAGGAATACTACAGAACCCTTGCCATTGAACTAGGATTGAGTGCTCGTCATTACGAAGATGCGCTTGAACTCATTATTGAGCAGGCACAAACACAAGAAACAACGAATCGAAGCAAATTAGCTCGCATTGAGCAAGCTGTAAATTGGTTTAAATTTATTCCACAACGTTTAATAAATCAAAACCCTCAGGCCCGTGTTATTCAGTCTTACCATAGGCTCGTTGTCGATACAGCAAGTGCTGAAAAGCAAAATATTAATAACGCTTTCAATACAAAACAAAATTCAAACGAAGAAGGTAATAACCTTTTACTCAAACGGATTCGATATACACTATCTCAAGGACAAACAGGACAACAGTCTCTGCCTCAAACAGAAATTCATCATCCACGAGTTTTACCACATGAATCAATGGAAGATGCAACCCCAGTTGAGCAAGGTGTACCAGTATCTCTAAAACAAGTTGAAGTTCCAAAACAAACCTATAAGCCTACGCAAGCAAGCTTGCTGCTTGATATTCAACAGCATATTGAAAGCAGTAATATGGCTCAAATATCAACCTTGTCTCAAAATATGATTGAGCAAGCATTGAACCAACAAAAACCTGAGCTTTTTTTACACGGCATTGCTTATCTTTGGTATCAGACTCAAATTTGCACGGGCACAATCGAATTTAAGTCTTTAATAGGAAAAGTCTTATCCGATGAGAGACTATCGACGCAGCTGAACGAGTTCCGCTATTGGTTAAATCAAATTTATACAGCTCTTGATTCAATTAAATCTGAAGATAATAAAACACCAGAAATCAGCTTACCTGGTTCACAACATCTTTCATCACTTGGTCAAAATTTACTCGGCTTTATGACAAGCTATTTTAATAGTGTTATTGCTTTATCTCACTGTGATTCACCACAAGTGACTGACAGACTACAAGAAGCAACCTACTACGCCATGAATCTACCTGATACATTTAGCCAAACACTCATGCCACTTTGGTTAATTGAAACATTTAACTTCTTCCAACAAAACCGCTTACAGCAGGCCGTCACATTTATTAGTAATGCCTCAAGAAATAATACAATGGGCTCGCAACGAATTCTCAACCCACTCTTTAAAGCATTTGAAAATTTTGCCCAACAAGTGCAAAATCAAGAGATTCAAGAAAATTCATTAGATCAATTAGATAAATCGATGGATCAAGTATTATTTCTTGCAAAACAACTTGAAGCGCAGGCATTACTTTGGCAACATCAGTATAAAAAAAGCAATAAACAACTCGCGAAATTTTTTAAACTTAAAAACGCAAAAGATAAGAATAATAACCAGCATATACCTTGGGTCTGGTTTGGTCCGTCAAGCTGGTATTTACTTGAAAACCACAAAGACGAGTCAGACACAAACACACCTAAAAACTCAAATCTTGAGTTGCAGTTAAACGAAATTGAGCATTTTTACGCTAACTCGCATGAATTTGATCCTGCATTTTTAGATTTAAGTAAAAGAGAATCTGAAATTTTAGGACTAGTCGTTGAAGGCTGCTCCAATGAAGAAATTTCTAATTTGCTTTGTCGATCATTAGGAACAATAAAACTTCATGTGCATAGCATTTATAAAAAGCTCAAAGTGTCAAACCGAGTCAATGCCATTAAGAAGTGCCATACAAGTGGATTCTTCAGCTTTGGACTCTAAAAGGCTGATGCACTAAATCCTGGAGTTGTGGCAGCCTTTGAAGCAATAAGGTAATTAGGGTTTTGAACTTTAAAAGTATTCTATCTAAATTCGGCCAGGACATTGGTATTGGACCAGTGTCCCTTGACGATCGTGAATCTTGCTATCTTCGATTTAACCAACATACATTGGTTATTGAACATATAAAAAACCAAGAACTTCTTTATATTTACACCGCCATTAGCGAACCGAAAGATGTAAAGCGTGAAGACTACTTAGAACACTTACTCACTGCAAACCACTTTGGTCAAGGCACTGGAAATGCAGCCTTCAGCTTTAATCCAAACACCCAAGAGACTTTCCTCTCTACGAAAATTTCAGATAAAGCACTTGAATATGACAGTTTTGTATTAGCACTAGAGCAATTTCTATTCTCTATTGATAAGGCCTATGAATTTCTAGCTGAGCTGCACAAAGAAAAGACAGCCCCACTTCACCCAGACATGCATTTGAAAAACCCATTTGCATAGGCATTTTCTCAGATAGCGCCTAAATTAAAACCTTTTTTAATCTAGACACTATCTGAGGAACAATTCGTTCAATTATTTCTTTTTCAAGCCAATCTAATTGAAAAAGCGTTTGCCGCAGAGATTGAACTTCAGCAACCAATACAGGTGGTAGTGTCAAATGAATTCGCTGTAGCATCCCTCTTGGCAAAATTAAACTGAGCATCGACCAAGCCATTAATCCCATACTACTGACATCTAAGTCCTGATCTTGTAATTTAAATGCCTTAGCAAGCTGAATGTAAAATTGGTGCACTTCATAATTATGGCGATTTTGCTGTGTATATGTAGCAGCTAAAAGCATTTCACCCAACTGCTCAACAACATATGGCCAATTTTCAAACACCAATAGAATAAATACCGCAAAAGAGTCATCCGTACCATTAGCACTATCAACAGGCTCAAGCTGAAGTAATTGAACGAGGGACTGACTTGTTTCAAAAGCACAATGTGAAGATGCTAAATCTTCCATTAAGTCGATACCACCAGGAATTTGAACCCACCATCCTTCATGGACAACCATAGAAAAGCCATGACAAAATAAAGACCAAGCTTCTTGAAACTCAATCTCATCTTCAGAAATAGAAGCCCCCATTTCAATTTTCTCTAATGCACCCATTGCTAAAAACCTATCAAATTAACCAGATATAAAAGTGTGCATATTATAAAAAAGTCAATCTTATCGAAAGTTAAGATTACCTGTGACAGAATGATATGCACCTGCATCAGCTTGCATAAGTCTTTTAACCATATCATTTTGGCGCATATCATACTGCTGAGATAAGATCTCATCAGTACTTACATCTCTATTTTTTGCGCTTTGCCCTGGCTTAGGTTTTGTTGTCTTACGGGGCGAATGAGGCTTTTTCGACGCCATAATGAACTATCTCCCTTCTATTAAAGATATGTGAAGTTTCTGTACTGCATTTTTGTAGTGTATTGCATTAATGAAAAATGTCACATTAAGTCAATAAAAAGCAGGAACAGAAATTTAACAGGGAGTCGTTACTTGGTTTAACTTTTAAACTCAAACTAAACACTATGGGTATCTATATGCTCGCTGTGCAATTAATGTAAAGATGAAAATCTTGAGCGTACATATAACTTTTGGGATAATTGTCTATTTTTTAGCTAATCTAAAAATAACGAGGAAAGATATCTTAATTGGCTAATCTTGAGATAAGGCATAGGTATAGACGCCATCTTTATTTTTAAGCTTAATACCACTTTCTTGAATTGAGACAATGGAGTAGCCATTACCAAGGGTTTCGCCTGGTTCATAAATAGAACCATCTTTCGTAATAATCTTTGGACTTTCACCAAAAGAAATGCGATGAATCTGCAACATGTCTCGAGGATCTTTAACAACATAGAGCTGAGGGTTGTTAGCAAACTTTTCCATATAGCGCTTTGAAATCTCATTCCAGATTTGCACGCCCTTTGTATCAATATTGAGTTCTGCAACGAGCCCCTGTTGAGCTAAGTAGGTATTCACATTACTACTAATGCCAGCTTCATCTAACCATTGGTCTATTTGTGTTTTACGTACAGCAGGCGAAGCAACATGATCTACAATCATGCCTAAATGGGTTTCACTTTGAAGCAGACTACCTTTAACCCTCATCCAGTATTGTCGATCATCTAAATAACCCACAACTCTAACAGCTGGCTTAGTCTGACCACTCAAACTAAAACAAGAGACTTGTAAAGAGCTAAGCCCTGTAGCTTGAATAACGGCGGCAACATTTTTAAGCACTTGCTGCTGTATTGCAGATTGAGCGCTTGGTTCACAGTTTGGAGCAACAGATTGCGACTGATCTATGCTAAAAGAGTAGCCAATGGCCTCGCCAGGCTCTGCCACAGGCTGAAAAGATGGGACTTGTGCATTGGCCACTAGACTCGCTTGTTTAGCACTCGATTGACCATCACTATATGATAAATAGAGCGATGCACCACCAAAGATAACAACCCCAAGAACAGTAACACCCCATATAAAAAATCGAATTGCACTGGCATTGTCTTTCGTCGTTATACCTTTAGATTGATGACGCTTTTGCTTCTGTTTTTTTGGCGACACATGTTGAAAACGCTGATTTAGAACATGTGATGGTGAAAGCACCTGTATTTCAACATCACTATTGGAAATATCAGACTCATACTCCCCAGGGACCTGTGTTTCCACTTCATCAAAGTGAGTGAGTTGACGCTGTTCTATGACTGCAGAAGACATTATAGAAACCCATGGTTATTTGCCACCACAAAACGAGAGGCACATATTAGATTTATGAGCATTCAGATTAAACTATTTTGCGTTATCTTTTGTAGCATTAAAGGTTTAGAAATGTATCTCTCCTTTGAGTTCTATCAAAACAAACTTACAAACGTCTCTCGACTTTGCTCCGAAAAATCGCAAGGTATGCATATAAAGAAAGACAATAATAAATCTCAGTTTTTTCTTAATTTTCGGCTCTATCCGAGGTTATTAGTTCGTTTTTTCGAATAACGGATTCAATATTAATAGGAATAAACCTCCTACAAGGTAACAATAAAATTGTATGATGCAGTGAAACATGCATTTATAGAACTCTAGATATATATAGCTGCGATAGCCTTTAAGGCCTAATGGATAGTGCAGCTCGTCTATTGATCTTTATGCATATAAAAATATAAGTTTGTAAATAAAACACCACAAAAATCAAATTTATTAATAAGATAGCGCTACACCAAGAAAGGGAAAACCGACTTAGGGACACTGACAATATAAAGTCAGAGCCGCCAAGATGGCACTATGGCAACAGCTGGTCAATGATGAAGAACTTTCCATTTCGTCTCCTGACACGGATCTCAGCGTAAAAGGTTTTTATTCTATATGTCTCATGATTTTTCAAATGATGTAAATTTAGAAGATTTCGCACAAATCCCGCAGTGGGCAAAAGCACAAGCACGAGATCCAAAAGTCACTCGAGCTTTAGTCAGCACATCGTCCAAAAGAAGCGAACTTCTACGAGCATTACTTAAACCACAAAACCTAGTGCACTGCTATACCAAAGATGGCTATGGGCTTGAACCATGGTTAACACGATTTTTAGCAACCCTACCTGAGCAGTACACGACATTTGACATTATAAAACTGCTACAAACAAATCAATTTAAATCTGTTGATCAGTTAGCACACTGGATTAACCGCCACCCAGAACATCACGTTATTTTAATACGCTTAGGGCGAATCAATACGAACCTTGCAGAACAATTAATTCAGGCACTCACACCATTTGCAGAGAAACACACCATAATCCTAAGTTCTTCAGAATCACCTGAAATATGGCTTTCCGAGTTTCGCTTTTATTATGATCACATTCATTTAGGCGAAAAGCTATTAAGCTACTCTCTGGATGACTATGAAAAGCTCACCACTCGCTGGCCTGTAAAACCATCTAAAGATATGATTGAAATGGTTGCAGCGCTATTTGACCACTGGCCTGAGCCTTGCCTGAGAAGTTTGTGCGAGCTTTGTGATGCAACAGGCGACCAAGAAGCTTACATGAATGGCTACGACTGGCTATCTGGGCATCAATGGGTTTCAACCTATATTTATAGCCTTCCCGTTGATCTACTGCAACTGATGCTAACAGCACATGCTCAGCCAATCATTACACCTGAAGGCTTAGACTTATGTGACTCAGAATTACAAGTACCTCTTTATCAACAAATGCACATGACACCATTCAAAAGTATTCATGCGCAGTATTACGATCCAAGACGCCGCCATAGAAGCCAGCTCTTAACAACACTATGTAATTCACTTTTATTAGAGCAATTTACTCATCCAAGGCTGCATTTCCGTTGGAACTCAAAAAGTATTCAGACGGTATTAACTCGCATGGCTCATGAAACGCGCCAAATACAAGCCCTTGGTCTTCGACCTCCAAGGTCTTTAAATGGTATTACCCTTGAGCTCTGCAAACTTTATCTCGACCATGACTATGTTGAAGAAATTATAGAGCTGTGTCATCAATCAGATGATACTCAAGGCTTGAGCTATTTAATTCAGCAACAGCCAGGGCGAGTTGTCGATTATTTACGAGGTAATTCACTCAAAAATTATTCACATTATTTACCGACCTCACCAAGCAAAGAATTTATCCAGAGTAATACTCAAGCAGCAGTAGCACTTACTCGCTTCTTCCAAGAACGTTTTTATTGGACAACGTCCCCTATGCTCATTCAAATTGAGCAAGACTTAACAGAAACCAGTCAAAATATTAATTTGCAAGAAGCTGCGGAGCCTATTTTTTCCCTGCTCCATCAATACGAAGACAGCCGCAATGCCCTTGCTTCTGGCCAAATAGCAGATGGATTAGTACGATTAGAACAAGTCTTTTTATCTGCTGTAGATGAACGCTGTTTTTCAGTTGCAGCGCCGAGTATTGCATTAATAGGACTCACTGACTTCTTCTGCATTAACAAACAGCATTTACGTAAAATAATGCAATCACTTGATCATGCAGAGCCTTTGCTCGATCCTGAAACCCATATTTCTTTGGTCGATTGGACATACACATGCGTCACCCCTTTACAGATTATTTCGTCTCACGGCGCAGCAATATCGAAACGTCTAGACATTAAATCTCAGCAGCAGCAAGCGGGACGAATTCCTGAAGAAGCATTTTTATTTCAAGAGTGGATTTCTTGCTTAGCATGGGTATTTAAAGGCCAAGCCCAAGAAGCAAATCAAATGCTCATTAATGCACTCACTCGATTAACAACACACTATCGTTTACTCCCTAATACTAATAAAACCGAACTGCTCCGCCCTTGGGTTCTTTCATTTTTATTCATTAAGCTCTTAAATGATCTACAAATACAAGGCAGGCCATCAAATCGAGAAGCACATAATCTTCTAAAGGGATATGAGCAGTATCTTATCATTGCTGACAGTGCAAACGATCGCAAAGATATTTGGCATATGATGAGCCATATGATTCTTGTCTTTATGCAGTCTCTCTCCACAGGCAATAAAGACTCGATTGCGTTATTAGAAAAATACGTTTTAGAATCAAAAGCCCTTGGCTTTAGGCTAGTCTGGGTGTATGGCTCCCTATTGCTCAGCATAGTCCTTTGGAGCACAGAACAAGAAGACCCTGCTCTTGACTACTTCTATGAAGCTATTGAATATGCCGAGAGTAATGGCTTACAAGACGTTTTAACACCTTTGACGGAAATATTGCACCCGCAAATTAGACGAGCCAAACAGAAGAATAAAGCCATTCTGCTTATATCGAGAGCACTTGATCGAATTGAGCGAAAAAATAATCGTAAAAATAATAGACTGGAACAATTAAGTAAACGTGAGATGGAAATTCTTACATTTATTAACCAAGGCATGAGTAATGAAGATATAGCAGATCATTTATGCAGAGCAAAAGGGACTGTAAAACTTCACGTGCATAACATTTATAAAAAGCTTGATATTCGAAATCGAGTTGAAGCGATTCAGCTCTACAACCAGTTTATGTCTGCAGAAAATGCATAGGTGGCTTAACAGCCACCATCACTTCCACCGCTATCACTACTGCAGCTAGAAGAGCTGTTTGAATCTGAATAATGTGTGTACGTGAATGATGGAGAGTTCGAGTCACTTACATTTTTAGAACTCGAACTTTTGCTTGTAAAACATACAAACAAAATCATTACAAACAACAATATAAAAAAGAATTCCATAAAACCATCCGACATATATTTAAATAAAGACAGTCCTTAGATTCATTTAAACTGCCCTCTTCCTGCTTGCCCCATAGATGAAGACGTTAATTCTTTATCTTGCCTATTCTTAGGACTCACTCTAAAAGAACTAAGTTTCGGAATAACAAAACTCAACACCAAATAGATTAAAAATAAAACTGCTACGCCTAATATGCCTTTTGCTAACATTAAAGCTGACATCAATTTTTTCCTTTTTTAATATGCTTTCCATAGAAACGCGGATTCAACTCGTTAGTGCA
>DJZY01000108.1 GCA_002450655.1 Gammaproteobacteria bacterium UBA6940 | reverse complement strand
GAGGTGTGGGGCGAGTAGTTACATCTGCTAATAACTTTAACTCAGAAACAGCAGCAAGAAAGCTTGGCCCTTTATCCGATGTAGCGGCGGCTTTACTACCACCCAAGTTAAATAAACCAAGAGCTGAGGTATCAGTATTATCCAGATTTTGTCGCTTTGTCATTTGCGCAAATTTTGCTTCAGATACTCTTGCCTGTAAATCAAATGGCTTATAGGGAACTGTTACTTCAACTGGCTCACTCGGCAGCTTAATTTTGTATTTAGCACTAAAATCATCTCTTTTAGAAACATCTAGCGCTGTTAAGTGCTCAACATAACTACGAGTCATTAAACTCAGCTTTGTCAGCGTCGCTAAAATACTTTGCTCACCACTAAGCGATGCATCTTCAAAAGGCATCAACAAAGCTTTTAAATCTTCAATTGAGAGCTGTTCGCCCTTAGACTCTTGAACAATTTTATAGCTTTCTTTAATCGCTTTAAATAACTGCTTTAATGCACCCTCAAGCTCTGTATATTTTTCTGGCTTTTCAGCCAGTAATTTAACCTGGTTAATCAAGTCAGAAAAATTATTTTGCAAAGGTGAAGCGGTTGCAACAACTTTGTGAGGTGCGGCAAGTAAAAGGTTTGCTAGTTTTTTATGAGTTTCAGTGCCTTTATTTCGAAGAATATCACCTTCATCAGCGATGATTGCCTTGATTGAGTTTGGCTTCAAAAGTGCACTAGGGTCTGATTTTGGCTGCGCAGTATCTTGCAAGACAGGGCTGCTTCTGAAGGTATCATAGGTTGTTAAAATAACTGTAATCTTGCCTGCTTTTTTATCTGCAGCAACAGCTTTTTCAAGTTTTTTATTTCTATCTGCCCCTGTATATGAAAGAAGTGATAGGGAGTTATCACCAGACATACCACTTAATGTTGCATGCTCTTTTTGCCACTGCTTAAGGATATCGTTATTTGGCGCTAAAATTAATGCATGATCACCAGCTTTCATTTTTTCCGTAGAAGCTAAGTGGAAAAGGAAACTCAATGATGTACGTGTTTTGCCAAGACCTGCCTGATGAGCCAAAATAAGGCCTTCACCGTTATTATCTTTTTTCAAAATCTTTGTAAGAACTTCTTCTTGATGCGGTAATAATCCAAATTTTTGAGCAGTTGCTTTAAGCTCTTCAACTTCTTTTGCAGATAGCTGAAGATGCTGAGCAGACTTTGCTGCTAAAGGTGTGACCTGAGGTAATTTTGCCCCATCACTTGTATCCTTCATTTTCTTTGATACTTGACCAGCATCCGTACCTTGGCTTGTAGAGCCATTCACAGGTGTAACAGATGATAAATGCAATGCATCTAAATCATTAAGACAGTCAGAAGGCCTCTTACGATGACCTTGAATAGTTGGGTTAAGTGCTTTAGAAGAGGATGAGTTAGAAGCAAAGGGCGCTGTATACATTTAAATTAACCTTAAAAAGTATTTTGCCTTTATCCCTTAGGCCACTTATACATTTGATGTATCGTGTGTATTTTTACGACTGCATTACGCAACTGCGAAAATATAATCCATTGATGATTGAATCTTAATTGAATAAACAATAGTTTTATTATTTACTTGATATTGGACAAGATTTTAGATGAAAAAGGTTAACAGCATTCTGAATTGTAACAACGGAAAATTAAGAATCACTAATAGGCTTTAGCATTAACACTGGGTAAAAACCTAAAAGCATGATAAATGTAAACAAAAAGGGCTATTACTTCTCAGTAACAGCCCTTTTTTATAGATGCGCTTTTCTTTTTAATTAAGCGAAATCTGCAGCTTCACCACGAAGACGTACCGTGATACCTTTTTGAGAGCGTCTCATAAGACCAGAAAGAACATTACCTGAACCGATTTCAGTTCCTTCAGTGACTTCAAGGTTTGCAAGTTGCTGCATTGTTTCTTCCCAACGAACAGCACCAGTCACCTGCTGCACAAGAAGATCCTTAACAACAGTGATATCACTTACAGGCTCTGCAAGCACGTTTGCAATTACAGGCACTTTAAATTCATTTAACTGAATATCTGCTAATGCTTCTTTCATACGATCAGCAGCTGGTTGCATTAGAGGTGAGTGGAATGGGCCACTGACAGGCAGAGGCACAACGCGCTTAACGCCCTGCTCTTTCGCAGCAGCCATTGCAAGCTCTACAGCTTCTTTAGCACCAGAAATAACGATCTGACCACCGCCATTCATATTTGCAGGGACAACAATACCTTCAACGCCTTCACAAATAGATTGTGCAAGATCAAACTCAACACCAACCAATGCAGCCATTGCACCAAGACCAGCTGGTACAGCTTCAATCATGGCATTACCACGAATACGTACAAGACGCACAGCATCAGCAAAGCTTAATACGCCAGCGGCAACAAGCGCTGAGTACTCACCAAGAGAGTGACCAGCAACATAATTTGCAGTGAAGCCTTCTTTTTCTTCAAGAACACGAAGTGCTGCAATAGAGTGAGTGAGAAGTGCAGGTTGTGCATTTTGAGTTAGACGAAGTGTGTCTTCTGGACCATTAATGCAAAGCTCAAGCAGGTTCTCACCTAAGATGTCGTTTGCTTCTTCAAATGTTTGCTTTGCCACTGGAAACTCATTGATAAGAGTTTGCGCCATACCAACTTTTTGAGATCCCTGTCCAGGGAATAGATATACACTAGCCATGTTAAATCCTATACATTTTTATTCGGTTTGAATTGATAAAGCTCTAAGAAGAAACCCAAAAATTGGGCTCCGCTTAGAGCTTTCTCACACAGTCACTTTTGTGACCGAAAAGTCATTACTACAGGTTTAATATACCTAGCCACGACGGCGACGTAAATAACCACGACGAAGAGTCTTCTCGTTTTGACGTTCTGCACGGACTTTTTGTCGACCAAATAGACCTGTGCGCTTCTTCAGTTTCACACCAACAGAATCAGCTAGATGATCAATTTCTTCTTTCTCAAGTTCAACCCAACGGCCACACTTAAGATTCGAAGGAAGACGCAAGTCACCAAAGCGCACACGAATAAGACGTGAAACTTGAACACCTTGCGTTTCCCACATACGGCGAACTTCACGCTTTTTACCTTCTTTAATCGTTACTTTGTACCAATGATTTAGACCTTCACCACCAGCATCTTCAATAGAGTGGAATCGAGCAGGACCATCTTCCAACATAACGCCACGCTTAAGGTTATCAAGCATTTCTTGTGTAACTTCACCGAAAACACGAACAGCATATTCACGAGATACTTGTGAAGACGGATGCATAAGAGAGTTCGCAAGATCACCATCAGTAGTGAATAGAAGAAGGCCCGTGGAGTTGATATCAAGACGACCAACAACTACCCATCTTTCACCATTGAGGCGAGGTAGTTTTTCAAAAACAGTTGGGCGACCTTGTGGATCAGTACGAGTACATACCTCACCCTCTGGCTTATGATACATCACCATACGGCGACCAGCTTCCGAGCCAAGCTCAAACTCAACTTCCTGACCATCAACAAAAATACGGTCATCACCTTCAACACGGTCACCAATATGAGCTGAACGATCATTGATTCGTACACGACCAGCTAAAATCCACTCTTCAATAGCACGTCGAGATGCCAGACCAGCTCTTGCTAGAACTTTTTGAACCTTTTCAGAGGTTTGAGCTGCTTGTTCAACTTCGCTATGTTCATCAAAATCGTGCTCTATATCAGCACCTGTTTCGCTTTTGTCGACCATAATTTATCTCTCTTAATATTGTACATCCGAACATTTCTGACATGCAGGGAATAGATGTCAGGCATAGTAACACGTCTATTACTAATTTAGCTCAGATAAAACCTTAACTTACTGATTATTTTACATAATTTGATCAATCTGCGTCATTTTTTCCAGCATTACGCAGTCGATTTAAAACTTCGTGGAGCGGTTCTTCCTTCTGGCCTGAACTCTCTTGATTTGACTGCACATCTTCAGGTGCAGTTGGATGAAGGGCTTTCAAGTCAAGCTGATCGGCTTCTTCTGTCAAAGGGCCTGATATCTGAGCTTCGCAATCATCTGATCGCTCTTGGGACAACTCTTGGCGGCTTTGAGCAGCGAGTGCCTTTAACTGTGCAAGTGGTTCTCTTGGCTCCGTTACCTCTAGTATCTCACTATTTTGAGAATTAATGGCATTATGGTTATCGTTTTCTTCTTTATCAAGACCCTGAATTTCAGCCAATGGGGGCAGATCTTCCAGTGAACTTAAGCCAAAATAGTCGAGAAATCCAGGGGTTGTGGCCCATAATGCAGGCCTGCCAGGCAACTCTTTATGACCAACTACACGTATCCATTCACGCTCTTCCATGGTTTTCATAATTTGACTACTGACACTCACACCACGTATCTCTTCAATCTCCCCACGAGTAATGGGCTGACGATACGCAATAAGAGCAAGTGTTTCGAGTGACGCTCGTGAATACTTTGGTGGTTTTTCTGTAAGCATGGTTTTCACAAGAGGGGTTGCCGCTTGTTTCACTTGAAAACGATACCCTAAATCAGAAGAATGCAACTCTACTGCTCTTTGTGCATAATCATCTTGTATTGCGGATAAAGCCTCTTTAATTTCAATCATATTTGGGCGAGCTTCATCAGGAAAAAGCATTTGAATACTTTTAGCGGTAATTCGCTCAGAGGTTGCAAATAAGGCACCTTCAATTAAAAACTTGAGCTTTTCAGGGCAGTCCCAATCAAGGAGATGAACATCGTCAGCACTCGTATCAGGTATTGCTACATGAGGCTCTTCGATTAGTTCTAAATCATCCATGCTTTATTCTCCAGCGCAAAAATGTGAGCAAATTTTATACAGTCGAGCAAATCGAGACAAGGGTTTGTATCAGATAACGTCCTAGGAGACAGATCTAGTCAAACTCAGAGGCAGTAATGGTGATAGATGCATCGATCTGCTTTTTGGCAGAGACATAAATAACACCGAGTGTATCAGCCTGTATAACCTCCAATAAGGATTCTTTTACAAGCTCTAAGATCGCTAAGAATGTCACAACAACGCCAGCTCGACCCTCTTCGAGCTTAAACAAATTCACAAAAGGTAAAAACTGATGCTCTTGAATCATTTCCAACACTTTTGACATGCGCTCGCGTGTTGAAAGCTGCTCTTTTTGAATTGAATGATGCTCGAATAAAGAGGCCCGTTTAAGAACTTGCTGAAAAGCCTTGAGAATATCATTTAATTTAACATCTGGCAGCAGCTCTTCAACTTCAATACTTGGCAATGCTACATGAGTTGGAAAGAAGTCTCTCTCATATCGAGGCAACTTATCAATATCTTCAGCAGCTTTTTGAATTTGCTCATAGGCTTGTAAACGACGAATCAGCTCCGCTCTGGGATCAGCCTCAGGATCATCTTCTTTTGGCTGAACAGGTAATAGGCATCTTGATTTAATCTCACCAAGAATAGCAGCCATAACAAGATACTCACCAGCCAATTCTAAATTGAGATGCTGCATCAGCTGCACATATTCAACATATTGAGTTGTAATTTTTGCCACAGGAATATCAAGAATATCGATATTTTGCTTTCGAATGAGGTAGAGCAATAAATCAAGAGGCCCTTGAAAGCTCTCTAAAAAGACTTGTAGTGCTTGAGGTGGTATATAAAGATCATCAGGAAGATCATCCAAAGCTTCACCACCAACAATAGCAATGGGTTGCTTCGCTGGTTCAGAAGCATCAACTTCAATGCTCTGCTCTTCTGTTTCAAGAGTTGCAACCAAAACGAAAATCTCCTCAATGACTTATCAAACTACAGCTAAGTGTTTTATTAGGTGGCGCCATTAATAAAAGCGGCCTAGCCCCATTGCTTCTTTTACTTGATCCAAGGTTGCTTCCGCTTCTTCCTGAGCATGCTCTGCTCCATCGACTAGAACTTGACGTACATAACCAGGATCCTTCTCATATTCAGCAGCACGAATACGAACAGGCTGAAGGTCTTCGTTAATAGCGTCAACGATAGGCTTTTTGCAATCAACACAACCTATGGATGCAGAAGTACATCCCTGCTGAACCCACGCCTGAGTATCTTCTTTAGAGTATAGCTTGTGAAATGACCAAACTGGACAATTTTCCGGGTTACCAGGACTTGTTCTTCGTAAACGAGCCGGATCAGTGCGCATCCCCATGACTTTTTTCACAACATCATCAGGTGTTTCACGAAGCGTAATGGTATTATTGAGTGACTTAGACATCTTGCGACCATCAACACCCAGGATACTTGAATGAGGCGATAAGAGTGGCTGAGCTTCAGGCAAAATATTCCGCCCTTGACCATCTAAACCACCAAGTAAACGTTCTTGATCACTAATCGTAATGTTGCTCTGCTCTTTAATCAGTGCTTTTGCTGCAAGCAATGCATCCACATCACCTTTTTCCTGATATTGCTTTCGAAGGCGACCGTACAGCTCTGATAGTTTTTTGCCGAGCTTACGCTGAGCCAACTCTAGCGCTTGTTCAAATCCGTCTTCTCGGCCATACAGATAGTTAAAGCGTCTTGCAATACTCCGAGCAACTTCAACATGCGGTACTTGGTCTTGCCCAACTGGTATGAGTCCTGCTCGATAAAGTAAAGCATCAGCAGCCTGTAACACTGGATAACCTAGAAAACCATAAGTGGATAGATCTTTGTCTTGCAGTGTTTCATTATGATCTCGATATGCAGGCAAGCGCTCCAACCAACTTAAAGGCGTTATCATTGAAAGCAGTAAAAAGAGCTCCGCGTGTTGCGGTACTTGCGATTGTAGAAAAATAGGATTATTCGGGTTTATACCCGCAGCCAGCCAGTCCATCACCATTTCGAAACTTGAATTTGCAATCATGTTTGGCTGTTCATACTGCGTTGAAAAGCCATGCAAATCAGCGACTAGAAAAAAACACTCATACTCTTTTTGCAATTGCACCCAATTGCCAATTGCACCATGTAAGTGGCCTAAGTGAAGCGTGCCTGTAGATCTCATCCCTGATAAAACTCTTCGACTTGAATCTACGCCTAACATGGAGATCTCCTTTCAACAATAACAACGGCTTGGGGCCATAACTTTGAATTTGCCATGATACATTGTAGAGGTTAGTCTTGACCAGACCAGCAGGAAGTACATAATCTTCTCATACTTCGTGTTATGAAAGCTGAGGAAGCACCTTTGCTTTATAAAAATGGAAAACAGGATTCAACACTATGAACAGCCCGGATAAGCAGACGGAAACACCAAACATTGAAGGCGCGGCCAAAGCTGCACCTATAAAACATCAGTATCTTGAATTTTTAGTCTTAATCGCTTTTGTTGTTGCTTGGCTCATTACAAAAGATCCAATTATTGCAACATTAGTTCTCACTGGCGGCACAATTTTACAAATGCTCGTGATGCTTGTCACGAAAACACCGATGACAAAGATGCAAAAAGCCATGTTTGCAGCGATTATCCTTGGTGGTGGCCTCACAGTCTTATTTAAGGATCCACAATTTATTCAATGGAAGCTCACCATTGTCAACGGTATCTTTGCAGCGGCGTTACTTGTGATGCAATTACTTGGCAAAGCCCCAATTAAAACAATGCTGGAAAGCATGACGGCCAGCCAAGGAACACAATTAGCCTTACCTGATAAAGCTTGGAATCAAATTACCTTTATTTTTATCGGCTTTTTTGCCGCAATTGCTACAGCCAACGCCTATATAACGCTCTATTTAACTTTTGAGATTTGGACGGAGTTCAAGGTAGCCCTATTCTTTGTTTCCTTTATATTCCTTCCTGCAGTGCTGATGTACTTTATTATGAAACATAAAGCCATCCCTGAAACACAGGATCAATCCGAAAACAAAGAATAATCGCCTAGTTCGAGCAGATAGCGAATCCTTTTGCTAGCATTAAAGAAAGATATTAGGCAACGTCCCTAAAATCG
>DJZY01000082.1 GCA_002450655.1 Gammaproteobacteria bacterium UBA6940 | reverse complement strand
AAATTTACTCCGAATTGACGTTAATAATGGAGCGACTCCTGCTATGTTTGCGGCTAATAATGGTCATCTTGAGTGTTTAAATGCATTGATAACTGCCGGCGCTGATGTAAACAATGGAGTTACCCCAGCCATGACTGCAGCACAAAATGGTCATCTTGCGTGTTTAAATGCGTTAATAACCGCTGGTGCTGATGTAAATCAATCCAGCAACAATGGCCTTACGCCTGCCATACTTGCAGCTATGAATGGACATGATGCATGTTTAAATACATTGATAACTGTTGGTGCAGATGTGAGCCTAGCCGACACGGAAGGTTTCTCCCCTCTTATGTTTGCAGCTCAGTATGACCAACATGAGTGTTTAAAGCTTTTGATAAAAGCTGGCGCTGATGTGAATCTAACCAATACTGTTGGAACTACCCCTATTATGCTTGCAGCTAATAATGGGCATCTGAGGTGTTTAAATTCATTAATAACAGCTGGAGCACATGTAAATCATGCTAATGATAATGGGGACACTGCTGCAATATATGCAGCTCAAAGTAATCATCTTGAGTGTTTAAACGCATTAATAACAGCTGGTGCTGATACAAATCAGGCTAATAAAGTTCGAGTAACCCCTGCCATATTTACAGCTAACTATGGTCATATTGAGTGCTTAAACGCATTGATAGCGGCTGGTGCTGATGTCAATCTAGCTGAAAATAATGAAGATACTCCTATCATGGCTGCAGCACAAAACGGTCATCTTGAATGCGTGAATGCTTTGATAATCGCAGGCGCTGATGTCAATCACGTCGATAATGACGGAGACACCCCTACCATACTTGCAACCCGGAATGGTCATCATGAATGTTTAAATGTTTTGATAACCGCAGGTGCGCATGTGGATTAGAAAACGAAAAGATTAACGAATCACTCGCCATAAGGCCTTAAAACCAGTTTTACAATGCTCTTCACTATTAGCGACATCTTTGCTCATAAAATCCACAGTTGTATGTACGAGTGACTCCATATAAGCAACGACCATAGAAAGCGGTGACTCTTTCATGGCACCAATCTGACGTACTTCGTCAATAAGCGATGCAAGCTTAGCCATGGATTGTTCGCCAGTTTTCCGTGTGGTGTCGTTGATGTCATCAGAGTTATTGAGTAATTGGAGGGTTTTCGTTTTTGAGTGATTGCGCATTAACCAGTAGGTTAAATTTTTCCAAAAGATATACAGTTGTTCGGAAGGGGTATTACTAATCTGATCTGAACTTAATGTTGCTTGTGCTATTTCTCCTTTAAGCTCTATATAGAGTTCGTTAAAGAGAACATTTTTATTTTCAAAATAAGTAAAGAGTGAGCCACTCGAGATGCCTGCTTCTTTTGCAATTTGAGCAGTTGGAGCGCTAAGGCCCTGTTGAGATATTAAATGACAAGCAGTTGTAAGAATTGCCTTTCGTTTGTCGTCACTTTTAGGTCTAGCCATTGCAGAACATCCTGTTCTATGTATTTATCGGAAGCTTGAGTAGATAATAAATTGAGCAATCAGTCAAGATTTATGGCTTATTTTAAGTTTTGTGGTACATATAAATAGCCGCAAAAGGCTTGATCGACAATAATGTCACCTCTGGCATCAGGCCTTCCAACTAAGGCAAGGTTCATAAGCTTACAGTCATTGCCATGACGTACCTCCCCTTGATCACCTAATTTATCAGACCAAGTTGAACCCTCATCAAGTTTATAGAAATGATAATCAATGCAGTCACTGTATTGATTAATAAAAACGGCAATCTTGCGACCAGTTAGAGGCATATCAGTCAAGCCGTCTTTCATACAGGCTTGTAGCAATTCACGCTTGCGTTCAGTGGTAATCGCTTTGACTTTGTGCCAGTCAAAAATGGAGGAATCGCCAGTTTTACGTGCGCCAGGACACAAGCTTTTATTAGCACCAACAGCATAGGCATAACAATTGATATGAGGCATAAAAATAAACTCTTGAATCTAACTTATTGATAGTAAGACTTATAGTGAGGTTATTTTACAAAAAAATGAAGTGGAATGAATGAATTTTGAACAATTATTTTGTAGTAAGTCTGTAAATGCCAACCCTGCTATAAGAGCTATAACAGGGTTACTTATAGACTAGAACTGTGTGCTTACACCAAGTGTAAAGCCATTTAATGCCATAAAATCGTTATTAGAAAGCTCTGGAGCATATTCAGCATTTATTGTAATTTTATCGTTGAACTTATAATCAGCACCAACACCATAAGATATGCTTTTTGCTGCAGTATGTAAAGTCTGGTTATAGCTAGAAATGGTTGTAACTGATTGGGTATAGCCAAGCATCACATATGGATACAAATTATTAGAGAATTCGTGTCCAGCACGTAAATATGCACCAAACATATTAAAGGTACCAGCTTCAGTACTATTTGAAACCATATCTCGTCCAAGACCTACACCATATCTAATTTCCGCGGAAATATTTTTGTTAAAATATCCACCAAACCGAGCAACTAGTACATTATCTGACGCACTCTCTAAATCTTCAAAACGATCCAAGAAATCAGTATTCATAAATCCTAGACTTACACCATAGTAAAAGTTATTCATCTCAGGTGCTGCTGATGCTGTTGTAGATGCAATTGATGCAATACCGAGTACACATACTGACGCTATTTTCTTTAACATTATTTCAATTCCTTGTTGCCATTACTTAATTGGAGCGCTGATTCTAATGTGATATTTTTCTTTTTTAAAGAGGTGAAGCTTCTGAAAAGTGTGACAGAGTTCACACTTTTAATAGAAAGGGATTAAATGAGTTTATTTTTTAATCGTAACAAAGTGCTTAGCAAGAAGTATTGACGAATAAACAACCAGCCATAGATTGCTTTGATTATTTATTCGTCTATTTTGATGGGGATATCATTAAAAGAGTTATCGATTTATTCCAAATAGAAATTTACGAATTTAGAAACCTATTCAAACTTTATTATTTATGAATAAAAGGCCCTTGTGGCAAGTCAAAGGCGCCACTCACCATGCGCATACGCATTGGCTCTAAATCAAAAGCTAAGAGTTGGTATGCTTTAAGCGCATTTGCTGCTTCTGGTCGTTTATCGTGAGCAATACTTTCTTCAATAGCATCTGGTCGGCTATTTTGCTTCACAAATGCATCATATAAATTCAGTAAATAAATGCATGAATTATGGTGTGGCTTTTTAGATTGATAGGGAAACATTTTCTCTGCAAGCTGGATTCGACCATCCATTGCTTCTTCTTTTAAATTCAATCGAGCAACTGAACCTTCGGTGCCCTCGCCTTTCTCCTGCAAAAACTGGTCTAAAACACTTGCTTCTGAGGTTACGGCTTTAAGTGTTTCTTGAGCATCTTTAAGCGGACGCTTATTGCCTTTAAAGTTTACTTGGGATCTCAGGTCTACACCGGGGATTACATTGGCTTTGGAGTCTTTTTCATACGAACTATGCACAGCATATGTTTTGAAATCCTTCGAGACTTCGAGCATTGTTTGACATTGTTGAAGCCTTTGGGGCAGTTGAGTTTCAAAGTACACTTTAGCTTGGTTAAAATTAATGCCGTGTTGCTGAAAACTGTGCAAATCTCTTAAATGAAGATCTTGCAGTTCTTGAGAGAGCTTCAAGGAAAATGCTGGGCTTTTTATGATTTGTTGGATATGACTTAATTTGGAACCGATATCACTTAATGGACTTGGAAGTGTAGCAAGTTGCTGTGCGTTATTGACATCTATTGAAACCATTTAGGTTTGTGCTCCTCGTTGTATTCGTATATCAGCTTAAATGGCATATTGCCTTCCTGCTGAAACATTCTACTTAAACGAATATAGAATACAACGTGAATATGACATAAGTGTTTATTTTTTCTTTGCATTAACCATATTTATAATTTCGCCTTTAAAGGCAGACTTAATATTGTCTTTGGCAGTTTGCGCGCAAGCAAGACGGTTGGTATCTTCATTTTCATCCATAAATTTGGCAATAATTTCAATATGATTAAAGTTTCGAGACGCTTTAATGTTAAAAAGATGGTCATGCCCCTCACAGTTAACAGTTCCTGTTGAGGTGTAAAACTTCATATCTTCTGGTGCTGATCTTTTTGCAATTGCCCCAAATTTTATAACCATTTGTTATTCCTCTTGCTCTTATTCGTTAAAAACGATTTTAGAAATCGGGAATAAACTACTTTAGCTAAACCTGCGCGTCAAGGCTAAAAATAAAGGGCTTTAAGTCAATTTAAAAAGTATAAAGTCTTTACATATCTTCTTCAGGCGCAATAAATTCATGCCCAAAAGTATCTGAGAAATTATCCATTTCCACAATTCGTGGCTGTCCATGTTGTGGTAAACCCAGCGCTGCTTGTATCAGTGATAAACCAACAGGAATAAATGTATCGTCATCACTTGAAAGCGTGTGAGCACTCTTATAGATTTCAGGGCTGAGCATTAGAAGAGTTGCGCTAAATGCAGATGAAATGGATGAAGTATCTTGATTCATAAAGGGAAACCTCCAGTAAGAATAATGCCGTGGGCCAAATCAGTCTTTTCAACTGCTTTGCAATTCTTGTTTTGGGTGTTTATGGCAACGCCTCTAAAGTTGTTGCATACATTCTAGTATACTGCGTTTAGTGGTGAATAAGGCGTTTGTATACTTTTCTATCAATTTGGAACCGTGTATGATGCTGTGGAACTGAATAAGACGCACAATTTGGGGATGTTATGACAACGCAAAACGCACAAGCGACAAGTATTACTCTTCGTAAGCCTGACGATTTTCATATTCACTTTCGTGATGGTCAGCTGCTTGACCTAACGGTTAACCATGCAGCTGAACGTTTTGGCCGTGTTGGTGTGATGCCAAACTTAATCCCACCTGTTATTACTTATGCAGAAGGCCTTGAATATAGAAGCCGAATTCTTAATGCCCTTCGTGATGGCAATACACTTGATCCACTCATGATCATGTTCCTTCAAAAAACAACAAGCGTTGAGTGCATTAAGTCTGCAGCTCAAAGCCCTGAATTTCTTGGTATAAAATATTACCCATCAGGTGTGACAACTAACTCATCTTCAGGTGTAAGCAATCTTAAAGACGTGTACACAATCCTTGAAGCAATGGAAAAAAATGGTCTGCCATTATTAATTCATGGTGAGTCACCAGCTAAGAATGTAGATGTATTTGACCGTGAAGCTCGCTTCCTTGAAGATCAAATTGAGCCAGTCTTAAAAGACTTCCCTGGCCTTAAGGTTGTAATGGAGCACATTTCGACATCTCAAGCTGTTGATTTTGTGAATGCATATGAAGATCGCATTGGTGCGACAATTACTGCACATCACTTAATGTATAACCGCAACGATATGCTTGGCGATGGTATTAAACCACACATGTACTGTAAGCCTATCCTGAAGAGAGCAACTCACCAAGATGCACTTCGTAAAGCAGCGACTTCTGGTAAAGCATGCTTCTTCTTAGGTACAGATTCTGCACCGCATGGTAAAGGTCAAAAAGAATGCTCATCAGGCTGTGCTGGTTGCTATACATCTCATGCAGCAATCGAACTTTATGCTGAAGTGTTCGAGCAAGAAAATGCGCTTGATAAGCTAGAACAGTTTGCAAGCCTCAATGGTGCAGCTTTCTATGGTATTAAGCCAAATGAAGAAACTATTACGCTTGTTAAAGAAAGCTGGACGCCTGAAGCACAATTCACGGCAGGCGATGTTAACATTGTTCCATTAAGAGCTGGCGAAGAAATTCTTTGGAAGATTAAATAATTATTCTAAAATAAGCCCATAAAAAAGCCCGAATTAAATTCGGGCTTTTTTATGGGCTTAGAATTTATAAATGAGTTTCTGGCACTTTGTTTGTGTCTGGATTTGGCTGCTGGTTTTGGCTGGCAAGTAAATCTCTGATTTCAGCTAATAGCACCTCTTCTTTAGATGGCGCAGCAGGCTTGGCAGGTGCAGCTTCTTCCTTCTTTTTAAGCTTATTCATAAATTTAACAAGTATAAACACTGAAAAAGCAATGATAATAAAGTTGATTACTGTTTGAAGAAAGTCGCCATAATTAATCATTACAGCTGGCTGGTCGGCAGTTGCTTCTTGAATGACCCAACTGAGCTGAGTAAAGTCCACATTACCTATAATGACACCTATTGGAGGCATGATAATGCCATTTACAAGAGATGTCGTTATTTTGCCAAAAGCAGCACCAATAATGATACCAACAGCCATGTCGATCACATTACCCTTTACTGCAAATTTTTTAAATTCTTGAAATAAGCTCATAGATGTTCCTTGTTGTTTGCTTTTTAAATTGAGCAATTACTGCATGGTGTACAGCATAAGGAACTCTACGAGAACATATGATGAAAACAGAGCTTTATAACTTTAATTCAAATTGGCCAGATTTAGCGAAGGGCACTGAAGATATGAACGCATTATTTGTCTTGACACTGCCGGTTACAGCATAAGGTAAAGTTTTATCACCCTTTAGGATCACAGTACGTAAATCTGGCAGTGTTTTAAGCAAGTTAGTGCTGACATTAAGGTCTAAATAATCACTTCCTCCTGCTGGAATACTTACAGATTTTGAAGTATTGCCATCGGCAACTTCAACACCTGCAATAGTCACTCCGTAATTAACCCCGAGAATAGGAAGCGCAAATGCATTTGGGTTATCAACTTTGACACGAATTTTAAATGACTGTTTTAAAATACTAGCTTCTTCAAGTGCAAAGCTTGCAACCTCAAGTTTGGGTTTAACCACAAGTTGATCAAGCATTGGGAATTGAGAGCAGCCTGCAAGACCTAATATAAAAAAAAGAAAAATGGCTGTTTGTCTTAATTGGCTTTTCATTGTTGAGCACCTATTTTTGTCTAAATCATTCGTTACAGCCACTCACTATAACAAAGATGCTTGTGAGTGTCAGATATACGAAGATTTCAAGCGCCTTCTGTGTCTTTTTGTCAGCATAATTAAAGAGGTTAACTATACTAAAAAGGTTATACCTATATAGAAAATTGCTCTTTTGATTCGATGAGGTTACTTTATGAAAAAAACACTTTTAGGATTACTTGCACTTACGGCTATGACAAGCTCACCTGCTTTTGCTGAAGAAGTCCCACAAGCTGTCTATGACATTGTACCAACACTCGAATCATGGGCAGCTGACCCAGCCATAATTCAAGCTGTTACAGCTGCAAATGCAGAAAAGAAAACCCAGTCCATGATTAATACTATGGACGCTGAATGGCAGAATTTCGAGGGCATGAGTGGCGTAATGACGGCCATGATGAACAGTGATGCAGCCAAAAAACTGCTTGAATACGAGCAAGAGTCTGGTTATTGCTCAGAAATATTCCTTACAGATAACCAAGGCGCTAATGTGGCTATGACAGTTAAAACATCAGATTATTGGCAAGGTGATGAGGCTAAATTTACTGAAGCTTTTAAGGGTGATGGTCAAGTTTTTATGGGGCCTGTTTCTTATGATGACAGTACAGAAGCCTATTTAGTACAGGTGTCCGTCCCTGTTATGGCTGATGGCAAGAAAGCTGGCGTTCTTGTTGTTGGTGTTAACTTAGATATGCTTGAATAAAAAATTCAATTAATGGGTTTATTTCTTTTATATTAAAAACTAGGTGAAAAGATGTCAGCAGCAACTATTAAATTTAAACTCAATTCTGTTAACACACTCTTTGCAGGGATTTGCTTCATTCTATGTGCTCTGGGTTTTGCTGGCACTTTGTCGTTTAGTGATACGACAGAATCCCTCTCTGGTAACAGTCAAAGCTTGAATCGTTTAATTCAAATACAAGCAACAGTCTTCGAGACAAAGGAATTAGAGCACTCAATTCTTGGTACAAACCCTAGAAAACCTGAATTTCAATCACTAATGGATGCTCATCGAGCTCATGTTACAAACCTTGCGTCCTTAGTTGAAAAGCCTTTGCCAATAAAAAACAAACAACTACAAGACCAAATGACGAGCCTCGACACTTTTATCAACAATTGGGCACCAATTACTAATTCAGTGGTTAACGCAAGAGCGGAAAATACCCGTGCAGCCTACACAACGGCTAAAGACATAAGCAGTGGCTCTTCTCAAGACTTGTTTAACCAGATTACAGGTCAAATTCAAGGCATAACAAGTCACCTCAATGATAATACCCAATCCAGCGTTGATAAGAGTTTATCCACCCTTTCATCAGCACAAGTTATTCTTGCTGTCGCAGTTATAGCTGCAATCATCTGTTTAGTTTTCTGCTTTATGCTTGTTCGAAATTCGATCTTAGAGCCACTCCAACAGCTTACATTGCGTGTTAAAGATATAGCAACAGGAAATGGTGATTTAACTCAAGAGATTCATCTTCAATCAAAAGATGAACTTGGCGAATTTGCACAATATATAAATACTTTTATACGATCTTTGCGTGCAACGCTCTCTGATGTGACTAAAGCTGGTGACGCTATAAACGGTCAGTCATCTGTACTTGAAGGTATTACCGCGAAACTTGAATCTCTTTCTTCACAAACATTAAAGGGTGTTGACGACCTCTCAAGCGACACGAGAGAGCTTCAAAGTGCAATTTCAGAAGTTGCTCGCAATGCCGAAAGTGCTCAAAGCCAATCGACAACATGCGCTAACTCTATGCGCACAGGTGAACGTCAAATTGCGCAAACAGAAGACATTATGCAAGGTTTGGACGATCAACTTAGCCGCTCAACGCAAATTATTGAAAAATTAAAAGATGATAGCGCTCAGATTGATTCTGTTGTTGAAATTATTCGTGGTATTGCGGAGCAAACAAATCTACTTGCGCTTAATGCTGCTATTGAAGCTGCACGTGCAGGTGAACAAGGCAGAGGTTTTGCTGTAGTTGCAGATGAAGTAAGAGCACTTGCCTCTCGTACACAAGAGTCTACTTCTGAAATTCAAAAGATTGTTGAAACATTAGCTGAAAGTTCATCACAAGCAGTTACATCAATTCAACGCAGTAAAGAATTTAGCGATCAAGTTGTGAATCTAGGCAATAGCACAAGCAGTGTTATTAATGAGTCTGCAGACAAGATTAATACACTCTTGCAAATGAACACAAGCATTGCAGCAGGTGCGGAACAACAGGCCCATACTTGCCAAAGTATTGAATCAAATACATCGAAAATGCTTTCTATGACGCAAAATTCAAATGCGTTATTTACGAACCTAAAACACTCTGCTACCGAATTAGCTGATATTACGAATAAATTAAATCGAGAGCTTTCACGATTTAAAATTCAGTAATCATTGTAGAGCCTATTATGCTGCATGCTGATAGGCTCTTATCACATCTTCTAATCCCATTGATAAATACACTCGACCATCTTTAACATCCACGCATAAATCTTCAGCATGAGGTGTTTGTGCATTAAGACCTATGCCAAACACCTGTATTTTGTTCGCTTTGCGCCCATTATAAAAACCAATATGACTAAATTTATTAGCGTCCCTGTATATAAGAGTTAAGTCACCTTTTTGAAGCTGACTTGCATTAATTGGTGTACCCTTCATTTTTTTCAATTCGCCAAAACCTTGCGCAACTTCTTTTAACTGAGCAAGTGTAATAATGCCAGCTTGAAATAACGTGAAATGAACAAATTGTAGGCAGTTTAAATTGAGATCATTAGACTTAAGGCGTTTCAAAAAAGTAATCTCAAGGCTTTTAGGGGAGACCATGAATGCACTTAATGTGTTTGGAGCTACTTTTGCAATGGTCTTATCACCTGCCTCATTAAGAATCTCTAGAGGAAATGGCAGGTCTATAAACTCATTGGGCATGTCACTAAAGTCATGTCCATTTTGTGCAGCAAAAGTACGCATGCTTTTTTCGAGGCTGCGTTCGACTGTGAGGCGTTCAGCCGCTGGCCAGTCATGCACAAATGCCTTTACAGACATTTCTTTATCAAAGTGAGTGTTTGTATATGGCTGTTTAAATAAAACACCTTGAGCACACACATGATCATAGGTTGAGAATGGAAGCGAATATTTAAGACCTGGTGCAATGTTAACATCCATCAGCTGATGATTACCCCAGTAATGTCGGCCTCTATTCTGCTCTAAAATCTGTATAAGCTTTTCACGAGCAACCTGAGGAGTGCATACCTTAGGTTGCGGCAATAAACTTGTACGCAAATCACGATATGCACGAAAACAGCGTTGAATTTTAACCGCAGCATTCACTAGCCGAACATCAGATAAATCACACTTTTGGCTCGGCAAATGCATAGGTACATGGAGCTGTGCTAATTGAGACGCTACATTAAGATTATTATTTGCTATTGCTGAGCTTGGTTTGGCATGATAAGACTGATTACTTTCTATTTTCATTGTATCGCTCTTGGTTATACATCATTGAGCCGTATTATAATTGGATCATAGGTTATTCATTATGGTAGGTCACAAGAAATATCATTATTTATTAAATATGGTTTATTACCCTAACCTATCAGAAATGTACAAAAGAGCTAAAACAAGATGCAAATGCCAATTGAGACACAGATTATTCCTGCTGCTAGCTTTGCTAATGCAAACTTAAACATGCTCGTGCCGCATCCGCAATTGAAATCATGGGTTCAATGCATCTGGATTATGAGGCCCTCTAACTTAAATGTTGACGAAAAAATATACCCTGATGCAGGCGCAAGCTTAACCTTCTCAATATCAGATACAAGCGTAACAGCTCGATATCTTCAAAATACGTCAACCACGCGCTATCAATGGTGCGGCTCTTTACTTCATATCAGTATCCGCTTTAAACCTGGCGGGGCTTAGGCGCTTTTAAAATCACCTATTTCAGAGTTAGCAAAACAAGAGATAGACGTATTTGATTTAGATTTTGCAAAAGACGATAGATTTCAAAAGCTGCTTGAGCAGCTGCCGAGATCTTCTGAGTTAACCCAACTGCAGTTGATTGATGAATGGCTCCTATCTTCTAGCCTACAACTGTCGAAGCCTGTGTCTTCAATCCAACAGTTAATATCTGAAGTTGATTTAACCATGCTTTCACCTATTCAATTGGCTCAAGAGCAAGGTATGAGTCGTAGAACTCTTGAGCGACACTTGCAAAGCAAGTTTGCTGTTACCCCACTACAGCTTCAGCACTATGCCCGCATTAAAAATGCCAGAAAAATATTGATTAATAGCAAGCAGAGCCTTGCGGCTATTGCACTCGAGTGCGGCTATTATGATCAGGCTCATTTTAACAATCACTTTAAAGAACAAACAGGTGAGACGCCTGAGGCTTATAGACATCGTAAATTAGATCGCCTAAAAAATTAACGTTTAAAATTTGTATTTTTTTCGAACAAACCTATATTGATATCCATTTTACAATCTATACAATTATGCCATTACACAACTAATAACTGAGAAAAATAAAATGGCACTAGCACCTATTCACTCACTGGGATTATCCCTACCAGAACACACACCTTTTCTTGATCATAACCAAACATTAAGCCGTCTTGAAGAAGGCATTAATACTGATATTTTACGTTTAAATACGATTAGAGAGCCATCTTTACGAGCACCAAATGAAAATCAAATAGGTTCGATTTTACGAAATGCAAATTTTCATGAAGTAAATATTGGTGGTCATGATAATAACTGCTGGCTTAGAGGGTCTTGGTTCTCAGTAATTCGTCAGCACAGCATGTTAAATTCTATGGATCATTTAGAAAATCGTGTTCGTGAGTTGCTTGATAACTGCCAAGACCCAGATGTAGAAAAGTTTAAAGCAAGAAATGATAATCCTACTGAGCAAGCATTTTCGATACTTAATCATCCAGACAACAAGACAAATGCCAGTCTTAATCGCGCAGGCTATTTTGCTAAACCTGTTGAAGACCTTGTTTTTCATACCACTATTGCTCTTTTGTCACAAAGTGATGAGCTCAAAACAGAAAAGTTTTTACACTTTTTCAACAAGAACATTAAACCTGAGAATAAGCCAAGGTCTTTTATTGGCGCTAACTCACTGTATCAAAGAGCAATCTTTAATAAACTTGATGCAAATGCAGCAAAAACCAATGTGACTCCCAAGAGTTTTACATCAGTTGATTCTCATCAAGTTGATGTACATTGGCTTGGCAATGAAAAGCACCATCAAAAGCAGTTGGATACAATTCTCTTTGCCAGACAGTCACTATTTACAGAGTTTGGCCATCTCTCAGTTTTTGCAAGCGAAAATGATCACAAATTCACCTATGCACCACATTATAACCAACCGCCACATGAACACTTGCAACACCCCTTTGAATATACAAAGCCTGCGAATTTTAACCTGCAAAAAATGTTTGGTTTACATAATTTAAAGGCAAGCAACCTTCTCCTGACCAGCATTTTTATCTTTACTTTAGGCATGCTCGTAGGGGTTAATATCGCAAAAAAATAAGCCTACTCACCTTAAGTTATTTAAATGGACGACTCTATTCTGTTTTAGCTGAGTTACCAGGTATTGTTGAGTTTATGATACTACTCATCTAGTCATGTTATTCTTTGCCTTGCTCGAGCATGATGAGAAGCACAACATGACTAGCATCTACTGATCATACAAAACACTTGAACCCTTCCCTCCTCGTATACCGACAGGCTTACTTCATTGTATCAAGACAATTGAGAGCCATAGTATCCTATTCAATCCACTTTTTAATGGCTTCTATACCGACTTACGTACACCACCTTTTAACTCATCACAATGACAATGTTAAAGCAATGAGATATGTTCGAACAAGTCATTGAGCCGGATGAACACTGAGGCTATTTCGGGTTCTGTTTTTGTCGCAAATTTCCAATACACCGCACTAGCCAGTTTTTACACTGGAATCATTCTCACACAACACAAGGAATGAACGATGCAAGAACGTATATCTCAAGCCACTTTTTATCGTAAATGTCCAAATATTGTTGATCATCTTACAGCCTTAGGTGAACTTTCTTTAGAATCTCAGATTGAGCCTGAACTTGTTCATTTGGTACAACTACGTGCGTCACAACTCAACAATTGTGGCTTCTGTCAGCATATGCACGCAGCAGAGCTTCGAGGTGACGGCATGAGCCAGCAAAAGCTCGATGTATTACCTGCTTGGCGTGAGCTTAGCTGCTTTTCAGAACGAGAGCGTGCAGCATTAGAGTGGACAGAAGCACTGACATTGTTGACTCATGACTTTGTATCGGATGAAGTTTTTGAATATGTTCATAGCATCTTTGGTGAAGATGAAATATTACAGTTGGCTCAGCAAATTATCACAATTAATTCATGGAACCGCATCTCGGTTGCCCTACGCTTTCAGCCAAAAGTAGAAGACTAACCCAAAAGAACACAATACGAGGTAGAGATAATGGAACAAACTCAAGAGATTAAACAAGTACAACGTAATTGGTTGGGCATCATTTCAAGTATTGCTTTCTTTTTTGGTAGTATGCTTTTTCTGCCAAGCTTTGCTGACTATGCAACTATTGGCGTCTGGCTGTTTATGCTAGGTTCTGCGTTGATGTTTATCGATGTTACTGGGCTTGCAAACAAATCAGACTAGTTGCTTTACTCGACTATACTATGCTCTAATGTGCTACATAACATATACGGAGCATAGTATGGGTATAGTCAAAATTTCAGATGAGCTTCACGAGGAAGTTCGTAAAACAAGTAATGTGATGGAGCGCTCCATGAACTCACAAGCAGAGTTCTGGATGAAAATTGGTCGTCTTGCAGAACAAAACCCAACGCTCACTTACGAGCAAATCCTTCAGCGCGAACTAAGACAACAGAACATCCAATCTGTGAGGCTTGTCAATGAATAACATCACCATTAAAACGCCTGAAGATATCGAACTTATGCGAGAGTCTGGCCGCTTACTCGCACAAACCTTTAAAGCCCTTGATGACTTTATCCAACCTGGCCAAACCACAATGGAGATCAACGACTTTGTTGAAGACTATATTGTGAAAACCCTTGAGTCTCGCCCTGCTAGTAAAGGGCAATATAATTATCAATATGTGCTTAATTCTTCATTAAATGAAGTGGTTTGCCATGGTGTACCATCTGTCGGTAAGAAAATTAAAAATGGCGATATTCTCAATATTGATATTACTCTTGAAAAAAATGGTTTTATTGCAGATAGCAGTAAGATGTACACCATTGGTGATATCAACCCTGCCGCCAAAAAATTAGTTGACGTGACTTATCAAGCCATGTGGAAAGGTATACAGCAAGTGAAAGCTGGTGCAGCCACTGGTGATATTGGCCACGCCATTCAAAAACATGCGGAGCAATTTGGCTTTAGTGTTGTGCGCGAATATTGTGGTCATGGTATTGGGCGTGAGATGCATGAAGAACCACAAATTCTGCATTATGGCCGCCCTCATACTGGCGTCATTTTAAAAGAAGGCATGACATTTACCATTGAGCCAATGATAAACCAAGGCTCTCACAAAACGAAAACCAAAAAAGATGGTTGGACTGTTATTACCAAAGATAAAAAATTATCTGCACAATGGGAACATACAATTCTCGTCACCAAAGACGGTTTTGAAGTTTTAACCCTTCGAGAAGAAGAAACGGTACCAAGCCTTTAATTCTGATATGGCTGATATTTACTCAGCCTACTTTCAGTAGAAATGGTGTATAAATAAGAGTCTTGCATAAGGTAATGATGAATGACTCTTTTTGAAGACAAACCTGGTGATGATGGCTTACCAGGCTCTGCTCGAATGTATGCCATGTTCGCCACCATGGTCACAACCACCATCAATGTGCTTGATGGTTCAATGATCAATATTGCGTTGCCACAAATGGCGACCACTTTCAACGCCAAAGCATCTGATGTGGTCTGGGTTGCTAACAGCTATTTGCTGGCGGTTTCCATGTCGATCGCATTTTTCTCTGCGCTTGCGACTCGAATTGGTTTTCGTAAACAATTTATGAGTGGTCTTGCCCTTTTCTCCCTTGCATCACTTGGATGTGCCCTTTCAAACTCTTTGGAACAGCTTATATTCATGCGGTTTATTCAAGGCATTGGCAGCGCAGCAACCATGAGTATTGCACCAGCTATTATCAAATCGATATTTCCAGGCAGGCTTTTAGGTCGGATTTTAGGGATCAATGCTCTCTTAGTTGCGACTTGTACTGCTGTTGCCCCTATTATGAGTGGCTCAATACTCGTTACTCTAGACTGGTCATGGTTATTCCTGATTAATTTACCTCTTGGTCTACTTGCAATTACCCTCGCTTATAAGTTTTTACCTCAGCAAAAGGAGCTAGATACAAGGCCGTTAGATAAAAGTGGCGCCGTTTTATCTGTGCTAACTCTTGCTAGCACTATTTTATGCGCTAATGTGTTCTCTCAAGACAGTGATAAGATAAACACCCAGTCTATTCTCATCTATGCATGTGTGGCTGTTATAAGTGGTATGTTATTTATTAAGCGACAAAAAAGAGCTACAGCACCTTTATTACCATTAGAAATATTTGCTAATACAAGATTCACGCTTTCAGCATTAACGTCATTTATTTCTTTTGTAGCACATACAATTACTTTTATTGCTTTACCTTTTTTATATGAGTTTGTATTCAATTTTAGCCCACTTAAATCTGCACTGATGTTTTTACCTTGGCCCATCGGCATTATATTAGTAGCCCCGCATGCAGGCCGATTAGCAGATAAATACAACCCTCCTATTATTTCTACACTTGGGTTATTTGTATTTGGGACAGGTATTGTCTTGCTGAATACGCTTCCAGACAATCCATCTGACATTGATATTTTATGGCGTAGCTTTGTCTGTGGTGCTGGCTTTGGTATTTTTCAAAGCCCCAATAATCGAGAAATCATGTCGAATGTTAAAGCACACTATTCCAGCTATGCATCAGGTGTATTAGCAATAATGCGAACATTTGGGCAATCGCTTGGCTCTGTCTTGATTGGCGTTATGCTCGCCTATGCGTACCGAAATAATATTGATGATATTCAATCGGCTAGTTATGCGGGCATTGAGATGGGGCTTTGGATTGCAGCGGCAAGTGTAGGTGTCGCGGTTGTGCTTAGTGGTAGTCGATTAAAGTGGAAATCAACTCAAGCATAAATGATAAGCACAAAAAAGCCGAAGACACATGCTTCGGCTTTTGTATTCAAATTTTGATATTAATCAAATAGATTCGTCACTTCATTCGTCAATACCTGTTGAAGTGTTTGCTTTTGCTTAATCACTTTTACATCGCCATTTGACATCAACATGACTTCAGGTGACTCTGGGAATGAGTTGTAGTTTTTAGATGCCATAGATGCACAATAAGCGCCAGCGCCACCAATTAAGAGGTAATCATTGATTGCAGCTGTTTCCAGTTCTACTTCTTTAATACCTTCTGGATCACCTGGTTGTGAAGTAATGATATCGCCAGACTCGCAGCAATGACCAACAACAACATAGTTTGTTTTTGATGCTGGTTTCTCTTCACGTGTTACAACTTTCAATGGATGTTGTGCACCATAAAGGCTTACACGAAGGATATCAGTCATACCAGAATTAATTTTGATAAAGTTAAAGCCTTTATCGCCAGTGTCAATAACGTCCATAATTCGAGATAAAATCGTACCAGCATTAGTCACAAGGTATGAACCAGGCTCTACTTCAAGATGAATTTGACGGTTATGCTTTTCATTAAATTCAACAAAAAGCTCTTTTACGCGACCACCAATATTTTGTAGATCAGCTGTTTTTTCGCCTTCGATGCGTGCAACTTTATAGCCGCCACCAAGGCTTAGTGTATGAACTGTATCGATCTGACGAACAAGATCAAGGGCTAGGTGAGCTGCTTTAACCCAAACTTCGGGGTCGCTGCCAGAACCAATATGAGTATGAATACCAGTTATTTTAACATTATTTGTTGCCGCAATTTCGAGTACTTTTGGTAGGTATTCAAACCAGATACCAAAACTTGATGCAGGGCCACCAACATTTGTACGGTTGTTATGACCAGAACCTATACCAGGATTTAAACGTACAGAACATTCAGCACCTGGAAAGCGTTGTGCAAAAGCTTCAAGTTGAGATAATGAACATGCATTGAAACTCACACCCTTTTCAACAAGCTCAGCAAAGTTCTCTGGCAGCTCTTGAGATGTCAGCTGGATTTGCTCAGGTGCAATACCTGCAATAATGGCACGCTCAACTTCGTAGCCACTGCTCGCATCAATATGAATGCCTTTACGATTAAAAAGCTGAAGTACCGCAGCAGTAGGAATGGCCTTCATGGCATAACGAACAGTTAAACCAAAGGCATTTGGGAACGCCAATGCCTCATCAGCAGAACGTTTTAAACAATCTTCCGAATACACAAGTACAGGCGTACCATGTTTACCTGCAATGTCACGTACTTGCGCGTCAGTCATTGAGTGGAAAACATTGTTTTGTAAAGCATTGAAAGTTGTCATGAGAGTGATCCTAAGGCAAAACGTGCTCTGGGCATTTAGGGTAAAAATAAAGACAAATAATATCACATTGTAGGCAGTGGCACTAGCTCGGATTACTTAGAAAAACCAATAACATACAAAAAAACAAGTTAAAAAGATAAGGTCTCAGCTTCAATAGACCGAGTTAACAGCTCTAACGCAAAGATAGCAATGTTAAAACACACACTCTTTTCTAAATAAGTATATGAATATCATGAGGTTGTACTCAGCCTTTCAGAACATATCCAACCCCATAAACCGACTTAATATATTGAGTCGATGGAGAAAGTAAAGCAAACTTTGCACGAATATTTTTAATATGAGTATCAATGGTCCTATCATAAACCATTGCATGAGCGTCTGATATACCTTCTAATAAATCATGTCTTGAAAAAACAATACCAGGCGATGACATTAATAGGCTCAAGATTCTATATTCATTCAGCGTAAGCATCGTTTCTTTACCGTGCGCTTTCAGTAAGTATGAAGCAACTTCTAATGTGAATTCTTTATAAGTTAAGCTTGTAGTCTGATGTAAACTGCTTTTGCTTCGCTTGAGTAGTACATGTATGCGACACATGAGTTCTTTTGGAGAAAAAGGTTTACACACATAATCATCAGCACCAGCGTCAAAACCAATTAAACGATCAACTTCATCTATCTTTGCAGTAAGGAGAATCACAGGGGTTTGTGAGACTTGCCTTATTTGACGACATAAATCAAAACCATCCACATCAGGCAGCATGACGTCAAGAATAATTAAATCAGGCTGATGTGTTTGCAATACTTGCAATACATTTCTACCATGGTCGATTAATACAGATTTGTAATTTTCAAGCTCTAGGTAGCGCTCAATTAGATGTGCTATATCAAACTCATCTTCAATAATTAAAATAGTTTTCGTCGACATAAAAACTCACCTTAGATAGATAGACTCATAGCGTTTGAGATTTAGGGATCTCTAGCGCTATGGGTATATGTGAAAAAATTAGATGTATTACTCTCTTAGCCCTTCTTTTTAAGAGGTAAAGAAATATTAATTCTTAGCCCTCCGAGTTCGCTATGAGTGGCATAAATAGAACCGCCATGTGCTTGAATAATATTTTTGCATATTGCCAAACCAAGCCCTGCACCACCATTTTGGCGATTTCTTGCAGCGTCAGTCCTATAGAGACGATCAAACAACTTATTAATATTGACTGGAAGAACACCAGGGCCGGTATCCTCAATAGTAATCACTATAGATTCTTTATAAGTTTGAAGATTAATAAAGACCACACTATGCGGCTGTGTGTGTGTACTTAACATTATTTGAAAGAATATTGAGAAAGACTTGCTCTATCCTTCTATAGTCAAGAAATATATCGCAATCTTCAAGGCACAATTCTATAGAAATATTCCTTTCGCTAAATTGAATATGCATTCTATTGACAATTGATACAATCATTTTTTTTAAATTTGTATTCGATAAGAAAAGCTTCAAATCCAAATCATCAGTAACAGAAACCTCGTATAGATCATTGAGAAGTGTATTAAGCCGTACAATATTTGTTTTCATAATACCTACGTATTCTGGTGTACATTGATTAATACCATCGGCAAGGGCTTCAATTTCACCACGTAAGATTGTTACAGGTGTTCTCAATTCATGTGATATATCCATGAGCCACTGTTTTTGTTGCTCCTGAAATCGACTTAACGAACTGCTCACACTATTAAAGTCTTCAGCAAGAGACTCAAACTCATCACTTGTAGTAATCACTAGCTTTGTTTGAAAATCTCTATCAGCAAGTCTTTTCATGCTTTTTCTGAAAAGGCTAATGGGGTGTATAATAATTTTAGAAAAGATAAAACTAACAATAAAAGCTATAACCAAGCCCATCAATGTTATTAATAGAAGCGGCTTATACTGTGATTCTAAATAATAATGCACCATTTCGTTCGTTTTCTTTTCTGATTTTTTTAAGTAGAGTCTACCTACATTTTTACCATCAACATCAATTTCTTGAAAGTAACTATCAACACTTACCTTTTTGCCACCTGCAATTATTTTATTGCTAGTGTCAACCAATCTTAGTCGTGAAAAAATATAGTTAAAAATATCCTCAGGAATTCTTTTAAGGGGGTCTATAAAAGCACTTTTATTTTTTTTAAGGTGTTTTTTATGAAACAAGTGAGGAGCAGGCATTAATGGTGGCTCACCTGGTAACAGGTCAATATTCTCCTCTACAAAAAAACGCCATTTTTTTTTGCTTTTTAAATTATCCCAAGATTGCGAAATCTCGTAATAAACAGCAAGGTTTCTTGATATATCTTGCAGTATCATCTGTTCATTTGTTTGGACAAAGTTATTAATCATTTTTTTACTCATGGCATAGTTAATTGCCACTATTGTAATAATTAAAAGTATAACGATACAAAAATTCATAAGTACAAGTTTAGATAAAATGCTTTTTGGCTTAAAAGGAAACACAGCACCCCCCTGCTTTCTATATGCCATTGCGCAGCTATTGGTCTGCTTTTATTGGGCAACTCATACTACGCCGCCCAGGGTACATAAAGAGGAAACTACGAAAATTTCACATAAACTCTCCACATTTGCCTCACAATTCACGTTTTATATACGGCTAACCTTTCCATATGCTGTCGAAAAAGAAGCATTGCTACAGCAGGAGATGTTGAAATTACAAATTAGAGAGGATATGGATGAAGCGATTAGGTATATCACTTGTGGTGATGGCATCACTTGGAGTCATCAGTGGATGTATGGAAGGCCAAGATAGTGAAAGTGTATTGAGTACATCAAGTAGTAGCAATAGTACAAAAGAAACAAATGGCCAGGTAAGTGATGGATTAACTATAAATGAAATAAAAGCCCAACAAGAAAATGATGACGCAGACTGGATTGAATTAAAAAATAATTCGACAGCAGATATTAATCTTGCTGGATATACATTAGAAGATAATTCAGGTTCAGTAAGCAGTTTACCCGATATAACTATTGCACCTAACGAGTTTTATATACTCATTGCTGATGACTTAAATACACAGGGCCATGTCAATTTTAAACTTGGAAAAGAAGATAGTTTACTCTTAAAGTTTGAAGGCCAAGTGATTGACTCTATAAGCTGGACGGAGGACAGCCACTCAAAAAAAAGCGCCTTTGGCCGATATCAAGGCTTGTTAACTGAGCTCTACCCTACTAAAAGTACAACAAATATTCCATACACAGCTTTTTTAAAAGATAAAGTCATTCCCGTTAGTGTCCAGTTAAATGCTGACGATTGGCAAAGCATGTTGGACACACCACTAGCAGAAGAGTATAAAAATGCAACGCTAATATATAACAATATAACTGTTAACAATATTGCCATTCGAACAAAAGGGAATAGTTCACTTTCATCTGTCGCAAATGATCCGGACTCCATACGATACAGCTTTAAATTAGATTTTAATTATTATGATGAAGATCAAAAGTTTTTAGGCTTAAAAAAACTTAATTTCAATAATAACTTTAGCGACCCAAGCATGATGAGAGAGACTTTAACTTATGAACTTCTAGAGGAAATTGGTTCTACATACTCTCGTACAGCATATATAGATTTGACTATCAATGATCAACATATGGGTGTTTACACAGCCGTAGAGCATATTGATTCAGAATATATAGAACGCTTTTTTGATAATAATGATGGTGATCTTTATAAAGCAGACATGGGCTCAACCCTAGAATACAAAGGCGATGATATTGCTGATTATGAGTCATATAGCTTAGAAAGCAACAAAGATTCGAGCCAAAAACAAGCGTTGCTCAGCTTTATACAATCGATTGAAAACGACAACATTGACATTGGTCAATCACTTCAAATGGAGCAATTTCTTAAATATCTTGCAGTAAGTACTGCTCTGGTAAACCTTGATAGCTATCAAGGCACAATGGCTCACAACTATTACATGTACGATGATCTCGGACAGATGAATATTTTGCCGTGGGATTTCAACATGTCATTTGCAGGGTTTAGCATGAGTTGCTCTGAAGAGCAGCTCATAGACTTTTATATCGATGAACCAACTGTATCTAACATGAGTGCTCGTCCATTAATTGAAAAGGTCCTTTCTAATGACAACTACAAAGCTCAATATCACATGTATTTACAAGAGCTTATTTCAACATATTTTACAGCTGAGTTAATGTCAGAAAAAATAACTAACTTAGCCAACATGCTTGATCCATATGTACAGAATGATCCTACATTTTTTTACACCTATGAAGAATGGGCCAACTCGCTTGATAATACAATTGAATCAGAGGGTTTGTTTAATACCAATGGTGGAAATGGTGGCGGGTTACCGGCTCTTGATGGCATGGATATACCTGAAGGCTTCGAACTCCCTGAAGGATTTTCAGGCATGACACCCCCTGAAAATATGGATATGCAAATGCCAGATCAAAATATGAATTCATCAGTATTAGGTTTACGATATTTTATCAATAAAAGAATTCAAAGTATACAAGACCAACTGAATGGAGTAAAAACTTCTGCCAATAACGGTGACGGCAATTGCGCATTACAGCAAAATAATTCAACTGATAATATCGTCAATATTCAGGAAAATAAACAACCCCTAGGAGTATAAGTATGAAAGACAACAATATTTTCAAACGAAATAATGTGGAGACTCATAAATACACTTCTTTATATCGAAAGCATGGTTTAAATGACTTAAAAAAAGCAAGTTTAATGGATAGGATAGACTCTAAATTTGTTGCTGATATAAGCGTTTTAGGCTGTATTCTTGAAGCTTGCAAAAATGATTACACCATACTTGATATACAGGATACAAGTATATTTAAATATGAAAACACCTATTACGACACCTTAAATTACGACCTTTATAGAATGCACCATAACGGTAAGTTAAATAGATATAAAATAAGACAAAGACATTACAGTGATACAGATCAAACTTACTTTGAAATCAAGAAAAAAACAAACAAAAAAAAACCCATAAGACAAGAATAAACATTACAAATTCTTATGCACCATTTGCAAAAATTGATTTCCTAAAAAAAAGTGGCTTCCCTAACTATCAGGAGATTGAACCTGTACAATATGGTGAATACAACCGTCTGTGCATTGCAAATGAATTAGCCGGTGAAAGGATAACGCTGGATTTTAATTTACAATTCAAAAGCCTTGAAACTGGCAATATTTCAACATTTGATTCTATTTTTATCGCAGAACTTAAGCAGGCATCGCTCAATAGAGAGTCCCCCTTCTTTAAGTGTAACTACTCGCCCCACACCTC
>DJZY01000076.1:38822-116060 GCA_002450655.1 Gammaproteobacteria bacterium UBA6940 | reverse complement strand
TGCACTAACGAGTTGAATCCGCGTACCGTTTGTAAACAAGGCTTATCGCCTCAATTTCGATAATTTGCACATTTATAACTTTTGGAATATTTCAAAGTATTGCTTAATTTTCATTAAAGAGGCTTGGGTTTTCTTTTAAATAATTCATATCTTGTAATTCATGCTGCAGGGGCAGAAGAAAATCAGATGAAATATATTTTCTATAGATATCAGCAAGCTGATTATTAGCAACCATATTTCTCAGACCTTCATTTAATAGACGAACCACACTATCGTCAACATCAGGACTTAAAACTAAGTAAAGAAAGACTTGGCCAAACTTATACACCTCGGAAAATTGTTTAGCTTCTAGACTTGATGTTCTAATTGCATCTTTAAAGTGTGCCTGATTCATAGCCACAGCATTAATGCGCTGATTCTGCAGCATATAAAGCATCAAATCAATATCATCTGTTGTCCCGTTCTCAGGGATAGTCACCACATTTTGAAAACCGTGATCCAGTAAAAGCCTATGGGCAGCTCCCCCTTTGAGAACACCAATAGATGAAATTTGCCGTAAGTCATCAAGAAGATTAAATGCGCCTGCGTCATCAGCTCTCATATATAAATTCATATTCACTTTAGCCAGAGGCCCAACTGCCTTCATTGCAAAAGTTGAGTACTCCGACCGACCGACTGAATCTTCATTAAAGTATGGCACAGGAAAAACACCAAGTTGGCTGCTTTTTTGGAGCCCCTGCAAAGCTCTTATTAAAGGCATTACTTGAACTTGATTTGCTGAAATAGGTTGGCTTCCAGGATCTAAATCCTTAAAGCTATTTTGCATAAGTGCGAGTAAAAGTTCATAGGCGTAACCTTCAACTTTACCATTTTGATTAACTGAAGAAAAAGGTGGCATATCAAGAGCATACAACCTAAAATTTTCGGCCTTTGCATTGGAAGCCAAGCTCAACAACATTGTTAAAAAAAGGCATAGGCTCTTTACATGGCTTTTGAGCACAGCAATGGCATCCTCTTGTAAATGTATTAATAGAAGTTTAAATAATAGCGGCGTACTCTTCAATGGGGATTGCTTTGCCATAATAGTGCCCCTGAGCGTAGTCAACATTAAGCTCTTTCAACTTTTCTAGAATATCTTCACTCTCAACATATTCAGCAATGGTTTTAAGCCCGATATGGTGAGCCACGGAGTTCATTGACTCTACTAATTTAAAATCAACTTGAGAGTCACATATTTTCTTTATAAAGCTACCGTCTATCTTAAGGTAATCAACTGGTAATTGCTGTAAGTAGCCATATGAAGCTAACCCTGAGCCAAAGTCATCTAATGAGAACAGGAATCCTTTTTCGCGCATTTGGGCAATAATAGCGTTTGTGCTCTGAAGATTATTAATGGCTACAGTTTCAGTGACTTCAAAGCAAATTTTATGGGGTGCAAATCCAAAACGCTCCACTTGAGGTAACACATACCCCAACATAAAGTCTTCAGTTAAGCTTTGACCAGATAGGTTGACTGAAATATGAGAAACCGTAGAAAACCAAGATAGATTCTCCACAATAAACTCAAATAGGCTATCGACAACATATCGATCCACTAAAGATATCTTCTTATAATACTCTGCCGAGGGTAAGAATTCAGAAGGGTAAATAAGAGCACCGTTTGGCTTTCTAATTCGAACAAGCAGCTCAAAAACTTTATGGGATGACTTATCTTGGTTTTCGCTTTGATCATGAATTGATACAATTGGCTGTAAGTAGAGTCTCAATGTTTTAGACTGAATTGCTTCTTCCAAAACCATTAAACCACGTACTTCCTGCCTATCCCCCATCACTTTAAGCTCTAAATCTTCAGAGAAGAACTCAATCTCTTGAGGTGTAGTTTTAGCGAGTTTACTGCAGCCTTCTGCATATTGCAGCAAGTTATCAATACTTGATACATGACTTGGTAATAGAACACAGCCTACTGAAATCGAGACTTGGAATTTACGACTCCCCCAGTAAAACTTGTAACCTGAAATACATTCATGGATAGATTTGGCCCGTTCATTTGCTTCATCTTTGCTTTGCACCATCGCAACAAAAGCAAATACATCACCTTCTAAACGAGCTAAAAAGTCATTTTCTTCCAGTCGATTTGAAAGTAAGCGGCCAATTTGCTTTAAAAGCTCATCCCCTGCTACTCGACCAGCACTGTCATTCACAACTCTAAAGTGAGCGATATTGATGTAAATTAAAACTGCTTCAGTTGATCCTTGCTCTAAAGTAAAGTATGGATTCATATGAGTCGTTTTAATATAGGGTGCCATTTTATTTTCAAAAGAGAAGCGATTCAGCGTACCAGTCAAATAGTCATGTGTTGCCAAATACTCAATCCGCTGAAACATCTTTTTATGCTCTGATACATTTGTGAACAGGAATACATAAGACTTTAATTCGTCAACACCAGTAAAAGAAGCACAGCTCAGTGTGTAATACTCAGGGATAGTTTCTCCACCTACACCTTGACCGATAAATAAAGTCAGATCAACACGAATGACATCAGTACTTTCATTCAATAGCTTTTTATCCCATCGACCTTCTAAGGCTTCTTGATGGGTATTAGCATAAAGCAATTGAAAAAAGGACTCCCCTTTTTTAAATGAACCACTCGACAAAGGCACGTTCATGGCATTTTGATTGGCGTACTCAACAATAAATTGATGATCTGTTACAACAACAGCATCACCAATTGAGTCAAAGACAGCCTTTAACTGACTATTACTTAAGTGTAAAAGTTTGACATATCGTCCTAGCTGCTTCTGTAAAAGTGATTTTTGGGTTATCTGCTTATGAATTGAAAATCTCATTTTATTGATGGCCTTAAAGAGACTTTCAATTTCAATTGAGTCCGACCACTTTTTAGCAAGCGGATTTCGTATTAGATCATTTAATTGAAATTTTTGAGGTTCCTCAACAATAGCTGTTAAATATTGGATAGGCCTTGATACCACCAAGACAATTCCAAATAAGCACGTCAGAGAAAAAACGAACAGTAGTAATAATAAAATAGGTATTGCTTTAAGCATTTCTGAAAATAGAGTTTCATGCATTTTTCTTTTATCAAGAATAATTTGAAGCTGCCCAATATAATTAGCAAGATTGGCCGTAGTCGTCTCAGACTCCGTTGCAGGTCTTATATTTAAACTTGAAAAGTGAAGCGCATTACCATTAACATCAAACTTGTACTCTTCTTGATATCGCTCAGGCACCTCAGATCCTGCAGTATAATTTTCTTCATACTGCCCTAATAAGTGCACTTGACCAACATAAGGCAGGGCGTTAACCAGCCTCATTAAGGATTCAACCTGCTCAAGATCATAATGCCAGTAAGCTTTGGATATCAGAGGTAGATAGAGAGACTCGACAGAAGAAAGCACATTGACTTTATCATCTTGAACTCGGTTCCAATTAAGGTAAAGTTGAATACCTGAAACAACTAGACTGGCAAGCAATGTTGTCATTAATGCTAATACAATAATTTTGACGCCAAGCGTATTCCATTTCAAATCGGCTTTTGAAAACTGATGCAAAACTATTTACCCTATTACCCTAGACAACGCCCCTAAAGTCGTTGCTGGCTCTGCTACCCATATTATGCAAAGAAATTAAGTTTCTTTGCCTTCTTTTTCACCTAGTGGTTTCTTACTACAGGACTATACTCTTATGGAACAAATCTTTTTCCTTTATTTATAAAAGCACAGCAATACTCTTGAGTAGAGTTATTCATTCTTAGAAACTTTAAGGACGTTGCCTCAATCATAATGCAACTCTTTAATTCAGAGAATAGTCTATTTATGACAGATAATTGCATCATTAATAAGTTGAACTAGTCTAAACCCTACTCTCAACCCCAAGCATTCACCACAGTATATCGGAGATATAATACATGCGGCGTTTTATTGCCTCAAACTCAAAATTCAAACACATCTGCTGTTGTTTAGTGGCTGGATTAATATGTATCCCGTCGGCTGTACTACTTGCCTCCGAAAGTGAAGCATTAAGCGATGAAATAGAAGCTCAACCAAAGACCACAACTAAACCTGAACTTCATGCATTACCATCACCAAAAATGCCAAAGGTACAGGAAGTACCTGCAGAAGAAGTGCAAAAAGAAAACCCTATTATTGAAACCGAGCTTCCTGCAACAGAACCAATGACAGAAAAGCTCGAAATGCCTGCACCAACCCTTGATCGTTCAGAGGAAGACACGAAAATCCTCCAGGATTCACAACCCACAGATGAAGTCTCCGTCGAGTCTAGTGATCTTGAGGAAATTCCATCAACAACAGAAACGACAGAAGAAGTCGTTACTGAACGTGTAGAATCACCAAAAAAAGATGTCGCTGAAGAAAAAAAACAAGAGCAAGCTTTAGAGCAGCAAGCATCATCAGATGAAGTTACTGAAGCAACGACTGATAGCGACAATACTGAAACTGTAACACCAGAAATCGCTCAAGAGACACCAGAGGAGCCAGAAGCGCCAAAATCTCGCTCTATTACACTCTTAGGGACTGAAATTCCACCAGGTTTAGCAACACGAGTTGCTTGGCGACCAGGCCATGCGCTGAAAGGTCTTGCAAGCCAAGCACCTGTATTAGTTGTGAATGGCGCCGAAGCAGGCCCAACACTCTGTATCACTGGTGCAGTTCATGGTGATGAACTGAATGGCATTGAGATTGTTCGCCAGGTGCTTCACTCCGTTAAAGCATCAAAATTGAAAGGCACCCTTATTGGTGTACCAATTGTTAATATTCAAGGCTTTCTCAGAAGCTCCCGCTATCTTGTAGACCGTCGTGATTTAAACCGCTTCTTCCCTGGAACACAGCATGGTAGCTTAGCATCTAGAATTGCGTATTCCTTTTTCCACCAAGTTATCACCAATTGTTCTGCACTTGTTGATGTTCATACAGGCTCTTTTTATCGAGATAATATTCCCCAACTCCGTGCAGATTTAAAAGTACCAAGTGTTGTTGAGATGACTGAAGGTTTTGGCTCGACACTTGTACTTCAATCATCAGGTGCAGAAGGCACTCTTCGAAAAGCAGCGGTTAAAAATGGCATTCCAGCTGTTACTCTTGAGCTTGGCGGCCCTATGATATTGGATGCAACAGCTGTAGAGCATGGCGTTGAAGGTATTTTAAATTTAATGGATTCTCTTGGAATGTATAAAAAACTCAGTTTCTGGGGCACTCCAAAACCTGTCTACTATGAATCCCTTTGGGTACGCGCTGAACATGGCGGCATATTCTTTTCTAAAGTTAAACTTGGCGATAAAATTGAACCAGGCGACCTACTTGGCACAATTACAAACCCTATTACCAATGAGCAATACCTTCTAACCTCGCCTTTTAAAGGTGAAGTTGTAGGACTTGCTAACAACCAAGTTGTCTACCCAGGGTTTGCCACAGTTCACCTTGCCTTTAAAACCAAAGCACCTCAAAATAATGAACAAGAAGTGTCTGAAACATTAGAGTTAAATTAGAGAGCCATCATGAAAAAAGCGGACTTGTCAGCAAATAAAAGCAACCTAAACCTGGAATGGTTTATGGGTATAATGTCTGGCACAAGTTTGGACGGCGTTGACCTTGCGGCAGTCTGTTTTCATGGCGATCAAATACACGACATTGTGACTCACTATGTTGAATACCCAGAAGCACTACGTACTGAGCTTGCGCATACAGCCTTGTCCCCTACGTTTAACTGTATTCAGTTTGGTGAGCTACAAGTCAAACTCGGTAAATTCTATGCTGACTGCGCTCTGCAATTCACTCAGCAACCTAAGTATCAAGCTAAGATTGGACAGCAAGAATTAAAAGCGATAGGTAATCACGGCCAAACCATTAGACACCACCCAAAAGGTGCTCATGCCTTTACCATGCAAATCGGTGACCCACACTACCTATGTATGGCACTAAAAACACCTATTTGTTACGACTTTAGAAGTATGGATATGGCTGCCCAAGGCCAAGGTGCACCACTTGCTCCACTCTTTCACGAAGCATTTTTCCCAAGTGCACCTGATTTAAAACAGTCTGTTTATACAGTTGTTCTTAACCTAGGCGGCATTGCTAATATTACGGTTCTGGAGCATAAAATCACAGGCGAAATTAAAACACATGCCTGTGATACAGGCCCTGCAAATACATTATTAAACCAATGGGTCTATCGACACCTCAAGCAAAGTTTTGACAAAAATGGGGCTTGGGGCGCATCAGGAGAATGCAATATAACCCTGCTGCAAAGGTTATTACAGCACCCATATTTTGAAGCGCCTACACCCAAAAGCACAGGGCCTGAGATTTTTAATATTGATTGGTTGGATAGCCAGCTTAAAAGTCTCAATTTAAGCAATGAAGATGTACAGGCAACGCTTTATCATTTCACAGTTGAAAGCGTGGCAATGCATATTGAAAAATTACTCAGCCAAACACACTCAAGTTCAGGGCAGAATAAGATTATTATTGCAGGTGGTGGAACACGCAACCCATTGCTCATGGAGCTTCTCCAGACAAGGTTAGCAACTCTAGCCGTCGTTATGTCTAGTGAAGACTTTAATCTTGATCCTGAGTTCCTTGAAGCTGCTGCATTTGCTTGGCTTGCCAAACAACGCTTCTATAATAAACCAGTCAATACATTTAACTTTACTGGAGCTACACAGCCGATAGTTCTAGGCTCAATGATTGTGCCAGCCTTCATTGACTAATGATTGCGGGGGTCTGGTCTTTGAGTTTCTGTTGATGAAACCTCATCAAGAGATGAATATGATTTCATCATGTCTCGAATTTGATGCACGCTTTGCTCATATGTTCTACAGTGACGACACATCATAAGATGAGTTTTCAAACGGAAGCGCTCTCCTAATGTCAGCGAGCGATCTTGCGACTCTGATATTAAAAATGTAATTGCTTCACAGTGTTTCATTGTTGTTCTCCAAACCAGCGAATACTCAAACATTGCTGAAGCCGTATCCTTGCTCTATGCAAAGTGACATTGACAGCATTAATTGAGATCTTAAGCTCACTGACAATTTCGTCCGTTGATAGACCTATATATTCCCTCATCATAAAAGTAGTGCATTGTTGCTCAGGTAACTCATTTAAACACAGATCAAACGTGACCCAGAATTCATCTTGAACCCTCGTGGCTTCAGGATTTCCCCATTCAACAGGTTGAAAGTGCGGATGCCAGCGCCCTCTTTCATCAAAAAGAATATCCAAAGACTCTTCAGATTCATCAGTCATATTCACTGTTTGATCTGTGGGTGTTCGTGGTGATTTACGAAAATGATCTGCTATTTTACGTCTGAGAATGGAAAAGACCCACGTTTTAACTGCTGCTTGTCCTTTAAACTTATCTGCATTTTGTATCGCAGACAGCAACGCTTCCTGAACAAGATCTTCAGCAAGTGCATCTTGACGCAACTGCCGTTGTGCAAACAGGCGCATTTGCGGCCAAATTTCATTGAGATAGGATTGAAGATGCTCCTTTACCCCGTAAGATGCAAAATCAATATTAAGTAACTCACTCATATATTTACCCCTTTACACCATAAGCTGATGCTTCTTTTTCAATGGATTATGCGAAGTCATCTCATGGAGAACTTGACGTCTGATACGTTCCGCCATAGAGTAGATACCATTTTTGTCTTGGCATACTTTCACGATAGTGTGATGCCTCTCAATTTAGTATAAACAACCTTAAAATGTGTAAGGTTTTTATAACAAAAGAATTCTTTTTAACATCGGAGTTATCTATGTCTGAAAATACGCGTAAATGGCAGTGTATTGTTTGTGGTCTTATCTATGATGAAGCTCTAGGCTGGCCAGAAGATGGTATTGAACCAGGTACTGCATGGGAAGATGTACCTGCTGATTGGTTATGCCCAGATTGTGGCGTCGGTAAAGATGACTTCGAAATGGTTGCATTCTAAAACCTATTAGCAATCCTTTCTTAAATACAGTACCTACTTGAATAAGTACCTAAAGGAGATGCCAGCATGGCTTCTAACAACCCAATTGTTATTATTGGTAGTGGACAGGCTGGCGTCAGCCTTGCCCGCGAGCTTCGTAAAGCAAACCCAGAACAAGCTATCACTGTAGTTTCAGCAGACCAAGGTGGCTTTTATTCTAAGCCTATGCTTTCTAATGCTTTTATTAAAAAGCTACCTCTTGAAAGACTTGTCATGCAAGACAGCACTGTTCTTGCAGAAAAAACGCAAATTCAAACAATTGCACATGCTCAAGTGACAAAAGTTGATACTACAACTCAAATTATTCATCTAGAACAAACGCTTGATGCAGGCCAGGTTGAACTTAAAACCCTTGCATACGACAAGCTTGTTCTTGCTGTTGGCGCAGAACCTTTTGCACCTGCCATTCCTGGCATTGAGAATGCAGTAGCAATTAACCACATTAACGACTACAACAACTTCCGTGCTAAATTAGATGCAGCTGGTGATAAAGCCCGTATTGCAATTATTGGTGGCGGTCTTGTTGGCTGTGAACTGGCGAATGACATTCATTTTGCAGAACATCAAATTACGCTTATTGAGCGTGAAAATCAGCTTCTACCACGCCTTATCTCAGCAAACCTGAGTGAAGCATTAGAGCGTGAATTTAAAGCGCTTGGTTTTGATGTTAAGACTGAGACTGCTGTTGAGTCTATTACTGAAGTAGCACAAGATGATAAAACAATTTATCAGATTAAAACTGGATCAGAAGTTATTGAAGCAGATCTTGTCATTAGTGCTCTTGGCTTGCGCCCTCGCCTTGAACTTGCGAATTCAATTGGTCTCAAAACAAATAAAGGCATTGTTTGCAATACGCAACTTCAAACATCAGAAGCGAACATCTATGCACTTGGGGATTGCGTTGAAGTTGAAGGCCTTGTACTCCCATATATTTTACCAATCATGGAAGGCGCCCGCGTACTCGCACAAGTTTTAACTGGTAAAGATGCTGAATTAAAATACCCATGCATGCCTGTCGCCGTTAAAACAAGCTCATTCCCAATGGTTGTATGTCCACCACTAGATGCTCAACACCCAGAACTTACAGTGAAAGAAGAAATTATCACGGATGAAGAGCCAGCAGTTCGTACTTTCTACTACAGAGGTGAGCAATTAGTTGGTTTCTGTCTTGCTGGCGCAGCAACTAAAGAGCGCCAAGCACTTGCAACGCAAACGCTTGGATACCTTGATCAAGTCAAGCTTTAATTAAAGCGTCAATACAAGTGTAAAAGCCCAAAAATTGGGCTTTTACTTTTTTATCTGCCAGTCTCAATAAAACGCAACAAACTTTCCAAGGAAACAGAGCTTGAACCATCACCAATTAAAGTCGGCTTTCCTGACCAATGCACAAGCATTTGACCATCTAAAATTTTTGGGACACTCACCAAATAGTTTTTAAACTTACCATCAACTTTACTTTTAAACGTCATGGCTTGAACATCTCCACGAGATGAAGGACGAGTTACAAAAACTTCTTCAGGGTGTAAGTTTAAATAGGCTTCAGCTTGCTGTCTGCTCATACCTTCATGGTAATGAAATTTCTTATCTGCTTTAGCTTCTTCACTGGAGTCATCACTTACTTCGTCATGACTTTTTTTCACGACAAGAACATCTTGAGCTTTCTTTTGCGGTGCAACGATTGATACACCATCAACCTGAATCTCAGGAATCGCTAACTGATGTCCATGCTCTATTGGCCCTTTCATGTCTTTAGAATTGGCACTAACTTTTCCTGAAGCTGTGCTATTAACAGTATCAAGTGATGCGAGCTCTGACTGTTCCACAAAAGTGGCGCTACTATTCTTTGTGGTAACCCCTGATGGGTTTAATGTGCTGGAAGTAACCATATTTATGCCTTAGATTTAAAAAATACAGTTTAACAATCAAGCACCGTTCATAAGTACGCGCAATTACATTAATTAGAAAAATTGGAGAATTTATAAACAACTTAACCCATTGAAATAACAGCTTTTTAAACTTTTACTTTCAACAAATCATCCATATAATCCTGCGCCTGCTTTACCCCTATTTGATCTGTTTCAATTTTTACATCGTCATGACTTACCTTAATTAAAGTCACCATTGATGTTAAATTATCTTTCGATTTGAGAGCGTATGCATTTTTAACGAAGGCTTCTGATGTTGTCATGCCTGAGTCCAAGAAATCTGGATTATTTTGCAGCTCAATATGTAACTGCGCATAATCCTCAGAATTTGCAACATCAAATAAGCCATCACATCCTTGCATAAAAATATGTGTTGCATCTGGATCAAGTGGAACTTTGCCAACCTTTGCAAGGCTTTCTAACGCCCCCTTATGATTAAGCGCACCTATGGCTCGAGTCACCATAATTTTTTGCTTTGACCAAGGCGTGAATACCCTGTTCCCTCTATATGTTCCACCACCTTTTTTTACCCGTCTTTCAAAATAACCGGTAACCAGCTCATTCTCATTGTCACGATTCAATGCGCTCTGACCAATAGCCTTTAGATCAGCACTGACTTTTTGATCCTCTGTTAATTGACGGATAGATACTGTTCCATTTTTGATGCTGACCAAGATAGAGCGAGAATCACCAAGGTTTGCAGTATAAAGCTGCTGTCCGATTTGCACGCCTATATTCAGAGTACTACCCACTTCTTTGAAGGCTTCTGCTAAATCTGAGTTAGATTGAGCATAGGTTTCAATATCTGCCATTGTTTGTCGCAATGCATTATAAATGTTTTTATCGGATAAAGTTGACTGGTTAAAACGTTCAAGGTTACGCATTAAAAGAGGCGTTATTTTCGACTCTATCGTTCGAGAAACGACAGGGCCACCAAAACCATCAAAAATGCCTGTTAACGTTGCTTTATATACAACACCACCAGCTGTAAAATCAAAAGCTCGGCCTAAATGGGCGTCATCCATAGTTTTGCCCATTTTTTTTCGATACCCAATTGTCGAAGCCCAATTTGAATTGGTTTCTGCGATAAAGCCAGACTCAAACTCCGGTGGAGAAATTGCTGCTAAAGCCCGAGGCTCTTTAATAAAGTTTGCAAGAAAAGCGCCTTTTTCAAATAATGCTTTTTGAAAGCCAGCTCGTAAAACTGATTTAGTCATTCGACGAGAAGCATCAACCTCTGAAAGAACATGCAGACCAGCAGTGCATTTTATCTGTGGTGATTTCATATCACCTAATGCATTACAACACTTTGGCTGCTCTTTTTGACTTGATCCGCATAAGTTTGCAAGTACATTACAAATTGAAGGGATTTCATACTTGGAAGCTGTATCAATTACAGAAGATATAGCACTACAAACAGCCATACACTAACCTTAATTCCATATAAATTATTTAATGCTTAGATATGACAGATTTGTAAGCTAAATTCTTGTATGGCTTACAAATCTGCTGAAGATATGGTCATGTAAATATAAATAAGGTATATCAGAATTAAGAAAAAATACTTTTCTGGATTAACCTTGAGGGGAGTAAACGCCAGTTGATAAGTATCTGTCACCACGATCACAAACGATGCACACAATAACAGCTGGCTCACCAGGTTTGTCTGCCGCTAATTGATCGGATAAACGTAACGCACCTGCAACAGCACCACCGGAAGAAACACCAGCAAATATGCCCTCTTGAGAAGCCATTGCTCGCATGGTTTCTTCAGCTGTTTTTTGATCCATTTGAATTTTTTGATCTACTCGTGCAGCATCAAATATACTTGGTAAATATTCTGCTGGCCACTTTCGAATACCAGGAATAGATGCACCCTCAGATGGCTCCAACCCAATAATTTGCACATCAGTATTTTGTTCTTTAAGGTAGCGACTTACACCCATGATAGTGCCCGTAGTGCCCATTGAACTTACGAAATGAGTGACTGCACCTTTTGTATCTCGCCAGATTTCAGGGCCAGTTGTTTTATAATGAGCCAGTGGATTGTCTGTATTACCAAATTGATTTAAAACGATACCTTCGCCTTTTTCTGCCATCGATAAAGCTAAATCACGAGCACCTTCCATACCCTGGGCAGATGTCACTTCGATAAGAGTTGCACCATAGGCAGTCATTGCATCTTTGCGTTCTTGCGATGCATTATTAGGCATGATTAAAGTCATTTTATAACCTTTAATTGCAGCTGCCATTGCTAAGGCAATCCCCGTATTACCACTCGTTGCTTCAATCAAATGATCTCCAGGCTTAATATCACCACGAGCTTCTGCATGACTAATCATCGATAAAGCTGGTCGATCTTTTACAGATCCAGCAGGGTTCTGCCCTTCTAACTTACATAGAATAATGTGCTCAGAATGCTTAACTAAACGCTGTAATCGAACTAAAGGCGTTCGACCAACAATTGATTCAATTGTTTGAAAGTCGTTTATGCTAACTTGACTCATACCATTACTCATAATGTGCACCCTTTTCTTTAAAGTTATTGAGTAGCCATAAAGTTTATTTCTTTTGAAAAGCTTTCATTAAGTATGAAATCGAGCTGTTACTCGTCTCAACACACTTAAACCAAGCAGCGATAAAAGACTTATATGACCTAGGCCACCGCCAGCTTCGAGCTGAACTTCTTTAGGCTGAGAGTCCACTTGTACATTATTTTCACTCGAATTATCAAGGCTATCACTTTGAATATCTGTAGTCGCAGGTTCATCTACAGCAATATCGAGCTTAATCTTGCCCTCTACTCCATGACCTCGTGCTTGGACATTTACATGGATGTAGTCACCACTTGCTAGAGAAATAGTCTTATGTTGCCACCCTTGAAGATTATCAATTTCAAACTTCTCTTTTTGACCGTATTGATTCAGCGTCTCAATATAAATCAATGGCATTTGATTCGCTTCAACAGGAGTATAATCAAGCAATAAAGTAACGTCTTGAGCCTTATCACCTCCGATATACAACTCACTCGTTTCAAGAGGCTGCATACCTTGCCAGCTGATATGTGCAGAATTTAAATACCCACTACTTTCTGAAACACTTGGCATAAACTCACCGCCAGCAAAGCCGAAAAGTGCTGCTGCACCAAAAACTGCCTCATCAATAAACTCATAACCAAAGCCTTGGAGATCTATCCAAATTGGCGACTGACCTTGGCGTGGGAGCAAAAATCGTTGAGCAACAAAACCTCCAGATTTTGGAGAAAACTGTAAATCAACAGTACAGGTTGAGCCAGGTTGTAAGATTGAATTAAAGCAGCTCCCACCGACAAACTGAAAAATGCTTGTGGAATCAAATGCGAGCTCACCAAGCTGCCACACATCATCTGACGTATTTTCAAGAATAAGAGTTTGCTGACTTAAGGCTGGATCATCCCCAACAAGAGTTTGGGTCCAGTTTGCTGAATAAGCTTCACCGTGAACGGCTTTTTCAATAGGGCCTGCGAAAGCCGTTGGTCTCACATAGACAGATGGCTTATCAGCGCCACCACAGGTTGCCTCACCAAAGCTGGTTAAGCCCAAAAGCTTCCAAGTTTGATCGTAAAGCAACAAAGGGCCACCTGAGTCACCTAAACATGTATCTGTTTCAAACCCAAAGCCACTGGCGCAAAGACTTTCAACACCAATCATGGCAGCTAAAGAAGGGTATTCCTCCTGCCAATAATAAGAACATGTATCAGTCTTTACGAATGGGACAGTGCCCTGTTTTAAGGTTGGGCTTAAATTGCCAGAATCTGCCATTTGCCCAAAACCTAAAATCTGCAGTGGGTCACCAGTATTTAAATGATCAATACTAGACGCATCAGCAATTGCAAGCGGTTCAATATTTACAGGCTCTTTAAGCGTAATAACAGCAATATCTTCACTTAGGTGAGACCAACGAAACCCTACAGGAACCCAGGTTCGTTCGACTTGATGTCTTTCACTCGAATAAAGGTATTGACCAAAGACAATTGAAAATTCATTTGGAAGCAAATGAGCAACACAATGAGAGGCTGTAAGTAAATGTTGTGAATCAATAAGGACAGCACCACAGAATGCTTCGTTGTAAACATTATGCAAACTTGCCATCCATGGAGCATCTGCAGGGTTACTTAAGTCTTGCCCTTGAGCAATACGAGCTTGAGAACCATCAGCGCCAAAGGGTGGAATATTAATAAGAGAGTGTTCAAAGCTCGTCTCTGCATACATACTCTTGCATAAGCCAAGCAGTGTTACCAAAAGCCCAAACCGGACAAACAGGCCCACAAGCTGGTTAACTTTTTTGTTCAATTCAGCCTCCAATAGCAACATAAACCAGTCTCTGTGTATCTTTCCTTTGACCGAATAGTATCTTAATGCCATCTTTAATTTAAGTATGTCTTTTTATTATGCCCTTGATATCAGAAAACCATGTTTACGTAAAGTCGCTTTAAACGCTAAAAGTTAGATGCAGTGATGGTTTCATCCTATTGATATAATACGGGTTGTGGCACAAGGAATTTGTCAATTGACAAGCAGTATCCAAAATAATGACTATAAATTGACTCGCGAGATTACTTTTAGTTCAAAAATCAAAAGATTACAGATTTTTGCCATCTCGACGTGCTTATTTTTCAGCGGGTGCGCACATCTGAATTCAAGTGTGAGCGACCATAATTCAAGCTCGTCTAGCTTCAGAGTTTTTAAAAACCAGAATGTAAATAATCTTGAACAGCAATATAAAAAAGCCTACATAGTGACCAACTATGCAGACACTTTAAACGTGTCACAACAAATGGCTGATGCACTTAATCAGCAAGGCATTCTTACTGAACAATTTGAAAGCAATACTTTCTTTGCACCTCAAGGTACTGGTTTTTTTATCACTTCGAGCGGCTACCTTCTTACCTGCGATCATGTAATTGGCCATCGAGAAAAACTTGATGTCCAATACAATGGTGAGAAAGTGCCATTCAATGTCGTTTTAAGAGACCCATTTATGGACCTTGCTCTACTCAAAACAGAGAAGATAGGCCCTTGGCCGAGTATCCCCTTTTCAACTAATACATCTTACGAGCTTGGAGAAGATGTTTTTGCTCTTGGCTATCCTTTAAGCGCTTTATTAGGTACTTCACCTCGTCTTACTCAAGGTATTGTAAGTGCCTCTGTTGGATTTGCAGATGAACCTACTCAATTCCAAATCTCAGCCCCAATTCAACCGGGCAATTCAGGCGGCCCTATTCTCAACCAATATGGTGAGCTTCTAGGAATCGCCCAATCTACCCTGGATGTTCAACAAGCCTCTGATTATACAGGTGGAGCAATTCCTCAAAACGTGAATTTTGCAGTTAACCGCGACTCAATAGCTGAATTTTTGCTCTTTGCATCTCAGCTCGACTTAATATCACCATTAGAAGTTAAAAGAATCCTAGAGCCTCAAAAGCAAACTCACTCAGTTGCTACTCATAGAAAATTTAACCAGGCTGCTCAAGCAAGCTTACTTATCAGTGGACCACCACAAAACCAAGAAGATGCACTCGTGATTGCTATTGACTATACCGCCCACCCAGAATCAGACCAAAGTCTTGTTAACTTATTTACGGTAACCCTCTTCGACTTTAGAAGTAAAAAGCCGTTATATAGATTAACTCAAAGACATGACAACTCAGATCAACAACAGCTTCTGAATGCAAGCATTATGGAGCTCAACCATTTTCTGGCCTCATCAACTTACCCTGAGAGGATGGAGCATGTAATGATCGTCCCAGCACCCACTCAAGTTGTTGCCTCAAGGCAGCCCTAGCAGCCCCGAGAGCCCCCTTCGTTTGCCACTGCCCTTGGGCTATGGCTATGAGTAAAGCACCTTGGTAAAGACCGCTAGCTTGAGGAAAAAAACCCTCACCTGGCTCGAAACCATAGGCCATATTAACTTCAATATTTTCATCTCTAGCACTCCCCCAATCAAAAGAGTAACCAATAGCTTCTAGTAAATATTGTTCGAAGCATCGTAACTCAATGATCATTTGCTTTTGGCGAAGCGCTGGTTCAATTTCAGTATCCGGTCGGAAAATATCAGTTATTCGTTTAAGAAATTCTTGATAATAAGAAAAAAAATGAAGTTCTGGCTCGTGCTTGTTTAATGTAAATAGAAGAAGCTCGTTAATATAGGTGCAGGCAAATAGTGGTTCGCCTTTGATGACAACACCTGTTGGCACAGGTTCAAATTTATAGATGGTCTTTAGATCACGAGTCCCTCGAATCTGAACCCGTATAAGCTGGAACGGCTGTAGCCATGCATTTCTTAAAATAGCAGACTTGCTTTGGCCAGCAACGCCTTTAATGACGGCTCGCACAAGCCCTAGATTTTCAACCCACAGAGCTACAAGCGCACTTGTTTCTCTAAAAGGTCGCCTATGTAACACATAGGCTTGTGCAAAATCGTCTATATCATTCAAATTTAATCAACATAACCTAAAGATTGCAGTGCTCGCTCGTCATCAGACCAGCCAGACTTCACTCGAACCCACAGCTCAAGCATCACTTTTTTGCCAAGAAGGCGCTCTAGCTCAACTCGAGCATCAGAGCCAACACGCTTTAGTCGAGCGCCGCGCTTACCAATGACTATAGACTTTTGGCTCGATCTTTCCACAAGGATTAGACCATGGATATGAGCAAGATCGTCATCTTCTTTAAAAGCTTCAATCTCAACAGTTAATTCATGAGGAAGTTCGTCGCCAAGCTGACGAGTTAACTTTTCACGAATTCGCTCTGCTGCTAAGAAACGAAGCGTTCTATCTGTAAGCTGTTCTTTATCAAAGAATGGTTTACCCTTCGGCAGCATTGATCTCAAAACATTAAGAAGCGTATCAAGATTACGGCTTTGCAGTGCAGACACAGGGATCAAATGGTCAGGGTTGTACTTAGCCTGCAAGTTTGACAGATATGGTAACAACACTTCATGACTGCCATTTTTATCAATCTTGTTTACCAGAATAATAAGAGGCGTATCACTTTCAGCTTTAACTTTTGCAACAAGCTCACCAATATACTCATCTTCTTCTGTTAACTGACCTGCAGATACCATCCAAACAAGCACATCAACATCTTTCATGCCTTGAGTTGCAGCACGGTTCATGTATTTATTAAGTGCTTTATTTGCTTTTTTATGGATACCAGGTGTATCAACAAATACCATCTGACCTTCATTTTCACTAAATATACCAAGCACTTGGTGACGTGTTGTCTGAGGCTTACGTGATGTAATACTAATTTTTTCACCAAGGATATGATTCAAAAGCGTTGACTTACCAACATTTGGGCGACCAATGATAGTCACATGACCAAAGTAGGCATTGTCATCAAATTCAATAACTGGTTCTTGGGACTCTACAAGACCTTCATCTGTGATACCAAAGCTTGCCAGATCAAGAGCTCTCCCCTTCGTAAAAGCTGCTTGCAAATCTTCTGTTAAATCTGCTGGGGCTTGCTGGTCTTCATCACGGTTGATTTCTGTCATAGTCTTTTATTTACCTTTATAAATGTTGATTAAGCCTCATTTCCATGCATAAAAAAGATGAAAGTGAGCACTATCGTACCTTATTAAGTCAGTTGGACTTTTACAACCTGGATCAACAGTTTCACAGAAATAACTGTGTATAAACAAAGTCTTAGACTGACATTCTTGTATGTTGGGTTTCGAAATAAGAATTAAGTTGGGCAAAGGGTACCATAAATACCCTTAAAAGGATGAGTTTTAATCACAAATTTGGTCGAGTAATGATTGAGCTGCTTTTTGTTCAGCTTTTTTACGGCTACTTCCGTCACCAAAGGATTCTAGGTTTAACTCCTCTACTTCCGCCTTCACAGAGAAGTAGGTGTCCCCATCTTTTTGTTGCTCTTCTATTAAACAATAAGATGGTAAAGCATATTTATGTCTTTGACAGTACTCTTGTAAACGAGTTTTAGGGTCCTTAGCAGCTAAATCTAAAGAGAGATCTGCTAACAAAGAACCAAACCAGCGTAAAATGGCTTCTTTAGCAACTTCATAGCCTGATTCTTGGAAAACAGCTCCAATAATAGCTTCCACAGCATCAGCCATAATAGACTTTCTTTGCTGGCTTCCACCACGAGCCTCACTGGGACCAAGAATCAGTGCATCACTTATACTATAAGCAGCTGCTACTTTTGCTAAAGCCTCTTTACAAACAAGTTGTGCACGCATACGACTGAGCTTCCCTTCCTGAACATGAGGAAAGTGCGCAATAAGATATTCTGCAACAACAAGGTTGAGAACACCATCACCAAGAAACTCTAAGCGTTCGTTGTTTTTAGCGCCCTCAAGTGACGAGTGGCTCATTGCCTCTTGTAATAAGTCAAAGTTTTTGAACTGATAATTTAAGCGACGTTCTAGAGCTTGAAGTGCTTGGCGCTGTCTTTTAGTCATTAGCGAGTCATACCCTGTGTTAACAGAGGCTGAGGGAAGCTCTCACAGACAACTTCAGCACCCAGCAACTAAACCCCCTACTTTTCAAAAAGTTAAAAAACTCTCTTAGCCTCAATGACTTTGTTGACCTTAACATTGACGTCGATATCAAAAGGCATAGACGCAGGAAGAGATTTATTAAAAGTAAGACGTATAGTTTTATCTGTTCTTTGAATTTTAAAATCTTTCTGTGTGACACCATAAATGTTGTTCACACTCATCCGTTTAAGAATACGGCTTGCAATTACACTTTTTTCTTGTTTAAGCGTATCTTCCTCGGCCATGGTGGTCTCTAAAATACCATAAATCTTCCAACGATCCCAAAGAGGCTCGTAAAGATTCATACCAATAAAAAAGTAACCACCAACTAAAATTAGGAATGAAAAAGCTTCCCAATTAGACATCCCTTTCATTTTACGGCGTAAGCCAATCGAAATCCATTTCTGCATTACTAACTCCTTCAATCCAAATTGATTAAAGGAATTATAGTCTACTGAATCCAACCGTTACGGGAAAAACTTGGCACCCAGCCATTAAGATGCATCCAGATGCCCTGAGCTTTACCAACAATAAGTTTATCGTCAACAAATCCCCAGTAACGGCTATCGGAACTATGGTCACGATTATCGCCGAAAACAAGGTATTGATTCTCAGGCACAACAACATCTAAAGGCGCCTGGAATCCGGCAGTTGTTGCAGGTCGACTTAGATCAACTCGAATCTGGTGTGCGTGAGTCGTCTTCTCACCAGTTGGTAATTGCTCTATGCCCTCTTTTGTGCGAGTAGCAGCATTGAGGCTCCATTCTTGAACGTCTACAAGCTTGTCATTGATGTAGAGATTTTTATTACCATCATAACGAACATGATCACCAGGTACACCAACAACACGCTTAATGTAGTTTGTTTTTTGGTCTATTGGATACCTAAAAACAATCACATCACCCTTTTTAGGGTCATTAATATCAATGACTTTTGTTTTAACGCCAGGTAAACGAATACCATAATGAAACTTGTTCACAAAAACAAAGTCACCTGGGTATAACGTTGGCTCCATAGAGCTTGAAGGGATAGTAAAAGGTTCAAAGAGAAAGCTACGAATAACAACTACAAGTAAAAATACTGGGAATAATGACCTTAAAACTTGAATTGCGCCACCTGAATTAAGGAGCTGCTCTTCTTCATCTTTAGATAAATTAGGCTTTTGCGCTTTCGCAGCTTCTAAATCTTTTTTTCGGACAGGCTCAAATTTCTGACGATCAATAACCCAACAAATACCAGTGATCAATACTAGTAATAATAACCAAAACTCTATATCGATATTCATAACTTTCCTTTAGCCCTGCCCCTCATGAGGGGCAATGCTTTATTATTTGTCAGCTTTCAAAACTGCAAGGAAAGCTTCTTGTGGAATTTCCACGCGTCCTACTTGCTTCATTCGTTTTTTACCAGCTTTTTGTTTCTCTAGAAGCTTACGCTTACGAGAAGCATCGCCGCCATAGCACTTAGCAGTTACGTTTTTACGAAGCGCCTTTACAGTTTCTCGGGCAATAATTTTTGAACCAATTGCAGCTTGTAGCGCAACTTCAAACATTTGACGTGGAATCAAATCTTTCATTTTTTCAAGTACACTACGACCACGTTGTACAGCATGATCAACATGGCAAATCATTGCTAACGCGTCAACTTTTTCACCATTTATAAGCACTTCAACAAGGCTCATTTTACTGGCTTCAAAGCGTAGGAATTGATAATCAAGGGATGCATAACCACGACTGCAAGACTTCAAACGATCGAAAAAGTCCATCACAACTTCGTTCATTGGGATGTCGTAGCTTAAAGATACTTGAGAGCCTGTGAATTGCATGTTTTTCTGAACACCACGACGCTCAACACAAAGCTGAATAACATTGCCAAGATAATCTTGTGGTACAAGAATATTGACATCAGCAATTGGCTCTCGGTATTCGTTTACTTTATTTGTTGGCGGTAGAGATGAAGGGTTATCAACATAAATGATAGAACCATCTGTCTGCTCTACTTCATAGATTACAGTTGGGGCTGTCGTAATAAGATCAAGATCATATTCACGCTCAAGACGTTCTTGAATAATCTCCATATGAAGAAGACCAAGGAAGCCACAACGGAAACCAAAACCAAGTGCATCAGATGACTCTGGCTCATAGAACAATGATGCATCATTTAATGTTAATTTAGCGAGCGCTTCACGGAAGTCTTCATAGTCATCGGAAGAGACTGGGAATAGACCGGCATAAACCTGCGGTTGTACTTTTTTAAAGCCTGGCAAAGCTGCAACGTCAGCGCCACCTTTAGCATGAACGACAGTATCACCAACAGGAGCACCATAAATATCTTTGATACCAGCAATGATGTAACCAACTTCACCAGCCTTCAATACACCAGTTGCATTTTGTTTTGGCGTAAAGATACCAACCTGGTCAATAGAATGCACTTGACCTGTAGACTTCATTATGACCTTATCGCCCTTGCGAATCTCGCCATGTATAACACGAATGAGAGACACAACGCCTTGGTAGTTATCAAACCAAGAGTCAATGATTAATGCTTGTAGCGCACCATCACGATTTCCTTCAGGTGCAGGAATAGACTTAACAAGCACTTCTAATAGCTCATCTACACCTACACCAGTTTTAGCACTTACCTTTGTGGCATCTTTAGCATCAATACCAATAATGTCACCAATTTCATTGATTACTTTATCTGGGTCTGCTGATGGCAAATCAATCTTATTAAGAACAGGAACAACTTCAAGACCTTGATCGATAGCTGTGTAGCAGTTTGCAACAGACTGAGCCTCAACACCTTGAGCAGCATCAACAACGAGAAGTGCGCCTTCACAAGCAGCAAGGGATCGCGATACTTCATAAGAAAAGTCAACGTGGCCAGGAGTATCAATGAAGTTAAGCTGATAGGTATTGCCATCTTGAGCTTTATAATCAAGAGTTACACTCTGAGCTTTGATTGTGATGCCTCTTTCGCGCTCAATCTCCATCGAGTCAAGCACTTGCTCTTTAAGCTCACGCTCAGTTAAGCCACCGCAAATTTGAATTAAACGGTCGGACAGCGTGGATTTACCATGGTCAATGTGGGCAATAATGGAAAAATTTCGAATATGTTGAATTTCAGTCACACAATATCTCTTATATGCTAATGAATACTGATCAGAAAGAACGCCTCTCTGGATATCCTTCGACCTCTTTTGGTGTGAGAGTATACCATGAAAAAATCCAGGGCTTGCCCAAAAAATAAAGAAAGAGAGGCTTATAAACAGAAAAAGGTTTCGTCGAATCTACTTCAACGAAACCTTTCGGGCAATCAGATTAAGGGCTTTCAGCAGAATTATTGCTCTGCTGATGCCTTCATAATATTATGGTTACGTGTTAGTTGCTGTGTACCAATAATATCAAAATTTGAGTCGCCTACAGACCAGTCAACTCGAAGCTGAGATGGTTTGTTACCAACAGTCTCAAAAGTCGCCTTTGGCTCATCTTGAACACCGTTAGCTACGATAGAAGCCGGCAGCACTCCAGTCGCTGGATTTGCTTCTACTTGAGTTTCTTGCTGCACAAGCTGCTGCTCAGTATTCATAAAATCACTTTGAACCCATACTGTAATGCTTGCAACAGATGCTGCTACGGCAATATGAGCAAGCAACTGCTTGCCAAAGCTCTTACCTTTGAGCTTACTCACTTTAGCAGGGCTCGATTTTTCAATCACTTGTGAAACAGCGTGAGCAACGCTCGCCTGCTTCTTTTCTGCATCAGGTGAAAGCTGAGCTTTTAACTTAGCGCTTAAATCAAACTGGTGCACATTAGAATTCGATTTCTGTTCTTGCTGTGCAAACTTCTCCGGAAATGGAATAACAGGTGTTGGCGTTTGCTCAATCTCTTCTTTTGCAAGTTTAGCTGCAATACCTTGACTCAAATCAATATCAAGACCTGCTTGAGCTTGATGATGAGTTGCGGCTTGAATTTGAGATAAGCGTGACCAAGCTTGACCAAGAGCTGGCTCATGAGCCATACGATCTAAAAGGTGATCAAGCTCTTGATCACTAATTTCACCATCCAACATTGCTGATAAGAGTTGTAAGTCTTCTTGACTTACATTAAATTGATTGCCCGTCATATCTTGCCCTTAAATGTTCGAATTCATACTCGACTACCAGACTTATCTTCAGCAGAAACTGTCGTACTGATTGATAACCCTGCTCCTCATACCCTATTGTAAATTTAGACTGCTTATCGATTAATTAGTTGCGAATCATCGACAATTTCACGATAAAAAAGTTTGAATTTTGATCTGAACAGGTCTACAGCTACTAGAACTGCTCAGCATTAGCTTACTCTAGCTACTCCAGCTTCTTTTTAGACTTGCAATGACTCTTCTTTTTGACCAGAAGCGAGTTTAATTTTTTCATCGACTGCGTCACGAGCTCTAAAAATACGTGACCTTACTGTACCAATTGGACACTCCATGATAACAGCTATATCTTCATAGCTTAGCCCTTCAAATTCACGAAGCACTAAAGCAGTACGTAAATCGTGAGATAGCCCATCAATAGCATTCATAACAACTGCTTCAAGCTCATCACGGTACGCTTCAGATTCAGGTGTGGACACCTCATGGAGGGCCTGCCCTGCATGAGCAGAAGATTCAAGCTCTTCAAGATCAACATCAACCCCCTGAGGACGACGCTGGCGGCTTGCCAGAAAATTCTTTGCGGTATTAACCGTAATTCTGTAAATCCAAGTATAGAAGGCACTTTCACCACGGAAACGACCTAATGCTTTATATACTTTGATAAAACTGTCTTGTACGACATCCATTGCTTCATCGGCATCACCAACAAAACGCTGCGCCAATGCCAATAGCCTGTGCTGGTATTTTTTGACAAGCATATCAAATGCTTGGTAATCGCCAGACTGAGCCCTAGTAACAAGAGCCATATCAATATCTTTTTGAGGCACGGAGGCTTTACTCCTTAGAGGTATCACATTCTGAGCTTGGCTGTTGAACGAGCTATCTTCCCCCGTCGACTTCGCCTTACTTCGTTTAGTATTTTGAGAATCAGTTGAATTCATACTCCACCCCAGAGTTTATCACTTGATTTACAATATCAAGTGAATAGGATGATGCTTAAATAAGCAATTTAAGCAACGGTTCCGAAACGCCAACAACAACTGCTGAAATATTCCCAGCATTTATTGCATCATTTAACTCGCATACAACTGGTTTTGTGTGATATTCATTTCTATCGATAGCAATCAATGATTAAACACCAAAACTTGTGTAAGCGAATCGCCTTGTTCTGGGTTAGAATGCAATCCTGGTATAAAGTTCCAAAAAGACACCGAAGATAGGTGAATAAGTTCACCTTCACTGACTTGCAATGGATATGACATGACTGGAATAACACAACTAAACACAAATAGCAATCTCGATCAAAGTAGCCACCAGTGCGATGTTCTCATTATTGGCAGTGGAGCTGCAGGCCTTAGCTGCGCTCTCAAACTTCCTGAACACCTTTCTGTTGTTATTCTGAGTAAAGCAGATATCACAGAAGCAAGCACATTTTATGCTCAAGGCGGCATCGCTGCTGTAATAGATGATACTGACTCACTAGATGCCCATGTACAAGACACCCTGATTTGTGGTGGCGGTCTTTGTAAAGAAGACGTAGTCCAGGCGATTGTTGAATCTGGCCCCGGCATTATTCAATGGCTTGATGAATTAGGGGTCCCGTTTACACGTAATACAGCAACACCTGGCACCTCAGTAAGTAATGACCTATCCAGCCTCCATCTTACTCAAGAAGGTGGCCATAGCCATAGACGAATTATTCATGCGGCGGACGCAACAGGTGTAGCAATTTGGCAAGTGCTTGCCAAAACAGTTCAAACACGTAAGAACATCAAACTACTATCCCACCGCACTGCTGTTGATCTTATTCGTGCAAAACCTATTACAGGTCAAAAGGATGATCATTGCTGTGGTGCTTATGTTTATAATCAAGCTGAAAACCATGTAGAAACAGTCAAAGCAAATGCTGTCGTGTTGGCTACTGGCGGCGCAAGTAAAACCTACCTCTACACAAGCAACCCTGAAGTTGCAACAGGCGACGGTATAGCAATGGCATGGCGAGCTAAGTGTCGTGTTGCCAATATGGAATTCATGCAGTTTCATCCAACAAGCCTCTTCCATCCAAAAATGCGCTCATTCTTAATATCTGAAGCCGTTCGTGGCGAAGGTGGTCACTTGCTTTTACCAAATGGCGAACGCTTTATGCACCGCTTCCACCCTCAACTTGAACTTGCACCTCGTGATGTAGTTGCTCGTGCAATTGACCATGAAATGAAGCGATTGGGTGTTGACTGTCTGTACCTTGACATCACTCATCGTGGCGAAGACTTTATTAAAAGTCACTTTCCAATGATCTATAAGAAGTGCCTTGAGGTTGATCTTGATATAACAAAAGAACCTATTCCTGTAGTTCCAGCAGCTCACTATACCTGTGGTGGCGTCGTAACGGACTTAGCAGGCTCTACAGACCTACCAGGTCTTTACGCCATTGGTGAAACAGCATCAACAGGCTTGCACGGTGCAAACCGTATGGCAAGTAACTCCCTACTAGAGTGTTTCGCTCTCGCGTTTTCTGCAGCGAAAGATATCGCATCTCAATACGAAGCTGAAACACTACCAGCACTCAAAGCAAAAAACTTCAAACTACCTGCATGGGATGAATCACAAGTTGACGACTCTGATGAAAACGTTGTTATCACTCATAACTGGCATGAACTTCGTCGATTAATGTGGGACTATGTTGGCATTGTAAGAACAGATAAACGCCTTGCTCGCGCTGCAAGACGAATCCAACTTCTTCAACAGGAAATTCAAGAGTATTACAGCCACTATAAAGTATCAAACGACCTCCTTGAGCTTCGTAATTTAGTCACTGTTGCTCAGCTTATTGTTGAATGCGCTAAACTGAGAAAAGAAAGCCGTGGTCTACACTTTACAACTGACTATCCACAAGAGCTTGAAGAAGCCTTCGATTCCATTCTTATTCCTACTGAGAAGCTATAAGAATCTTATAAAAATACGGCTTTCTTCATCATCACACGAGGAAAGCCATGTTTATTCACCTACGCCCTCAACAACTTCATCAATGGCTGGAAGAAAAGCTGATTAATGAAAAGCAGGTGCTTAAAGAGTTTCAAATTATTAGGGCTTGGCAAGAACAAAACTGGTTACCAGAAAGCGCCCTCTCATCCACACTAGGATTATTTCGAACTCACTTTTTTGTATTTCACCAATTATATTACTTTCACCAACACCTTCTTATGACAAAGAAAGGATGGCTCGATATTCATACACTCAATATTGAATTCAAGCCAGAAATGCCAGCCCTGCCCATAACAGAACAAAGCAAGGGTATTGAGCAGATAGATCCGCTCGTTGAGTATTATATGGACTGGCGGCCTTTATTCGAGACTTCAGAACAGCAAATTCAACAACTCATGTCTTTTGCACAGGCAGGGTTTCATCAACCCTATCGTCTGCAAGCTGCATTTGATCGTTTTGAGATTTCACCACCAACCACAGCAATGGCTATTAAAAAAGCCTATCGACGACTTGCTAAGGTACACCACCCTGATAAAGGTGGTGCAGTAGAAGATATTCAAATGATTAATGAAGATAAAGACCTACTCTTCAAGTGGCTTGAGAACCAATAAATTACATTTGGTTTGTTCAAGGACAATTTCTGCTGTATTCCCAATAAAAAAGCCCTGCATACCTTTACGGCAATGACTTGAAATCATGACCAAATTAGCATCAAGCTCTTCGGCAAAGTGGTCAACCACCTGGGCAACTTGCCCTTCGGCAACATGAGCACGATCTGGGAGTAAGCCTGCATCCATTGCAAGTTTTTTTAATCTTTCTGAATGCTGCTCTTTCAGTGTTGATTGAATTTGAGGAACAGTCCATTCAGCTGGAGCAAAAGCCATTAAATCAGCAACACTTGGAAATGCATTGATAATATGAAGCTCAGAATCCGTCATTTCACACCACTTTTTTGCCTTACGAATAGCAGCTAAGTTCGATTCTTGTGTTTCTTCCAGCTCTCCAACATCAACAGTAAGCAAGACTCGCCCTCTTAATGCATTTGCCTTTTGTTGTAAAATGACTGGTACTTTTGGCATGCGAATCATACGCCATTCATTCGGCTGACGAATAATCGAAGCAGCAAATAAATGATGCTGACTTGGCTGGATGACTAAGTCTGGTAGATTATCACCATAAGCACTTACAAGAGCGTCATCTAAATGCTTCCCCCAAACAACTTTCGTTTCCAGAGTAAGCCCCTTTGCATCAAGCCCTGATACAAGTTTATTGAGAAGCACTTGCTGTTGTTCAACTAAGTCTTCTCGAGCATTATGCAATAGACTCCCTTGAAGCCAAGTATCTAAAGCTGCTCCAAGTGCATAGACATGGGAAAATAAAATGACTTTACTATTGAAGCGAACACCAAGCTCTAAAGTAGCACGAAGACATTCCGCTAATACTTTATGCTGTTCATCAGAAAGATCTTTTAAGTCCTGAGGAATATCGATGAGAAGTGTTTGTGGTAGTTGCATCAGACAGAGTCCTTGTCAGTGTTGAGTTTTAGATAACGCGCCCGAGGGGCTCAGCTTTTTTTGAGCTCAACTAAAAAGAGCGCATTAATTTAGAATGCGCTCTTCATCTGATAAATGCAACTCTCGTTGCTGTCGCTATAAGCTACCTTAAACAGCAGCTAAATCATTCTCGCGACTTTGAGATACGGCATTAGTCGCCGACTCTTTTGCAATAACAAAAGCACCAGCAATACCAGACATATTATCAAGCTCTGGCGTTACTATATAGCTTTCAACACAACCACTGCGTGAAATAGCAGGTACATAACCGTTTAGCTGAACTTCGAATTCCTTACGGATTGCAGCTAACAGATGTGGTTGAGTCATCACACCACCGCCAAGAATGATACGCTGTGGCGAGTATGCAAGCGTAATTGCATTACACAGTGCAGCTGTGTAATACGCTTGGCTCTTCCACATTTGATGATCGATTGGAAATGTTTCTGCAGGCGCGCCCCAACGCTTTTCAATTGCTGGACCACAAGCAAGGCCTTCTGCACAGTTCTTATGGAATTTACAAACACCATCTGGCTCGCCTTCAAGCTTATGAAGAGAAATATGGCCAAATTCTGGGTGAAGTAAACCATTCAAAGACTTACCGTTAGCAATAACGCCAACACCAATACCTGTGCCGATAGTGACATAAGCAACGTTCTCAAGACCACGACCAGCACCAAAGCGCATTTCACCCAGGGCAGAACCGTTAACATCAAGATCAAAACCAATTGGGCAACCGTAACGCTTTTCTAAACGTGGCACAATCGGTGTGAAAGACCAGTTAGGCTTAGGTGTATTAATAACATAGCCATAGGTTTCTGAAGACTTAGTAAGATCTACAGGACCAAAACAAGCAATACCCATGGATTGCATTGGACCATACTTCTCAACGCAGTAATCAAAGAAAGCTTCTACTTCGCGTAATGTATCATCAGGATGAACCGTAGCAATCCTTTTCTGCTCTAAAATAGCTTCATGGTTTAATCCAAACGCACAATTAAACTTGGTTCCGCCGGCTTCAATCGCCCCAAAGTAAGTAGGTCTTGGCATAAACATAGCCTCGTTATGAAATTGAAATTATTGTTGGACGGCTGCTATACAATGCCAGAAAAGCGCTCTACAAAAGAGTTCGATGAAATGTGCACTCCGACACTAAATCAACGCTTAGACCTTTCTGAATATAGTGATGCCCCAACGAGCCTCCATATAATCCAAAATGAACTGGAATAACGCAAGTGTTTGTGAAAATTAAATACACTAGCACCAAAAAAGTGCACAGTTTTTCGCGTTAAGAGATTATAAAACAAACGTCAAAAAATGGCTATAGATGGAAATCAGCATAATACCAATGATAATGAGCACTTAATGCGTTATTGGAAGTCAAAATGTATAAAAAAAGCTCAATAATACTAAAAAAATGGCGTTTTTGAACTTAAAATTCGCCATTTATTTTAATATTTGCGATCTACAATTTTTATACAATAAATATTGAACTAGGCTGCTTATTGAAAAAAACGTCAAGCAGGAATAAAAGAGGCTTAGAGCCCTGATTTTAAAGCAATAAAAAAGGGCTTAGCGCCCTCAAAAATACACTGAAAAATTGGCCTAGAGCCCCGCTTGACTTGTGGCAGCCTCTAGCTCTTTTAGACGCACAATATCTGGCTGGTAACTATCGTAAATTGTCTGCTTTTCTGTCTCTTTTGACTCAATATGCAGTTCTGCTTCTTGAATCTGGCGCTCAATACTGCTCATATTCACTTGCACGTGCTCGGGTACTTCTTGCCCTCTTCTGAGCTTTGCTGCAGCAAGTGCTGCTAAGGTTTCATATTCAAGATTTAGACGGGCAATATTACCCTTAGAAATATTCACAATTACATCAAGTGCAGCAATCTTACGGTCACGTGCTCTTTCAGCATCTTGAGAGGTTGCAAAGGTTTGTAGCAACTTTTCATCAGACTCACGCTGAGTCGCTTTCTTCTGCTTCATAGCTAGCTCTTCGGCAGTAGGAGCAGGTTTCACTTTACGAATCAACCTCATGCGTTTATCAAGCACTTCATAACCTAAATCAACTGCAGATGCAGGCACTTGTCTGCCTACCTCAGTCCTACCATCAGGCATAGTGTATCTGTAATACATGGCTTGACGCTCAGATGAAGGAGGCCCTGCAAGTGCAAAATGACTAAAGCCTAATCCTATACAAATAAGAGCAACACTTCCTACTTTCGAATAAAACTTGGATATGTTCAAAACCTACTCCTCGGTTTGATTCTATGACTCTTATAAGCATAGCCCAACCAGCAACATCAAAAAGCCACTTGAAACGACTTTTACAATTTTCTACATGTACACAAGCACTTAACAGCTAAAACAGGCGAGGCAACGCCTCTAAAGAGGTACCTTCTCCCGGCTAATACTGACGTAATTAATAGAGCCATGTATAATCACAACACCTATATATACAACCTAGAGTGATAGCATATGACCATAAGCAGAGTTTTATTTAAAGCTTGTGCCCTGAGCACCTTACTTCTTACAAGCCTCACCCTAACTGCTTGTGGTAATAAGGCTGATCTTTATATGCCAGGTGAAAGCCCCCAAGAAATGGCTATAAAGAAGAAAAAAGAGCAAATTAAGTCGAATGACGTAGTATCCCCAAGCGCGGATAGCGAAGAAGTGAAAACAAAATATTATGAAAATGAAGCTAATCCAGTACCAGTGATTAGCCATCCAAAGAGTGACTAACTCAAGAATTTATAGTTAAAAGAACTTAAAGGAAAAGACCTTGAAACAGATAGAAGATAGCCATATGCAGCAAGAGTCAGCATCAGAATCTCATACACATCATAGAAGACGAAAATATAATCTTGTGAACTTTACGAAGATGCATGGTCTTGGCAATGACTTTATGGTTATTGAATCCATGACTCAAAAGGTAAACCTGACACCAGAACTTATTCGTTCTTGGTCAGACAGACATACAGGTATTGGATTTGATCAACTTCTTCTGCTCAGCGCACCAGAAACGCAAGGGGCTGACTTCCAATATTCAATTTTTAATAGTGATGGTTCTGAAGCAGGTCAATGTGGTAATGGTGCTCGTGCAATTGCCCGCTTTATTGTTGATCAAAAGCTGAGTTTAAGTGCAGAGAATGTCATTGCAACAAAAACCAACACAATGCAGGTTCGTATTTTGGAATCAGGCCAGGCACAGGTAGATATGGATACACCTGAATTTAGACCAGCAGGCATTCCATTCGATCCAACAGCTATTGGCAAGCCAACAACATCAGAAAACGTTTTAAAGCCGTGGATGTTTAATTTCAAAGGCCAAGAGATCACTTTTTACCCAATTTCTGTAGGCAACCCACACGCAGTTATATTTGTTGATAATATTAATGATGTTGATGGAGAAATTGCGACAACACTTCAGCAGCACCCTTGCTTCCCAGAAGGTGTCAATGTTGGCTTTGCTCAACCAGAGACAGATTCAAGCATTCGACTACGTGTATTTGAAAGAGGCGCAGGCGAAACTCAAGCTTGTGGCAGTGGTGCAACAGCAGCAGCAATAGCGGCAGTTGAAGCAGGAAAGGTATCGTCAACACAAGTAGATGTCCACCTTAAAGGCGGCTCACTCTCCATTATTTGGGATAAAAAACAGCTTCAAATGACTGGCCCAGCAGTTCGCGTCTTCACTGGTAGACTTTTAGTTCGCCATGATCAGATCGATAAAAGTCACAATTTTTAAAACATCGATTACATAAAATGATTATATTTCGCCCAACAAAGACGGTATGATCAAATAACAACAACCTGTAGGTAATCACAAAACCTGCAGGTTGATAGGTTTATCTAAACCAAAACATAAAAGGACTTATACACACGAAAAATCTGTTCCAGGGAGGTTCTATGGTTTTATCGTCAAACAAAAAAAGCCAACCGCTTGAAGCCACAAATATAAAAATTACTGCTCAGCAAGCCATTGACTACATTAGTAGCCACCCCCATATTTTGCTCGACCACCCTCACCTACTTGCAGAAATTATGCTGCCATTCACAAGTAGCCCAGCATCACTTGTTGAAAGACAAGTGAAAAAGCTTCGAGAAATAAATAAAGAGCTTGAAAGTCAGGTAATCTCTACGCAAGCAGCAGAGCGTTTAAAAAGAGACGAGTATGATAAGGGGCTTAAATTTATCACAGCAATTATTGGGTCTAAATCTTTTGAAATGTTTATGCTTAGACTAGAGCATCAATGCTTAAAGGCGAAACTAAAAAACTTTAGGCTATGCCTTTACCCAAATGCAGCACAAAAACTTATTGATCAAACGAAACAATACAGACCAAACTTCAAAATTCTCTCCGAAGAAATGGCCAACCTATGTAAGAATAAAATAGTAATGAAAGAGAATATTATTTTGGGGCCTCAACGTGAAGCATTCATGCAAGATATTTTTGGAAACTATACCCCAGAAATGTCTGCAGCACTTATTCCTTTAAGAGGACGCTGCGATTACGGCTTTCTTGCTTTTGCAGCCCCCCACAGCAAAAAATATGTACCGACAACAGATACAACCCTGCTACAAACCCTCCAAACCGTTCTTCCAACACTCTTAGATTCTTTTGTAAAACACTAAAAAGCATATACAAAAAAGGCCATACTACATGGCCTTTGCTTCTAGCTTGGATAATTCTTCATGAGCACCTTTTATGGCATGGCCTTGCTTTTTTAACAAGCCCGAAGTTGTGTCAGTTAAACCACCAGCATTAAGGGCTTTCTTAATAAGCTGTAAACACCTTGATTCAGATTGAATAAGCTTCTGTTCCAATGTTTGCCCTGGGCCTGAAGCTATAATAGCGTGTAATGCATTTAACATATTAACTGACTGGCCATCAAAGGTATCGTGATTGAAAGCTTTGACTTTTTCACCAAGAGAGCTGATTTGATTTTTAATAGACTCCACACACTTGGTGTGAATTTCTTCCAGTCTGTGATAGATATCTTTAACTTCTTTTCGAGGTGCCATTTTTTGGCCTGCGCGATAGAAGATTAAAGCATTTTGATTAAGATTTAAAAGATTGTGCAGCACTGCTGCATCGGATTGAGTTTCTGGCGCAATTGAGTAGTTCATAAAACCTTAAGTCTGTAGCAATGTATTTATTTGATAGAATTTAACATTCAAAAAATTCAAATATGAGTGATTTGGGAAGGAAGTTCCGTGTAATTCATTTGTCCACTCTACCCTATTACACTTAAACAGACTGTGAAATTATTCTAAAAAGCATGCACAATGCTTTATTTTTACGTACCTTGAGATAAATCTTTCAACTGTTGAGATATCTCAATAAGCTTACGGTTGTGATCTAAGTCTAACTCCATTTTCTTATCGAGACTCCGTACTAAGGGCGAAAGTGAATGCTCTATTGTCCCCGCCAAAGCACCAAGCAAAGCCTTAATTTCAGGAATTGGTTGATTAATAAGTTCAATATGAGGCGTAGGCAGCTCTGGTTTTGACTCACTAATTTGCGTACCAAGTAGATGTATGACATCTTTAATTTCTTTTATATGTTCAACCAGCAGCATCTGTCCTGCATGACTTGCCTTCATATAAGATGCCTGTTGGCGATGCTGTGCTGTTGAGTGATCTTTACTGAGGTTTGAAACCTGCTGCATGCTTTTCACAAGATCCATAAGTTGTACGACAATCTTTTGCCCTACGTCAGAATCCGCCCCACCCATTGCCTTATTGCGTAAATAATCCTCGCAGATTTGCTGCCAACGTTGCTGCTCTTTCTCTGTAAGTGTATTGCGCATGGCTTTAAACTGTAAAAGGTTATCTTCAGCACCTGTTGTTAATAGCTGTGCTTCGCCAATGTAATGATCATCGATAAGTTGATTCATTTCTTGCTCAGTTAAAACAGATGTGACTTTTTCAGTCATTTTATTCATATTACGATAGCTGCCTTGCAACTTAAACGAAGGCTGTACACGATACTGATCATTTTGAGCAGCTGAGGCTATATAGGCTTGGTTAATCTTTAATACGACCTGCTGAATCATCAACATTTTTTGCAGAACAGAAATCATTTCTTGCTGTTCCGCTAAACCTATGTCTTGCTTCAGCGGACTTGTAACCTCAAGTTTCCCCTGTGCCATTTTAATTAATGCATGAATATCATCTTGCTCACCTGTTGCAAGACGAGCTAATACAGCATTTGAAGTCATTGCATTTTCGATATAACTCAAAGCAAACTGCTCATCTTTACCACCAAGGATATCGCCAAGATTATAAATATCCGCACGGTTCGCTAACATGTCAGGAATTTTAAACACTTCGCCAGATTCTGTGTATGGGTTACCAGCCATAACCACACAGAATTTTTTACTGCGCATATCATAAGTTTTGGTTTCACCCTTCCATACACCTTCAACTCGACGAGTACCATCACAAAGTGAAATGAACTTCTGTAAAAACTCAGGATTCGTATGCTGTATATCATCCAAATAAAGCATCACATTTGAGCCCATCTCCAGGGCTAAATTTAATTTCACCAGCTCTTGTTTAGCAGTAGAATCTGCTGTTTGAGATGGATCGAGAGATGTAACACTATGCCCTAAGGATGGACAATTAATTTTCATAAAGATCAGACCGAGTCGATCTGCCACATACTCCATTAAGGTGGTTTTACCATAACCAGGTGGAGATATCATCATGAGTAAACCCATTAGGTCTGTTCTCTTCCCAGCGCCTGACGCACCCATTTGTTTTGCCAAGTTATCGCCAATGATAGGCAGGTAGACTTCATTAATAAGTCTATTTCTAACGAAGCTTGTTAAAGGTTTGGGTTTAAACTGGCTGAGGCGTAAGCGTTGCTCAGCTTGTTTTAAATACTCATGTCGTTGCGCTTGAAATGTTTTATAACCTGGAACAACTCGTTGCACGTGATCAATAAGCTTTAATTTAAAATCTGCCAAATGAACACTGTAAGTATCAGATGCCAGCTCATGCTCACCAGCTAAATTCTCCAATACAAGGGTCATATCAAAAGAAGATGTTCTAAATGAGATATCAGTATTCAGCAAAATATACATTAAAAGCTCATCAACCAATGCAGGCTTTATTTGTCGTGAAGTAGCATTACTCCATACTTCTATCCACTGAGAACAGATAGTCCAACAATCATGCCATGCCATTGAAACTTGATGACGCATTGATTTAAACATAGCGTCGAGCTGTAGCCATACATCTGCTTGGAGCTCTTTTTTAAATTGCTCGAACAGTACAGGCACTTCATGACTCACAACAAGGCTAATTTCTGATAATTGCCCTTTGCACCGAACAAGTTCAAATGCGACATAGTCTGCAGAGATAGAGACAAGATCAGCACCTTGGTAGTCAGTAGCAAAGCCTTGCACTTCAAAAAAACACTCTACCAGAGGAGCTACATCAGCAGCCAAAGAAAGCTGTAACTTTTTCGATGAAAAGTGCTCTCTTACAGAATACGCGTTTGCTGCCTTTTGCAGCCAGATATCAAATACTTGCTCATGGTCTTTGGCATACACAAGAAAAAGAGCCCCATAAGCACGAGCAAGGCTATGAAAATCTTGACCATCGGCATGCTGCTCACTTTCTCTCATTGCTTTAAAAATACGTGCAGCATCTGTGTCATGAATGCCTTTAATATACCCTTCTGAGTAGCGGCTAGAAGCAAACTGAGCGACCTTCTCAGTTAACACCTCAATATCATCGCTGTATTCCATGCCTTGATGCTCGAGAGCAAACATCCATGCAAGATATTCTGCTCGATACACATCTTTCGTTTCAGAAATAAGAGATTGCGTCCAAAAAGGTTTTAATGAATTAAAAACAGGATCATCAACTTTTTCATAGAAGTCTGTACCGGTTAAATGCAGATACAGCTCTTCATTGCGATTCACAATAATCGCATTCAACTCTTGGCTATTCACTGAGAAGGCATGTCGTCCCAGCTGAATTTGATTGCCACCTTCAGAATAAAGATCACTTTTATCTCTTAACTGCCGAATAGTTTTATCTTGAACACCTTTTAAGCTTGAAGACACATCTTCTGCTTGCACACTGGCTTCAAGCTCAAACAGTTGTGCAATCATCTCTTTGACTTTTATGACAAGCTGATCTGATGCAAAAATAGTGTTCAAATCATCAATTGATTTACAGGCTGCTGCTTTATTTTCTATGGTTTTAAGTAAACGTTTAGCAGCATCTGTTAGCCTTAGTGCTTTTTGCTGTAAAGCTTGCGAAAGCTGTTGCTTATGATCTTCAAATACACTCAGAACAGCTTCACGCTGAGTCATGAGTTCCACAAGAAATTCTTCTTGATCTCCAAATTGAGACTCCATATTCTCAAGCTGAAGCATCAATCTTGAAAAAGCTGCATCTGTTGAAGCTATGGTATCTGATTGGCTTAATGCGTAATCAATACTTTGCGTAAAAAGATTCAGCTGTGCAGCAAACTCACCTTTAGTTTCACTGGAGCGTAGATTCTTTTTTTGTTTTTCGGCAAAAGAACGGAGCTGATTAATTTCTGCGTAGATTTTTGAAAGCTGAGCAATAATATTTGTTTTCAGTTGAACATCTTTGGTTTCAAGGCTTGCAACCAAATCAGATAAAAGCCCTAACCCATTTGCAGTCTCTTCAATTTGAGTTTGAATAGGCTCAAGATCAAGCACATTTGTCACTGTTTCAACGTTCAGCTTTAACTCTGGCAGTTTTGCAGTGTAGATCTTAAAAGCATCAGGTTTTGCGAGCACTTCTACAGTAATTTGAGCAACATTAGTTTCAAGCTCATTCAAGACAGTCTCTGACTCATTTAAAACATCTTTATCAACATAACGGCGTTCTTGTAAGCCAATACAGCGACCTCGCATGTGACGAATCTCTGATAAAAGAGTGGCATTGTATTCTGCATTTTCATTTGGTGCTGATGCTGCTTTGGATTTAAGCGGTTCAACATCTTCTAGCAGTCTATTAAGCAATTTGGCTGACTCGGCCATTATTGCCTTTTGTTTTTCATATTCATCAAGCAGGGTTTGAATTGTACTTTGCAAAGTATTGAGAAGGGCCGAAGTTTCACGAAACTCTTCTTCGGTTAACCATAGATACTGATCAAAAAGACGTCTTAACTGATCTTGCACCTGCACAAAAAGAGATTCATTGATTGTCTTCATTTCAAGAACACGGCAAACACTTAAAAGCTCTGAGATCCAGCGCACCATTTCAGAGTTACCAATTCTATCTAACAGACTATCGCTCTCTTCTGTTATCTGAGAGGCTGCATCATAAAAAGGGGTTTGCCATAACTGCATTGGATGCTGGCGAGCAGCTTCACCTTCACTTGAAAAGAGAAGTAGATCACCATTTGCTGCCAACGCATAGCCATGAGCATAAATTGGGTTTTTAATTTTTTTCTCAATCAGGTTATAGGTTAATAACCCTACTTGACCATCATCATTATGATAAAAAATGTACAGAATATCTTCGCCATTTGGGGATACTATTTTACGCTGAAAAAAGAAACCGTCATTCGTTTCATTAAAAGTTCGCCACTCACCAGAATTTAAATAATATCCACCAGGAAAAATAATGCCATGATCTTCTGGCAAGGCAACACAGGATTCACCTATAGCGTCTAAACGAACCACTGTTTTTAGATCACGGTTGTAAACAAGATAGCGCCAAGTCTCTTCACGATAAGGGCGTATTTTAAGAAGAATAAGGCGACCAGATTTGGCATAGGCAAATGAGGCATCATCTAAAGATTGAGTTGCATCCTCAACTGGTTCAGCATAAACACCCTCTCCTGATAAAGTGTTATTTTCAATTTTTATTGTTAAATCACCACCGGTTGTTTCTACAAAGATTTCATCTTCAATATTGATATGTGGAAAGCGACCAAGCACTTGATTCTCACGTCCAAGCAAAGTCCATTGAAAATCATGGGCTGGCGGTGGCTGCAAGTCTCTTTCACCACGATTATCAATATAATCTTGCACAAAGCCTTGAGGGGAAACATGCCAACGAAAAACACGAATATCTTCGCGCCTTTCACCAATTTGAAAAGCCATTAAAAGTTTTTGATGTTGAACAATTAACTGGATGAGCTTTGTGTTTTTATAATATTTATAAAGCTCTGAAAAATCCTGCTGAAAGCGCGAGTCTTTTAAAAAACTTTCTTCTATAGCAATAGGTTCTAACTCAAACGTACTCTCTTTTTTATTATTCTTATAAAGAGAAAAAACATCGCCAACCAAAGTTTCTGATTTTAACCCTATAAAAACGTTATAACCAAATAACAGCATATCTCCAAGCTGGACAATATCACGAGACATGCAGTTATTTTCAGTTTGCACCCGAGTACGACCAAAAATTTTCATTTCTGATTGACCAAAGTGTGCTAAACGTTGTTGATTAACTCGATCAGTTTCTTGGCGCAGCTGCTCACACTGCTGCGCCAAACGTTGTCGGATTACATCAAAAGAACCACCAGAATCTTTGATTTCAGTCACGCTTATTCACCTGCTGCTTGTTGATCCTTGGAATTATCTGCAAGAGTTTTATTCTTCGAATATGACTCTAAAAAATGACTCAACAGGTTTGTAATAGTACTACTCTTATCAGCTAGCCCATCTACAGCCTTACCAATGGATAATGATTTAGCAAAGTTATTAAAGAAGTGATCTTCGCCACCAACGATATCAATTTTGGCAGTACTTAAGGCTTTTGCGAGCACCTCAGCATTTTCTTTAGCAATTAGAGTACCTGCATCAATCGTTGCCAATGCTTCTTTAAGTGCAATCTCAAGCCCCATTCGATACTCTTCATGAGAGCGCGCATCAACACTCATGGTGTTCATTGCATTGAATTTTTCAATTAAGCCCTCAGCTTCCGCTTTAAAGTGTGCCGCTGTGACTTCCGCTCCAGCCATACCAGTGTCTCGATCTGCATGCGCTTGTGCTTCACCTTTGGCTTGAATAACTGAAGCTTCAGCGCGTCCTTCTTTTTCGAGGGAGTCTGCTTTAGCTGATTGTACTTGTGCCTCAGCCAAGCCAACCGCTGCCGCTTCTTCCTTACGACCTAAAGCCATCACTTTCAAGGCTTCTGCTTTCTTCTCATCTGCCTCGAATTGCGCTTGAGCAATTGTTGTCATTTCAAATGCTCTATGCTTCGCTGCAATTTCTTGCGCTTCAGCCTCTTTCACAAATTTTACTTTTTGTTCTTCAGCAATGGCTTCGGCAGCAAGAACTTGCACTTGCTTCGCACGATCAGCGCCAGAGACTTCACGTACTTCTTTGATACGCTCTTCTTCAATTGCAACTGTCTTATCAACTGCAACGCGCTCACGAATAACATTAGCAATTTCTTTCTTTTCAACCTCAACGGCTTTTTCTGCTTCAATACGCTGGATATCAACTTCACGCTCACGGGAAACAATTTCTAAGTCTTTCGCTCGCTGAACACGCTCAATCTCAATAACAACGGCACGTTGACGATTTTGCTCTGCAACTTCAATTTCACGTTTTTGATTTTCACGCATTACCGCAAGGGCTTGATCAGCATCGATAGTTGCTGATTCTGCTTTTTGGCGTTCCTCTTCCTGCACTTTCTTAGTTTCAGCCTCTTCTCGAGCACGAATACTCGCCACTTCACGTTCTTGTCGTGCCTCAGCATCAGCCTCTTGACGCTCTAAAGCCAGCATGGCTTCACGTGTTTCTACATTCTTTTTCTTAATCGCAAGCTCTTCATTACGCTCTAAAATATTGGTTTCAACATTTTGTGCTGCTGTTAATTCAGTAATCTTACGAATACCCTCTGCATCAAGAATATTATTTGGGTCTAATGCATGCTTAGGTGTTTGCTCAAGGTAATCGATTGCCACGTCTTCAAGAACATAGCCATTTAAGTCGTTACCGATCACTTCAATAATTTTTTCACGAAAACTTTGACGATTTTCAAACAGTTTTACAAAATCAATTTGCTTACCAACTGTTTTTAGTGACTCTGAAAACTTTGCATTAAATAATTCATTAACAGCCATTTTATCTGATGCACGATCAGCACCTATTGATTTGGCTACTTTCAAAACATCTTCAACGGTTTCATTCACACGAAGATAAAATGCAACAGTAATATCTGCCCGCATATTATCAGCACAAATCAGCCCATCTTTCCCTCTTCTATCCACCTCAATGGTAATCAAAGAAATTCGCATTAATTCTTTTTTATAAACGATCGGATAAACCATAGCACCAGTAAAGTGTACTTTTGGCGTCGCACTCATATCATTCACAATTAAAGCCGTACCCTGTTCCACCTTATAATAAAAAGCTTTATATAAAGCAGCCACACCTACTAAAAGTAAAAAGACAGAGAGAAGCGCAATACCGACGCCAGATAATACCGTTAAATCAGCCATGATTTATCCTTTTCCAATAACAAATTAATCTAATGCAGAAACTCTATAAAAATGCTTTTCTTGGTCATATTCCAAAATAACCACAGCATCACCAATTGTTAATGTGTTTTCATCGAAGCAACGTATTTGTACGAGAAGCCCTGCGCCACCATCGACAATTTCGGCCTCACCAAAGAATGCATCAACTCTAGATGTGCGTACACGAGCTTGTGTACCTACAAATGTATGCCTTGAATTTGCTCGCGTATTTTGAAAAAAACGAACTAAAGGTTTTACAATATAACCAGTTGCCCACAAAGCAATAAATCCTGTAATAAAAAGAACAACGAGCCCTACTGGCCAAATGAGAAATGTGCCTTGAATACTTTCAGGCATGAAATAAATGGAGAAAAAAGAAAGGAACCAGCCAATGGTACTTACAATAGTTAAGCTAATAGTAAGTGGCACACCAATAAGACCAAAACGAAGAAACAGGCCGACTAAAGCATTCATGCCCTGGGTTGACTGCCCTGGCTCAACATCCATATCAATAAGATCAATGGAAACAAAGCCTAAAACAGCAACAACCCAATAAAAGAGAAATATACCTAGAAAAAAAGTCCAAATCGCGGTTGGAAAGGACCCAATAATACTGTAAAAAGGGTCCATTTTAGAACTGAGAAGAATTGCAAGCATCTGTACATCCATATCATTGCTGCTGGGCATTAATGCTGATGCATCTCCTTGCCCTACTACTTATACCCATAGCGTTTGAATTTTTGGTATCTCTCTCACCACATGAAGTTGCTTAGCGGTGTTGCGACGCCTTACATAGAATGGCTATGCTGCGTTGTCGCGCCTTGCTAAGCAACTTCATGAGGCGCTTTTTACACCTAAAACACAATCGCTATGGGTATTTATAAGAATAGCAGCATGATAGAATGAAACTTTATAACACTTTTAATTTTTAAGAATTAATTAAGCTTATTTATCCTTTTTAGTTAAAAATTATAAAAATCAGATAAATCTAGAGGTTTAATTGATGCTAAAAAAAATTGTGGTGTTCTCGGTCTTGTTGTTTGCATTTCATGATTTTGCTGAGTTTGAAGACTCGGAGTATCTACAGCCTTCTCAGACACTTGGCTAAAAAGGGAAAACTCAGGAAAGCGATCTTGAACTATCGATTTCAGCGTACGTAGAAAAGATGTGGCTATTTCACTAATACTCTCTAAATAGCCTTTAGTTGGTTCCGTTTTCAAATCGGGAATTGCTTTTATCTTATCTGTACTCAGATCTCTATCTAGACTTTCAGCATCCAAAAGATCGAGAGTGCTACTTGATTGCCAAGGGGACACATTAACAAAGCTAGGCCCCGACATAAGAGATACTCTTGATTGATTCTCACTATTTACAGGTAATGATTCAGTCGAACTAAAGACACTCTCATCATCAGATTCGCCACGAGTATCTATTAATGGAGGTGCTAGTAGTAAGGTAAAGCGTTTTTGAGCAACACCTTTACCACTTGGCAATGCACTAAAGAACTGCGCTTTAAAATCACTTGTATGACGCATAAGTTCTTCAGGACTGCTCTGTACTCGTCTATGAGTATTATATCGAGAACAAGGCGTATGAGCTGCTGGAAGAGCTGTGACTCGCTTTAAATGGGTACAGTTTTCATTCTCGGAAAAAACTGGATGCGCTATTTTCCAAAAGTCTGGGCTAGTAGATAAGTTGGCACTATTAGTTGTCATGATTTATAAATACTGCAAATCAAATTATTTTTATTAGGATATAAACCTAAACCTTAAGTTATATTATTTAGGGATAGAATATGCCCTACACATAAGGTCTGGTCAATTTATTGCAGCAGTATTAATATAAAATTGTATGATAAATAATCAAAGCCTAGCGCCATTGGCTAGGCAATTTCCCATATTGGGGTAAGAAATCTAAACCTTTCTCACTCTAAAATTACGGCCTTTTAGTTTACCATTTTGTATTTTCTTGAGTGCAGTTGTTGCTACAACTCTTTTAACAGCAACAAAAGATGTGTTATCAAATAAGCTGATTTTACCCACCTGATCACCAGAGATATGCTTATCGCCAGTAAGGCAACCAAGAATATCCCCTGCTCTTACTTTTTGCTTTTTACCACCACTAATTTGCAGCGTTACCATCTCAGGTACTAATGGATGAGGCATTACTTCATCTTCTTGAGGTAAGTCTCCAAACACAAGCTCTTGACCAAGCTGCTTTTCAATTTCTGAAAGCTTGTACTTTTCTTTTGCAGAGTAAAGAGAAAAAGCTTTACCTTGTGCGCCAGCACGCCCTGTTCGGCCGATACGATGAACGTGCACATCAGATTCTCGAGAAAGATGGAAGTTAATCACCATATCAAGGGATTCAATATCCAATCCACGAGCAGCAACATCAGTGGCAACAAGCACTTGAGCACTCTTATTTGCAAAACGTACTAGGGTTACATCACGATCTTTTTGTTCAAGATCACCATGTAAAGCCACTGCGGAAAACCCAAGATTATATAAATAGTCTGCCAAATCTTGTGTATACTTTTTCGTACTGCAAAAGATAACAGCACTTTCAGGTGCGTGTTTGAGCAATAGAAGCTCTACCGCAGCCATACGGGCATCATCGCCTTCAACCTTGTAAAACACCTGCTCAATTGTTGTCGTTTCATGAGTGGACTCAACTTCAACCTTGACAGGGTTTTGCATAATAGATGCAGCCATATCACTGATCTGATTTGGAAAAGTAGCACTAAATAAGAGAGTTTGACGTTGACGAGGTGCTGCGCCAATAATTGCATCCAAAGCATCAGCAAAGCCCATTTCAAGCATTCGATCAGCTTCATCAAGCACTAGCATATTTAAGTTAGATAAGTCTAAATTACGTTTACGGATATGCTCTTCGACACGACCAGGTGTACCCACAATAATATGAGCGCCATGCTCTAGCGAACCGATTTGAGGGCCAAAAGGCATACCACCACAAAGGGTTAAGACTTTTATGTTATGGATGCCACGAGCAAGCCTACGGATTTCTTTAGCAACTTGGTCAGCAAGCTCACGAGTCGGACAAAGCACTAAGCTTTGCACTCGGAATCGTTTTACATTTAACTTTTCAAGTAACCCAAGGCCAAAAGCAGCTGTTTTACCAGAACCTGTTTTACCCTGCCCGATCACATCCTTTCCTTGAATAATATGAGGCAATGCCTTCGCCTGAATTGGGGTCATACTTGTATATTCAAGTGTTTTTAAGTTATCGACCAGCTCTTGTCGTAATCCAAGTGTTGCAAATTTTTGAGCCTGTTGCCCTTGAGACATAATGATTCCTTAAAGCGTAAATTCTTGCTCTGTTAAAAGTCGGTAATGACCTTCTGGCAAATTGTGTAATGTAATATGCCCAACAGCACTTCGATGGAGTTCGAGAACTTCATTATCAAAAAAGCCAAACATGCGTTTCACTTGATGATACTTCCCCTCTACAATTGAAAGCTTTGCAGTAAATTCAGTGCAGATTTCCAAATGAGCTGGCTGGGTTGTTATTTTTTCGTAGTGAAAGTAAATCCCTTTATTAAACTGCTGTACATACTCTTGGGTTAATGGTTTATCAACCTTCACTTCATAGGTTTTAACGAGCTTTGATTCAGGCAAACAAATACGCCTCGACCAAGTACCATCATTCGTTAAAAGCATTAACCCCGTGGTGTTAAAATCTAAGCGGCCGGCGATATGAAGCTCATGCTTACGAGGATGATCAATCAGATCCAACACAGTTTCATGATTTGGATCGGATGTAGCGCTCACATAGCCTTTAGGTTTATTCAGCATAATGTAAAGAGGCTGGTTCTTCTGAAGCGAAACCCCATCAAGCTCAACGTGAGTAAAATAGTCCACTTTCTGCTGTATGGATGAGGCTAGCTCACCGTTAAGCTTGATTCGCTTTTGAGCAATCAAAAGCCGAGTGTCAGACATTGAAAACTGGCTTTTCTGGCTGATAAAGCGATCAAGTCTATGAGTCTTCGATGTCATGCAAGTGCCTACCTCGTCGTAAGACATGATGTTGCTAAAATCGTTTGAACGCCCTCTAAGAGGCTCAATGATACCAAAGAATAAGTCATGTAAGGCTAAAAGCAGACCAATATTTTTGATATTAGATGCAGCGAAGACGCTTTGAATTGATATTCAAGCATGTTATCTCGTACACTGATTCGAAATGATTGCATTCTTACTTCACTTACATCACGGTAATCCCTATGAAAGCAACACAACTCTATTCTCTTGAACTGCTCTTTAGTGAAAAGCCTCAGATCAATCTTGATGATATTTTGAATGAACTGGAGTTTGCTGGTCTTACGCTAGAACACCAAGCTCAAGGTGATTTAGACCAACTGCAATTTGAATGCATTGATCCTGCACTTGAACCGAGCGATCAAAATATTGGTCATATGCAGCTGATGAAAGCTCGCCCAATCCAAGGCAAAGATAAAGCCATTTACCACGACTTTCTAACCGAAAGCGTCAGAGGTGAAGCTTTGGCAGCTGAAATCAATGCTGCAAAATGGACACTGAGTGTGAATGACTTTATGTCAAGCCACCTTGAAGCAATCCCCCGCCTCAATATGCTTGCCCAAACAATGAAAGCACTGGTCAATCATTCAAATGCTATTGTTATCGTTAACCATGTGACCGAAGAAATAATCGAGCCGGAGATTTTTAAGAATGAAGATGACCAGCTTGCAGGATTTTTAAACATACGCCTGTTTAATGATGACGAAGGTAATATCCTTATGGATACCCTTGGTCTAGCACAGCTTGGCCTGCACGATATTCAATGCTATTTCCATAGTTTAGCGGAAAATGAAATAGCCACATTACTTAAGCGCTACGCATACTATTTCTTTAATGAAAACCCTAAGCTCAATACGAGCCAAATTGTAGAAGGTTTAAATGGTGAAGATTGGGAACTTGCCATGGAAGATGCTCTAGCACCGCCAACTCGCAGAGTATTTCAACTTCACCCTCTTGAAGCAAATAAAGTAAATGAGTAGCTATACCCATACAATTCTTTTTGGCAAATAAGATATTATATGCCTCAGATTAGCCCTAATCAAAACACGGTTCTTTCATATCACTGCAACATGTGCAAGGAATATATAACTCAACTTAAAGCAGAACGAAATGAGTTAGCGCGTAATCCGCAGTATTCTGATATGAAAGCCCCGCCAGTTCCAGAAATGAGCCATGCAAGGCTTTATCAACTTCGATGCAAGGAACCAATGATTCATAAAAATTTAATCCCAGAACCATTGGTTATAAAAAAGAATGGAAAATAGTTTTTAAAAATTAACCACCAAGCAGGCCATTAATTAAATTATTACGCTGCATTACTTGAAACTTTAATACAGGTAAAATATTTTCAAGCTGATTAAAGTTATTACTTGTGCCATTTGCAGGAATATCTTGTCGAACTGACTTAATCAAAGGCATTGGTGTCACATTTAAGTTTTCAGATAATGAATTTAATAACACCTTAGCAGACTCAGGGGCTTGAGCTGAACTGGCAATTAAATCCTGCTTAATTGCCGACTCAAACGCATTATTTTTTTGCAAAAGCTCGTTAATCTGATTTATTTCGCCTTGAACACGAGATAAGCCTGGAATTGCATCAGAAGCCTTACAAGTGCCTGCCTGATGCAGCAACTCTATCGTGTCATTAGCATCACCGATATTAAATTCAATTGTCGTCGCTTTAATACCTAACTCACTGGCTTGCTCTTGAGTCGTGCTCCCAAGTTTTGCCTGAGGTGCAGCTGCTGTTTGAATTTTATCGGCAATAAGATGTGAGACATACCCTTCAAGTGGCTGCTTACAACTATGACAGTTAAAATCATGTGTCGCCGTTTTATTCCATTGACTCATGCACTCTAGATGAACAGGATGAAGCTTTGAGAGATAGTCTTTATCAGTTTGCTTAATGTCATGATGAAGGACGTTTTCATCCCCTTCAAAACCAGTTAAACACACATGACACTGAGCGCCTTGGGTTGATAAGTTTTGAGCTGCTGTAATTGGCATGGCTGCACTCCTCTCATTATTCGAAAAAAACAGAAAAAATTAAAAAGCCATCCATGCTTAGCAAGGCATCATTGTATGCACCAAATCAAGCCATCACAAGAACATCAGATTGTAAGGTAACAAAACGGCATAGTTACATTAAAAACAAATAAAAATTGATCATTTTTCAAACAAACCAACAGATAACATCATATCTATTCACGCTTTATTTATCTATAAAAGCATCTAATCTGAAATTGCTACTTGAAACATTCAACATAACTCGCCAAGGACATAACTATGGCTATTGAACTCTACGATGCTTCTATTCCATTCATCCAAAAAATGCTGAGTAATTCTAAATGGATTATGACAAAGTCAAAGCAAAACGCTGATGAGCGCGGCATCGATTTTACTGTACTTGTAAACTCAAGACTTGCACCAGATATGTACCCTCTTTCCAAGCAAATCCAAATTATGTGTGATATGGCAAAAGGTTGTGCTGCACGTTTGAGCGGACAGGATGTACCAAGCTGGGAAGATAATGAAAAAACCTATGAAGAGCTTGTAGCCCGTATTGATAAAACTTTGGATTTTGTCAGCTCAGTACAGGCAAGCGATATCAACGGTCAAGAAGATCGTCAGATCCATGTTAAAACACCTAACAGAAGCTTAGAATTTAAAGCTGTTGACTATGTACAAGGCTTTGTCATTCCAAACCTGATGTTCCATATGACCACTAGCTATAATATTCTTCGCCATAATGGTGTGCCATTAAGCAAGTATGATTTTGTAGCAGGTGAAGCTGCTTCTAAGTAAGTTTTTAATTGCGGCTTTCTACCAAAAGCCGCAGCTTTATGTAAAAATCTAAAACAACATTTTTGTAAATATAATCGCAGCAGTGCATCCCACTACATCAGCAGTTAAACAAGCCGAAATCAAATAACGGCTTCGCTGCAGTCCGACCGCCCCCAAATAGACAGAAAGCACGTAGAAAGTCGTTTCTGTACTGCCTTGCATAACTGCAGCAATACGCCCTTGAATGCTATCAACCCCATAATGCTGCATGGTTTCTAACATTAATGCTCTTGCACCACTGCCGCTGAATGGTTTCATAAAGGCTGTTGGTAATGCACCAACAAAGTCATCGCCAATATGCAGTTTGGCTAAGCACCAGCTGAGCCCGTTGAGTAAAAAGTCTAAAGCACCACTGGCTCTCACCAAGCCTACAGCGACAAGCATTGCCACAAGGTATGGCATGATCTTCACTGCTAAACCAAAGCCTTCTTTAGCGCCTGTAATAAACTCTTCGTAGACATCTACTTTATGTTTCAAACCATGAAGTAATATGCCAGACACTGTTAAAAGCAAAATCATTGGGCCTACTTTGCCCAACATATCTGGCGATTGTGAAGAAAAATAAAACAGCGTTGTTAATAGTGCAACATAAGCAAATAAACCAATTAAAATGTGCCATGACCATATTTTAAGTTTTTGCTTCCAAGCAACAATGGCAACACCTGCTATTGATGAGCAGCTTGTGGCAAGAATAATCGGTAAGAGTACATCTGAAGCCTGGGCTGCGCCCATTTCAATTCTGTACATAATAATGGTGACAGGTAATAAGGTAACGCTAGTGGTGTTTAAAACCACAAAGAGAAGCTGAGCATCGGAGATTTGTTTTTTATCTGGATTTAGTGTCTGCAAATCTTCCATGGCTTTTAAGCCCATTGGTGTTGCTGCATTATCTAAGCCAAACACATTTGCAGCGATATTCATGGTCATGGCACCAATGGATGGATGCCCTTTTGGTACTGATGGCATTAACTTAATGAGAAGTGGCTCTAGCATTCGACCAAGCACATTGATCAGCCCTGACGCCTGCGCAATTTGAAATATGCCCATCCAAAAACACAGCGCACCAACAAGCCCTAGGGCTATATCAATACTTAAGTCACTCATTTCAAACAGAGCTTCAACCCAATTTTGCAGTATATTGGTATCAGCAGGAAACAACCCAGGAAATAACGTGCCAGCCATGACAATGGTTGCTGAAATGAGGATTAGACTTGCCCAGACTCTTGATAGCATGATGTTCTTCCGTAAACGTTACTTTCTTCAAATGAATAAGTTATTTTGTCAAAAAATGAAGCTTTTCCTCAATTTTATCTAATTCTTGTACATGCCTAACAGCAGTTCGAGCCTCCATACCAAAACAATATCTGTAGGCACGCCAATTCCAAGGTAAATAATCTAAAGATGCTTCAAGATAATTCAAATTATACTCAGCCAGTAATATCTTTTGAGTATCATAAAGACCATTTAACGTCTCGGGTAGCACCCAAAATTCATGCTCAAATACAAATAAGTAACAAATAGAATCATTCGCATATATATCATGACCAACATAAATCATCATAATCTGAGAGATATCAGATGTAGAGTGTTCATGCAATTGCCCTTTTTTCAAGTAAAGTTGAATGCTATTTTTGCTTATTTCGAGGGTGATTTTTGACATGATTCAACCTTAATTCTTAAGATGTACTTCATAGTGTAATAGGCAAGACCCAAAGCAACTTTAGGGACGTCGCCTATTATAAATTAAAGTTATTTTGCCTTATAGCAAGCTTAAGTAGCAATTCCAGATCAATATAGAAGGATTATCCATGTCAGTTTTAATCGCAGTGGTCTATTACAGTGGTTCAGGCCATACAGAGAAGCTAGCGCAACATGTGATGCGTGGCTTAAAAAAAGTTGACGGTGTTACAGCGAAGCTTATGCTCGCAGAGAAAATTGCCAAAGACCCAACACAGTTAAATGAAATGGATGCCATTATATTTGGCACCCCAACCTACATGGGATCAGTCGCCGCGCCTTTTAAAGCCATGATGGATGCATCTTCAAAAGTATGGATGCACCAGAACTGGAAAGATAAAATTGCAGCAGGTTTTACCAATTCTCATTCAATGAGTGGTGATAAATTAAACACACTTATGCAGCTTGTCGTATTTGCAATGCAACACGGCATGATCTGGGTTGGTCAATCTGAGCTGAATCAGTCGCCAGAAACGGAAGCTGGACACCCTGAAAAAATTAACCGTTTAGGTTCGTTTGTTGGTGCTATGGCACAATCTGATAACCGCGATCCGATTGAAACCCCTCCATTTGGTGATTTAGAAACAGCAGCACAGCTTGGCCAACGAGTTGGCCGCATTACCATGCAAATGAAAAAAGGCGAAAAATAAACGCAGCTTTAAATAGCACCTGCAATCCATCGCTTCAGAGGCAGCTTAAGGTTTTCTTGGTTGCCTGCTGTTGGCGCATGTACCACATCTGGAAATAACGGCTCAATTGGTTCTTTTAAAACAAGTGAGTATCTTTGACAGTAGGCATCAGCGACTAGTTCTGCCTGCTCTTCTACGTTATACCGACACCAAGCTTTGCCTACTTTGACTTCATGAGGATTGCCTCTTTTACCACCAGTCGCTGCTAACGCTGCTAAGGCAATGCATCCTTCTCGTCTTACATTAACCCCTCTTTGGTATTGTAAAACATGCACCATTTAATGAATAAACACATGTGCATCATGTGGTGTTTCAACAAGGCTGGTTTTATTGGATGAGTTTGGCCAATACATAATGCCTTTTACAGTAGAGACATGCCCACTACCCTGCAACAGACTGTACGGTTTATTGGCAACCTGTACTTTTGAGAAATCAATTGTTGAACCAAAAACTTTTTGTGCTTCTTGTAATTCTACTGGCAGTAATGCTCTAGTATGTTTAACAGCTGTTGCCATTTTTTATTGTCCTTTTATTTTTTGTAAGTTCGCTTCGTTTTCATCTAAAACCAAATGCTAAAATGCTATGAAAATATATTTATAACTTAAAACCCTAAGAGGCTTATCAATAATGGTTCAGCAAGTTCAAACAAGTAATTCATCTCAAGCTTTTTCTTCAGGCGTTGATTTTGCTTCACAGCAGTCTCAAGGCAACATAGGTAAAATTGAATCAGTAGATCATATTGAGGCACCAAAAGTTGATTTTTCTGGTGCAAACTTTAAGGGAATTAAACTGACAAGCGATAGCAATAGATTATCCCAAGCTGACCTTTCAGGAGCAGATTTTACAAATGTGAGCTTTAAGCATCTACCACAAGGCTTAAAAGTATCTGGTGATTTAAACTTAGATAGTGCTTCTGCACTCACTTCTCTGCCAGAAGATGTAGCGCTAAATAAGTAACAATTAAATATAAAAACGGTCCTTTTGAGGACCGTTTTTATATTTAGAATAAACTCTTATTCCAACTCTTTATCTTGCTATGCCGAATTAGAGTTCACGATAACGTGTTACATCAGGCAAGCCAGCATCCCTAAAACCTTGGTTGCGTAAGCGACACGCATCGCATAAACCACAGGCTAAACCTTCATCAGTTGCTTGATAACATGTGACAGTCTTTGAATAATCAACACCAAGCTTCATACCCGCTTGCAGAATTTCCGCCTTAGTCAGGCTGATTAAAGGTGTTTTAATTTGAGGGCCAGTACCATGGATACCGGCTTTTGTTGCAAGGTTTGCCATTTTTTGGAAAGCATCAATGTATTCTGGACGGCAATCAGGATAACCAGAGTAATCAACCGCATTAACACCAACGTAAATTGCTTCAGCGTTGAGTACTTCCGCCCAACCTAATGCAAAGCTTAAAAGCATTGTATTACGAGCAGGGACATAAGTTGATGGAATGCCTTCAACTGGTTTTTCAGGCACTTGCATTCGAGGGTCTGTTAATGAAGAACTACCAATTGATCCAATATCAACTGAAACAAGCTTATGTTCTTTTACACCAAACTCTTCGCAAACACGCTTTGCTGCATTAAGCTCTGCTGCATGTTTTTGCCCGTAATGCACAGATAAAGCAAAAAGCTCATAGCCCTCTTCTTTTGCTAGAGCTAAACATGTTGTGGAATCCAAGCCACCTGATACAAGAATTACGGCTTTTTTCGTTGTCATTTGATTACTCCCTTAAACGAGCGCAACCAGGCTCAAGTTAGACGCCTGGAATATCACCCCAAAGAATTTTGTGCAATTGAATTTGCATGCGAACATTCAGTTTGTCTTTCACGATCCAATCAGCAAGGTCTCGTGGATCAAGCTCACCATAGACTGGCGAGAATAAAATTGGTGTTGAGCATATAGGCTGAATAGACTCAAGCTGTAAGCGAGCCCAGTCATAATCCGCTCTGTCTTTAAGTACAAACTTCACTTCGTCATGTGGTTGAAGAAAATCAAGGTTTTCCCATTTATTACGATGCATTTCACCAGAGCCTGGTGTTTTAAAATCGATAATTTTAATAACACGCGGGTCAACACCTGCAACAGGGTATGCACCTGAAGTTTCAAGGCTGACAGTAAGACCAGCATTACAAAGGCCTTCAAGCAATTCTAGACAGGCAGGCTGTGCTAATGGCTCGCCACCTGTCACACAAACAAGACCTGAACTCTGCTCTTTTGCATCTTTGATCAAGTCTTCCACTTGTTCCCACTCACCACCAGTAAACGCATACTCACTATCACAATAAGTACAACGCAATGGACATCCTGTCAGTCGAATAAAGTATGTAGGCAACCCAGTCAGGGATGTCTCGCCCTGCAGTGAGTAAAAACGCTCTTTGATTTTTAAACGGCTCATGAAGATACCTCTTACGCAGCACTTACCTGATTTGGTAATGCACCACTGTGGAAACGGAACTCAGAATCATCTGTATGAATTGATACTACTTCTTCGTTCAAGAAAAACTCGATTCGCTCTTCAATATCTTGGCCTGAAATATCACGTGCTAATTGAAGGTAATCCAAAAAGTGTCTGCTTTCAGATTTCAGAAGGAATCGATAATACTTAACAAGGTCTGGATGCACATCATCTTGCTCAAAACGATCAGCAAGTGATGCAAAACGCTCACAGGAGCGAGCTTCGATAATTGCACCAATAATCAGAACATCAATAAGACGACCTGGCTCTTCTTTACGAACATGTTGCCTTAGTCTCTGTGCATAATGAGATGCCGTCATGTGATCGTATTGAACACCCTTCTCTTTCATAAAACCAAGCACTTGTTCAAAATGCAGCAACTCTTCACGAGCGAGTTGTGACATTTTTTCAAGAAGCTCTGGTTGATCGACATAGCGAAACATAAGGTGTAGGGCTGTTGAGGCTGCTTTTTTCTCGCAATGTGCATGATCAATCAATAAGATATCCAAGTGATTCACAGCTTGATCGAGCCAAGCTTGTGGTGTGCGCACTTTAAGGAAGCCAAGTACATCCTTCATGATGATATCTTGCTGTCTTAGAGTTGGTACTTCTTGCATATTGATTGTCTCATTTACCTTAAAATCAACTAATTAGCCTTCGTAAATAACAAAAGTACAGATAAGCCATTATTTAAGTAACATACGGCTGATGTTATTGGTATTAAGTCAGGACTATTGGGCTTATAAGGCTTTCGAAGCTGTAAAATAGCTTTTATGCCTTGAAAAATTGGCTCAATTTTGAAGGAAACGCACTCTAATATCAAGTGAAAAGAACATTTATACGGGGAATATCGATTTTAATAAATCGAATTTATCAATGGTTTAGCCCATTGAGTTCGAGTGATGAGATGAGTTCATATAGTTCTCGAACTCAGTAGAAGTCAGAGGCTGACTCACAAAAAAGCCTTGAACAAGCTGGCTTTCTCTGGCCGTTAAAAAATCAAGTTGTGCCTTGGTTTCAACACCTTCAGCTATCACTTGTAAATTCAAATTTGAAGCTAAAGTGATAATCGCATCAACAATTGCCCCATCTTGCATGCTTTCCGGCAGCTGTCTGATAAAAGACTGATCTATCTTTAAATAATCCACTTCGAGCATTTTCAGATAGGCAAGGCTTGAATACCCTGTACCAAAGTCATCAAGTGCAACACTAAGCCCCATTGCCTTTAATTTGGCGACAATAGCACATGAGTGTTTGAAATTACTCATAAAAATGGATTCGGTAATTTCAATACAGATATGTTTTGGATTCACTTGATGTTTGTATAAATGTGACTGAATTAGCCTTGGTAAATCTGAATTTAAAAACTGTCGACCAGATACATTCACCGCCATTTTTAATGGTCTTTCAAAGCTATTTTCCCATAGCTTTGCTTGCCTGAATGCAGCATCAATAACCCATTCACCCAAGGCTAAAACAAAGCCTGTTTCTTCAGCAAGAGGAATAAAATCATCCGGACTAATAATCCCTTTTTGAGGGTGATTCCAACGAATGAGGGTTTCAACACCGACAATTTCTTGTGTGTTTAAATCTAATTGTGGCTGATAGCTCAAATAAAATTCTTGATTTGATAATGCTGCACGCATGTTTCTTTCAAGAACAAGCCGGTTTGCTTGCCTAAAAGACATTTCAGAATCATAGAATTTCATATTATTGCCGCCCTCATCTTTTAAGCGATAAGTAGCAACATCGGCATAACTTAATAAAGTGGCAGCATCATCGCTGTGTTCAGGGTACACAGCCATACCAATACTTGATGAAAAGAATAAATCAAGGTTATAAACACAAAGAGGAATATTCACTAAACATAGAATACTTCTTGCAATATCAACTATTTGTGCATGAGATTCTACTTTATTAAAAAATACAGCAAACTCGTCACTCGCTAGGCGAGATACCTTACCTCGATCACCAACATAAAGGCTTAATCGATCTGCAATTTTTTTCAGAACGCTATTACCTGCATCGTAACCAATACAATCATTGATATTTCTAAAACGGTCTAAATCAATATGTAAGACTGGCACCATTTGACTACCAGACTGATCAAGCACATCCTGGAGCAGCTCAACAAAATGAACTCGGTTAGGTAACCTTGTTAGATCATCATATTTGGCTAGAAAGTGAATATGTTCTTCTGCTTCACGCTTTCGACGGCGAATTTGAGAATCATTAATTTCACGCCGAGTTGCAGGGACTAATCTTCTTAAGTTGTCCTTCATTATGTAGTCTTGAGCCCCTTGGCGCATGGCTTTTACAGCTAAGTCTTCACCAATTGTCCCTGATACAAAAATAAATGGAACATCTGCATCATATTTACGAACAATACTTAAAGCTGTTAGACCATCCATCTTTGGTAAAGCATAATCACAATAGACAATATCAAAGGTTTGCTCTGCAATATTTTCAAGATCTTGGGGCGTTTCGACCAAGGTGTATGACACATCAAAATCACCTTTTTTTAAAGCATGCACAAGAAGAAGAACATCATCGCTGTTGTCCTCAATTATCAGTGCATTAAGTGGTGACTTTTGTGGATTTGTCATGCAATCAACCATTTAAGGTATAGAGAGCTCATTAACCTTAAGAGCTCGGACACTCATTTAAAAGCAGCCAATATAAACCGAGACTTTTTACTGCCTCAAGAAATTCATTGAAGTCTACAGGCTTCCTAACATAACTATTAACACCTAAACTATAGCTGTTAATGAGATCTTGCTCTTCTTTAGATGTGGTTATCACAACAACTGGCAAAAAGCGAGTTGAATCATTTTCACGGATATCCTTCAATAACTCAAGCCCATTTTTACGAGGCATGTTGAGATCAAGTAACACGACTGCCGGCACTATTTTCTTCTTGTTACTTTCATCGCCAAAAAGGTACTCGCCAGCTTCTACTCCATCATTTGCGAAAATAATTGTATTGCTAAGGTTACACTTTTTAAATGCTCTTAATGCAAGCTTTTGATCATCAGGATTGTCTTCAACAATCAATATAGGTCTGGAATTCATCCTGGCCTCCTCAAATTTATGCTTGCGGAAGGCTAAAATAGAAAATAGAGCCTTTCTCTATTTCCGATTCTGCCCACACCTGTCCATCATGGCGTGACATAACCCGTTTTACAGTTGCAAGGCCTATGCCAGAGCCGGGAAATTCTTGTGCTGTATGTAATCTTTGAAATGCCGTAAATAGCTTGTGACCATACTTCATATCAAAGCCAACACCATTGTCTTTTATAAAAAAAGTTTGCTCTAAGTTTTGACCAAACTCTATAAATGCGTGTTCATTTGATGATGAGTATTTCCAAGCATTACTCAGTAAATTAGTTAAAGCTATTTTCATTAAATGTTGATCACAATAAGCCATTAAATTTGGCTGTAGATGATAAGTTACTTGTCGCTCGTGATCTTGCTCTTCTAACTCTTTTAGTATATCAGTTGCCATGAGGGTTAAATTAGTCATTTCTAATTTCATATCAGTTCTGCTTACTCTTGAAAGCATTAACATATCATCAATCAGCCCCCCCATTCGCTGAGCTGCAGCTCGTACACGGTTTAGGTAATCTTGGCCTTCGTCATCAAGTCTATCGGCATAATCTTCTAACAACGCTTGGCTAAAACCGTCCATTGCTCTAAGGGGTGCTCTTAAATCATGAGAGACTGAATAGCTAAATGCCTCAAGTTCTTGGTTCGCACTTTCAAGCTGTTTTGTTCTGTTTTTAACCCGTTCTTCTAACTGAGTATTGAGATCGAGGTACTGTTTTTGGGAGGCTTTGAGGGCCACTTCTGCTTCACGTCGCTCATTTACTTCTAATTCAAGCGATTTGTTAACAACAACAAGCTCATGTCTTTTTTCTTCTAACTCTTGTAAAAGTTGATTAATTGCTTTTACAAGAGAGCCTATTTCACCTTTAACCTCTGAGTTAAAGCGCTGAGATAGATCATTTGTAATCGCAATTCGACGCATTAACTGTGTAACGCCGTTGAGAGGCTGAACTATTTTTTTTTGTACTTTAAGTGAAAACCAATAGGCTGCAATTAAAGATGTAATAAAAACAATAAAATAGATAAAAAGATGGGTCCGAAGAGCTCTCGTTAAATGAAACCCAACTTTTATAAGAAGGTACCCCGTAGCTTCACCATTATCCATAACAGGTGTCATATAAATCATTGTACTTTTATCAACTACAACACCTGTGTTTATAAATAAATTTGGATTAAAATCTGTATCTATTTTTTCATTAAGGACAGCATACACTTTTAAGTTTTCATCAAAGATAAAAGCATTCAGCACATCATCTTCGGCTTTTAATGTAGCAAGATAGTTTTCTGCCAACTGATAATCGTCAAACTGCATAGAGGGCACAAGAGCTCGTGCCACCAAATGCGAACGAGACATTAAACTTTCAGCTTTATTATCATAATAGACATTGACACTATAAATAAGCATACAAAGAGATGATAGCAATAAAGCAAATGTAACAGTTGTCATTACTGTTGAGTTAAGCTGATACTGAATACTATGCTTATTCATCTGAAGTGTCCAAAATACTTTGCTTATCTCTCGATGACAGAATTATTTTTCGACTCACACTTAGCAGTTCAGCCCCCACTCCTAGCCCTGCACTCTTTAACATAGCCTGATTAATATCAAACTTTATTTTACCTTCAACTTCAACAAAGTTAATCATACCATGCTCTTTGGCAAATGTTTCATGAGTATCTGTCACTACTAAAACACCATTTAAGTTACTTTTCTCTTGAAATTGAGATAGCATATATTCGCTATGATCTGGTATATAAAGCACATGAATTAAATCGAGATTATCACCAGGTGTAGCCTGTACTACAACCACACCTCTATTACTCAATTTTTTATTAAAAGATAAATATTTTAAATTCTTAAAATCATTATAGTTACCAGCAACACCAATGACTAACGATGCATCATGTTTAATAAATTTTTCGGAAGGCCATTGAACATACAAACAAAACTTCATTAAAAATGCAGATTTAATCATAGCAGCACTACTAAGCACTTCTCGACTATAAGAAGCCTCAGCAATCACTGCTCGCGGGTAAAAAAACAACAATAACATGCATGCTATCACTGGTAATAAGCGATAATGAAGTTTATATTGTTGCCATCGATCTACGGATACCATCGAATTCCTAACTTAAAGTTTCTTTCAAAGTAATGATCATTCTGCCCTACAGCTCTATATTCAATTTGGTGAGAACTTAATAAATTTGTGCCTTTTATAGAGAGTTCTATGTCTGATACCGGCCACCATGCCAATCTCACATCGAGAAAATCGCTACTAGGTACATCAGAATATGCAAGTTGACCAACATAGCGGTAATAAAAATCTAACTCTAGACTTGGTGTTAAATCATATTGCGACTGTACACTAAATTGAGTAACTGGTGCATTTTCATTCATATTCAAAAATGGACCGGCATTTTCTCTGTACTCAAAATCTTCATCAACAAAAGTAGCACCGGCTTTTACTTTCCATTGATCGAGTAACTGCATACTACCCCAAAATTCAACACCATGAGTATTTGCATCCAAACCATTGACCAGTGTGTACTGCGTATCTTCAAGTATTGCGGCATGAAGTTTTTTATAAGAGGTGTAGAATACAGTAAAATTTAAATAGGTATTATCTTGAATAAGTGCTTTCCATCCCAGCTGTAGTGTTTGCGCTGTTTCAGACTGAAAATCGTTGTCTGCAATAACATAATATGGCGGGTTATTCGGGAGAACCAAATCGCGATCTGATCTTGAAGGAGAGCGTACATTGCGAGATAAGGCAAACCAATAAGACTGATTTCGCTGATAATTCCAAATCATTCGCAGGGTTGGCATGGTTTCTAAACCAGTATAAGAATTATCTTCTAATCTTATACCTAGTTTCAGATCAAGTGTCTCTGTCAGAGAAATATGATCTTGAATATATGTAGAAAACCATCTCAGAGATTCATCTTCAGGTATATACCCATAAGATTGCAAATTCTCTGTATTATCCTTTGCATAACGATAGTCTGCCCCTAAGAGCAATGCATGGCGACCATATTTATTCAAAAGATATCGTGCTTCAATATAAGTCGACGTTACACTTTCTTCAAAATAATTTTCATAATCTCGATTAAAATAATCAATGTAACCAAGCAGATGCAACTGACCAAGCTGCTGCTTTTCTGTAAATGAACCTAATACATGAGCACCATCCATATTTAACGGCACTTGATCAGAATTTATGTCTGCTTGGTAAGCACCACCCTGCAACTGAAAGCTATCTGTTAATGTTTGTTTATCATAACGAAATCCTGCTTGATGCCTCTTCCAATCATCACCTGCAGGCATTTCATTATCTAATTCTGAGCCCTCGCTTGTCACTGATTTACCGTAAACTCGAAAAGCACTGTCAGGTGACGTTTGCCGAGAGACTCTCACTGCAGCATGACTTTGCATAGTGCCAGCACTTATATCAACTAATGATGCCGTTTTGTCAGCGGCTTTCGTGACAATATTAATAACACCATTCATTGCATTCGCCCCCCAGCTTACATCAGCAGGGCCACTAATAATTTCAATTTGTTTAATATCATTGACGAGTAAATCCTGTGCATCCCAGTTCACAGTTGAATACAACGGGGTATATAGAATTCGTCCATCAATAAGCACTTGTAACTTATTACTCAGGTCTTCAAAAAACCCTCGAGCACTCACAATGGATTGGTTTGCATCTTGACGGCCTATATGAAGATTTGGTGCAAGTTGTAGGACTTCATAAAGAGTGGATGCACCTGAGCGACGTATTTCTTGTGCATCAATGACATAAATAGAGGCTGCTGTTTGATTGAGGGGCGTAGGTATTTTATCAGCTGCTGAAACTTCGAGCTGGCTTAGATCTTCCAAGGACATACTTTGAAGGTCACTCCACTCCAATGCATAAGCCTGGATCACCAACAAGATCAGACTTGCACTGATATTAAAACTGGAGATAATACCTAAACGCATATCCTAGCCCCTAAGACGCTTCATTCCTAACGTACTTTTGTTAAGAATAGCTGAGGCTTAGTGGCTTAGGAGGTCAAAGATGCTCGTAATTTAGCCTTCTTGCTTCAAAAGTACTTCAACTTGAGACACAAGATCTCTTAAAGGCTCTCTTAGAGTCGGCATTGCTCTTAATCGACCCTGAGTATCAAAGAGCATGATGCGATCGGAATGAGAGATTTGGTTTGAGTTTGGAATGTTTTGGGAAGCCACAGCAACAGACGCTTGAACTGCATCTATTTCTTGATCTGTACCTCTTAAACCAATGATACGAGTGTCGAATGATTTAAAATATGAAACCATTTTATCTAAAGTATCTCGCTCAGGATCAACAGACACAAAATACATAACAACTTGATCAGATGCCTTTTCGCCATTAATTGTTAGACGGTCTAATGCTCTATAGGCACGACGATATTTTTCAAGCATCATTGGACAGATATCAGGACAGGATGTAAAACCAAAACTTAATAAAACAACTTTACCTTCAGCCGCACTCATAGAATTAAAGTTTTCATTCGTGCTTTGTAAAGAGAAGTCACCGCCTAAATGATCATAAACTGGTAATTCAATATCATCTTTTTTAAAGCTGGCCATACTGATCGAAACAAGTCCTGCTAAGGCTATACCTGCTGCAGCAACCAATAGAGCCAGTGATCCTTTTTTTGTCATGGTATCGCTTTCCTTTCATGGTTTTAATCGTTTTGTATTTTATAACCACTTGATTATTAAAAGCTAGTTTCAGACTGTAAATACAGTGTTTTTAATTGCAAGTTTAAAAGTAATACGAGTTATATTTAGGCAACGTCCCTAAAATCGCTTAAACAACCGGCTCTTCTATCGTTTGCTTTTGTTGATACCACACGAGACTTTGAACATATCGAATTTCACCAAAAGAATATTTTTGTCCAAGAATAGCAGAAAGCTTTGATAAACTTTCTGAGCGATCTGGATCATGCGGAATATGCTCACGGATTTCACTGATTTGCTCTTCAGTTAAATTAAATGGCAATAATTGAAATTCAATCCAGCCTTTTTCTGCTGCTTGAATTAAATGTGATTCTAAAGTGCTACGAGTTAATGCTCTCTTTTTAAGAAGCTTTTCAATGGAATCAGTTCTTTGGAATTCATAAAGGCTGTACCACATTGAAGCAGAAAAACCTTCCTCCAAATCAGCTTGAGACATAGATTGTGCTTGCTGTAAAAAGTCTAGAATGACACGACCAAAGCGTTGCACTTTTTCTTGACCAAAACCTTGTACTTGCTCTAATGCCTCCAAGTTTTGTGGCATTTGCATGGTTAAATCAATAAGTGTCGCATCAGAGAATAAGTTCGCAAATGGAATATTTTCATCCTTCGCAATGGCTCGTCGTAAATTTTTAAGCAGCTTCAAGAGTGCAGCTTGCATTGCATTGAGACGAGGACCACTTGCCATATCAGTTTGCTTGAGAGATGTTTTCGTGAGCACTCGTAGATGAACTTTGTTTTCACCACGTAAAATAGCACGGCATGGTTCACGCAGCTTAAGGCTATTGTAATTTTTAGCATCCATTTCCAACGCGCCACACAAAATTAATTGCTGAAATACACGCTTCCACTCTGCTTCAGATAAATCACTACCTAAACCATAGGTACTCAGCTTTTGGTGCCTAAACTGCCTTACACGTTCAGTGTCTGCGCCTCGCAATACATGAATATTATGTGTCATACCAAAACGTTGGCCTGTATGGTGCACAGTTGAAAGTGCTTTTTGACTTGGCACAGTCATATCCATCATTGCAGGCGGGTTTAAACAGTTATCACAATGGCCGCAAGGCTCTGGCAAGACTTGTCCAAAATACTGTAAAAGCAGCTGTCGACGGCATTGGCTCGATTCTGCGAAAGCAAGAATGGCGCTGAGCTTTTGACTTTCGATTTGCTGAATTTCCATAGGGGCATCAGATTCGCGAACCCAGCGTCGTAGCTGAATCATGTCAGCTAAGGAATATGACATCCATACTTTACTTGGTAAGCCATCTCGCCCTGCTCGACCTGTTTCTTGGTAATAGGCTTCTAAGCTTTTTGGGAGGTTGAGGTGAGCAACAAAACGCACATCAGCTTTATCGATCCCCATACCAAATGCAATTGTCGCTACAGCCACAATTTTATCGTCTTGTAAGAATGTATTAAGTGAGGTTTCTCGCTCTTTTTTACTCATGCCTGCATGATAAGCAATGGCATTAATCCCTTTTTGATTTAACCATTCGCATGTCTGATCAACCTTCTTTTTAGTTGTGCAGTACACAATACCGCTACCATCACCGAGGGAGTCTCGAATAAATTCCATTAAGCGAGATTTTTGATCTCCTTGATTTTCTTCTATGGCGTATTGAATATTTGGTCGATCAAAATTACCAACAAACAACTCTGCTGATTCAAGTCTCAAGGCTTGGATAATATCTTCACGAGTCACTTCATTTGCAGTTGCAGTCAGTGCAATACGGGGAACATGAGGAAACTGATCAACAAACTGCGCCAGCATTTGGTAGTCTGGTCTAAAGTCATGCCCCCACTGAGAAACACAGTGAGCTTCATCAAAGGCAATAAGGGAAATATTAATCTGCTGTAAAAAGTCCCTCATGGATTGCAGCGCTAAACGCTCAGGAGAAACATAAAGTATATCGAGACTGGATTGATAAAGCGCTTTAAAGACTTCACGTTTTTCAGACTGAGACATCCCCGAATGAATACCTGCTGCTGCAACACCGTTCGCTTGAAGTGAGAGTATCTGATCTTGCATTAACGCGATTAACGGCGATACAACAATTGTCAGCCCAGGGAAGAGCAACGCGGGAATCTGATAACAGAGCGACTTACCACCACCTGTAGGCATTAAAACAAATGCATTTTTTTGATTAAGAATGGTTTGGATAACTTGGTCTTGCGGCTTTCTAAAAGAGCTATAACCAAAAATCTGCTGCAGCTTCTTTTCAGCATCTTGAAGGGTTAACGGTGCCATCGGTTGGCTTGGGCGTTGAGATGAAGTTTCAAGCAAATCATCTTGAGGCCAGTGTTCAGCTGTATAGTCGTCGATGGTCACAGGTGTGCTCTCTTGTGGGAAGTTCTCAATCCATTACAGCACTTATATGTACATATGATCAGCACTAGTGCTCCATCCTGTTATTAAGAAATAGATAACCGGATGGAGCACTAGACTAGCACTTTTTGCACCTGTGGCTCAATCACTGCCTTAATCGAAATACAGATCAGTCAGCCAAACAAACTCATAAGGGGCCAATGCAATATGCTCACTTGGATCAAAATAGCATTCGCCGTTTACCAAGTTAGTCCAGCGGCCTAAGCTACTGAGATTAAGGTCATAAACTGATAAATCTTGCTTGTGGCGAGACATATTGTAAATCGCAAAGATTTTCTGTCCTGATACAGGATCATGACGATGGAATCCAAGCAAGTTTGATGATAAATGCATGATGTGCTGGGCTGCATTTGGGTGAAACGCAGGCTGATTGCAACGAATCCTCAAAAGCTTTTTCAACTGCTGCAGTACTTGATACTGATTTGAGTCTTGATCATCAAGTAGTGCATCCAGTTCATCCGCATTCCACACATGACGGTTCACTGCTCTATTTACACCTGTGCGCTCATAACGCTCATGGTCATTTGGTGTTGCAAGGAACGAATGTATATACACAGCTGGAATACCAGCCAAGCCAAATGCAATCGCATAAGCTGATACAAACCGAGCAATATGAAACTCATCCTTACCTGCTTCAAAAGTACCACTGAGCGCATCGAATAGACTGATATTCATCTCATAGGTTTTGACATCACCTGTCGGCAGCATACGATCTGTGAGATAACCGCCAGATGCTTTGACGTGCTGCTTCATCTGGTCGATTTCTTCATCAGGGAGCAAACCTTCTGCTGGACGTAACCCAATACCATCATGTGATGCAATAAAGTTCAGATAAGCAGTACCATCTTGCAGGTTTGGCAGAGATAACAACCATTTTTTCAAATAGCTTGCATCTTGGGACAATAAACTATGAACCAAGAGAGGTGGTAGCGAGAAGTTGTAAATCACATGAGCTTCATTAGCATTACCAAAATACGCAAGGTTCTCGTGAATTGGCACATTAGTTTCCGTCACAACCACTGCTTCTGGATGGGCGTGCTCCAATAAGAGCCTCATAATTTTAATCAGCTCATGAGCTTCAGGTAGATTAATACAGGTCGTGCCAAGCTCTTTCCAGATAAATGCAATTGCATCAAGTCTGAACCAGCTTGCACCATGGTCGAGGTAGTATTGAAAGACTTTGACTACTTCAATAAACAGGTTTGGGTTGCCAAAGTTAAGGTCAACCTGATCGTGACTGAAAGTACACCATACATAGCGCTCCCCTCTCACTGTATCAACGCGACGCAGCAGCGGACTTGTTCGTGGACGAGTCACCATTGATGTATCTTCATGAGGACTTGCTTCAGTAAAAAATAAGTTATCGTCTTTTTGGCTTGTAAGATAGGTTTGGAACCAGCGACTGGCTGAAGAAATATGGTTCACAACAGCATCGAACATAATATGAAAATCTTCTGCAAGCTTTTCAACATGCTCCCACTCGCCAAGTTGTGGATTCACCTGGCAATAATCCACAACACTAAACCCATCATCTGAAGTAAATGGGTAGAATGGTAATATATGAACTGTTGTGAGCACATCGCTCAAATGGTTCTTTAAAAACTGTCGCAAGACTTCAAGTGGTGGTTCACGATGGTTCACAATAGAGTCGCCATATGTGATCAATACCACTTCTTTTTCTGTCCAGAGGTTTTCGTGTGCTTTAGGGCTTTTGGCAACCTTTGGTGGCATTGCCTCAAGCAGCTGATCAGCAATCTGTTCAAGCTGTGAATGAGAATAGTGTTTATAGACACGGGAAAGCGATTCAGTGAGATGCCCTCTTAAATGCTGCACTATGTTGTCATTTTCGTGATTATCATGGTCCTGTTTGCGGGCTGTTGCGTCACCGTTTTTCATGTAAACCTCAATCTTCCTTTTGCTGTCCTTGATTATCATAAGAGTGACAGGATGAGTGTGAGTTCAAGCTCTACACCCTTTAAGTACCCCTTAAAAATTAAGTTTAGCTAAGGATTGGGGTTATAACAGGTGAATTGTTTCAAAGCGTTTAGAAATTCGGCAGCATTGCCGTCGTCTCTAGAGAAGAGATCTTTGTTACTTATGTTTCACAAGCTGCACTAGAGGTCTGCCATATTCAGGACACTCATCAGATTCTGGACTTGCCCATAAGACCGAACCTGCAGTGCCTAGTTTGGAGATATAAAACCCTAAATCATCTGTTCTACCTGCATGTTTCAAACGCATCCCTGATGAATGCTGATGTCCGAAAATAAAAATAGAATTAGGTAAGGACAAAAGAAGCCCGTCTTGCACTACTTTATAACCATATTGGCCATAAAATTGTTCAATTTCAGCCAAACTAAAATGCTCTCGCATGGGCTTTGCAATCTCATCCCATAACCATTCATCATGAATATTGAGCGATTCAGCAATGCAATTAAACTGCTGAGACTGAGGCTGAATCAAAATATGAGGTGAAAGCTGTTCCTTATCAAAAATCCAGTCACGAGTAAACGACTTATCCTTGAGAAGTGTTTTTCTATAGGCTTCTATCTGAGCCAAGGATAAATAGCGAGCAGCATACTTTTCCAGTTTTAGATACTGATCTGGTGAAAGTTGGCAGTAGTGGCTGAGCATTTCAAGTAGCTCATATTTTTTATTCGACTTTTCACTCTGAGACAATAACTGCCATAACGCTTGCTTTTCATGCTGCAATATCTGACCTGCAAGCAAAAGCACGAGTTTCACTTTATCCATATTCAATTGTAAAAACACAGATGGATGAGTAAAAGTCGCATTTTCTTGAGAGAGCTTTGCCAGCATTTTTTCAGTTAACGCTGTATTTTTAGTAATTGCTAACTTGGAATTCACCTGTGGCTCTTTTTGCTGGCCAGTATCTTGATTGAAGCGTCGCTTAATTGCCCCTGTCGTTAACGGGATAATAGCGCCAAAAGCATTTTGCGAAGACAGACTCACTGACCGCATATCTTGGCGCATGCGACCAGCATAGAAGCGCGTGGATGGCGCTGGTAATTGATGACCATGATCAAAAAATAAAGAAATATCGGTCGTAAAGGTATGATGATGTATAAACATAAGATCAGCAGATTACCCAATACCAAAGGCCTTAGTACAATGAAATTACAAGGCTTATGTTAGAAAAGTGTAACGGGACACACACCCACAACCTAAGCAATGCCCCTATTATAGCTTTATTCTAACGAGTTTTTGAGTTGGGCTCTCATTGTTTTAATATCATTTAATGGGCTCCGTTTGAAAAACTGTTTATAGTCTCGACTAAATTGCGCCTGGCTTTGATAGCCAACATCAAAACAAACCTGCCCCACTGCTAAATTGGTATTCATTAAAATGCGCCTAGCTTCAAGCAACCTTAATTGCTTTAAGTACTGCATAGGTGTGAGATCTATAATCTTTTTAAATTGACGATAAAATGTAGCATGACTCATACCGGCAATATCCGACAGTTGAGCAATACCAATATCTTCACGAAAATGACCTTTGATCCAACCTATAGCAAGATGTATTCGCTTTAAAGCTGTACCATGCACTGCAATATCCCTTAACGCAGTCCCATGAGTTCCTTTTAAAACATAATAAAGTAATTCTTTCTCATAAATTGTCGATAAAAAACCAATATCATCAGGTTTATCATAAAGTGAAATAAGACGACTCCAAGCACCGAGTAAACGTGCATCTGATACTCCACCGCCAAATGCTTGTTGAAGGTCACTTTGATGACAAATAGTTTGCTCAACAATATCACTTACGATAGATGAATCCACAGTGAGCGCCAAAGCTGTAAATGGCGCACCTGATGCAGCTGGAAAGTTTTGACTTGTCACAGGCACATCAACAGACATCACAAAATAATCAGACGGAAAGTACTGATAGACTTTATCACCAATAGTCAGTGTCTTATGCCCTTGCACAACAAGATATATCATTGGCTCATATAAACCTGTTGCAATTGTATCAGGCACATCCCCTTGAATAACGACAAGTCTTGGTATTTTCGTTTGAAAATTACCCGTATCAGAATAATTTTGCTTCACAAGGCGATTAATATTTTTAAGTATATTTGCTAACAAATACTTCATTATCAAAAAACCTCACTTAAAATGATTATTTTTCACCCAGAGAAAACTAAGTGCATTCATCTACAATTGACACTTTGCACAATTAAAAAAGAATATGCCAGTCAATTTATTCAATTACATACTTTATATTTCGATTAACTTTATCAGCAATAATTAAGACTAAAGATAAAATAAATTAAAGAGCATTTAAATGAGACTCAGCGTCAAAAAGTTGAGATTAACCTGATAATTAAGGTGTTAAAAAAGGAGTAGCATCAAGCCCTCGAAATAAAAAATAGTTGAAGGAAGTTTGTTATGCCGTCATTTCTCTCATTATTTAAAAACAACGCAAGTCAAAAACAAGAAGCCTCACCGCTTCCACCCTCAATTCTTAAAAACCCAATGATGCCTGTGCCTACTAGACATACAAGAAGTCTCTCTTTTTCTGGCACTCAGCAAGATATTCGAACAGCAACAGCTCATCGACATATGAGCAACATAGGCTCAACACCTTATGCAACTACGGCTGTTTCTGCTCTTTCTAATACATCGCAAGGTATTGCAAACCAATACCCAGACGCTCGTTTTAATGGTACCGTTCGATTAAAAATTAATTCTAAAGCAACGACATACTTTGATAGTGGTCACAATATTTTAAATTTGCCTTTTGCAGAATCTGCTGTAGTGCAAGATTTTGGCAAGGTCTATCGACACTCATCAGGGGAAGTCAGTCTCTATTTGGGGTCTGGTCGATCACCTGTTGAGATTAATTTTGGTCGTGATCGAATATTACGTTTTGGCTCACCATCGCCTACTAATCAATGCACACAAACTGTAAATACAACCAAAGGCACCTACTACATTCATGATACAGGCCATGATGTGTATATTTGGCAGGCTAAACCTTCTGTGCGAGCCATAGTTAATACATCCTCAAGCGCTTCAGTGGTGTCCAGCACATCAACCAAATCGAGTGCAACCGTGAGACCTCGAACCGCAACGACTAAAGCAAGAAGTAAATCCATTAGTCGCAGTATGTCGCATCACTCATCTACACCATCGTCAAGTGCTATTCCTGCTCGAGTTATGCAAAGCCCTCTTGGCAGTAGTGTTATGAATACACCTAAATCAGTTGCGACAAGCCTCAATGCTGAAGCTTATAATGCCATTCGACAAGCGCCTCGCGATGAACGCACAGGTGAAAAACTATTTGCAGTTCGAGAGCCATCAGGGCAAATAACCTATAAAGGTTTTCCGCCATACGCACCAGATCAAGTGTCTTATCTGCCAAGAGATGAAGCACTTGCCTATCAGATGCAAAATGGCTTTAAATAAATGTATTTTTAATTTGCTAAGAAAAAGCCTGCAAAAAATGCAGGCTTTTTTATATTTGTCGGAATAAAAATCTTTTTATAAGCTCTTCAAGAATGCAAGAACAGCCTCGCGATCTTCTTTTTTAAGTGCCATAAATTCTTTTTTACTTGCTTCTGCTTCCCCACCATGCCAAAGAATGGCCTCTTCAATTGTTTCTGCACGACCATCATGTAGATAGTTAGCAACACCGCTTACAACCTCAGTTAAACCAATGCCCCATAAAGGCTGTGTACGCCATTCAAAGCCATTCGCTTGGGCTTCAGGTCTGTGGTCAGCTAAGTCTTCGCCCATGTCATGCAATAGCATATCGGAGTATGGGTAAATCTTCTGATTTGCAAGCCAAGGCATTTCAGCATCTTCACCTGTTGTATAGGATGGCGTATGACAAGAAGAACAATTTATTTCGCTAAATAATGTTTCACCTTTAATCACTTGAGGATCGTCAGCATTTCGACGAGCAGGAACACCTAAGTTTTTAGCATAAAAAGTGACAAAGTTAAGAATTTTATTGCTTAACTCCATTGGCTCTTCTTTTAAGTTAAATAAACCTTCTTGAGGCCCATGCTCACCTTTACCATGTTCAGGTTTACCATGATGCTCTTTCCCATCATGCTCCCCACTATGGTGGCCTTTTTTATTGTTATAATCATTTTTAACCACAGGCATACGACCGTTTGGTGCTTCTAAACACGCTTTTTGCGCTTCAGTACAGTCATCTTTAGGAAATAAATGAGAATCTATGCCAAGGTCGCCATTAAATGCAGATGCATTTTGTTGACGAACATTTGGTTGCCCTGCTTTCCAACCAAAGCGACCTAACGTAGGCTCATGAGTCTCATGATCAAGCACTTCATTCGCTCGACCGGAAATACCATCACCATTTTTATCGTCTGGATCAGCCTGAGCAAGAATATCCTCAGCCTTAATCGCTTCAAGCAGGCCTAAGCCAATCATTGGTGTAGCAATACGGCTTGAGAACTGTGCTTTTGGATGCATTGGGCCATAGCCTAAGTCTTTAATTTCAAGATGAGGAATGCGTAGCTCGACTTTTTCACCATCAGGATAAGTGACAGTTTTTGAAGTGTAAGATACGCTGATGCGGCCTTCAGGCTTGACACCCGGAATTGCGAAATCTTGAAGCTGCCCGCCGTATACTGGCTCAGGGAAAACACCTTCTGGGGTTTCTACACTAAGACGAACCAACATTGATACTGCAGAATCTTCTGGGCCTGATGGTGCATGACCTCGGCCATCGCGAATATGACAACTTTGACAACCATTTGTATTAAATAAAGGACCTAAGCCATCACGGGCATCAGTAGAAGATGGTGCAATTACCCATGGGTTCTTAAAAAAGCTGTTACCAACACTAAAATCAAGTCGTTTCATAATGTCTATATTTTTAGACGGTAGAGAAAACGCATTTGTACCAGTAGAGTAAACTGTTGTACCACCACCAGATTTAATGTCCGGCTTTTCATCTGCCGCAAAGATAGAACCTATAAAAAACGAGCAACCAATAAAAACACTTGATTTCAGCAACTTATACTTCATTTGTACACCATAAACAGGTCTAGTACCTGTGAGAGATTGAATAATATCGTTATTCAATCATAAATGAGAATGATTATCAACTAAGCCGCAGTAAACTGCTAGGTTATGCTTACAAATTCAATTGGCATTATTAAAGCTATAAAAAAACCCTTTGATGGCAACACCAAAGGGTTCTCTTAATAAAGCTAGAAAGCCTTAGCGAGCAGCGCCAAACTCTTCCATATCTTTTGCAACTGCATCATTTATTTGCTCAAATGCATCTGGAATTGCACTTGTTACACGTCTCCAGCATGAAATAAACGGTGTTTCCATTGGGTTCTCAAGGAAACTAATACCTGCTTCCATCACTGTTGAAGCGAAGAGCTCAACTGCTTTTTCTTCAGCATGAATATTGAACTCAAGCCCATTAAAGATTGCATCTTTACGATAGCTTTCAACAAGATCAAGAGCTGTACGATAATAAGTTGCCTTGATACTTCTAAAAGTTTCCTGAGTCATAACAACACCGTAAGTCGCAAGCTTTCTAAAGAATGCTTTTGAAATATCAGTTGCCATTTTGGATAGACCTTTTGTATGGTCGTCTGGTGATAAACACTGATGCTTATGATCATACTGATCACCAAGATCAACCTGACAAATACGATGTGTTGAGAATGTACGTTGCATCTCTGTCAAAATACCAATTTCTAAGCCCCAATCGCTTGGAATTTTTACGTCTTTCATTACAGATGTTCTCATTGCGAACTCACCTGCTAATGGATAACGGAATGAATCGATATACTCAAGGTATGGCATGTGACCAACAACTGTTTGTAGCGCTCTTACGAGAGGGGTAACCAGTAGACGACACACACGGCCGTTGAGTTTATTGTCAGCCCAACGTGGGTAAAAACCTTTTGTAAAGTAAAAACCAAAATTATGGTTAGAAACTGGATAGAAAAGTTTTGCTAGCATTTCACGAGAGTATGTTGTGATATCTGCGTCATGTAAAGCAACTACAGCATCAACACTTTGCGATAAAACAAAACCTGTGGAATACCAAACGTTTTTACCTTTACCCTCTTCTGTTGGCGCTAAACCTTGCTCAATTAATTGCTTATGCAAGGCTTGCATACGAGGGCCATGGTTCCAAATAACAGTTGTTTTAAATGGCATATCGGAGAAGTACTCGATAGCATGACGGTATTCATCTTCATTTGCTTGGTCTAAACCAATAACCAGATGCTCAAGGTAAGTCACTTCTTTTAAATGATTTTTAATATTTTCAAGGGCTGGTCTTTGTAATTCAGAATAAAGACTTGGAATCATCAACATTAAAGGCCGACGTTCTTTAAATTCCATTAAATCACTTTCTAACTCTTCCAGCGATCGGTGAGTTAAATTATGTAACGTTGTAATACTTCCGTTTTGAAAAAAATCTGCCATGTTCATTACGCCTTAAAAATTAAAAAGAAAAGATATTGATTCTGTCCAACCTTCTGGCGCTGGTTGCTCTGGGCAATAAACACTTGTATGTGTAATTTCCATTCTATTACGTCCAGGCAAAGTAAGAACACATGCAATATCCGCATTTTCTAACATTTGTTTATCGTTATGATTATCTCCTAATGCAATTGTTAATGGCTTAAAACCAAAATCATTTTCATAAGCGCTTATTATTTTTTTCATAGCAACGCTTTTATCATGCTGTTTCATAACATGACAAAAACGGCCACCTCGCACAAGCCTTAAGCCTTTTTCTGTGACCAATTGTGTAAATTGCACTAAATTGGTGTCAGTATCTTGCCAGAGTAATGGTTCTGAATACAAGCGCCTGTTTGCTAACATTGCATTTTCAAGGCTTAAACTTGTATGATACGAAACTTGCTCTGCATCCCAATCTCTCATACGTTGAAACTGAAATCCTGTACCAATCTCATCAATAATAAGATTAATTTCGTCTCGAACACTTTTTTCATTTTCATCAATTTTTGATTGATTTTCACCTTCAGATAGTGCTTTTGGCTTCCAGTTTGATTGAGCTGAAATATGAACTCCACCGCCATTTTCAACAACGCATGGAAAATAATAATCTAATGTTTTTTGAAGCTCCTGCACTTCAGCCCATGTTTTACTTGTATTAAATATAACAGGCACATTTATTTCTTTTAAATGTTGTAAAAACTCTGGTACACGACCTAAATCATAAGCATCATGACCAAGCAATGTACCATCCAAGTCAGTAAAAATAAGACACTGTTTGTTGTTTATTTTTTCCTGCTGCTGTGCAGTTAATTCCATTTTTAACTCTCCAATTTGAGAAAACATCTATGGCGTACTTATCTTATGCTTATTCATGACTACAAAATGTCATTTTTTGCATCTGATGGGCCTCATCGATTTCAATCAAGCATTCAACAAATTCAGATAAGTGTGCTTGAGCAGCACGAGTGACTCGCTCGTAATAAGACACGAATTCTTGCACTTCTGCTTTAGAATGGAAAAAACGTTTCCCTGTTTTAGCAAAAAGATCGCATTCCTGCTGCCAGCGCCATTCAGAAATAATTTCGAAATTTGGCACTTGCATCCCAACCATATAATCAATCAGGTCATACCATTCTTGATAGGCTTTATTTTGCTCTGCAACATGACGACGCCACTCACCTTGTGCATCAAAGTCCGCTTCTAGCGGGTTTAGGGGCTCTGGGTTTTCTTCAAGCTCTTTCAGAAGAATATCTGGCACACCAACGCTCCAACCTTCAAAAATAAAGAAATCAAGATCAGCTTCAACTGGCAACCATTCATCTTCCGAGCAACGGTCGTCAACAGCTTTATCAAATACTGGTAAGGTTGTAGGTTGTTTATCGAGGATGGCCTGGAATACTTTTAATCCAAGCTTGTAATCATGAGTACCTGGCACGCCTCGCGTAGCAAGTAATGGGTGTACATCAGCACTGAGCGCGCTGCGATAAGCACGAGTGTAATAAAAGTCATCAAGGGAAACTGTACGAGCTTTATAGCCGAGCTTTGTAAGACGCTCACACATCAGCAAGCTTAGGGTTGTTTTGCCACTACCTTGCGGGCCATAGATACCAAGAATAAATGGTCTATCTGCTGCCTGCTGTTTTTTTTGCTCGATAATATGGGCTTCAAGCTGCGCGAGGTAGTCTTGCATGAGGTACTCCTTCCTTTGAGTGACTTTAAAATTCTATAGTTGTAAAACTTCTATTTTTTACAATTTTTTTAATTTTTGTCGATAATTGCTAATCCTTTCGCTTTCTTGCATCATATACCATACCACAAGGTTCAAGCCTCGTGACCACCAAGACACACTGCCGGATGAATGAAGAATGAAAATTAAACAAGGTAAAACGCCATGCCCATGTTGTTCAGGTCAAACACTTGAACAATGCTGTGGCCCATATATTTATACAACAGCGAAAGCACCTGATGCTGTGGCTCTTATGCGTTCCCGCTACACTGCAAATGTTAAAAAAGCCTTTAAATATCTTGCAGATACATGGCACCAAGACAACCGTCCTGCCAAAATGGGTGCAGGTAAAGCCAACTGGTTAAAGCTTGAAGTGGTTGACTCTAAGCTTGAAGAAGACAAAGCTTGGGTTGAATTTAAAGCTTACTATGGCCATGCAGACCATATGCATAGCTTCCATGAAAAAAGTTTTTTCGTTCGAGAAAATAATGAATGGTTGTATGTTGATGGCGACATTCTAGAGCAGGATCACTGCGGTCACCATCATCATTAATCTATTCTGACTGACGATGCAAACTAAGCGCTTTGCATCGTATTCTGCTCTTGCATTGCTTTTTGGTACTCAGAAATGAGGTTAAGCGCAAAACGAAGATGCTGTGGGTTCAACAGCGGTCTAAACTCTGCACTATGAACCATATTAGCTTCAGGTCCTACATAATTATCAAAAACAGCTTGAGAACTTCTTACAAGCTTATGACAAGTATAAACCAGAGCTCTGCCAACAGGCGTCATTGCTTCAACCTGTCCACTGTTCAACTTTTTTTGATCACTTTGAGTCAAACTCTCCAACCCCTTTAAAGCGGTTTCACCCAATGTCAAAGAAAGGTACTTATTTTCAGCACCATGAGCATTTACACCACTACGTTCAAGTTTAGCGTGTTCTACATCACTCAATTTCAACTCAGGCATTGGTGCATCAGGCTGTTGCAATTGATAAACCTGCTTATCAAATATATGCCCAATTTTTGCACTTAATAAATGTTGCCAGTCTTTTTGATTATTGCCTTGTCGCCATTCTAAGTTACGTAAAATAACACCTGTAGATGGTCGTGAAAGCATTGAACTATATGGGCTGTTGCTTGCTAAGAGATCTTTTACAGTGAGTACTGATTTTTGATGATCAGGTGCATAACCACTCTTATCAAATGGAATAAGCGTACCATTAGAGCCAAACGCCCCTTTCTTAACCATATTGGATGATACCCTGATATTCTCAGGGAGTAGATTAATAAGCCCTAACTGTGCTTTCATATCACGCTTTATCGATTTATAGAAAAGTTTGTTTCTTAAACCATTTTCAGCACGTTTAATCGCATTACCGTTGTTTTTTACTTTTGCGAGAGCATAGGCTCGTAAATACAAATCCGTTTTGGTAGCCAAGCCTTGATCTGTTTCAATAAACTTTAAACCTCGCTTCGACATCAAGTCTGCGGCATCCATTAAGTGGTTTTCATTTGGATCCGTCTTTAAATGCTCCTGAAGATCATTTATTGCTAACTGAGCAATATATTTAATACTTTTACTACAGACTAACTCTGCGAGAAAAAAACTAAGCGCCGCTGCTTGGGCTGGAGGTGCAACTATACTCGCAATACCACTGGCTAATGCCCCTAGATCAAATAACAAACCAAGGGACTTCATCCATTTCATTGCTTGTGCTCTTTGCTTGTTTAATTGCTGCACATTTTTAGATGGACTAGTCTTACGTTCTACGTAAGAAAAACCTAGAGTACAAATATTGCTGATATGACGCCCTGTATGAGCCCAAGCTCGTGCAACAGGCGGTACTGTTTTAACTCGAACTTTATTTAATCGAGTCATTGTTGAAAGGTTCGCGCGAGCAGGCACATCATCATTAGAAACAGGATGTTGCTTTTGTGCAATTTGATCTCGTTGGTAAGTCTGGCTTGCCAGGCTATTTGATCTCGTTAACATCGTTGAGTCAGGCACTGCTCTCTCCTTATAGCATTATTCTAATTTTCCCAGAGATTATACGTATTATTAATCTCTAGGATGTATACAAAGAGAGCTATTTGATACAAAAAATCTGACTTATGGGCTGAGCAGCTTCTAAGCTCGAACCCGCTCGATTCTTTGAGTTTCTGCTAACTTCTGATTAATTTCAGCCTGCTGCTCCAAAATTTGCTGTTGCTGCATCACCATGTGTTCGTGCATATCATTCTGCTTGGCCATCATTTGTTTACGGTCAGCTGCTGCAGATAATTGTCGCTCAATCAGCCAGGTAAATGCACCGACAACAATACCAAACACCATAGCAGCCGATACAATAACTTTAACAGGTGCAACCCCGCCAATATCTACAGCTGCATCACCATCCACACCGATCCCAATATCAGCGCCATCAATTGAGAGACCATCTCCAGCAAAAGATCCATCAAAACCAACATCAGCACCACCATCAACCCAGTCACCTAAATCAATAGTAAAACCACCAATACCACCTTCAAAATCACCTAAGTCTGCAGTACCATCAACTTGAATATCGCCCCCAGCATCAACATTACCGTTCAAATCCGCCGTGCCATCCACATCGACGCCAACGCCATCTTTATTGAACCTATCTTGTAAACCGTTCCAGAAAAGCATGCCGATGCCAACGCCTGACAGAGCCCCCATACAAAAGCCAGCAATAGCAAAAACAAAACTACGTTTTAAATTTGTTGCCTTAGGTGGTTCACGCAAATCTGAAGTACTTTTTACACGATGGAGCATGCTCGCACGCTCTTGAGCTGAAGGTTGAGTAAGACGATTAAAATCAACAGCAGAGTGAGCTCTTTGTAAGCCCCTTCTTTCAAAATTACTATTATCCATTTGCTGTGAAGATGATTGCCCTACTGAGCCGGTATTAGAAGGTAATGGCATGTTAAAAGTCCTTTTACGATAGAGTTAAATTAATATGATGAATATTTATTTTTAAATTTAATCTATTCACTTTTAACAAAGCGGTTACATTAGAACAACTAGTCTAGAGATATAGGAATTAAAGGCACAAAAAAAGCGATATTAATTAAATATCGCTTTTTTATGGGTAATATACCAATATATAAAAGTTATGGTGCTGTTTTAACAGCATCTAATACTTTTAAAACATCTACAGTTGCAGCCACATCATGTACACGTATAATTCTTGCACCATTTTGTGCTGAAATTAAAGCACCAGCTAAGCTTGCAGGAATTCGGTCGATTGGCTCTTTATTTAATAAACGACCAAACATTGATTTACGAGATAAGCCTGACAGCACTGGATAACCAAGCTCATTAAAACGATTAAACTCTCGAAGCATCGACCAGTTATGCTCATCTGTTTTACCAAAACCAAAGCCTGGGTCTAATACAATTCTTGAAGCATCTAAAGCAGTGCCTTCAAACAACTCTACTCGCTCTTTGAAAAACTGGTTAATATCTTCAAAGAGATTCTTGTACTCAGGCTTGTGTTGCATGGTTCTTGGCACACCTTGCATGTGCATAATACACACATAGGGCTGCAGTTCGACTTCTGGCAAATATTCGAAGAGCTCCATTGCTCCTTCTGCGCGGAAACCATTAACATCATTCAGCATCACAACGCCCACATCCAAACAGGCAGCCATGACTTGGGTTTTCATAGTATCTACAGACACTGGTATGCCGAGCTCTTTGCATTTTTTAACCAGAGGTATAACTCGGTTTAACTCGTCCTCAACACTAACTTCAGGCGCTCCTGGGCGAGTTGACTCACCGCCAATATCAATAATATCAGCACCTTCTTCCATCATTCGTTGGGCAGCAGCTACAGCAACATCCAGCTGGGTGTGCGAACCACCATCAGAAAATGAGTCAGGCGTAGTGTTTAAAATCCCCATGACCAATGGTTGCGATCGATTCAGAAGTTTGTCTTGAAACTCAGCAATGAGTGTTTGAAGTGTTTTCATACTGCTTATCAGCCTTTCTTAAAGAGTGAAATTTAACTCAAAAAAAAAGCAACCTTCTCAGATTGCTTTTTTAGTGTCGATACCTAGTACCCCATCCCGTAATTAAGATCTATGGATATCGGAAGCATCGCTGCCTAGATCTTTGGAAGACTCATCTTCACCAATATCTTTGGAATCACGCTCAGCAACTTCAGGCTCTGCTGGTTTTGCAGGTGTACCCATGTCTGAATCATCCCAATCTTTTGGTGGACGAGGTGTTTTACCTTCCATAATTTCTTTGATTTGATCAGCATCAATTGTTTCGTATTTCATTAATGCTTTTGCCATTTCTTCAAGCTTCTCACGGTTATCGTTCAGAATTTGAGTTGCTCGAGAGTAGCAAGAATCAATCACTCGACGGATTTCTTCATCGATTGTCTTCGCTGTTTCACCAGATACATTTTGAGCTGAGTGAGCACCATTACCTAGGTAGCTTTCTTGCTCGTGCTCATATTGAAGTGGACCAAGCTTTTCAGATAGACCCCATTTAGTCACCATGTTACGAGCAAGTTCTGTAGCACGTTCAATATCATTCGATGCACCAGTAGTTACACCATCTGCACCTAATGTGATTTCTTCTGCAATACGACCGCCGTAAAGTGCACAGATTCGGCTCTCAATACCTCGCTTAGAAATTGAGTAGCGATCTTCATCAGGAAGATACTGAGTCACACCAAGTGCACGACCACGAGGAATAATACTTACTTTATAAACTGGATCATGCTCAGGTACCATCAAACCAACGATAGCGTGACCTGCTTCATGATAAGCAGTATTCCACTTCTCGCTTTCAGACATCGCCATTGAACGACGCTCAGCACCCATCAGGATTTTATCACGAGCAAGTTCAAACTCACGCATTGTGACTTCTGCTTTACCGCCTTTAGCAGCGAACAGAGCAGCTTCATTCACAAGGTTTGCAAGGTCAGCACCTGAGAATCCTGGTGTTCCTTTCGCAATTGTTGAAGGATTTACATCATCAGCGATCGGACGTGTTTTCATATGAACTTTAATAATTTGCTCACGACCACGGATATCTGGAGCAGGGACTACAACCTGTCTATCGAAACGACCTGGTCTTAATAGTGCTTGGTCAAGTACGTCAGGTCTGTTTGTTGCAGCAATTACGATAACGCCGTCATTTGCTTCAAAACCATCCATCTCAACTAGAAGTTGGTTAAGGGTTTGCTCTCTTTCGTCGTGACCACCGCCCATGCCATTTCCACGAGAACGACCTACTGCATCAATCTCATCAATAAACACGATACATGGTGCTTGTTTTTTAGCTTGCTCAAACATGTCACGAACACGAGAAGCACCAACACCAACAAACAT
>DJZY01000076.1:0-38505 GCA_002450655.1 Gammaproteobacteria bacterium UBA6940 | reverse complement strand
CCAACACCAACAAACATTTCAACGAAGTCAGAACCAGAAATTGTGAAAAACGGTACTTTTGCTTCACCAGCAATGGCTTTTGCAAGGAGTGTTTTACCTGTACCTGGTGAACCAACCATCAGCACACCACGTGGGATTTTACCGCCAAGACGCTGGAACTTACCTGGATCGCTTAAGAATTCTACGATTTCTTGTACATCTTCTTTAGCTTCTTCAACACCAGCCACATCTGCAAATGTTGTTTTAATTTGATCTTCACTTAATAGACGAGCACGGCTCTTACCGAAAGTCATTGGGCCGCCACGACCACCTGGACCACCCTGCATGTTGCGCATAAAGAAAAGAACACAACCAATAATAATCAGAAGCGGCAATATACCGATTAACAACTCAACCCAGATGCTGTTTTTCTCTGGCTTGTGCTGTTCAAATGGAATTTTACGATCAATAAGAGTGTCGACCAGCTTTGGATCACCAAAAATTGGCTGCACTGTACGGTAACTATCGCCTTGACTCTCTTCCCAAAAGATATCCAGACCGTCCATCTCAACTCTTTTAACAGCACCTGTTGTGACTTGCGACATAAAAGTCGAATAGTCGAGCGTGCGAGGTGCTCGGGTTTCTGAAATACTATTAAAGAAGGATACTAAAACGACGATTGCAATCGCCCAAAGCACCAAATTTTTTGTGAAATCGTTCAAGGACTTATCCTCACTTCGATGAATTTACTGAATTGTAGGCTCTTGGCTCACAACTCCTAGAATTAGATTTTTAATACTTATAACACTTTCAGGGAAAACCTGTCATGAATCAAAATGACTTATTCAAGTGTCTATGTATTGTTAAGCATTGTATAAGTGTATATCAATCTTGACATGAACTCTCGCCCACGCAGAATTAACAAATTCAAACATGATTAAATCAATAAGTTAGCTCGAGCGCCTAGGGTAACTATTTCCGCTGAAATAGTCTGTATAGTTTATAAACAGCCCTGTAACCAAACTCGTCACTCTAAGATTAAAACCTAGCTATTCACTCTAGTATTGTGGCTATAAAATAGATATTCAACCACTAACCCCATATTAATTATCTATATGATTATCGTATTTATAAATACATAAGAGCAAATGGTTTGACGGATTCGAAAAAGGGCCTCAATGAGACCCTTTATGTGACACTTTAACGCCCTGGAATGAATCCCTTGGCAAGTATATAAACTTCCCTAGACTCAGAACGTGAAGACTGAGGTTTACGACAGTAAAAGTTTTTAAAATGTTGTTTCAACATACGTAAATACTCATCATACCCTTCTCCTTGGAAACATTTAACCAAGAAGCTGCCATCTTTCTTAAGATGATTGACAGCAAAGTCGAGAGCAAGTTCACACAAGTGCATACTACGAGCTTGGTCAACACTTTTAATACCAGTGAAGTTTGGTGCCATATCAGAGGCAACAACATCGACAGGGTCTTCCCCTACCATTTGCTCAAACTCATGCAAGACTTCATCTTTAGTGAAGTCCCCTTCCAAGAACTCAACACCAGCAAGTGGATTCATTGGCAAGATATCAAGGGCAAATAAGCGACCTTTATTGCCAAGCCACGGACGAATAACTTGCGACCAACCACCTGGAGCTGCACCCAGATCAACACACACCATGCCTGGTTTGAATACTTTATCTCGCTCTTGAAGCTCTTCAAGCTTAATACCAGCACGGGATCTCAAACCTTTTTTCTGGGCTTCTTGTACATAAAAGTCTGTTTGTTGACGTCTTAGCCATTGTTGACTGGAATGACTTCTTTTCTTTTTACTCATGATGAAAGACTACTCTAATGATATCTTGCAACACCTCAGATTTAGGTTAAGCGCCTCAATCTGCTGTTGTCTAATCCTATGTAAGGGCAATAGGTAATTGTCTTATACATGACAGCAAGATGCAACAGGCCATATCTAAAGGACTTATAAGCATTCACTGGCTAGAAAATGTCACCACTCTCTATCATACCTGTGTATATAGTGGTATGATGCCCCACTAAAACCTGAGGGCGTCTTAATCTCTTATAGAATACGCAATAGCAATGCGTTTACATCCAAACCCTTTTTGGCTGTACCCATGACTCTATATACAGCGTTGAACGCCCCTACACTCTGATATGTATTCTGATGTGAATAGAGGCATTAAACCATATGAAACAAAACTTTAAAGCAAAAGGCAAAAACGCGCCACAGAAGCCAGCCAAAGGCTCCTCACTGAAGCCAAGCCGTACAGTGCGTATTCCTGACGATAAAAAACTTAAAGTCATTGGCCACCAACTTAAGCCATGCGTTATTTTGACTGAATCAAGCCTCAATCTTAAAGAAGAAGAGCTTCTGATGGGTGAGGACGAAATGCTAGAGCTTGAAGCAGAAACACTTGAAACTGCAGCAGAAGATGGCGAGTCTCTGTTCACTGAAAACGTGCTTAAAGAAATCCAATCACGTCTACAAGCTCATGAACTCATCAAAGTGAAGCTTCGCTTCAATGATCGCGAAGACCGTCAAGAAGTGCTTAATGCAGTTATCGCTGAAACTGGTGCTCGCTTAATCCAATCTATTGGTAAAGTTGCGCTTATTTTTAAAGCGTCTGACAAATTTTCGCTTAAGACCAGTAATATTGAGCAGTTCAGCCACTTTATTGGCTAACCTTACACTACGTCTTCAAAAAAGAGAGCAACTGCTCTCTTTTTTTTCGCCTCAAAATTTCAGTCATAGGCAAAGTTCTAATTAAATTAGCGAAAACAGCCTAAATTTCTTACTTATTCTTTTGATTTCCTTCCATTTTTGAGACTTGTGCACAATGACAAGTTTTTTATCCTGCCTACACTTAAAGGGAAACCCGATTCTTTATTAGGGATAATTTCATTAGAGCAGGATACAGCACATGAAGTTTTCGGTCTTACGCCAAATTATGCCACTTTCTTTACTGACAGCCAGTTTACTTGCATCTACAGCAAGCCTTGCAGCAGATCCCCACTACACATCACCGAGTGAAAACCTTAAGAATTTCTTTGGTGGTACGTGGGAAGGCAGTTTCCAGCTTGGCTACGATCTACCACAATCAAGCGCTCAACTTAAAAATGCGTTCGATTGGAAAATTGGCGTTTATCACGACTTTGGCTCAAATATGGCTGTTGAGTTTCAATATATGTCCACTGGTGACTTTGACTCAGAAGCTAATAACGGTGAATCAGCAAGCTTTAAAACTGATGCCTATATTTTGAGCTTAAGAGGCTACGGAAAAACTGGTCCAGGGGATGTGAACTACTTTGGGAGACTTGGTGTTGCCTTTTATGATGTTGACTTTGATAACGGCAGCACAGTTCAAAAAGGCTATGACTCAGGTGAAACACTCGTTCTAGGCTTTGGCGCAGAGAAGAAAACAAATGAAAAAACCACTTTCACACTTGAAATTATGTATTTCCAAGACCTTGTGCAAAGTGGCTATGTGAACTCTATTAACTTTGGTATTCGTCACGCTCTTGCTGAATGGTAAGAGCTACAAACCTATTTCCATTTCTGTTTTTACAAAAGAAAATCTCAAAGATTTCTAACCCCTGAGGTTTAAGTATGAAATTAAAGCTAAATCCCTTAATGAAGCATATATCACTGGCAGCCCCTGCTTTAGCACTCGGTCTCATCGCCTTCTCACCAGCTCAAGCTGTCACACCTGAAGAAGGTAAAGCAAATTATATTTGGCAAGGCTTTCAAGGTGGTGCAAGCCACACTGGTCATATTCCAGTTAGCATTGTCGTAGACAACAGCCCAACAAAAGTCGAAGGCTGGCCTATGTATGCCTACACTTCGAATAGCTTTAGCTCTACAAGCGAGTATTCGATCATGCATGCAGATGGCGCAGGCCTTGATATTTCCGCTATTCCCTACCTTGTTTTCCATCAAAAACTAAACCAGCCAACTGTTGTAGAAGATGCTGTTATTGTTACCAATAGAGGTTACTTAACACCATTCTATGTCACTCATATTGATCGTGACACCAACGCTGCAACTATGTTTGATTACCTCAGTGAAGAAACTGACTACACATCTGATGATGCGGGTGACTACCTTGCAGATGAATACTGCACGCAATCTCAAAGCCAGGCTGTCTACGTTGATGATGTTGCTTACCTAACGACAAACTATTACAAGCTTTCAAGTGAAGATCGTTTATGCGACCCATACATTGATATTCCGACAGATCAGCTGACCCATTTAAGAGCCCATGCTATTAGGCCAGACAAAACATCGAGCGGTGGCCAAGGCTTAGAGATTTCAGTTGGTAGCAATACAATGATGGCAATTGAAGCTCATCATAAAGACCAATTCTTATCACCTGTTTATTACGACGGCTCTATTTATTCCCAAGGCGGTGGCTTAACTTCCACACGGGATCACTCAGGTGTTTATTCTGTCACAAACACAGGCACAACCTCTTCTGTCTCTCTTACGAATAATTGGTCTAGCTTGAATGATGAAGGCTATGTCAAAGTTGCACCAAACAGTTTATGGGCTCCAGCGGTTAATGCATCTCAAGTTATTACCTTCCTGAACGGTACAACATCCGATGATTATGACGACAACATTCCAACCTTAACGCAAATTAATCGTACAGCAGGTACAACCACTCAACAGCAAATTGATTCCTTTAACTTTATCGCAACACAGGAAACAAGCTTTAATGTCTTTAATATGGCAACAAGCCCTGTACTTGCCGATGAGAATACACTGGTGACCATTAATAATGGTAATCTTCTTTTCTTTGATGTTTCTCAAAATACCTATATTGCTGCACCGACCATCGTTAATGGTGGATTTTATGGCCAACCAGTAGTCGCTGGCGATGTCGTTTACGCCTTGAGTAAAAATGCAGGATTTTGTGCTAGCTCTGCATCTTGTGTTAGAGCAATCTCTGTCACAAGTAAGGCACCACTTAAAGACTCAAACGGTAATGACTGGGTTTGGTTACCACCAACATCAACAGAAATGTTGTCATTCCCATTTGTTGCAACAAATTCGCATATTTTCTTAAGCAGTGATGCAGATAATACATATGGTGTAGATACATCGACGTCCATTTTAAACTCTGCGCGTCTTGATATGACCTACCCGCTTGGTGGTGAGCTCGCCTTTAGTTATGACACGCTCTATATTGCCCATAGCGCTGCAGATAACTCTCTTTCGTTGTCAGCTAATTATCCAGACCTTAAACTCAGCAGACCATTAATGAATGCAGGTGCTGTGAGTACATTGAATTCAAACCTAGCATCGACATGGGCTACTCATAATTCAGACATTACAGGGTTTACCAACACTGTAAAAAATAATGAAGCATCTGTAGTTGTGGCTCTAAAATTCCCAATTGATACAAACTTTGCTGCAGACTTAGATGTTGATCTTGCTGTAACTGCACCTAGTGCAAATGCAACAACGGCAGAAGTTGATCAAATAATTACATACCAAGCAACTGTAACGAACAATGGTGTGCTTGATGCCACCAACGTAACTGCAACGGCAATTATTCCTGGTGCAGTTCAATTTGTTGAAGGGTCAGTGACTGGTGATGTGTCATGCTCGCTTTCAGGCTCATTACTGACATGTTTAGTTGATGGAGATACAGCAGATGCAGAGTCAAATACACTTGCAGTAAGTGATTCTGTCCCCTTCTCTTTCAGCGTTATTCCACAGGTTGAAAGCGTTATCACAATGACAGTGAATGTTGATGGCTCTGAATTAAACCCAGATTCTGACGCAAGCTCTGATGATGACAACTCAGCTACTGTTGAAATGTTGAGTACTCCAGCCTCGCCTTCGAGCCATGATATTAGCGTCACAGTTACACCTACAACTGACTATACAGTTGACTTAGACCGCTTGATCACATACGAAATGACTGTAACTAATGCTGAATCTTCAGTAAATACAGCCATTGATGTGCGTTTATCTTATGCCGTAGCTAATAGTGAAGTTGAGACTATTGCAGACTTTGGTAACTGTACATCAAGTAATTGCACAATTAGCCGACTTGATCCAGGCGCATCTCAAACATTTACTATTAAAACAAGAACAATTGGCGCTGGCCAAGGTGGTATCACGGCTTCAGCTACCTCTACTCGCGCGGAAGCGACTGATACCAATACTGCGAACAATTCAGCTTCGTTCACTAATACCCAAGTAACAGATATCTTAAGCACAGAAGACCCTACTGAGTTACCTAAAGCCTCTGGCTCATGGGACTGGTTATTATCTTTAGGTTTAGGCTCTCTCCTCTTCTCTCGCAAAAGAAAGAAGGCATAATCTAAAAGGTTAATACACCAATCAGTCAAAAAAAGCCTTTCATGCCCCTTTTCAAAGGGGCTTTTTCATTTATAATCCCCCCGCAAGTCCACTAGGTGCTCAGTTAGCCCTCTGTCATGGTTTTGAAACACTTAAAGCCCAAAGTAGCGGGTAAAACCGTCACAAATGGCTATTTAGTCCACACTTTTTTCATTTTTTAAGTGCTATTTTACGTTTTTTAACCATTTCAGACTTGAAATTAACTTGTTTAACCAAATATTTAGGGTTTAAACTTGAAATCTAGGGCGTGTTATCACGTTCTTTGGCCATATTAATGGAATAATTCTGACACCCGTCAGAACTGAGAGTTAAACAAGTGAATTGCAAACACTCCCAGAATGGCCGTAGATACAGTAGGCCCTCTAACCTAAGGCGGCATTATGGCACCTAGAAAAGTGACGGACAAAAAAGCGACGGAAGACACAAAAGCCACAAAATCAGAAAAGAAAACAGCGGCAGCGAAAACTAAAACAACTGCAAAGGAAACTACATCTGAATCAAAGGCCTCTAAAAAGGTGTCTAAAGACGCAAAGGCGACTACTACTACATCTGATTCAACAACTACAGGGAATACAAACATGTCAGATACACCTGCAATGGAGATCAAACAAACTACGACTGAATCTGGTCAAAAGACAAATTTGATTCGAGGTAAGTTTCCACAGTACAACCCAGCAGCAGACGAAGACTATATGAGTGCTGCACAGCTTGAACACTTTAAGCTTATTCTTAAAGACTGGAAACTTGAGCTGATGAATGAAGTTGATCGTACCGTTGACCATATGAAAGACGAGTCTGCAAACCTTCCTGACCCAGCAGATAGAGCAACTCAAGAAGAAGAGTTCAGTCTAGAACTTCGTGCACGTGACCGTGAGCGTAAACTTATCAAGAAAATCGATAAGACACTTGAAACAATTGAAAACGACGAATACGGTTATTGCGAAGATTGCGGTATTGAGATCGGCCTTAGACGCCTTGAAGCACGCCCAACAGCTACACTTTGCATTGACTGCAAGACTCTTGCAGAAATCAAAGAGAAGCAATTCCGTAACTAATTCGCACTGCTGAATTAAAGTTCAAATAAAAGTGTTAAATCAAACTAACACGAACGACTCTTTTTATAAGGGTCGTTTTGCACCATCTGCAACAGGCGACCTCCATATGGGGTCCCTTGTTACATCACTTGCTTGCGCACTCGATACTTATCACAATAAGGGTTCATGGCTCATCAGAATTGATGATATTGACCATACCCGATGCAGCCAGGCATCCAGTTTAAGTATTACGCAAGTGCTCGAACACTATTTTTCAGATCTCCCCTACTCACATATTTACCATCAAAGCGATACTCGAAGTCTTTATATAAAAGAGTTCAATCGGCTTGCATCAGAGAGTCTTGTCTATCAGTGCAGCTGCAGTCGAAAAGACATAACTGCACTACAACAAAGCCAAGGCACGCATCTATGTCGAGATAAACTGATTTCAGAGTTTAGAGACGACACACAAGATATACTTCGATTTAAGAGTAGCTGCACCTCTTTAGATGAACAGTTAATTGAAGATGCTATCCTCTTTCGCAGAGATGGGTGCTTTTCTTACCATTTTTCCTGTGTGGTGAATGATGAGTATGATGATATTACCCATATTATTAGAGGTGCTGATCTTATGGATGCAGAACAACCTCAAGCACAATTAATTAAAGCACTAGGGTTTAGAAAACTGCAGTATCACTACGTACCACTCATCAAAAACAAGAGCGGTCAAAAGTTAAGCAAACAAAATAAAGCCCTACCAATTACCATGAGTGATGATGCTCCTCTAACCCTACGCGCTGCGCTACGTCATCTTCAATGGAGTCCGAATAGTCTTAAATCAATGCCTGCTGAAAACTCAATCAAGGCGCTTTTAAATTGGGCTGCCAAAAACTGGCAACCCAATTTAAATTTTATTTGAAGTAAGGGCTAAGAAGCTGTCTCCAACTGACGCGCCTTTAGCAAATCAAAGAAACCACCAAATGCACCATTACTCATGCACAACCAATGCACAGCATTGCGTTCATCTGTGGCATGCAGAGATAAAACATGTTCAAGCATTTCTTCTGCAGTATCAAAGACACGAGTCTTTTTTAAACCGCTGCACAGGGCTTCTAAATCAAATGAAAGCCTTGGATGCTTTAACCAATAGACTTCGTCAGCACCTTGGACAGCTTCTAGCAACTGATTTTGATGCACACCCATTGTCATGGTATTTGAGCGAGGCTCAATTAATGCAATAATTTTTTCTCGCCCTACTTTCGCTCTTAAAGCTTTTAAACTCAAGGTTATTGCTGTTGGATGATGAGCAAAATCATCATAGACATTAATATTATCGAACTGGAAGCGTAAATCCATACGTCGACTCACACCACCAAAAGTAGATAACGCGTTCACTGCATCTGCCAGTGTAATACCAATATTCATAACAGCAGCAAGTGCTGCAGTAGCGTTTGCTAAATTATGCTGTCCAATTAAGTTCCATTTTAAAACAGCCTTTTGCTCTTTGCCATTTTCGCGAGATGTAATTTCTATCTCACTGGCTTCTTCATTTAAAGCATGTCCGTCTAAGGATAGCTGTGAATCAGATGCAGTAGTATCAAATGTGAGCTTACACTGACGACTCCAGCATCCTTTCTCTAACACTGAGGTTAAGTGAGTATCTGCCGCTGGCGTAATGACTAATCCTTGGCTTGGTACTGTACGTACTAAATGATGCATGGTTTTTTTGATATCTTCGATTGAATCAAAAATATCAGCATGATCAAATTCCAAATTATTTAAAATCAATGTTTCTGGCATGTAGTGAATAAATTTTGATCTTTTATCAAAAAAAGCTGTGTCATATTCATCAGCCTCGATCACAAAATAATCTGAGGCACCAATATCAGCTGCACGCTCAAACCCTTTTGCAGCACCGCCGATTAAATAGCCAGGCTTGTAATCAAGTTGCTTTAATACCCATGTCACCATACTTGTTGTTGTGGTTTTACCATGTGTACCAGCAATAGCTATAACATGTTTATTTTGCAGTAAATGCTCTCGCAACCAAGCAGGGCCTGATGTGTAGGGCTTACGTTGATTGAGAATAGCTTCAATCATAGGGTTACCGCGGGAAATTGCATTACCCACAACATAAAGTTTATGGCTGTCTTTTAAATGCTCAATCGAATACCCTTCATCATATTGAATATGATTTTCTTGCAGCATTTCTCGCATTGGTGAATATACATTGTGATCACAACCAGACACATTAAAGCCAAGCTGCTTTGCAAGCAGGGCTAGATGCCCCATAAAAGTACCGCCGATGCCTAAGATATACAGATCCAAAAGAGTCCCTCACTTATCTGAAAATTATTTATATGTGTCAAATCACTGCATTTGAGTATATATCTTTGGTAGACTTCCCTCCAACATGATGTTCAACAAAAACAAATTAAAATAAAAGGAGTTATGCCCTATGATTCAAGGAGCTCTTAATCAACAGCCTCAAAGAGTTAACCAGCCAGAACTACTTCAAGTACCAGCAGACCAGCGCTTACGCTTACTCAATTTAAGAAATCAATCTCAAAATCAGCTCCCACAGATTACGGCTCAATTAGCAGATTTACGCAATAGCCCTTCAATGGAGTCGGTCAATTTAGAGGGTATGCTTGAATCTATCCTGATTAATACACCTGAATCTGAGTTGGATGAATGGAGTGAAATTGCGAGCTTACCATCTTGCAGCTTCCCTGATAGCGGACAAGTCTCTGGCATACACACACCAAAAAGTGATACATCTGATATTGATACAGCTGTAGACCCTATTTTAATCGCCTCAACACTTGATGAAGTAAGACGCCTTACGTTAACGAAGATTCCTTCTCAGAGTGAGACTTCTGTGGACGCATCCAAGCCAGAAGAAAGCCAAGAACTGTCTCAAAGCAATACATCTGAAGTGAAAGAAGATCCTTCAATAGAAAATGAAAATACAAGCAATGCATTAGCAACGTATATTTCTGCTACATTATCTCGTATGTTGAGCAAAGGCAGCATTTCTCAGGAAAACCTCGCTCGAGCTTGTGTTATTGGCACTATTGCTGCACTATCTCTATATTTAACTACAAAAGGCTTACGACAGCAGGCAGTTTAAACGGAGTTGATGGTGCAAGTTGAAATCATTCAAGCTGTGAGCATTGTGCTTTACGCAATTGCTAGCATGACACAGTCAAATAAGCAGGTGAATACCACAATGGCGTGGTTTGCTTGCGCCTTCCATTTGATAAGCGCAACACTTGCGCTGGGTGGGACAAGTCAGTTTGCGCTCAATGCCGTGCAAGCGATTAACTTTTCCACTGCTTTTGTTGTTCTTGGCTTTTTAGTGAGCAGTATCCGTAATGATATCCTGATTATAGGGAAAGCTCTCTATCCTTTTTCAGTAACCTGTATTTTAGTAGCAATGGTGACACCAAAACCTGAAGGTATAGAAATTACACCAGGCATCATGGCTCATATTCTTATTTCTGTGGTTGCTTTTTCAATTATGGCCCTTGCAGCAGTTGAAGCGACATTAATACAGCTCATTAGAGCAAGGCTTAAAAAACACAAAGTCAATGCTATTAATAAAATGATTCCACCACTCCAAACCCTTGAAGCAATGCTTATGCAAACGATTCGCTGTGGACTCATTGTATTAAGTGCTGCTATTTTGACTGGTGCTTACTTTGTAGAACAATTTTTCTCATTACAGTTGATCCCTAAAACAACACTTACACTTATGGCTTGGCTATTATTTTCTATACTACTTGTAGGTCACTCATGGTTTGGCTGGGGCGGACGAGTTATTACTCGTGTAACCCTTGCAGGCTACTTCTTACTTTTACTTGGTTTTATAGGTGTTAAGTGGTTTTTTAATGAGGCCCACCTGTAAAAAAGCAAAAAAATGGTAAAAACCTTAAAAAAATAGTATTTTTCTTAAAAAAAAGTGCAAAATTTACTTTTCAGCACTTAAAATCTGTCTAAAATGTTGTCAGGGATGTAAAAAAGTTTTTAAGTTCAGATGTGGTGTAAAGCCTATACCTATAGTCACCTTCTGTTGTACTGACTTACTAACAATGATTCATTTTCAGAACCCGCAGCAGCTTTAACTTGAGCTCGCTGTATAAAGCATTGACTGTATATGCACAGACTTTCTGAAAAAATCAAACTTAACTTTTAATTGAAACAGAAAAGGACCTACTATGGCTGCTAAGAAAACAACTGCAAAGAAAACAACTGCAACTAAAGCTGCTCCTGCGAAAGCACCAGCAAAAAAAGCTGCAGCTCCAAAGGCACGTAAAATCACTGCAGTAAGTGAGCCAATGACAAAAACAGCTCTTCTTACTGAAATCGCTGAAAACTCTGGCCTTTCAAAGAAAGAAGTACAAGCAGTTCTTGACGAACTTGCTGTTGCTATTGAGCGTCATGTGAAGAAAAGAGCTGTTGGTGAATTCACACTTCCAGGCTTAATGAAAATCGTTGTACAAAACAAGCCTGCTGTAAAAGCACGTAAGGGCCGCAACCCATTCACTGGCGAAGAAATGATGTTTAAAGCGAAGCCAGCTCGCAATGTTATTAAAGTTCGCCCACTGAAAAAACTTAAAGATATGGCAAGTTAATTTAACGGCCACTCATAAAAAAGGCGTGAATCACTTTTGATCACGCCTTTTTTGTTGCCCGTAAAACTTATGCACTTGCTTTTGAGTGCTCTTGATTCTCTTCTAATACCATCAAGTAAGATGTAATCTTATCTTTCATAATCCGTTTATAGTGCTGTGATTCATTAGCAAGGTGATGCTTTGCACCCTGCAGCATAACAATATCGGGCTTATTAAATATTTTCCGCAAATGCTTCATATTAAAAATAGCATCAACGGTTTTATCTAAATCACCTTGAAACACCAGAGGAGAAAGACTAGATGGCTTCATCTTCAAGACTCGTTTGGTGTATTCAATCATAGCGCCGACCCATGGCGCTTCGATTCGCCTATGCTGTAAAGGGTCTTTTTCATTGAGGAATACTGAAAATGCTTTATCACTGGTGTTTTCACTAAATGTACGCTCAATACCACCTCTATGACGAAGCGCCTGATACATGAGTCTCGTCCAGTGCCAGTTATAAACTCTCACTAGAGGCGCCATTAAAATAACGCCATCATAATGAGGCACGCCTGTATCAAGGATCACAGCGCCGCCTGTACTCTGTCCTAAAGCACACCAAGGCCTTGGGCATACGTGCTCAGGCAAAAGCTCTATAAAGCGCTTCTGTGCCTCTGCATAACGAGAAAAGCAATCAATGGATGCTAAGGGGCCACTTGAAAGACCATGACCTGGCAAATCGAAGCCTACAACTGTAAACCCTAGCTTCAATCCAAGCTGCACAGGAAAACTAAACAAGCCAAAGTGGTCAAAATAGCCATGGTAAATAAACAGAGTACCCTTTGGATTGGCAGGCTTGTATACCTGCCCCACTAATTCAAAGTGATCAGACTCAAAACGCCCCATAAAATGTTGTATATCATCTTGAGTTTGTAATGAGTAAAACTCTCGATAAGCAGCTATTTGGCTTTCCGAACTTGTAGGTTGGGTAAAAAAATCTACAGCAGACATTTCAGGTAGTTTTGCGCGAAACTCAGCTGAGTTCGCCCATGGAAGTAATGTATTCAATGCATCATCCTTAACTCTGCAATAACAAATCTATATTTCATTATTGCACATCAGGTTGATGCATTGAACCTATAGAGATACTACTTAATTATCGCTTTGAGCTCCCCAGCCTCATAACGCTTAGCCATATCATCTAAAGAGATTGGCTTTAAAGTATCAATCTGCCCTACACAACCAAATGCATCATAGCGATCTTCACAGATTTGCTGCATTGCTTTAGTTGCTGCGCTGAGATATTTACGCGGATCAAACTCTGATGGATTATTCGCCATAAATTGGCGAATTGCACCAGTAGAGGCTAAACGTAAATCTGTATCAATATTAATTTTACGAACACCATGCTTAATACCCTGCTGAATTTCTTCAACTGGCACACCATAGGTTTCTTTAATATCACCACCATACTGGTTAATAATTTCAAGCCATTCTTGTGGTACAGACGAAGAGCCATGCATTACAAGGTGAGTATTAGGAATTCGAGCATGAATAGCTTTGATACGGTCAATTGCAAGCACATCTCCAGTTGGCGGACGGGCAAATTTATAAGCGCCATGACTGGTACCAATAGCAATTGCTAAGGCGTCACACTGGGTTTTAGCAACAAAGTCTGCAGCTTCATCTGGATCAGTTAAAAGCTGAGAATGATCCAACTTACCAACAGCACCTACACCATCTTCTTCACCGGCCTCTCCTGTTTCAAGTGAACCTAAACATCCAAGTTCACCTTCAACAGACACACCACAGGCATGAGCCATACGAACAACTTCATCTGTGACGGACAGGTTATATTCATAATCACTTGGTGTTTTACCATCAGATTTAAGGGAACCATCCATCATAACGGATGAGAATCCAAGCTGAATAGATCTCTGACAAACTGCTGGAGATGTACCATGATCTTGATGCATCACCACTGGAATGTGAGGCCACTCTTCAATTGCTGCAAGGATTAAATGTCGAAGAAAAGGTGCACCAGCATAACTTCTAGCACCAGCAGAAGCTTGTACAATAACAGGGCTACGAGTACGATCTGCAGCCATCATAATGGCACGCATTTGCTCAAGGTTATTCACATTAAAGGCAGGAACGCCGTATTGATATTCCGCAGCATGATCTAGAAGCTGGCGAAGACTGATAAGCATAAAGCACCTCATGGCTTGAGTTGTAAGAGATGCTATTCAGTTTGGACAACAAGCGTTTTTCGCTTACTCAATTTGAATAACATCGATAGCACCTACTTTAATTCTTCTCTTAAGAATTATTATCACTGTAGGTTTTGATGCTTTAAATAAAGCATCAAATACTTATCTCTGCATTCAAATAAAAGAGCCGCGTAATGGCGGCTCTGATACTGAGGCTTAGGCTGGTTCGCTTTGTGCTGCTTTAGCTTTAAGTGCAGCAACTGCTGGTAGTTCACGACCTTCCAAAAATTCAAGGAAAGCACCGCCACCAGTTGAGATATATGAAATATCTTCAGCAACATCGAATTGATCGATAGCTGCAAGCGTATCACCACCACCTGCTAAAGAATATGCAGAGGACTTACCAATAGATTCAGACAGAATACGAGTACCTGCGCTGAAGCTTTCAAACTCAAAAACGCCCAGTGGGCCATTCCATAAAATAGTACCTGCAGAGATCATGCGCTCATGCAGTTGATGACAAGCCTGTGGGCCAACATCAAGGATCATATCTTCATCGCCGACTTCATCAGCATTTTTAACTGTTGGTGCAGCATCAGCTGAAAACTCACTTGCTACAACAACATCTGCAGGAATAAAGACTTCTGTCAATTCCATAATCTTTTTCGCAGCAGGAATTAAATCTGGTTCACAAAGTGATTTACCAACGTTGTAGCCCTTTGCAGCTAAAAACGTGTTTGCAATACCACCACCAACAACCAAAAGATTTACTTTATGAGCAAGCTGCTCTAAAACTGTTAATTTTGTAGATACTTTAGAACCACCAACAACAGCAACAAGCGGTTTTTTAGGCTCATGCATTACAGAACCTAAGGCTTCAAGCTCAGCTTCAAGTAATGGACCTGCGCAAGCAATTGGTGCAAATTCAACTACACCTGCAGTTGATGATTGAGCACGGTGCGCAGTACCAAATGCGTCCATCACGAAAACGTCGCATAGATTTGCCATTTTCTGTGACAATTCTTTATCGTTAGACTTTTCACCGACATTAAAGCGAATATTTTCCAGAACGATTAAATCGTGCTCAGCAACTTCAGCAGATAAACCTTCTTGCCACTCATGTGTAAGAGCAATACTTCTGCCAAGTTCATTTTCTAAATATTCAACTACAGGCTTTAATGATAAAGACTCATCAAATACACCTTCTTTAGGTCGACCAAGATGCGACATTAAAATAACTTGAGCACCTGCACTAAGTGCTTTTTTAATTGTAGGCAGAGCAGCTCTAAGACGTGCATCATTTGTAATTTTGCCATCCTTTAAAGGCACGTTTAAATCTTCGCGAATTAATACACGACGACCTTTTAAATCCACATCACTCATTGATAAAACTTTCATGAGATACCGCTGCTCCTTTCTTGTGTTTTCAAATATACATTAGAACTCTGAACGGACATTAAATAAAAACCGTTTTTCGAGACAATTTTATTCATTTTTTCAACAATTAAAAACACGCTAAAAGCCATTTATTATTTAAAAATAAAAACAACAATTCTGGCATAAAGCCTATTTATAAAAGCTATAAAAAACTAAAAACTTAAGCAAAAATTTAATTATTTTAAAAAGGCTCTGAATCATTTAAAAATTTAACTTTAATTCAAACACAAAACCAAATTAAATTTTGACAAAAACGCTAGTAAATACCACTTAGGTAGGAACTCTAACAGCTGATTATTGACCAACCGACAGATTTAGAGAATCTAAAAGTCTACGAGCATATCCATATTCATTATCATACCAGCCATAAAGTCTCAATTGATGGCGATTCACTTGGCACAAATCTTCAGCCAAAACTGCTGACTCTGTACGACCAATAAAATCCACCGACACAAGAGGTTGATCCTCTAGACTCAGTATATTTTTTAAATTTCCATTTTCAGCCTGCTTATACAAAGCAAGGATCTGCTCTAGCTTATGTTCGCTGGACAGATGCACTGATACATCTAATGCTGCTACATCAGGTACAGGCACTCGTATAGAGTATCCCGATATGCGACCTTGAAGCACAGGCATAAGCTGCTCTGCTCCAAAAATCCCCTGGGTAGGTGTTGGAATAATTGAAGATGCCGCATTACGACCTCTTCGCCAATCTTTATGCGGCGAATCGAGAAGATGCTGGCTCGTTGTAAAACCATGTAGCTCCGTCACCATAGCGCTTTCGATACCAATATTGTTATCAACCAACGGTCTAAGAAGTGTGACTAAAGCTTGGGTTGTACAGGAGAACCCACTAAACACCTTGCAGTTTGATGCAAGATCAAGTGCTTCACCTGGCCATATACCAGTTGCCCAGTCAGGAAACTGGCGGGTAATTTTACCTTGTTCATCAAGAAGCGGCGCTCCTAAAAGCACTTTAGGGGCACCAGCAGCAAGATGCTTTTGAACCATTGAAGTTTTGGTGTATACGCCTGAAAGCTCTACAACCATATCGAGTTGATAGTCAGACCAGTGAGGAACGTCTTTGGTTTGAGGATAAGCAATATCCCCATGAGGAGAGGCTATGACTTGCCCTTTCACCTCAAAAGCCACGTCATTTTCAAGACGGCCGTGTACGGAATCGTAGCGAGTGAGATACACCAGCTGATCCATCGGCATGGGGTCATTTATAACCACCACCTGAAACTGAGGATTCGTCATCCTCAGATATTGTCTTAAAAATGCGCGACCTAAACGTCCGCAACCATTAATACCAACTTTCAACTGCTTCATTGGCCCATCAACATTTATGCGTTTTCTTGTAGCTTGCTTTTCGCTTTCGCAACGATAGCTTCAGCTGTAAATCCAAAGTGTTTGTACAGCTCTGGAGCTGGTGCAGAAGCACCAAATGAGTTCATACCGATAACAGCACCAGTATCACCAACAAGTTGGTACCAGCTCACTGCTACGCCAGCTTCAACAGCTACACGGATACTGGACTTAGGTACCACTTTCGAACGGTACGCATCGTCCTGATCAAGGAATCGGTCAAGACATGGTACAGAAACCACTTGAGTATTGATACCTTCTTGATCAAGAAGTGCTGCAGCTTCAACGATAAGACCAACTTCTGAACCCGTAGAGATTAGAGTTACTTGTGGCTCACCATTAAGAGCTGGACGAAGAATATAACCACCCTTCTTCACATTCTCAAGTGTTTGTTCATCACGTGCTTGGTGAGGCAGGTTCTGACGAGAAAGAACCAGTGCACTTGGGCCATCGCGTTCAATAGCTTGCTGCCATGAAATTGCAGACTCAACACCATCACATGGTCTCCATGTTTCAAGATTTGGTGTTGCACGAAGTGATGCAAGCTGTTCAATTGGTTGGTGAGTAGGACCGTCTTCACCTAGACCGATGGAATCGTGCGTGTAAACAAATACAACTCGTTGGCTCATAAGAGCTGCCATACGAACAGCGTTGTGAGCGTATTCCATAAAGACAAGGAACGTGCCACCGAATGGAAGGAAGCCACCATGAAGTGCGATACCGTTCATGATTGCACTCATACCAAACTCACGTACACCGTAGTTCACGTAGTTACCATCAGCTTGAAGGTTTACAGACACACACTCTTTCCAGTCTGTGTTGTTTGAACCTGTAAGGTCAGCGGAACCACCAAGGAACTCAGGAAGTAATGGCGCAAAACCTTGGATCGCAGCCTGGGAAGACTTACGAGATGCCATAACTTTACCTTCTTCCTGAACTTTAGCGATAAACTTCGCACTTTCTTCAGCCCAGTTTTCAGGAAGTTTGCCAGCAGAACGACGTACAAGCTCAGCTGCTTTATCAGCGTTAGCAGCTTTATAAGCATCGAATTTTGTTTGCCATTCAGCTTGCTTCGCTTGGCCATTTTCAACTTGGTTCCAAGAAGACATTAGATCTTCAGGAATAACGAACGGCTCGTGTGACCAGTTAAGCGCTTTACGAGTAAGTTCGATTTCTTCAGCACCTAGTGCAGCACCGTGACAGCTTTCAGTACCCTGCTTGTTAGGAGAGCCAAAACCGATTGTTGTTTTACAGCAAATAAGAGTTGCCTTGTCAGTAACAGACTGTGCTTCTTCAATTGCTTTACGAATTTGCTCTGGGTTATGACCATCAACGCCTGGAATAACGTGCCAGCCGTAAGATTCAAAACGAGCTGGTGTGTTATCAGCAAACCATGGCTCAACTTCACCATCAATAGATATGTTGTTGTCATCGTAGAAGCAAATAAGCTTACCAAGATCAAGACGACCTGCTAGAGACGCTGCTTCGTGAGAGATACCTTCCATAAGGCAACCATCACCAAGGAATACGTATGTGAAGTGATCAATAATATCGCTTTCTTCAGTGTTGAACTGAGCTGCGAGAGTCTTTTCAGCAAGTGCAAAACCAACAGCATTAGCGAAACCTTGGCCTAAAGGGCCAGTTGTTGTTTCGATACCAGGTGCGTGACCATATTCTGGGTGACCTGCTGTTTTAGAGTTAAGCTGTCTAAACTGCTTAAGGTCTTCAATGCTTAGATCGTAACCAGAAAGATGTAATAGAGAATAAATAAGCATAGAACCATGACCATTGGACAGAATAAATCTGTCACGGTTGATCCAGTTTGGATCTTGTGGGTTATGGTTCATGTACTCACGCCAAAGTACTGTTGCAATGTCAGCCATACCCATTGGGGCACCAGGGTGACCTGATTTAGCCTTCTCTACAGCATCCATTGATAAAAAACGGATAGCATTGGCCAGTTTAGAAAACTGTTCCTGCGAAGGTACAGCCGCTTGTGTATTTTGATCAGTCATATCGAACACGCTCCTTTTAGGCTCGACGCAATTTTCACCCACTAGCCAAAAACAATCAACCGTTCTAGGGGAAAATCCTTAAATAAATCCAGTCACAAAGCATTATTGGCTCTGTGTCCGTTATTATACAGACTCAGTCTCCAATGGAAACCTGAGAATTGTTATTTTTTTCTCTTACGCCATATCTTTAGCTTTTATGAGCACACATAGAAGCACTTATAGTTTTGGTAGTATAGAAAAGAAGCTCTCTTCTGCCCCTTGTACTTTTACAACTTGGCTTTCAATTGATCATCTAACCAATTTAAACGATCTAAAGTGCCTACATCACACCAAAGACTTTGCACTTTATGGCCCTTAACTCGCCCATTAGCCATCCAGCGCTTGAGATAAAAAGGGGTACGCTGATGCTCCGCAAGCTCTGTATGAAGCTGGTCGATGTCATCAACGAAGTCAGTATGATAGAGACCTATTCCTGAATAGGTCATTGATGAAGCTTTATTATCAACAGAGATTTCTCGCAAAAAGCCATCACTATCAATTGCAAAATTACCTTTAGGTTGCTCGCTTGGATTTGGCACCATTAATAAGTGTACAAATGCAGGGTCAAACTCAAGGCATTGCCTTAAATCATACTCATGATATATGTCTGCGTTACAAATGAAAAATGGCCCAGAACCAAGTAAATGACGTGCATGTACTAATCCACCGGCAGTCTCTAAAGCAGTCTCTTCAATTGAGTATTGAATATTTAAACCCCAACGAGAGCCATCACCAAGATGAGACATAATCATTTCTCGGAGATAGCTCACATTAATAACAACATTTTTGACACCAGCTCTTACAGCTTGCTCCAAATGATATTCAATGAGTGGTTTACCCCCTACTTTAACAAGTGGCTTGGGACATGTATCTGTGAGGGGTTGCAAGCGAGTTCCTCGCCCCGCTGCAAAAATCATCATTGTATTGATTGTCATTCATTAACCTTTGAAATAAGCACTTTAGGGTGCTGGATTAGATATTGCCTGATGAATTGCTTGAATTCGCTCAAGCATTTCTTGCGTTAAATTAAAATCAACTGACGCAATATTTTGTTTTAGTTGTTCCATTGTAGTCGCTCCAATAATATTTGAAGCAACAAAAGGACGACTATTCACATACGATAGTGCAATGTCCACAGGGCTCACACCAAAATCATCTGCAAGTGTTAAATACATTTCAGTTGCAAGCTGTGCTTGTGGATTTGTATAGCGACTGAAGCGATCAAATAAAGTGAGTCGAGCTTTTTCGGGACGAGCACCATCACGGTATTTACCAGTTAACATACCAAAGGCCAAAGGCGAATACGCAAGTAAACCAATATTTTCTCGATGACTGACTTCTGCCAAACCAACTTCATAAGAGCGATTCAAAAGGTTATATGGATTTTGCACGCTGACCACACGAGGTAAATTATGCAGTTCAGCCTGATGCAGAGCATGCATCACACCCCATGGCGTTTCGTTACTCAGTCCTATATGCTTTATTTTCCCCTGCTCTACAAACTCATTTAAAATCTGAAGCGTTTCAAGCAAAGGTACATTGTCTTGCGACTGTTCAGGATACTCATATCCCAAAACACCAAAACAGTTTGTATTTCGATCAGGCCAATGAAGCTGGTATAAATCAAGGTAATCAGTATTGAGTCGCTTAAGACTTGCATGCAGCGCTTTTTCAAGGTTATCGCGATTAAAATGCAGCTGCCCATCGCGAATGTAATCACCTAAACGAGATGGACCTGCAATTTTAGAAGCCAAGAAGACTTTGTCTCGTTTACTCGGATTTGCTTTGAACCATTCGCCAATAATACTTTCCGTTTTCGTGTAAGTCTCTTTTTTCGGCGGCACAGGATACATTTCAGCTGTATCGAAAAAGTTTACACCAGCATCCAGCGCATAATCCATTTGCTCAAAGGCTTCTGCTTGCGTGTTCTGCTCACCCCAAGTCATAGTCCCTAAACCAATAATACTTAGCTTTTCATCGGTGTTTCCAAGTTGACGATATTCCATGTTTCTTCCTCACTTTTGGGGTTTGTCGAACAGGCTTTTATAAGGATTTAAAATCTCTCAACTGTCGACGCTGCTTTTTATCCGGTCTGTGCTGTGTATCTGGCGCAACAAGTCTTTCCTCTTTTTGCCTTTCACGAGCAAGACGACTCTCTTCCGTTTCCTCATAGAGCGCTTGCGCCAAAGGTGCTGACAGGCGTTTATCTGACATACCTTTAACAACAACGTGAAATAGATCATTACCTCGACGAATCCGAAGTTGGTCACCTACCTTAACCTGATAACTTGGCTTAGGATTGTGACCAGACACTTTCACCTTGCCACTCATCAAAGATTCTTTTGCAATTGATCTGGTTTTATAGAATCGAGCGGCCCACAACCACTTATCGATACGTACGCTTTCCATATATTTTCTACTCGCTGGTCATCGTTATTTGCATCAGCTTAAACCGATCAAGTGGCGATTGCCAACCACCCCAGAGCACAGTTGCCTCCTCGGTATAAACAATAAAATAAGCATTATCGTTTCATCTTGATCAAAATGATCTATTTTCAAATTATTGTGCTGGCCTTTTTTACAAAAAAAGAACTTTACTTCAGACTTGAAATCAATGATGGTGCATACCATAAAGGTATGCCGAATAGGCAACGCCCCTGAAGTCGCCTGGGGCACTGCTGACATTGACTTTAGGGACGTTGACTAATAGAAATGAACATATAAATACAGTATACTCCCTGCATTCAATCCACAGGAATTTCAATCGATCATGACCGACCAAGCCTTGTCTCAACATTGGTACATATCCTATCTGTCCCGAAGTGTGCCTTTCGCCCTTGCATTTATGGCTTTATTTTCAGGGTCAAAAGTTTATGCTCAAGAGGTTGACACTACTCTGGATCAATGGAAAAAGTGGGAAGGCAATACAGACAAGCTTTGTCTTGCAAAACCATTGTACTGCGGTTGTGGCGGTTACTATGAAGAACCACAACCATCATCTGAACTACAAAATATGGCAGATGAGCAACCAAAATCATCAACATTTTTTGGCGTTGCTGACGAATACTCTTACTCTTTAGATGGCGTTGCTGAAATGCTTGGCAATGTTGCTATTCAAATTGAAGAGCTACAAGTTAATGCACAAAAAATGGCACTGAATAATGAAGAGCAATCTGCGGCATTTACTGGTGACGTTCAACTGAGCTTGCCAGGCTTTCAATTAAGTGGCCCTTCTGCGGTTGTATCCACTGTCGATGAAAAAGCAACAATTGATCAAGCTGGTTTAATTTTTTATCAATCAGGCTTACGAGGTTATGCCGATCAAGTGGAGATTAATGGCGATACAGGCCTTATTATCCGCGAAGGTGAACTTACATCATGTACACCTGGAAACGAAAGCTGGATGCTTGTAGGTAAAGAAATCGATCTCAATGTAGATGAGGGCTGGGGCACAATTCATCATATGAGAATTGAAGTGTCCGACATCCCTGTATTCTATGTGCCCTACTTCACATTCCCGCTTGATGATCGTCGCCAGTCTGGATTCTTGGTACCACAAATTGACTTTGCCGAGCCAGATATAGCCATTCCTTACTACATCAATCTAGCGCCAAACTATGACCTTACATTAACACCAAGGTTTATTGGTAATCGTGGCAGTATGATTGAAAGTGAATTTAGATATCTTTCTAAAAGTTTCAACGGTCAACTTAACTTAGACTCTCTTCCAAGTGATGAGCGCCGTAAAGCAGCCAACCTAGATGCAGACCGAGCTAAGATTGAATGGAACCATAATGGCGAGCTATCCGATCGCTGGGATTACGACATTGACTTTAACTATGTCTCAGACCCAGACTACTTTACGGATTTTGGTAACAGCCTTAACAGTCAAACAGAGCTGTTCTTAGACCGCACCTTAAATATCCGTTATATCAGCCCTAAATGGTCGTTCTTTACACGCTTCCAAGATTACCAAGTGCTCGATACAGAGTTGGACACCCTTGATTACCCGTATCGACGTGTGCCAGAGATGCAGCTCAATCATTTTGATCGCTTAACGCAAAATCTACCTATTTTTTGGGACAACAAGTTTTCATATACCTACTTTGAACAGCCAAGAGCTCTTATTCCGTCAGCGCATCGTATGACGTGGAACTCGACACTTAATGCACCATTTACCTTCTTTTGGGGACAAATGGAACCAAAAGTCGAGCTAAACCATCGTATTTATTCTTTTGGCGAAAGTGGTGCCCCTGATGAGACTTACAAATACACAATACCAAGCGTTAGCTTAGATACTCGATTTGCGCTACGTCGCAACAACATAAAAGATCGCTATTGGCAAACACTTGAACCGCGTATTTTCATGACTCATACGCCCTACAAAGACCAAAGCGAGATTCCTTTATTCGATACGAGTGAGCTCACACTGGATTATGACCAACTTTTCTTAAGCAACCCATATATTGGCGGTGATAGAATTGCAGATCGACAGCAAGTCAGTTTTGGCTTAACAAGTCGATTATTTGAAGAAGACACAGGACGAATGGTTTTAAGAGGTGATATAGGTCAAGGCTTTGTTAAAGGTGACCATACCCCGATTATTACCCGTTTAGTCTTTAGCCCACAGGATCGCCTCTACTGGACGAACCAAATTAACTGGCAAGATAACAATAATGGTCTTTATTCTGCCAGTTCAAGAATCAACTATGTTCGTCCACGGGAAACCTATGGCAGCACTGATGCCATCTCTTTTGAGTATCGCTACCGACAGGATGACGACACGCTTGAGGGTATAAACCAATATGAAGTTTCAATGGCACACACACTAAACCATAAGCTGAAGCTGTTAGGTAAAGTGAGATACGACAACCGTGAAGATCGCTCGTTTGAGCACATAGTAGGTTTCACGTACACTGATTGCTGCTGGCAAGCATCGCTTGTCTATCACCGCCTACTTGAAACAGATGAAATTTCATCAAACGACTTAACTGCAGAAACAGGGATTTTGTTTGAGATCACGCTTAAAAATCTCGGCGGTCTTGGCGGTGGTCTGAAGAGCTTCATCCAAGAACAAATTCCTGGTTTTGAACCAAGAAGCCAGTTTTAGACACGACTTTAAAGCCTTAGAAAGGGATTACACATGAGGACTCATAAAATAACAACGATTTTAATGTTGTTAGTCGCCTGTATTGCTGCGGGCAATACTTATGCGCAAACACTTGTAGATCGTGTTGCCATTATCGTGAACGACGAAAGCATTCTTCAAAGTGAAGTTCAAGATCGTCTAAATCAACTTCAAGCACAAATTGAGTCGCAAGGTGCGCAGTTGCCACCAGCAAATATCCTTATGCCTCAACTTCTTGAAAGAATCGTCGTTGATTCAATTCAAGATCAAATGGCGGATCGTTATCAAATAAAAGTGTCAGATGCAGATGTGAACGAAGCAATGTCTCGAATAGCATCACGTCAGAATATGACATTTCAACAATACCTTGCTGAACTCCAAAAAACATCAAATCCTTCTGCTATTCGTGAGCAGATCCGTCAGGAACTTAAACATTATCAATTACAGCAAAGGGTCTTAGCGAGTCGAGTTCAGGTATCACAACAAGAAGTACAAGACTTTTTAAACTCAAAAGAAGCACTTGAAAACCAAAATATTGAATACAAATTACGCCATATTCTTTTACAGCTTAATGAAAGAGCGACCCCAGAAGAAGTTGCAGAAAAGAAAGAACAGGCACTTGCACTCATTGATTCAATTAAAAAAGGAGAAAACTCCTTTGAGCAAGCAGCTATCTCTGTTTCGAATGATGGTTTCGCACTCAAAGGTGGTGATATGGGCTGGAGACGTATAAGCCAAATCCCTTCACGCCTAACAAAACCTTTACTGAAATTAAAGCAAGGCCAAATCTCTCAACCAGTGAGAAGCCCAAGTGGTTTTCATATCCTTTATCTAGAAGATAAACGTGGCGAAGAGAAAGTCATGGTTGAGCGAGCTAAAATAGAACATATATTGATAAAGCCAAATCAAATCCGTTCAGACGAACAAGCTGAGCAATTTGCAATTGATCTTAAAAACTCAATTCAAGAAGGTAAAACTCTTGCTGATCTCGCGAGAACCTTCTCCGACGACCCTGGCAGTGCTCTTAATGGTGGCGATCTAGGTTGGGTTACTCTAGAAAGCTTAGACCCAACTTTTGCAGACGTTGCTCGTCAAGTAAAACTGAACACCATTAGTGATGTATTCCGCTCGCAATTTGGCTACCATATTCTTCGTGTAACAGATCGTCGAGAAGAAGACATGAGCGACACTCTTAAAGCAAACCGTGCGCAGCGCTGGTTACAACAACGTGAATTTGAAGATTACCTACCTGTATGGTTAAGTGAGATTCGAGGCGAAGCATTCGTTGAATTTAAGCCGCCATTTGATCAATACATTAAAGAATAGCGCTTAAAGGTTTGTTCCTTTGAGTGTTAAACCTTCACGACTGGCTTTGGCTACACTATAAAAACCAAGGCTAGTCCCTAGGCAACGACTTTAGGGACGTTGCCTAGGATTCATGGGAACACTCTTATGATTAATACAACATATCAACCTATTGGCATTACTCTTGGTGAACCTGCAGGCATTGGCCCTGACATACTCTTAAAGCTGATTCATGAACATCAGTTTCACAGGCCTCTCGTTGCCATCACTGACGTCAACCTTATTCAAAATAGAGCTGCCCTCCTTGGTTTCAATCCAATTATTGATGTTATTACAGAAGACGATCTTAAAACGCTGAAACCTGGCCCTATTCATCATATCTACGTATTGCAACAGAACGGGCTAGATGAAGAAGTTATTCCAGGTTTTCCAAAAACAGATCATGCTCAGTGGGTATTAAATACAATAAAAAAAGCGACCGAGCTCTGTGCTAGTGGTCATCTTGGAGCAATGGTCACAGGCCCTGTCCAAAAATCAATTATCAATGATGCTGGCATCTTATTCTCAGGTCATACAGAGTACATTGCTGACACGCTGAACAATCTTTATCAAAATACAGATGATAATCTTTTAGTGCCGCTTATGATGCTCACTTCAGGTGAAAAGCTCGATCACCCTCTTCGCGTTGCATTAGTGACAACACACCATCCTGTTGAAAAAGTGCCTGCACTTATTACTGAAGCTTTAGTTATCGAAAAGGTCACAAGCCTTCATAAAGGCATGAAAACATTTTACGGTATCGAAAACCCAAAAATTTTGGTAGCAGGCCTTAACCCTCATGCTGGGGAGCAAGGTCATTTAGGCACGGAAGAAATTGATACAATCATTCCAGCACTTAAACAGGTTCAAGATCAAGGTATTAACGCTATTGGGCCTCTTCCTGCAGATACATTATTTACGCCACGACACCTTGAAGATGCTGATGCCGTGCTTGCCATGTACCATGACCAAGGGCTACCAGTTTTAAAATACGCCAGTTTTGGCAGTGGCATTAATGTTACACTAGGGCTCAAGATTGTACGTACTTCTGTTGATCACGGCACTGCCCTTGATCTTGCAGGCTCATTAAAGGCTGATCATTCAAGCCTTAAAGCCGCTATCACTGAAGCTGAATTTATACTTTCTCACAAAATTTGAGACCTTGGAAAAAACATGAAACCTAAACAGTCAAATAAAATCCATCAAGGCCATAAAGCTCGTAAGCGCTTTGGTCAAAACTTTTTGATTGATACAGCTCTCATCAATGCTATTGCTGAATCAGCAGAACCTCAAGACACTGATCATATTGTTGAAATCGGGCCTGGACTTGGCGCTATTACCGGTGAACTTGTGAGCTCTGGTGCAAAAATCACATTAATTGAGCTTGATCGAGACCTTGTTGCACGACTAAGAATTGATTATCACAGACAACTCAGCGAAGGCCGAGTTGAAATTATCAATGAAGATGTTCTCAAAGTTGACCTTGATGCAGTGCACCAAAAAGCCGCTGATAAGCCAACAAAGCTCATAGGTAACTTACCTTATAACATCTCAACACCGGTGCTCTTTCATATTCTGAATCATAAGCAGCATTTCTTGTCCATGACATTCATGCTGCAAAAAGAAGTTGTAGACCGCCTTAGCGCTGAGCCAAGTACATCAGCTTACTCTGCCTTAAGTGTTATTATTCAGCATGAATGCTACGTTGAAAAACTCTTCGATGTACCACCAGAGTCTTTTAGACCACCACCAAAGGTTGATTCTGCTGTAGTGCAAATGAAGCCTAAAGCTGAACTTGCAATGCCTGAGAGTGATTTACCAGCCTTTAGAGACTTTGTGCACAAATGCTTCCAGCAACGTCGTAAAACGCTACGTAACAACCTGAAAGGCATGCTAGAAGTTGAAGCTATCGAAAGTCTTGGTATTAACCCACAAGACAGGCCAGAACATCTTCATTTGGATGACTACCTAGCACTCTTCAAACTTTTCCAAGACAAGGCAGCATAAAAGCTGCCTCTAAGGAACGTTATGGCCACTTATATTATTGGCGACTTACAGGGTTGCTTTTCCTCGTTTATGTCACTTCTACAGAAAATTCAATTTGATCCATCTCGAGATCAAGTTTGGATTGCTGGTGACTTAATCAACCGTGGCCATGATTCACTTGCAACGCTTCGATTTATCTACCAACATCGTCAAAGTATATTCACCGTTCTTGGCAACCATGATCTACACATGCTCAATGCTTACTACCTGAGAAAGCCATTGAAAAAGGGTGACACCTTTCATGATATTATGCTTGCACCTGATGCCAATACGATGCTCTCATGGCTTATTGAACAACCACTTGCACATTACTTTGAACACTTTAATGTATTTCTAAGCCATGCAGGTCTCTACCCAGCTTGGACACATGAGCAAGCATTGAGTTTCGCATCCGAAGTTCAAGAGCAACTCTGCCAAAAAGATAAAATCATTACACTTTTTAATGAGATGTATGGCAATACACCTGATTACTGGGATGATAACCATAAGGGTATGGATAGATATCGCTTTATCATGAATGCAATGACCCGTATGCGCTTTTTATACAGTGACTTGCGACTTGATTTTAAACACAAAGCCCGTATTGAAGATGCACCACAAGAACTTAGCCCATGGTTTGCACACCGAGTCCAATTACCTGGCACCACCCATATTGCGTTTGGTCATTGGGCTTCATTAGCAGGTACAGCACCCAACCATACAAATGGTAACAAAAACATTTTTGCTTTAGACACTGGCTGCGTCTGGGGTGGCACATTAACCGCACTAAAATTAGAAACAATGGAATTATTTTCCATTTGTAATTAATATTTCTTAGGCATAAAAAAAACTTTTCTTATGCCTTTAAATGGCCACAACCGCCAAATACTCGCCCCGCCGATACTGAGTATCCCTTCCCTTTTTTCGACCTAATACCAAGAGTTACAAAGTTTTTTTCGAAAACACTTGTCCTACCCACCCCTTTTCGGGCTATATTAAAAGTACACCAAATCAAAAGGGGCTAAATCACTTTCATAAACTAAAATTGAAAATCTTCAGAAAAGAAATCTGATGAAAAAAATGTGAAAATTTACTTTCTAGCCTTTTTATTATCAGACAACTTTTCTGAACAGGTAATGTGTTTTCTTTCCATCATCTATTTATTCGGAAAAGTCATGTACCCATTGAATGGTTTGATACTTCCGAAAAAATAGAGAAACAGATAACCAGGGATAAAAGGTACCCACCTTTGCAAAAAAATGGGGACTCAAGGATCAATTGTTTTTATGCAGTAGCAATTCCGTCACACACTATTCAACGGGAGTAAGTATGAGCATACTTAAGCACTACCAAAACAGGTTTGAAGCATTCCAGCAGGAAGAATACACAATTGAAGAGTATTTACAGATCTGTAAAGAAGACCCGAAAGCTTATGCAACAGCCGCTGAGCGTATGCTTGAAGCTATCGGAGAACCTGAACTTATTGATACGTCTAAAGACCCACGTCTCAGCCGTATTTTTTCAAACAAAGTCATTAAGCGCTACCCAGCTTTTGATGAATTTTATGGTATGGAAGAAGCCATTGAGCACATCGTGTCTTACTTCAAGCACTCTGCTCAAGGTTTGGAAGAAAAGAAACAGTTACTTTATTTACTAGGCCCTGTAGGTGGTGGTAAATCATCTCTTGCTGAAAAATTAAAGCAATTAATGGAAAAAATTCCGTTCTACGCCATCAAAGGTTCTCCAATTAATGAATCCCCTCTTGGCTTATTTAACCCTGACGAAGATGGTGATATTCTTGAAGAAGAATATGGCATTCAAAAACGCTATCTAAAAACAATCATGTCACCTTGGGCTGCAAAACGCTTAAATGAATATAAAGGTGATATTAATCAATTTAAAGTTGTAAAACTTTATCCATCTGTACTCAACCAAATTGCTGTTGCTAAAACAGAACCAGGTGATGAGAACAACCAAGATATTTCCGCGCTTGTTGGTAAAGTAGATATTCGTAAGCTTGAAGAATTTGCGCAACATGATCCAGATTGTTATGCATTCTCTGGTGGTCTATGTAAAGCAAACCAAGGTCTACTTGAGTTCGTAGAGATGTTTAAAGCACCAATTAAAGTGCTTCACCCTCTTCTAACTGCAACACAAGAAGGTAACTACAACGGTACTGAAGGCCTTGGCGCTATTCCGTATGAAGGTATTATTCTTGCTCACTCTAACGAAAGTGAATGGCAAGCATTTAGAAACAACAAAAACAATGAGGCATTCATTGACCGTATTTATATTGTTAAAGTGCCATATTGTCTTCGTGTTTCTGATGAAGTCAAAATTTATGAAAAACTGCTTAAAACATCTTCGCTATCAAATGCACACTGTGCGCCAGATACGTTAAGAATGTTGGCACAATTTGCGATCTTATCTCGACTTAAAGAACCAGAAAACTCATCTTTATTCTCTAAAATGAAAGTGTACGACGGTGAAAATCTTAAAGATACAGACCCAAAAGCCAAATCGTTGCAAGAGTATAAAGATATGGCTGGTGTTGATGAGGGTATGGATGGTTTATCCACTCGCTTCTCATTCAAGATTTTGTCAAAAGTCTTTAACTTTGACCATGCTGAAGTTGCAGCTAACCCTGTTCATCTTCTGCACGTACTTGAAACACAAATTGAACAACAGCAATTCCCTGCTGAACTACAAGAAAGATATTTAAGATTTATTAAAGAATATCTTGCACCTAAATATGTTGACTTTATCGGTAAAGAAATTCAAACAGCTTACCTCGAAAGTTATTCCGAGTACGGCCAAAATATTTTCGACCGCTATGTAACATATGCAGATTTCTGGATTCAAGATCAAGAGTATCGTGACCCAGATACAGGCGAAAACTTTAACCGTGCTTCTCTTAATAACGAACTGGAAAAAATTGAAAAACCAGCTGGCATTTCAAATCCAAAAGATTTCCGTAATGAAGTTGTTAACTTCGTATTACGTGCCAGAGCAAACCACGGTGGTAAAAACCCATCATGGCTCAGTTATGAAAAACTGCGCTCAGTCATTGAGAAAAAAATGTTCTCAAATACTGAAGATTTGCTACCGGTTATTTCCTTTAATTCCAAGGCTTCTTCTGATGATCAGAAGAAACACGAAGATTTCGTATACCGTATGACTCAACGTGGCTACACAGAAAAACAAGTAAGACTTCTTTCTGAGTGGTATCTACGGGTTCGTAAATCACAATAATAAACCTTAAACGCACTTCCCTCCTTTCAATAGTTTGGGAAGTGTGTACACCCACTTTCAAGATGAAAGTGATGTTAAGGTCATGTTATGGAGAAAACTGAGTGAGTTATATTGTTGATCGACGTCTTAATGGCAAGAATAAAAGCACCGTTAATCGGACTCGTTTTCTTCGTCGCTACAAAAAACACATCAAACAAGCAGTATCCGATGCCGTAAATAAAAGAAGTATTACCGATCTTGAGCATGGGGAAAGTGTATCAATACCCACTAAAGATATTTCTGAACCTCGCTTTTCTCATAAAAAAGGCGGTAAGCGTGAAATGGTTCACCCTGGCAATAAAGATTTTGTTTCAGGTGATCGTATTCGCCGACCTCAAGGTCAAGGCGGCAGTGGTAGTGGCGAAGGAGAAGCCAGTAATTCCGGTGAAGGCATGGATGAGTTTGTCTTCCAAATTACACAGGACGAGTTTTTAGAGTTCCTCTTTGAAGATTTAGAGCTCCCTAACCTTGTTAAAAGACAATTAGCAGGTATCGAATCTTTTAAAATGAAACGAGCTGGTGTTGTAAGCACTGGTAACCCATCAAAAATCAACGTTATTCGTTCTTTACGTCAAGCGACAGGTCGTCGAGTTGCATTTGGAGCATCAACAAAAAGACGCCTCCGTGAAAAAGAAGCTGAACTGCAAGCTGAACTTGAAAAAGACCCTATTTTAAAAGACCAAAGCAAAGTTGCTTTATTAGAAGAGGAAGTGGCGAGACTCAAACGCAAAGTCATGAGCATCCCTTTTATCGATGATATTGATTTGAGATACAACCTTCATATTAAGGTACCTCAACCAACATCAAAAGCAGTTATGTTTTGCCTAATGGACGTGTCTGGTTCGATGAACCAATCAATGAAAGACACAGCGAAACGATTCTTTATTTTATTGTATTTATTCCTTAAACGTAACTACGAAAAAATTGAAGTTGTCTTTATTCGACATCATACAAGTGCGAAAGAAGTTGATGAGCAAGAGTTTTTCTACTCTCGTGAAACTGGCGGCACAATTGTATCTAGCGCTCTAAAACTCATGAAAGAAATCATGGAAGATCGCTACCCTGCTAATGAATGGAATATCTATGGCGCGCAAGCATCCGACGGAGATAACTGGAATGATGACTCCCCTCTCTGTAAGAAGCTTTTAGTGGACGATATTTTACCGCTTGTACAATATTACTCATATATAGAAATCAACCCACGTCGTCATCAAGCATTATGGCGTGAATATGAAACAGTTGCTCAAGAACATGGTGAAGTGTTTGCAATGCAACAAATTATGGATCAAAGCGATATTTATCCAGTCTTCCGTGAACTGTTCCAAAAACGCACAACAGCCTGAAGCTAGCTTCAGGCGCTCAAATATTTAAAGCTTGATGCGCTAAACCTGCGCAGATGCTTAGGGGTTTACTATGTCACACGAAGAAGTGCTAAAAAAAATGCTTGAAGATGATCCCCGTGACTTTATCTCAACGGGATCAGAATGGTCATTTGACCTTGTTCAAGAATATGACCGTGAAATTGCAAAAATTGCTGAAAGCTATGGGCTTGATACCTACCCTAACCAAATTGAAATTATTTCAGCTGAACAAATGATGGACGCCTATGCCTCTGTCGGTATGCCTGTTGGTTATCAGCATTGGTCTTTCGGTAAGCAGTTTGTTTCTATTGAAAAAAACTACCGCCGAGGTCAAATGGGCCTCGCTTACGAAATTGTGATCAACTCTAATCCATGTATTGCCTATTTAATGGAAGAGAACACAATGACAATGCAAGCGCTTGTTATTGCGCACGCTTGCTATGGTCATAACTCATTCTTCAAAGGCAACTATTTATTCCAAACTTGGACTGACGCATCATCCATTATCGACTATCTTGTTTTTGCTAAAAACTACATTAATACCTGTGAAGAAAAATACGGTATTGATGAAGTTGAACAAATTCTCGATGCTTGTCATGCGCTGATGAATCACGGTGTAGATCGCTATAAGCGTCCTTACCCAATCTCAGCAGCTGAAGAAAAGCAGCGTCAAAAAGACCGAGAAGCCATGTTACAAGCGCAAGTTAATGATTTATGGCGCACAATTCCAAAGCTTGGCGGCTCTGAAAAAGAAATCGAACAGGCACGGTTCCCAGCTGAGCCTCAGGAAAATATTCTCTATTTCCTTGAGAAAAAAGCGCCTTTACTGGAACCATGGCAACGGGAAATTGTACGTATTGTTCGTAAAATATCACAATACTTCTACCCACAACGTCAAACACAGGTGATGAACGAAGGCTGGGCTACTTTCTGGCACTACACCCTTCTTAACGACTTGTATGCTCAAGGCAAAGTAACTGATGGCTTTATGTTTGAGTTCCTACAGTCTCACTCTGGCGTTGTGTTCCAACCTGAGTTTGACTCCAAATACTATTCTGGCATAAACCCCTATGCCCTTGGATTCGCAATGTTCCAAGATATTAAGCGCATTTGTGAAAATCCTACAGAAGAAGATAAGCGTTGGTTCCCTGACTTTGCAGGGAGCGACTGGTTAGCAACAATTAAATTTGCAATGCAGAACTTTAAGGATGAAAGCTTTGTGCAGCAATTCCTCTCACCAAAAGTCATGAGGGATTTTAAGTTCTTTGCAATTCTTGATGATGATCAAGATAAAGAACTTGAAGTATCTGCAATCCATGATGATGAAGGTTATAGACGTGTTCGTGAGGCTTTATCAGCTCAATACAACCTTTCAATGAACGAACCAAATATTCAGGTATACGATGTTGATGTAAGAGGCTCTAGAGCAATGACACTACGTCATTTCCAACACAACCGACGCCCACTTGCAGACGACAGTGCTCAAGAAGTGCTAAAGCATCTACATACCCTTTGGAAGTTCGATGTAACTCTTGAATCTGTTGATAATGACAAGGTGACTGATACATGGCATTGCCCGATGCCAGTTGCAAATGATGAAGAGTAATTTTAAATACATAAAAGTGCTTAATGTGCTCTCCTGAGACATTAAGCACTGACATAAGTCAGCGTCCTGCCACTCGTCCCTGTCGAATAGCTTCCCTAATTCTTTAAACTCAACTGTGTCTTTTTCCAAGATTGAGTTCATTTCGAAAAAATCAGCTTCATTTATCGTAAAAACTAAAGGAACCAAATGCGCCTTTAGTGATCAAAATTAACGCCTCGTTTTATGCGTTCAAACCTTATTGGCACTTTAATATCCAAAAAGTATGCCAGATACAAATAATACTATGAAATCTTAATAGCATAGTGGTAGGCTGTGCAGCAGATTACCTTCTGTACGTTATTGGTGTTGCGTGTTATCAGTGCCCATCATTTAAAGGACAAATGTATGAACATGAATTATGGGATGTATTCATCTCAAAGCATTAAAGCAAGTTTGAATATGAAGTCTGCTCTTCTGAAAACATTACTCACATTAAGTGTGCTGTTTCCATCCTATGCTCTCGCAGCTGTGCCTAGTATCTCATCAATAGCGGAACAGAGTGTCAACAAAGGCCAGACCTTTTCATTCACTCCCCGACTTACAAGTGGCAGCAATTCTGATGTAAACTGGTCCATTGCATATGGCCCAGATGCAGTTCAAATATCACAAGGTTCCGGCACAATTAGCTGGGATGTTTCTAGCTCACTTCCTTCTGAAAGTTTTTATATAGGCGTACAAGCCTCAAACGCAGATGGTGCAGATATCGAATACTTTATTGTGCATGTTGGTGTGCCTGAAGTCGTTCATGTTGGCCCAAGTTATGACATCAAAACTCTTGGCCCCGCTTTAAGGGCAAACCATCCTGCAGGCACTACATTTGTCGTAGAAAATGGCGTTTACTCAACACAAGAATCAAAAATTGGCCTAAGAGGTGATGGCGTTGTTCAGATGCCTCCTGGCGGTAACTCAAGCGCTTACTCAACTGTAATGGCGCAAACACCTGGTGGTGTAGAGTTTAATAACGAAGCTAAAATTGCTATTGAAGGCGGCACAGGAAACCCGTTCTACCTTGCAGTTAAAGGCTTTTTCATTAATGGCCCAGGCTTAACAATTGTTGGCCAAACCTGTGATGGTGATACATCATGTGAGCCCCACCATATTAAAATCGAAGCAAATGGTGTCAATATCAAGGATACTCAGGGCTTTGGCGTAAGCTATGCATCCAATATTTTATTTGAAAACAACTACGCCTTTGGTGGCCTAAGAACTAAGTTTAGTTTCTATCATGTCGATAAAGTTATTGCTCGCCGTAACGTTGCTCGCTTTGACTGGGTTTCAGATAGCCCTGGCCCACAAAATACATTTTCTTTCTACTCAACAACAAATGCTATAGCGCAAAATAATATTGCTGTTGACTCAGATAGCCCTTACTTTTGGCAGCCTGCAGAAGATGCGGGTGAATTTGGTTGTCCTGTTACATCCGGTGGTAGCCAAGTGCAGTTCGTGCGAAACATACAGCTGAACTCTGCAAAAATTTGGGGCAATATGGATAGCCAAGGCTCCAATGCCTGTGTTGCAGATTTAAATAATAATATCTCTTGGGATGTAAGACCTTACGCAGCACACATTGCTGCACGAGGCGGTGTTGATATTGACCATATGACTATTGGTCAAATCGAAATGCTTCAGCCAGATACATGGCTTGTCAATGGTTTCCCTCAGAACTCACGAGGTTTTAGAAACTCCATTATCCATGATGCTAATACGACAAATCTTTTCTATGACTTTGCACTCGGTATTACCAATGCAATATTAGGTCGTACTTACTCAAGAACAGGTATTCATAACATTAATATTTCATCTACAAGTGCAAGTATTAATGAAAATGATGGCAGCGGTAACTCAATCGATACTGACTCTATCACACGCTTGAATCCAATCTACTCTCTTGCTAACCCACAAGGCAGCTTAAAGTACATTCTTCGTTCAGAAGATAATACCAACATGTCTAACCTAGATGATAGCAACGAGGCGCTTGGTGCAACTGTGACAACACTAAAAGGTGCAACTGGCTCCATGTGGGGTGAAGGTCAATACAATACTGAAACTGGTCGCCCTGCTTGGCCTTTCCCACTACAAGATGTGATTAAAACACGAATGGCACAAATGAATTATTCAGGTGCATTTTATGCTGGTGACGGCCCAAATAAAGTTCAGGTCGGTACAGCTCATCTTTCTGGCCAACGCGGTTTTGCGACTTCAGGCAAGGATTTAACATATTACGTTTGGGGCTACTTAGGCAATGCTGTTCCACCAATGAATGTATCTGCACAAACAGACGGCACTGATACAATCGTAAGGTGGGATCCACCAGCCTCAGCTTACAAAAGTGTAATCACAGGCTATAAAGTTTACGACTTTAACCCTGACACAAAAGCGCTGAGCAATCCTCGGGAAGTTGCTTCCAATCAAGTATCACTTACTGTTGAAAACTCAGGTGGTAATACAAGCTATGCTGTAACAGCAATGCATTCATCTCGTGGTGAAAGTGGCTATTCCTACCCTTCTAACGGCTCTTATGTCGCATCAGAAGAAGAACCAGCAACAGGCATTATCGATGATGCTACACAAGCAATCCAAGCACCTGTTTTACGCATATTAGAAATCGTAAATACAACTGACTAATATCATTGAAGTATGCCTCTCTTTTGAGGCATACTCACTCCCGCGTTATGCCTTGATTAGGCCATCAAATCAAAGCAATCAAACCAATACTGAATTGAGACCATAATGCCCCTATTGGATGCATCTTTGGAGCAAATGCCCCAAGTTCTGTCTCATGTGAAAGCACCATACATTTTTTTAAAAAAAAAGTATTATTTTTGCAATAAAGGGCTTTACACCAGTTTATATTTTGGCCATCCTACCCCTGCAGCCTGATTGAAAAAGAGGTAATAAATAGGTCCTACGTATCACAGGTTGAAGGCAATAATATTGTTTATGTAATTACCCTGTTTTATAAGGGTATATCAATCACTTTTTGCGGGAGTACGACCTATGCAAGAGAGCTCAATGTTTGAGTACTTTGGATATGTAGCAGCAGTTTTAACTACTGCATCTTTTTTGCCTCAGGCCATCATGACAATTAAGACAAAAGACACTGCATCAATTTCTCTAACGATGTATCTAATGTTCTTGAGTGGTGTTGTATTGTGGTCACTTTATGGTTTCCATAAACAAGATAATGCAATGTTTTTTGCAAATGTGGTCACTGGCATCTTAGCTTTCGTGATTCTTTTCATTAAAATCAAAAACCGTCCAAATGAGCGCGAGGCGACTGATATCATTGAAAATGCAGATATCATCAACCCAGAGCTTAAATAAAACGCATTAACAAGGTGATCCATATGGACAAGCCTCAAATTCAAATGCATTTCACATCTGCTGGCAGCTCTTTTCAAATCAGATAAACAGAGAGCTTCCAGCCCATCTCTTCTTCTAAAAACTTGATCTAACTTTTGATACTTCACAACTAATACTTCGACTACTTCGATAACAACTTCTATTGAGTGGCGCAGACTATAGCAAGCTAAACTTAATTCAATCTTAATATTTCTTAGTATTTTCCAGACATTTATAAACTGTACATCTATTAAACGATACTTTATTCATTTATCACTATTTTCGAATATCTAGAACGATTAATTTCTAATCAACAGGCTTTTTATTGCATCCATTCTAAAGTAACATCATAAGTCCACTTTCACCTCAAGCAGAGAAGCCTCATGCCATTTCTTCCAAAAGCCGCCCAATACATGCTTTTAAGCGCCCTTGGTTTTAGCCTTATGAGTCTATTCGTCAAACTGAGCGCGGATCTTGGTATACCTGTTATGGAAATTCTTGCTGCAAGAGCCCTTGTCTCTCTCGTATTAAGTTTCGTAACTTTGAAAGCTTCTGGTATCCCTTTGCTAGGCACAAATAAATGGCTTCTCACACTTCGAGGCTTTGTTGGATTTCTTGCTCTATCCCTTGGTTACTATGCCGTAACTCATCTACCATTGGCCATGGCAACTATTTTGCAGTTCTTAAACCCTGCTTTTACGGCAGTATTGGGATTTTTCATTCTAAAAGAGGCTGTCAATGCAGGCACGTTCAGCTGTATCGTTTTAAGTATTTGCGGAGCCCTTGCAATTACCGCTCCCTCGCTCATTGGCAGCATGAGCGATATTCAAGTTGAGACATTTTCCCTTGTTGCTATTGCATTTGGTATTGGTGGCGCGCTTTGCAGCGGCTTCGCTTACGTCATTGTGAAAAAGTTAAGTAAAAAAGAGCATCCTCTGGTAATTGTGTTCTACTTCCCACTTATAGCATTACCAGCATCTGTGCCTTTCTTTTGGGATGAGTTTGTCATACCTGATCTCAAAGGCTTTATTTATCTTGTGCTTGTTGGGTGCTTTACTCAAGTTGGCCAAGTGTATATGACAAAGGGAATGCAACTTGAATCGGCATCAAAAGCCACAGCATACCTTTATATGCAGGTGGTATTTGCAACTATTCTTGGGGTTATCTTCCTTAATGAGATTCCATCAATACCAACATACGCAGGTGCTGCTCTCATCTTTATTGGAGCTTATATCAACCTCATCTATAAAACAAAAGGGCCTTGTTGCATGGAGGGAAGC
>DJZY01000036.1 GCA_002450655.1 Gammaproteobacteria bacterium UBA6940 | reverse complement strand
AGCTTCCCTCCATGCAACAAGGCCTATGTGCTTTATAGCATAATTTATCTGGAATTATTCTGTTTGATCGAAAGTTGTTTAAATCTTAAACGAACTTTATTCAAAAGTGCAGGCTGGAGAGGTTGCGAAGGCTTCTATAGAAGAGCGGTACTGCTGTAAAATTTAGCAGTACCGTGTAGAAAAGCTTAAAATTTTAACTTGTATTGTTGAGCGTAAAGCTCTGTCATTATGATATTTAAAAATTTTAAAATAATGATCCTCTGAACATTTTTGAGCCGTTGATGATACGTACTCATCTTGTAATCCATGAGTGCCAGGTTTTTCAAAGTCAATCTTTTCCTCTGAAAGGTAAGTGAGGGTTGGTGTTGTGAGTTGTAGTCCATTGGCATCAGTAGGTTGTGCTTGAGCCGCAATTGAAGACGTCTTATTATTGTAAAGTATTTTATTATATTGATTTTGAGTATAGTTTTCGCTATTCACTGCTTGCAAATGTGCATTATTTCTGGTTTGCGAAAATACATGAATTTGATTCATTGATAGCAGGTGATTATTGCCAAGAAATAGCTCTACCTGACCGTTTGATATCAGTTGAAAGCCTTGGGCATTATTCGTTTGGGATGCAGTGCTGAGATCGATAGAGTATTCCCAGTAAAGGCAATCTCCAAAGCCGATTTCAGGAAATATTGACTCAATTCTGAAGTGATTATTGCCATTTGGGTTTGTATTAACAATAACGCCATGCACTTTAACTTGAATATTATTACTCAGATTATTTCGATTGTGTATTTTGAAGATATTAAACTGATTGTGTTGCATTGATTCGTTGTGCTCCAAAAACCATATTAGCGTTAAGTTGTATACAAGTTAATTGTATGAATATGGCTCTGTTAGCGACATACCTAAAATTAGGTATCTATACCCATAGCGTTTGAGATTTAGGTGTCACCTTCACCACACGAAATCGCTCAGCTATGTTGTGACCCCTTGCATAGAATGGCTATGCCGCGTTGTCACGCCTTGCTGAGCAATTTCATGAGGCGCCTTTTACACCTAAATTTCAAACGCTATGGGTATATGATGTGGGTTTATGCGGAGGGGTGTGGTATGAAATAAAAAAGGCTTAAGGTGGCACGAGCCAAACCTTAAGCCTTCTGTGACGTGTTTAACCTTGAAGGGAATTACTTCAATAAGCCTTCGAGATTAACTTTTGTTAGATCTGCATCAGCGAGTAGAGGTGTCGTATTTGTAAGTTTTGCACCTCTTAAGTCTGCATTTAATAGACTTAACTTCGGCGAAGGGCTTTCCACTGGATTGATATCGCTCCCCTTGAAGAAAGACGTTGCTGATAATGCCTCAACTGCTGTTGAAAGACCTTTAAGCGAGTTGGTGGCTGTTGCTTGAATAACCATAATAGCCTCCTATTAATAAAAGAATTGAGTTTGTTTTTCACTTCTTATAATTCCACGCTATCATGCTTCAGCTAAAATAGCAAAATATAATTACAAAAAGGCAGTTACTCAGGTTGTAATTAGTTAAGTTATTGATTTAATTTGAAACCAAAGCATGAAGCTCTCGTTGCAACATGCTTTCACTGCCTAAATTATGTTTCATTAGATTTTTTAAGTGTTCCGCAGACTCAATTGGCATTTGCTCTACATGCAAGCCAATTGTCGATTTTTCAATATGTCGAATAGTCACTTCCATTGGCAGTTCAATTGTGCTTGATGCAAGGTGAATATTGGCATGGCCTTCCATATCTTCACTTAAAAATGAAATAACTTCTGGTAGCTCGACCATTAATCCTTTTAAAGAGATATCGACTAATACACCTTCAGCGACAACCTCTGTTGAGCCCTTGGAAAAAGTAAGCGCTACTTTTGCATCGAAAGGGATGCGCGTGAAACGGCGTTGATCTGAATTATCTGCATTGTCATGGCTCATATCGATATCCTTTTCTGTCGCGGTCAATTTCATTCACATATTGCGAAAAGTATAGCTGTGATCTAGCGGTTTGGCTTGTCAGGTCTTTTAGGGGACATCTTAAAAAAAATCAAAAAGGGGGTTGTCTTTAGTAATGATAATCATTATCATTCGCAAAAGCTTGGTGTTATCTAAGTGGTTATTATTTAAGCAGTAATGAGGCAGGCGTATGCATATATCTGAAAGGTTCAGTTCATTTAAAGAGACTTTAAGTGCCAAAGGGCTGTTTAATCATCGTAACCAATCGAATTCACAGACAGCACCACAGGCTGTGTGTGGTCAAGCAGAATCTATGCAGCAGCCATCACGTCACCATTTTTTAAGAACGATCAAAATGGCTGAGTCTCACTCTCAGTTTCGAATTCGAGAGCGGGCCTCTGGTTTTATGCGCCTTTGTACAGACCGGTTTACGAATAAACATTCCAAAAAGAATCCTGAAAAACAATCAGAGGCTTCTTTGAATCCACAAACATCTAATGCTGTAACTCATGATGTCGCAAGTCCAAAGTCATATGCTATTGCCAATAAATTTAATGTGGCTTTTTACAATAAAGATCAAGCAGCAAGTCTTAATGGGCCATCCTTTGACATGTTTGCCGAAAAAGGCGCTAATTTTAATGCTCCAGAATCATCACTTGGCCGTATTCGTGATGCACAATATGATGATCAGGATTTAGTGTTAGGGTGTTTAACAAAACCACACTCATTGCACGAAGCTGTTCTTGAACAATTTAACGCAACCACAGATGATAAAATTCCGATGGCACCATTATCGCCATCAAATAAACAGCGATTAAACACCTGGCTTCAAGAGCAGCACTTGCCAATCAGTGTCACAGATAATCTCTATCAAGCACTTGATACAATTGATGATAAAGAGCGAGCTTTTGGCGAAAGTGCTCGCATTGAATCTGTTTCATTGATGGGGCGCTCGTCTATAAAATCTGATCAAGAGTTTGGAATTCTATCAAGCCTTGTGTATGACCTTAAAGATTATAATGAGTTGGTCAAACATACTTTTGGTGATTACATACCCGCACTTAGAGAATACCGCGACCCTGAAACTCAAGAGCAACCATTTAAAGATAAAACAGATGTTGAGTTAGTTCAGTCTATCTTTAAATTTGAAAAGAAAAATCAACCCGTCTTATTTGAAGTGAATAAAAATGACAAAGGCACTCTAGATTGGAGCAGTTTTAAGCCAGAACCACGCTTTGCAACAGACTTGTCTCAATTTAATGCTGAAAAGCTTGGTGACCCGAAGAAAGGTGTTGGTTTTTATGAAGATAAAACAACAGGTAAAACCTATGTTGACTTAGTGCGATGTGTACCATTGATGTATCACTTATGTTTTTTAAACCCTGCCGTTGATAATTTACGTCAATCAGAAGATACAGGTATTTTAACGGTTGGTCGTGGTGTTCGTTCCAATTTATCAAGAGCACATCAGGAAACCTATACACCTGAAACTCAGCCACCATTTATGCTGGTTTTTAATGCAGGTAAACAGCATTATTCAAACTGTAATGATCTCTTTAAAGCCCTTGCTTACGCTGAAACCAACGCAACAGTTGGCAAGTGGCAGGCTAAAGCAGATAAAACACCATTTGATCATGCGGTGCTTGGTTTATATCAGCAAAAGCTTGAAAACTATAAACCAGCCTTTGATGCCCTTAAAGCAGCGCTCAATCAAAACCAGCCTATTCGCGTGAATGGTAATGGTCGTTCTGTGGAAGACTTTATTAATCGTATGGCTGCGCTTGAAGACTTTAATGGCATGAATATGGCAGTTGTGACTCGTAAAGGGCCTAGCCAAGCATTACAGAATCTTGTGCAGAAGTTAAGTCATCAGCAATAAAAAAAGGGAAGCTTAAATTGCTTCCCTTTTTCGTAATTCTTTTTTAATTAAAAAAGAATTAAATATGCGTTAGCTTGTACTTAGGACGCTTAGGTTGTAGAACCTGATCGCCGTACTTCTTACGCTTGTATTCTTCAAACTCTGTGTAGCTACCTTCGAAGAATTCAACTTGCGCTTCATCTTCAAAGGAAAGAATGTGTGTAGCGACACGGTCAAGGAACCATCTATCATGCGAGATAACCATGATGCAGCCTGGGAATGTTAGAATTGCTTCTTCCAGTGCACGTAGTGTTTCAACGTCAAGATCGTTTGTTGGCTCATCCAGTAACAGGAAGTTAGCGCCTTTTTGTAATAGTTTTGCAAGATGCAGTCTATTACGCTCACCACCTGAAAGATCGCCAACACGTTTTTGCTGATCGCCACCTTTAAAGTTGAAACGGCCGCAGTAGGCACGAGAAGGCATAGACACGTTACCAACTTGGATGTAATCAAGACCGCCAGAAATTTCTTCCCAAACAGTTTTGTTATCATCAAGTGCATCACGAGACTGATCAACATACGCAAGCTCAACTGTTTCACCAAGGGATACTGTACCTTGGTCTGGCTGTTCTTGGCCTGCAATCATTCTAAAGAGTGTTGTTTTACCAGCACCGTTAGGACCGATGATACCAACGATAGCACCCTTAGGAATATCGAAGCTTAGGTTTTCATATAACCATCTGTCACCAAATGACTTTGCAACGTCTTCAAACGTCAGCACTTGGTCACCAAGTCTTGGACCAGGTGGAATGTACAGCTGTTGTGTTTCATTACGTTTCTGGAATTCTTGGCTAGCAAGTTCTTCGTACTGCTTCAAACGAGCCTTACTTTTCGCTTGGCGACCTTTTTGGTTTGTGCGAACCCACTCAAGCTCAGACTTCAGTGTCTTCTGCCATGCATCTTCAGCTTTTTGCTCTTGTTCTAGACGAGCATCTTTTTGCTCAAGCCAAGATGTGTAGTTGCCTTTCCAAGGAATACCATGGCCACGGTCAAGTTCAAGAATCCAATCAGCAGCGTTATCAAGGAAGTAACGGTCATGGGTTACTGCCACAACAGTGCCAGGGAAGTCACACAGGTAGCGCTCTAACCAGCCAACACTCTCAGCGTCTAAATGGTTAGTCGGTTCGTCAAGCAGAAGCATGTCTGGCTTGGAAAGAACCAGCTGACAGATCGCAACACGACGGCGCTCACCACCAGATAGATTGTTAATTTTTTGATCCCATGGTGGAAGGCGAAGTGCATCAGCAGCAAGTTCTAGCTGGCGATCAACATCCCAACCATTTGCAGCATCAATTTTGTCTTGAAGATTCGCTTGCTCTTCAAGCATTTTGTTCATTTCGTCATCTGACATTGGCTCAGCAAATGCTTCATTGATTGCATCAAAACGCTTTAACCATGTGTTTAATTCGCCAAGACCTTCTTCAACAGCTTCGCGAACTGTTTGGTCTTCTTTAAATTGTGGCTCCTGTGGCAGGTAACCAATTTGAATGCCAGCCTGTGGGCGAGCTTCACCTTGGATGTCTTGATCAAGACCAGCCATGATTTTAATAAGGGTTGATTTACCGGAACCATTCAGACCAAGTACGCCAATTTTTGCGCCTGGAAAGAAGGAGAGGGAGATATCTTTCAATATCTGCTTCTGTGGTGGGACAACCTTGCCCACGCGGTTCATCGTATAGACGTATTGTGACATGGGGAATATTTCCTTATTAACTGTCAACTATTTTGCAGAAACGCTGGCTTTCGCTTTTTGCGTTTCAGTTGGTGAACTCTTGGATGCTAATAATCCGCGAGCGTTCAAAAAATTTTGAATTTGTATCAAAATACCCTCTGCGTGAAGATTAATATCTTCATAGAGTTCTGGGACGTCGCCTTGCTCAATAAAGAGATCTGGATATCCAATTTGCAGTAGTGGAACAAGCTTGGTTTGCTCATGCATCCATTCAAGGACGGCACTGCCTGCGCCGCCTGCAACTGCATTTTCTTCAAGTGTGACAAATGCATCATGCTCTTGGAGAAGAGTTGCAAGCATCTCTGTATCAATTGGCTTCACAAAACGCATGTCAATGAGTGTAGCGTTAAGTGTTTCTGCTGCCAACTGAGCTGAGGCTAATAAAGGACCAAATGCAAGTAAGGCTACTTTTTCACCATCGCGAACTTTGCGTGCTTTACCGATCTCAAGCGCTGTCATTGCTTTTTGAGTATCTGCGCCTGTGCCTGTACCACGAGGGTAGCGCACAGCTGCAGGGCCTTGGTACTGATATCCTGTGTGGAGCATTTGACGGCATTCATTTTCATCAGAAGGCGTCATGATGACCATTTCTGGAATGCAGCGTAAGAAACTAATATCGTAAGACCCATTGTGTGTTGCACCGTCATTACCAACAAGGCCAGCACGGTCAATGGCAAATAAAACATCAAGTTTTTGCAGGGCGACATCGTGAATTAATTGGTCGTAACCACGTTGCAAGAATGTAGAATAAATGGCTACAACTGGTTTGTGGCCTTCGCACGCCATGCCGGCTGCAAGTGTCACAGCATGCTGTTCTGCAATAGCAACGTCAAAGTAACGGCTTGGATATTGTTGAGAAAATGCAATAAGGTTAGAGCCTTCACGCATGGCTGGAGTAATACCAATCAGCTTTTCATCTCTTGCGGCTTCATCACAAATCCACTCACCAAATACGTCAGAATATTTTTTCTTTTTCTTTGGTGTTGGAGCGTCACTTGCTGGTTTGTCTGCATTATCCTTTTTAGGTTCCATTTTGCTCAGTGCGTGGTAACCAATAGGGTCTTGCTCAGCAGGGCTAAAGCCTTTGCCTTTTTTGGTGACAATGTGAAGAAGCTGTGGCCCTTCAAGTGTTGTCATCTTATCAATGTAATGGGTGAGCTTTTCAAGGTCATGGCCATCAATAGGACCAATATAATTAAAGCCAAGCTCTTCGAAGAATGTGCCTGGGCTCACTAAGCCTTTGACGTGCTCTTCAGTTTTACGAGCAATATTCAGTGCTGTTGGATGACTGCCTAATACTTTTTTGCTGCCTTCACGAAGATGCATATAGGTTTTGCTCGCCCAAATTCGCGATAAGTATGAAGAGAGGCCGCCAACACTTTCAGAGATGGACATTTGATTGTCGTTCAAGATTACAAGCATGTTTGCTTTAACATCACCTGCGTGGGAGAGGGCTTCCATAGCCATACCTGCAGTAATCGCACCATCACCAATAACAGCAACATGTTTACGATTCGATTGGTTTAAGCCAGAAGCAATTGCCATGCCTAATGCTGCACTGATTGATGTAGAAGAATGGCCAACACCAAAAGTGTCATATTCGCTTTCAAAACGGCTTGGGAATGCTGCAAGACCATCTTTCTGGCGTAGTGTGCTCATCATATGGCCGCGGCCAGTGAGAATTTTATGAGGATAAGCTTGATGACCAACGTCCCAGACCAGTCTGTCATCTGGCGTGTTCAAAACATGGTGAAGGGCAACAGTCAGCTCAATAACACCTAAGCCTGCACCAAAGTGACCACCAGTCTGGCCAACGGCATAGAGCAAATAGGCACGAAGATCATCAGCCAGTGCTGCGAGTTCTTCCGCTGACATGTTTGTCATATCTTTTGGCGATTTGACTCTATCAAGAAGAGGCGTCGCTGGTTTTGATGTCGGGATTGATGTGAAAACCTTCATAGATGTATTCAATGCCTAAGTTAAATGCTTTTAAATGTAAAATCACGAGAGCCTGGCGAGCGTATTTTTGCGAGTTATTTGGCTGCGCATGGGGGCTCAAGGCGGACTGCGAATCAATAGGCGTTGATTGTATCAATAATGCAGGGGTAGTTTCCACCAGCATGACTGTTTTCATTGATATTTCTGATGTGTAAGGCATCTTGATATGATGCAGGTGCTGCTGTCTTTATCGCTTTTGTCGTGGCTCTATATTGCTATTAACGAAATTTCTGAGGCTCTCTTGCGCAATAAATAGACTGGGCTTAGTATCGGCGGTTGCAATTATATTGCCTGTATATTGTTTAAGCTTAAAAGAGATGTATTCCCATGGTTCAACTGCATGTTTCTGGTCAATCAAGAGCAGCTTCTTTCACTCAAGATTCTACTAGCTTAAAGGCGATCTCTGCGGATCGCGCCGAATTTAGTTTGAAAGGCCAGCGCTTCACGATTGGTAAATCAATCTACACAATGACAAGCAGTCAGCAGCATTTGCTTGTAGACCTGTTAAGCCCTAAACAAGTGAAGAACTTCGTCTTTGAATCAAAAGGTGATCATAAAGTAGCCACTTATGCTGCGGTAAGTGCTGCAACCAATAAAACCTATTTCGTGACTCTTAAAACTGGCTCTAAAAACGATGTGCATTCTATAAGTGCTACACCTGCCTCTTTTGAAAACCTACTCGATGGCTTTGATGACACCTTATCTGCTTTTTCTGCCTTCTTTGTGAAAGAAAAGCCACAGGCTATTTCACAGCAGCCTGCACATTTTCAGGCTGGTGCCACAATGAACCCAAATGATCTGCATGTGCTCGTGAATGATGGAGATGTGATGTTTGTGGGTAATCATGCTTATGTAGCAGAGCCATTAAATGAGACTGGCTCTGTGAATCGCTTGATTGATTCAAACAGCCAAAGCCGCATAGCAGCTAGTCTTGCCTTAATGCAAGGGGAAAACCCGCAAGAAGCTTTAGCTGCTTATGCGCTCGGTCGTCATCATCAGCAAGATCAAGCTGAGCTTAAGGCTTTAAAGGAAGGTTTACGCCAACAAGCTGGTTCTGGGGCTGTGCAAGCACTTGTCGGGAAAAAGGCTGCTTCTATTAATGGTCTAAGCTTAATGTCTGAGCTTGAAGAAGGGGCGCAAATGTCTAGCTCTATTCAAAAACAAGCTTTAATCAGTGCTTTTTTAAACAAAGATCGCATTGTTGTTGATGATGCGATGCCTGTAAATACAGCTTTAAGCTATGGTGCTGAGCAAGGATTAAACAATGCTGTTGCATCAGTACATTTATTTGACGATGCCCCTGTTAAAAAGAATGTACACTCAAGTTTGTTGCAAGAAGCCAGTCAGCCAGATTTTATGCTTGGTGAGCAAAAAGTATTGCTTGTTTTAAATGCTCAAAACACAAACTGTACTATGACAGGCTTTGGCATGAAAGATGATGGTGCGAATGTGCAAATGGTGTTGGCTGGTCGACATATGATCACGCCGCAGCAAGCAATTCGTACACAAGATGGCTATGTGCTGATTGGTGATATAACGCATTCTGCCGATAAGCCTCATCTAAAAGATGCGAATGCAATCCAGCAAGGTTTGTTGCATGGGTATGCTTAATATTCGTAAGATCAGAGTGTTTTTTATGGCAATGCATGTGTTATAAAAATACTCTTTCGTCTGAATAACAAGATAGGATTTATGACTTTTTATATACGCCGTGCAATACCAGCTGATGTGAATGAAATTTTTGAATTGCATGTCTACACCATTCGCAATATTTCGCAAGACTATTACTCCTTGGAACAGCTTGCTAATTGGACGGAACGTTTAAATCAAACTCGTTATTTAGAAGCGATCGATGAAAAAAAAGTCTTCGTCGCTTGTGAAGAGCATACAGACCGTGTGCTTGGCTTTGCTCAGCTCGACCAAAAACGCTGTTGGATTGATGCTTGTTATGTCATGCCAGACCAAGAAAAGCAGGGCATTGGTCAAGCTTTATTGCAACAGCTTGAGCAAGAAGCACAGCAGCTGCACATTTCTGCTCTTAATGTGAATGCCTCTTTAAATGCGCATGCATTTTATGCCAAAGCTGGTTATGTCAAACTGCAAGATGATGTTCACCAGTTTCTATCGGGGGCGTCAATTCCTTGTGTGTTGATGCAGAAGAGGGTCTAAAAATAACCAAGCCTGAGTTGCTTATTGGTTGCTTTGTATGCATTCCCTCAAAAGAAACAAGACAAAAAAGAAACAAGACGGCCACTTGTTAGACCAAAAGAAACAAAACAACAAGAAACAAGACAGCCATTTGTTTTAAGGGCGGCAAACAGGAATCTACTATGTTTGAAAACTTTGAGGATATTTACAACAAAAAGAAACAAGACAGCCATTATTTAAAAAAATAGTTTGTCTTTTGCTATTCTGTTAAAGGGAGAAAAGAAACAAGACAGCCATTATTTAAAAATAATAGTTTGTGTTTTGCTATTCTGTTAAAGAACTAGAAGTAAGTTGAATTGTATTCAAAGTAGTAGTTTAAAATCTGTTTAACATTTTTTATTCATTTTAATAAATTTTGGTTCGAAGTCTATAAACTTAAACCTTTAATAAAAATACTGTTTAGACTGCTTTAATCCATGAATTTTTGGTTTTTCTAATGCTGTCCTGCACTTTTCGATGCTTTCGGGTCTACCCATAAAGTAGGCAAAGGATTGGCTTAGGTTTGTTATAGTCTCAGTCCAAGAGTCAGACTTAATCTTTAACCGTTCTAATATTGGTTGGAGGTGTGATGGTATGGCGCCTTTTTTGTTTGCAGCGATAAGACGCCCTGTGGTGTCTACAAGTTCAAAATAGTCAAGTTGCTTGCATGGTAAAGGATGTTTGTCCTCTCGATTTCCATTACTTTCCTCTTCAAACCGACACATTGATTCAGGCAATTGCTGTTGATTTTGGTACGCTTGAATTCGCTGCTGTATTGATGTGAAATCAGACTTTTCAGGCGTAGTGCTCATGCCTGCACGAATTGGGTTTAAATCTACATAAGCCATGCAAGCCAAGAGAGCAGAGTCATCTAGTAAAGCTTGTGATTTAAACCTGCTTTCCCAGAAATGGCCAGTGCATTCATCTTCTTTATTGGCTTTGCGAGCAATGGTTTCATTGAGCTTACGCATAAACCAGCTGATATCCATCAACTGTTTTCGCCATAGGTGTATATTGTTAATATGGTTTTGTTTTAAATTTTCAAAATTTATGCCTTTCTCTAAATATATTCGTGCTTTAGACATTGGAAAAAGAGATGCCCAGCGCATCACGACCTCTTGATCTGACCACTCTAAAGCTTCTTCTGTATCAACAAATAAAACTAAATGATAGTGATTGCTCATGACAGCATATGCACAGATGCGTATAGCAAAAAACTGGGTTAATTCATGCATTAGGTTAACAAGCCATTCTTTGCGATGATCAAAAGAGCGACCTGTTTTTTCATCTTGCCCACAAAGAAATGCTCGCCTCACACAGCGTGAAATGCAGTGGTAATACTGACATAAGTCAAGGTTGACGATATCTTTACGAGGTGTAGGCATGTTCGGTTCTCTTCATTGGTTCTTAGATTCAACTCATAAGTGC
>DJZY01000104.1 GCA_002450655.1 Gammaproteobacteria bacterium UBA6940 | reverse complement strand
CACTAACGAGTTGAATCCGCGAAGCATTTTAGGGTTGGTAATAAAGTTCCTGTGCAACACAAGGGTAAAGAGCCAACTTCATCACATATTAAAGAGTCTCATGCGTACAGTTTCATCGAGTCGTTAATAACCAAAGGCACGCAAGAGGCTGAGTTACTCGATCGAGTCGATGGAAAAGATGGATTGTCAACCAAAGCCTGTTTGGATGAATTTTTGAAATCTTCTGTTTGCCACTTTGAGTCTCCAGATAAAAAGCTTGAAGCATTTCTCAATCATGAACTGACGCATAACCAAAAAGATTTAAAGGCTGCACTCACGGCGACTCAGGCATTAAGTTTACATTATGCAGAACAGTTGCAAAAACGTGAAGTTGCGGGTTCATTGTTACTTGGTGCTGCTGTTGGTGGAGGCGGCGAAGTTATTATAGAAAAAGTACTTCACGACTTATCACCAGGGGCTCAAACAGCGCTACGGATGCTACTCTTTGCTTTTGTCGATTTTGTTGATAACTCTCTTGGCGAGTTAGGTACTCTTATGGCCGATTTAACAGGCATGGGATTGAAGCTGAGCAAAAAAGACATTTTTAATATTGAGGGTGCAATGACAGGCATGCAAAAAGCAGTCAAATACCCAGGGATGTTTTTAGACCTTCTTATAAAAGGTGACGCGCCTGGTCCTGCTGGTTTACCTGTTGGTATCGCACTTCGTGCCGCATCTTCCGCCGCGTTATTTGGTATTGCTCTTAATTATTGGCCAGCAACTGTCTACTCAAATAAAGACGCAGGTATTGCTGAACTTATGGGTGCTACAGTTTTATCTGTTGGTGGCACATCTCTTTCAATTCCGCTGAACTTGTTATTTACGTTTCCACGAAGCATGGCTGCTGTTGCTGATCACATTCATCAAGGGCGAATTCAAATTCCACAGGAGGTGCAAGAGCTTATCGATAGAGCAAGGCAGGATATGCAAGCACTTCACGAAGCTCAAGATAAAGACCCTTCGGGACGCAATGAAAATATAAGTCATTTGGCTGCAAAGGCCGCTGAATCATATAAAAAAGCTGAAACTGCTATGAATAATTTTATTTATACGCAAGCTTTGAAAGACCTTGTAGCACGAATTGGTTTTAGTGCTTCTATTAAGGCTTTTTCAAGTATTGGTGCTTTAGCATTGGTTTGGCCTTTAATGCAAGCAGGTGCACCACGAGAAGTGCTGCAGCCTGTTGTAATGGCGGTGTCGCCTGCTATGGAGAATCTCTGTCGATTCTTTTACACTGCAGCTACGTCATATGGTTTCCCTGGGCGAGTTAGAGGCATTTCAAATGCAGTCTTAACAACAGCGCAAGATGGTGCAAAAGTATCCACCAACGCCTTAATGAATATGGCGACTGGTAAGCCAACTCGATTTTTAACACGCATATGGGAAGGCATGACTTATCCGGCTCAGCGGGTATTAACTGTACGTAATGCTATTATTAACCCTGTCAATAGTTACCCTGATATTCCCATTGAAGAAAACCCACAACCAGTGAGGGCTTCAGAATATATGACAGGTATCGAAACTCTGGCAAATAAGGTGCTAGGGCGTCAGCGTCAAGCGACTTCTACAGCTGTCGAGGTGTAATTTAGCCGTAGCGATAGCGTCTTAGCGTTTTTTCTAAATTTTCACAGATTGTTGTCTATAAGAATAGAGTGGTAACGGCTTTAAAGTCGTTGCCGAACTTTGGATGAACTTATATTAAGGAACCAGTGTGAAAAAAAGTTTGCTTGCTTCAGCTATTGTATTTTTCGGTCTCCAGCCATTTACTTTAAATGCCATGTCATTAGAAGAGGCTATTAATATGCCTCATAGGGAAGGCTCCAGTGCTAGGGATGAATACCGACATCCATTACAAACACTTGAGTTTTTTGATGTAGAGCCTGATATGACTGTTGTTGAAATTTGGCCAGGCCAAGGTTGGTATACTGAAATCTTAGCGCCTTACCTTAAAGATGAAGGCAAATTTTATGCTGCTCATTTTGATGAAGACTCAAAGATTCAATTCTTTCACAATTCAAGAGCTGGCTTTAAAGCAAAACTGAAGCAATCGCCAGCGCTTTATAGTCAAGTTCATTTGGCGGAGTTTACCTTGCCAGATGAGCTAACGGTGGATGAGCCCGTTGATCGCATTTTAACCTTCAGAAATATTCATAACTGGTATATGAATGGTGGTGGCGAAGCGCGTGTTGAACAAGCTTTTAAAGCATTTTATGAAAAGCTGAAGCCAGGTGGTGTGCTCGGTGTTGTTGAACATAGGCTTCCGCCAGAGAGAAGTGCTCAAGATCAGGAAAAAAGCGGTTATATGTTAGAAAAAGATATTATCCGTTTGGCAGAGGCAGCAGGTTTTAAACTCGATGGCAAAAGTGAAATAAATTCGAACAAAAAAGACACCGCAGATTACGAGCAGGGTGTCTGGACACTTCCTCCTACACTACGACTGGGAGAGCAAGATCGAGATCACTATCTTAGTATTGGTGAGAGTGATCGGATGACACTTCGATTTGTAAAGTAGATGTTATTATGGTTTGGTGAAGCGCCAGATGCACTGATTGGCGCTTTGTAAGCCTCTGAAAATTTTGAAAAAAATAAGAGTCACTTTTTTTAGCACCATAATGTGACAAAACCTCTTTAATTTTGACTACGCTTAAAAGATAACGAAGCCCATATTGTCAAAAACGGAAGCAATGGGCTAATTACAAGTCTGTAAAAATTGGTGTGTGACTTTATGGGATTTTCAATTGGTCAATTATTTTCTCAGGCAGCTGGTAACTCTCAATCAACTTTAAATTTATCGACCAAAATAGCTCTTGGCTTTACCGCCGTCGGTTTATTCGTAACAATTCAACTTGCCAGTACAGTAAGTACTGGCCAAACCCTAGTGAGCGGAGTTAAGCAAATTGTTAATGATTCTTCGCCAATCATTCATCATGCTTCAAGAATCCAGTCAGAAGTTCGCGAAATTATTCCTTTAACGAATGATGTCCTCAGAGCCGCTACAACAGCTGACCTTGATTTAGCTCGTAAAAATATTGATGATGCGAATCAACGCTATGCTGAGGTCTTACAAACTACAGAGCACGATCATAATGTAGGGCTCAGTATTTTTGAAGAGCTTGAGGCTGCAGAAACACAGCTAGATCATTTGTCTAAAGTGGCTGTGGCTAAAACCGCTGATCTCGTTCAGGAGCAGCAAGCAAAGATAGATACCTTTCAAACTGTCAACGAAAAGGTCGAGTTGATAAATGCAAGTGTTAAAGATATTCATTTATTAATCGAAGATACCATGCTTTTTATTGATAATGAAATTGTCGTTTCCATGGTGCATGAATTTACAAGTTCGCTCAATTATGGGTTGTGGATTCTTGAAAAAATTAAAAATGCTCGAACACTTGATGCTATGGAAGAAACTCATAAAGAGTTCAATGCATGGATTTCTGCTCACTCCAATCTTTTGCCTTCATTAATTTATGTACAAACTGACGATGAAGAGTTTCAGGCTTTTGTTAAAGAACTTGGAACAATAGTTCATTGAGTTTTTAG
>DJZY01000064.1 GCA_002450655.1 Gammaproteobacteria bacterium UBA6940 | reverse complement strand
AAGGGTCATTTAAGGCCGCTTACCAATCATCTGTAGCTAAAGCCTTTTTGGAATTTGATGACAACAATCGTATGAAGCCTTCCAGCTATTACAACCGTATTGTTGATGTGATGGAAGAACTCATGAAGTTTACGCTGTTAACACGAGATAATAGTGATTATTTAGTTGACCGCTACTCTGAGCGAGTTGAGAGTGCAGAAGAATTAATGAAACGAGTCAATCAGAAATCATTATAAAAAAAGCCCCCATAACTTTGTACAAATTTTTGGGGGCTTTTTTTTGATAAATTAAAATCTAAAAGAGGCGTTTCCACCAAGGCTTTTTATCGCCTTCCGTCTCTTTTATTTCACTACTAACACTATTCGTATTTTCTACCTGTACTGCAGCTGCCTCGACTACTGGTTCAGCAGCTTTTTCTTGCTCTGGCTCTATAACCTTCTCAGGCTCTGGAATCGGATAAATAGCAGCAAGTTGTCCTAGAGTATTCATAACCAAGGCATTGGCCGGGATAATCACACCATGGTTTTTCTTAGCAGCTGCAACAACACTTAAGGAAGCCAGTGAGTGCCCACCAATATCAAAGAAATTATCATTAACACCAACATCACGTTTGAGAATCTTCTTCCAGACCTCAGCATAATAAAGTTCTGAATATGTTGTTGGTTGCTGCGCAGCTGATACATCTTCTGCGGTTTGCACTTTGTATTGCGCGAGAGATTTACGATCAATCTTACCACTTGGTGTGAGAGGCATAGCATCAAGGCTCACCAATAATTCTGGCACCATATGCTTTGGTAACGCATCAGATAAGGCTCTTTTGAGCTTCATAATAGAAAGCTTTTCACCATCTTTAATTTGGTAAAAAGCCACTAAGCGCTTATCAAAACCTTGCCCTTGAACAACAACAGCACCGCCCTGCACTTGTTCTTGCTTTAAAAGGACTTGCTCAATTTCACCAAGCTCAATACGGAAGCCTCGAATTTTAACTTGGTTATCAAGACGGTTATGGTATTTAAGCTGTCCATTTGATAAACGGGTCACTAAGTCACCCGTGCGATAAAGCAGCCCTGCACCAGTTACTGGGTTTGGAATAAAGCGCTCTTGAGTTAAGTCTTCACGATGCAGATACCCAAGAGCAACACCAGCACCGCCAATCATAAGTTCACCTGGTACACCTGGTGGTAGTGGCTGGAGCTGATCATCAAGAATATAGCAATCTGTATTTTGTAAAGGACTACCAATCACAACTGGCTCATCTGCAGATACTACGTTAAAGCAAGTGGACCAAATTGTTGTTTCAGTAGGCCCATACATATTCCAAACCTGACCAGAGTGAAGAAGTAACTCATCAACCAAGTCTTCTGGTAAAGCTTCGCCCCCAACCAGTAATTTAAGATCATCACTGCCCTGCCAACCAGCAATCACAAGCATGCGCCATGTGGCTGGTGTTGCCTGCATCACACTTGGCTTAAAGGCTTTAAAGCACTGATCTAATAACACTGGGTCTTTGGCGACATCAGCTGGCGCAACATAGACGGCACCACCCTGAGTTAATGGTAAGAAAAGCTCTAGTACTGAAATATCAAATGAAAGTGTTGTTACAGCCAAGAGTCGATCACTGGATTTAAACCCAGGTTGGTCAGCGATGCTCTGCATAAAGTTAACAACACTGCGATGTGGCACAACCACACCCTTAGGTAAACCAGTAGAGCCTGATGTATAAATCACATAGGCAGGCTGCTCTGGATTAATCGACACTGCATCTGAAAGCTCTGATTGTGGCTCAACCTGCTCCATTTTTAACAGCACAGGCGCTTGCGGTACATCTAATAGTTCAATAACTCCAGCACACGCATCTTCTGTTAACACCAGCGGCATTTGTGAATGCTCAACCATGTAAGCTAAACGATCTTGTGGGTATTCCGGGTCTAAGGGCACATAAGCACAGCCTGCTTGCAATATACCAAGTGTCGCCACCAATAACTGAGTTGAGCGATTTAAACTCACGCCGATATAAGAGCCAGGCTCAACACCTTTCTCTCTAATAAAAGAGGCAACAGCAGAGACTTTAGCCCAAAGTTCTTGGTAGGTTAACTCGCCATCATCAGATGCTACAGCAAGCGCATTAGGGTTAGTCTTAACTTGCGCAGCCACTAAACCATGTAAACCAATGGAAGCATCAAATGCATGCTCAGGCCCTTTGAGCGCCAAAGCAAACGGATCATTTAAATCGACTAATGGTAACTCAGCAATTGGTGCATCCAAATTTAAACAGGTCGCTCGAATCACCTTAGAATAGACATCTAATAATGTTTGAATTGACGAAAGTTCATAGACTTCCGTTGAAAACTCAATATTGCCTTTAATCTGACCATTAGGTTCATCCCACAGCCAAAATGTCATATCAAACTTGCTTGAGCCGCTGTGCAAATGCTGATTAACACCTTCAGCACCACCAAGATTAATTTGCATAGGTGGGTCTTGATACATAAATGCGACTTGATACAAAGGATGATGACTTGTATCACGAGGTGGTTTTAATGTTTCGATTAACTGCTGAAATGGCACATCCTGACGCTCAAAAATTTTCAAGAAATGCTGCTGTGTGCGATTTAATAATGTTCTGAAGGTTGGTTTATCAGAAAAATCAAAAGGCAAAGGCAAGGTGTTCATAAAACAGCCAAGCACATTTTGTAATTCAGCTTGATCTGAACGGTTGGCAAATGGTGTTCCAAGTAAAAATTGCTCTGCTTTCGAATATCGATGAAGTACCACTGCCAGCTGCGTCATGGTTAAAAGATAACGTGATACACGGCATTGTTTTGCTGTTTGCCTTGCAAGGTTTGAAGTAGCCTCATCCATTTCAAACCAATAATCTTGGCCTTTGCCTGTCATAACTGCAGGCCTAGGAAAATCAGTTGGTAAATCTAAATGGACACTGGCATCAGGAACAGCTTCTTGCCAATAAGTGATTTTATCCCGCATATATTCAATACGCTGATGTTTTTCTTGCCACACAGCATAATCAACAACGCTAAGAGGCATTGGTGCAAGGCTGACTGAATCAGGATTTATTAATGCTCGCTGGTAAGCAGCATTAATATCCGCAGCAAATTGAACAATTGACATATGATCAAAAGCAATATGGTGGAAACATAAATACCAAGCCCAACCATTTTTTAATCGTAGTAATTTACTTTTAAATAAAGGGGGCTGAGTTAAGTCGAATGGTTCACGAGCCCACTGCTGTGTATAAGCTCGAATATTTTGCTCAGTCCACTGCCCAGCTTCAACAAGCTCATGAGGCAGGTTAACAACCCCATGCACAATTTGTTGTAGGCCATTTTCACCTTGTTCAAAACCTGTGCGCAAAATATCATGGCGCTGAACAAGTGCATAGAGTGCTTTTTCGAGTGCATCAGGGCTTAATTCTTTATCAAAGCGAAAATCAAATGGAATGTGATAAGCAACACTCTCTGGTTGAAAGCTTTGAACAAAATGTAATGCTTGCTGTGCGTAGGTGCCTGGAACAGCAATTGTCTCTTCAGGTTTTAACTGAGACCAGCGATTATCTTTGGATAACTCCACCAATGCCTCATCACTGGACTGTTGTTGAGACAATGTAATTCTATTGTTATTCGGCATTGGTTGACCTATTTAGATACTGACTTCTATTTATTCTGGAAACAAAACTCTGCGAGCTTGTTTTTTGAATGTCCTTTTCAACATCGGTGTCTGATGTGCTGTCTTCCATGGTAGACGTTTCTGCTGTTAATGCCACCAATGCATCTTGACCAATGATATCAGCCCATTGCGCTATTGTTGAAGCATCAAATAGCTTTGACATAGGAACGCTAACAGCAATTTTACGTTTGAGCTTCGCAATGATTTGAATTAATAAAAGAGAATGTCCCCCAAGTTCAAAGAACTGGTCTTGTCGGCCAACTTTATCGATACCAAGTGCCTCTGCCCAAATATCAGCAATTAAAATTTCAACGTCATTTTGTGGTTCTTCATATGATACTGACATATGTGGGCGAGCTAGACGTTGCCCTGTATCAGCCTCTTTAATCTCTTGCTTAGCTGTATAAGCACCTAATGGAATAGATGAAATATTTACTTGCGATGGTAACGGATCAAGCTGTAATACTCGATCAATTGCCATTTGCCCCTCTTTTGTCTTAATCCCTTTCGATAAAGTTTTAGCGAACATATCGCTTTCATCAGCAGTAGGTACAGGTTGAGCTTCAAGTAAGTTTAATTCATGAATAGCAACAGCTTGCACCGGCTCAATACTAAAGATCGAATGGCTGGATTTCTTTAAATGGAAACCTGTTACCTCTACAAGAATATCACCAGCTGCATTCATAATTTGAACATCAAAAACGCCTACATCTGGTGCATTAACTTCTGACTTAACCTGCACAAAGCTATAAATATCTGCTTCCAACGGCTTATAGAGCTTGATTGATTCATAGTACATTGGTACATAAAAAGTGGTTGCAGGATCGAAGTTCATTAATGACTGTGCACCAATAGCAAGGTCAAGTAAACCTGGATGCCATGGGTAATCAATTAATGTCTCAGCTGAGTCAGATGCAGCTAGCGAAAGCTTAAGTAAAGCTTGCCTTTGACTAAACCAAGCCTCATTTAACACTTGCCACATTGGACCAAAGTGAATGTGGTCATGCGTATTTGACTCATACACTTCATGGGTTAATGCAGTCTGCTTAAATCGATCAATGTTAACCCCGTTCGCTTGCTTTACCTCAATAGCTTTTGCCTGAGTGGTTGTATGCACATCAAGGAAAACTTGCTGCTGCATCTCTTGCACTGAAGCGCCAGTGGTTATTTTTAATTGATACTCGCCATCTTGAGTATCAACAATGACACCAACTAACACATGATCACCATCTCTAACGGCAAGCGGTGACTGGAAACTTAAATTGGTTAATTCAACAGCTGTAGCACCTGTTAGGTGTTTAAAGCTATTCGCAAATAAGTCGATATAACCAGTACCTGGACATAACGCCATATCCTGATCAGTTCGATGGTTATCTAAAACCCAATGCTTGGAATCGAATAAGCCATAGCATTGATATTGAGCACCTTGAGGCCCGCGAACATGATGGCACGCTATTAATTTGTTGATCTTAAATTCATGCACTTGCTGATGAATACCTTGAGCAACACCGGCTTGAGCAGCCATACCTACATCAGCCCAAATACCCCAATGAAGTGCATTCACAGGCAAGCCATACTGTTGATTCATCTTACGAGCCCAGGTTCCTAAAAAGCCATTTGCAGATGCATAATCTGTTTGACCAGGCTGACCTGTAAAAGAAGAGATGGATGAAAACATCAACATAAAATCAAGGTTTTCAGCTTGCTCAGTTGCAAACCAACGCTCATAAGCTTCAACCCCAGCAACCTTAGGTGCAAGCACCTGCTCAGCCTGCTGAATCTTTTTCAAGCTTAATAACTGGTCATTCAAGATACCGGCTGTATGGAAAATTCCATGCACAGCCCCAAGATTTGAATGAACAGACTCTAAAGCGCTTAATACTAATTTAGGATTTGACACATCCCCTTGGAATACTCGCAATTGAGGTGCTTTTGATTGTAGCGCAACTAAATGTCGAATACGTTGGGCTTGAGCATCAATACGAGCTGAGGCTGCAATGCCTGCCCACAGACTTGGCGCAGGTAAAGCACTACGACCAATGAACACGGGCGTACCCTGCCATTGATTCACAATATAATCTGCAACAACAAGCGCTAAATCACCAAACCCAGCAATAAAATAAACACCATTTTTGCGCATTAAACTAGCTACAGGCAAAGAATCTTTTGAATTGATAATCGGCATTTCTTGCTGCTGATAGTGGCGAACCAAACGTTCTGAGCCTCGGTAAGCCACCTCCCCCCAATGCTTTGTTTCTTGCTGGATTAATTCATTGAGGAGTCTTGAGTAAAACTGTTTAGCTTTAAGTGCTGACGCATCAAAATCCACAAATAAACTACGAACACCAGCTTGTTCTGCAGCAAAAGAGCGTAATGGACCTTGTACCATTACTTTCATTGGATTATCAATGTCGGTTGAGCTCACACTTAGTAGGCCGTAACCCACTGCAGCAACTGTTAAGTTTGTCCACACATGTGTACTGAGTGCCTTCATGCAATAAAAGGACTGATGGAAGTATTGGCGCTGTCTTAAATAGAAAGGTTCATGGACTGATATACTTTGCGGATCAACCCACTCCACAACAGCTCGGAGCTGATCATGAAGTTTTGGATAGGTTTGATCTAACTGCTCTAAAAGCCATTGGTAAGATTTTTCTTCAAGGCCATTAATTCGATAGGCTACACCTGATTTTAATTCAAAGGCTTCATTTGTGTCTGCCCGAAAAACTGGAATAATATCGGCTTTGGACCTCAACTGAGATATACAGTCATAAAGAGCCGGACTTAAATAATCGGCCATAACAATGATAAGAGGCTTTTCAACAGAGGCACTTTGCAGTGCTAATGACTCTGATTTCCAACCAGGCGTTGTAAACCATTGTTGAAATGGTAATTTTTCAATACGATTACTTTCTGTTTTTAGCTGCTGAGCAACAGGCTCTATCAGTAATGTTTGATGATCCCAAGCGTATGTTGGCAGATGCATTTTTTGCACCTGCTCCAAGCCTTTATTCCCAACATTTGCTTTTGCACCTACAGCCCAAGCTCTTGCTAGGCCACTTTCAAACCAAATATCTGACCCTAAAGTATCTTTAGGCCCTGGCAAAGATGTAATCACTGCGTGCTTTGTGCCACGACTTGGATGAGCTTCAAGTAATCGAGAGAGCTGAGCCCCTGGCCCAATTTCTATAAATAAATAACCAGCCTTATCTTGCATTAAAGTATCGGCACCATCAGCAAAGCGGACAGCTGAACGAAGATGCTGACGCCAATAGCGAGGCTCCGTACTTTGCTCTGGTTTTAACCATTGACCATTTAAATTAGACACAATGGGAATACGCGCAGGTTTGCGCTCACATGTAGCAACCGCAGCTTCGTACTCATCGAGAATACCATCCATTAAAACAGAATGACTCGCTCTTGGGATACGCAATGCTTTAACGCTGATCCCTTGATCTTCACAGGCTTTAATAAACGCAGCCCCTGATAAAGGATCTCCAGCAACCACAGACATACCACGAACATTAACACCAGCAATTGAGAGCGTTTGAGCAAATTCAGGCTTTTCTAAAATTGGTATCAAATCTGCTTCATCTGCAGCTACAGACAACATAACCCCTTCCGGTGTTGACTGCATTAACCGACCGCGCTCACAAACAAGCTTTAAAACATCAGGCAACTGGAAAACACCAGCAATTGTTGCAGCAACATACTCACCCAGACTGTGACCAATCATGACATCAGGTTTAATGCCTTTTGCAATCCAAGCTTGAGCAAGCGAATAAGCTATCGAAAATAAAATAGGATGAGTAACATCAATACGATCTAAATAAGCTTGCTCTTCATCCGTCGGTGAGTTGTTAAACACAATGTTTCGAATATCTTGACCAAAGAGTTCAAGTAGAAGCTCAGCACATTCATCAAAGGCTTTTTTATAGGCACCATTCTTTTCATACAGATCACGGCCCATATTAAAATACTGTGTACCCTGCCCTGTAAAAGCGAAGGCAATTTTTTGAGGCACGCTATCTACTGCAGCATGCAAACCAAAGGCAATATCATCAGCTCGAGCTAGCCTGTCTCGCAATTCTTGAAGATTGGCTGCTGAAATAACAGCTCTATAATCAAAAGCACGACGACTTTCCAGTGTTTTAACTAAAGAATCAAAACGAATATGTTGCTGATCATCGCGAGCTAAAAATGCTTTTAATTTATCTAAATAAGCTTTTAACGCAGTTGGTGTTTTTGCACTAAAAGGCACATAGAGTTGTTGCTCTTTTTGTGCAGCAGCTTTTACACGAACTTCTTCAATAATAATATGGGCATTGGTGCCACCAACACCAAGAGACGATATGGCTGCGCGACGGGGATGAGATGATTGCCATTTCTCAGCTTGAGCAGAAACATAAAAAGGTGTGTTCTCAATATCTAAAGCTGGATTTGGTTTTTCAAAATGTACTGTTGGGTATTTAATCCCTTGAGATACAGCACCAATCGCTTTAATTAAACTGACAACACCAGCCCCTGTATCCATGTGACCCACATTTGATTTTACAGAGCTAATAGCTGCAAATTGTTTTTTCTGAGTTTGACTGCGCCATGCAGTTGTTAATGCCTGCACTTCAATAGGGTCACCAATAGGAGTGGCTGTCCCATGGCCCTCAACATACCCAATAGTTTCAGGGTTAATTTCACCAAGCTCTAAAGCTTCAGTAATAGCACTCGCCTGTCCATCAACACTAGGTGCAGTAAAACCAGCTTTTTGGGCGCCGTCGTTTGAAACTGCAGACGCTTTAATGACAGCGTAAATCTGATTTCCACTGGCAATGGCATCTTCATAACGTTTAAGAAGAACAGCACCGCCCCCTGAACTGAACACTGTACCTTGAGATTGAGCATCAAATGACTTGCAATGGCCTGTTGGATCTTCAATACCATTTTCTGGTGCAAGATAGCCTTTACCTTGTGGGAAGTCGATGGTGACACCACCAGCAACGGCCATATCACATTCTCGGGAAATTAAAGCTTGCGCCGCTAAATGAACAGCAACTAGAGATGTTGAACAGGCTGTTTGAACATTAATACTTGGCCCTTTTAAATCAAAGTGATAGGAAGCTAACGTTGACATAAAGTCTTTATCATTCCCAACATGGCGCAAGTACCAAGGGCCTGGGTTATCAATAAGCTTTGGATTGGTCATCAAGTGATGCATAAGATAGGTATTTTGACCTGATCCAGCATACACGCCAATGTTACCATCAAAATTAAATGGGTCTTCACCTGCAGACTCTAAAGTTTCCCAGACCATTTCTAAAAAATGACGATATTGAGGGTCCATTAAGCTTGCATCAAAAGGACTTAAACCAAAAAAACGTGGATCAAAGTCGCCTATTTTATTGAGAGCTGCTCTTATTTTGACATAGCGAGCTAAGCTTGAAATTGAATTATCAACACCGTTTTTTTCAAGTTCTTCATCTGTTAGCTGATCAAAACTTTCTCGGCCTTCTTGAAGGTTCTGCCAAAAAGTCCAAGGATCATTTGCACCAGGCACCCGAAGGGATAGACCAACAACTGCAATTTCATCACCGTTGTATTCAAAGTCTTCTGGTAAGGTTTCAGTTGTCAGCATTTATTTCTTGATCCTTTTATGGCTAACTCTTCATTGGTATTATTGCGATTATGCCTTCTCTATTCAATAAAATCGAAAGCACTACACATATAAATCACTTAAAAGCTATTAGCACATTCTTTTACAATAAAAACATTTAATTACAGGAACTTATCAATAAAAATAAGAACCTAAAAAGTCGAGCGTAATCTACCACAGAGCTTACTGTTTTCGCTATAAGGGAAAAACCGATATTGCTATCCCTCTAAAAAACAAAGTAACGCTCAACTTTTACAAGATTGCTCAAACCACGCTTTAATTTCTCACACAAGCCTTCAAGTCATCAGGACTGATTCATCAGAAGTTGCTCTAATTCCTTCTAAAGACATTAGTGCGACATTATCTAATAATTTCACAGCATTTGTGTTATAAATTCTGCTGAAAAAAAGAGCAGTTTTGTTACAAAGCAGCTGCTAAGCAGCAACGATAAACTGGTCATTTTTTGTTATTATAAGTTATGAGAATTTCAGCTTATTTGGTAAAATATGCACCACTCTAAGCGATTTTTTTCAAAACGCTTACACCACCTTTCCACCCTTTTTGCTGGGGCACAACATCATGCGCACGCTTAAAATATCAAACAAAAAATGTATTCTTATCGGTGAAGGCTCAATTGCTCGCTTTTGTCTTGAGCTTCTACAAAAAAAACATTTTGAAATCTCAGCACTTATCTCCGGAGACCCTCTTTTAACCCACTGGGCAGCCTCACAAAATATTCGAACAATCACTTGGTATGGCCAAGATAAAGACCTGATCAAAGACATTGATACAGAGTATAGTTTAGTCATAAGTGCAGGAAATCTACATAAAGTTCCAGAGCAAGTCCTAAGTTTTAACAATTGTATCGCTCTTAATATTCATGATGGTCCTATGAATCATTATTTAGGCTTTAACACACCCGCTTGGGCTCTCATCGATCAGCAACAATCGCATCAAGTAAACTGGCATTTAATGACCAGTGACCTTTACCATGGCGAAGTGATCAGCTCATGCCCCATTTCAATCGATCCTGACGAAACGGCAATGACACTTAATGCAAAATGCTTCACTGCTGCTTTAAACAGCCTTGACCAACTTTTGGATGACCTTGAAACAGGCATAGCACTTAAAGACCAGTTATCTATCACAGATGAACAGCAACACATTTTTAAACGTCAGCAAAAACCCTTGGACTATGGCTTTCTAAACCCTCACAACGGTGTAGAGAGCAATATTGCTATCACTAGAGGCCTCGACTTTGGGCATCACCAAAATCCGCTCTGCCTTGCAAAAGCATGGATCGATAACAACGCATACCATGTTATCAATGCTCGCCACATCAGCGATGAGATAAATAATAGCATCGGCGCCATCATAGGTTGTGTGAACAGCTTAATCCAAGTGCAATGTATAGATGGTGTACTCGAAGTTGAACTTGCTGCTTTATCAATCTTAAGACCTGAACTACAGCTCACTCAAAGCCCACTTCAAAGCTTAAGCCTTCCATACCCCGAGCAGCTTGCTGCTATTTCACAGCACTTTGGTCAGCATGAATTTTACTGGCAGGAACAGCTGTCTCGCTTTTCTGCACTCAGCATTCCTTATATCGATGCCCAACTTTTAAGCCAGCCACAATTCCAATCCCAATCACTGCAATTGGAAGGCGACCTCTCGAAGCAAGTAATGCTAGTGGCTGCCTATTTTAGCCGGCTTTGTGATCAAGCTTTATTTTCGACACCACTCATACTAGATGAGAATTATGCTGGTCCAACGGACATCGCAAGTGCACTTGACGTACTAGGCTCAGCGAGACAAGCGTTTAGCCATGAATTTACATTTGAAGAAACGCTTGAGGCGCAATTAGTCACCTTTACGGAATTGTGGCAACAGCTTTTATCAGCAGGAAATTTTAGTGCTGACTTCGTTAAGCGCTCACCTGAATTGCATCAATGGCAAGCAGCTGTTGATCAACCTTATGCTATGTTCATTTCGGATGAAAGCGATGAAACATTAAAGCAAAAATTTAAATGCTTTAATGCACAATCATTAGGTATTGTGGTCAGCCCTAGATCATCATCGATCCGCCTCATAAGTAACGGTAGTATTATCAAATCTCTTGCACAAATCGCCCACGAAATAGAGCACCTAGCAATACAAGCTCAGCAATATGCAGAACTCACACTTGGTGAATTATCTCTTGTAACCCCCGAAGAGCAAGCACTTTTACTGGACTGGTCTGTTGGCCCTGAAGTTGCAATCAATGAGTTACTCTTTGATCGCTTATCACAAGCAATTAAAAGTAACCCAAGCAAAACAGCAGTATCACATCGATCACATACATTGAGCTATCAAGATCTTCAAACTCAAATAAACCAAGTTAAAGCATGCCTAAAAGATGCAGGGGTAAAGCCAGGTGACTTCGTCGGCATTATGATGCCGCGCGCCTTACCACTATTGCCTTGTTTACTAGGCACAATGGCCTATGGTGCTGCCTGCGTTCCTATGGACCCGCTCTACCCGCAAGATCGCTTAGACTACGTTATAGAAAACAGTCAACTCAAGGTGATTTTATGTCTAGAACCCTCTCAAGTTTCAGAGCAAGCACGCCAGATTACATGGTCTGAGATATCGCAGTTTGCCCCCCTTGATGAAAATCAACCGATCTCAGCTTCAGACTTGGCATACATGCTCTATACATCCGGTTCCAGTGGCAAACCTAAAGGGGTTATGGTTGAGCACGGTAATCTTGCCAACTTCTTTATCGCAATGGATCAAAAGATCCCACTTGATGAGAAAAGTGTCTGGCTTGCGGTAACAAGCATTTCCTTTGATATTTCCTTGCTTGAATTACTATGGACTCTTACTCGAGGTATTACAGTAGTTCTCTACGACGGTCAAGACATCCAAACATCCAAAGATACGCTCGAAACGCCAACAAAAACCCAAGATGCATCCGATAAAAAAGCAATGGATTTTGGTTTGTTCTTCTGGAACATATCAAACGAACACGACCAACCAGGTCCACATCAATACGAACTGCTATTAAAAGCCTCTGAGTATGGCGATAAAAATGGATTCAGCTCTGTTTGGACACCTGAACGTCACTTTGGGGATTTTGGCGGTCTTTATCCAAACCCTGCAATCACCTCAGCGGCTGTTGCAGCTCGTACTGAGAATATCCATATTCGGGCAGGAAGCTGCGTATTCCCATTGCACCACCCAGTGCGTGTTGCTGAAGACTGGTCAATGATCGATAACATCTCCAATGGCCGCGTTGGTCTCTCTGCAGCACCAGGGTGGATGCCAAACGACTTTGTCATCATGCCGGAAAATTACAGTAATGCGAAAGACAAAATGTTTGAGAACCTTGAAACTGTTCGCAAACTATGGCGTGGGGATAAGGTTTCATTTGATGGCCCTAAAGGTACTGTTGAAGTCACAACACTGCCTCGACCAGTACAAAAAGAATTACCTGTGTGGATCACCACTGGTGGTAACCCAGAAAACTTTAGAATTGCAGGTGAAATGGGTGTACACCTTCTTACTCACCTTCTTGGCCAAACAGTTGAAGAACTGACTAATAAAATTAAAATTTATCGAGATGCTTGGGCAAAAGCAGGCCACCCAGGTGAAGGTACAATTACAGTGATGCTGCATACTTTTGTTGGTGAAACACAAGAGCAAGCACGTGAAATTGTACGGGAGCCAATGAAAAACTATTTAAAAACAGCTTTATTTCTAGTGAAAGCAGCAGCATGGGATTGGCCATTATTTAAAAAGCTTTCTGAATCGCAAAGCCAAAACCTTGATGAGTTTTTTGAGAACATCTCAAATGAAGATATGGATGCCCTGCTCGACTTTGCCTTTGAGCGCTACTTTAAAACATCAGGCTTATTTGGTAATGAACAAGATTGCATTGCCTTTGCACAAAAGCTATACCACATTGGTGTCAATGAAATTGGTTGCTTAATTGATTTTGGAATTGGCACAGAGACAGTTTTAAACCACCTTCCATTATTAAAAAATGTGTTAAACCATGCTCAAGAAAAATCGCTAATAAATGCAGATGCTATTGCAGCATTTGGTGTTGCTGCATTAATCGAAAGACACAAAGTGACCCACCTACAAGTAACACCTTCGATGGCGCGTTTATTTTTAAGCGACCCACACATTGCAGCAGCTATGAAAAATTTACAGGCAATGCTTGTTGGTGGAGAAGCCTTACCATTAGATTTAGCTCGGACATTAAAAGGCATTATTCAAGGTCCTTTATTAAATATGTATGGCCCAACAGAAACCACAATATGGTCTAGCGTTTCAACAATGAACACAGCACCTGAGACCATTTCTTTAGGCCATGCAATCGCCAATACGCAAATCTCAATTGTTGATTCTCGCAAACAACCAATGCCAATTGGTGCTATTGGGGAATTATTTATTGGCGGTGCTGGTGTCGTACGCGGCTATTGGCAACGTGAAGACCTTACAGCTGAAAAGTTTTTAACTGGCTACCCTGCCTACTCAAGTTGTGAAAAGGTCTACGCAACAGGCGATTTAGCTAGGTATCTACCAGATGGTCGCTTATTATTTCTAGGTCGAAACGACTTCCAGGTGAAAGTTCGCGGCTACAGAATTGAGCTTGGTGAAATTGAAACGCTTTTATTAAAGCACCCTGGTATTGCTGAAGCAGTTGTGCATCCTGTTGTTTATTCAGGTGCTGAACCACGTTTAGTGGGTTATTACACATTAAAAAATTCAGCTGAAATTCAGCCAATAAATTCAAATCAATTAAAACAGGCACTTGCAGCAGAACTGCCAAGTTTTATGGTCCCTAATGTATTTGTTGAATTAAGTGCCTTCCCTTTAACACCAAATGCTAAAATTGATCGTAAGGCTTTACCTTTACCAAAACAGACTACAGAGCCAGTTAATTCTCAAGAAAATTTTGAAAATGCTTCTGATATAGAATTAAAAGTATTAGAAATTTGGCGAGATATTTTAGGCACAGACCAATTTGGTTTAGATGATAATTTCTTTGATCATGGTGGACATTCACTTTTAGTTGTTGACGTAATGACCCGCGTAAGGCCATTATTCGAAAAACAAATTAAATTAATCGATTTATTTCGCTTTCCAATGGTAAGAAAATTAGTGAAACACCTTTCATCAGAAAGCGAAGCAAGCGATACTAGCGTCCTGTCAAATGCACAGAGTCGAGGCGCTGCTCGTAGGGCTGCCCGTCGGCGTTAATAAGTGGCTATTAGCCCCTTGTTAATAAATAAGTTTTTATTTGGACAAGAAATAAGGTTTATCGAGCTTAAAACTTTAGCACTTTATAAGCACATGAAATTGAATTTCAGCTTGTATTAATTGATGAAGGTTTATAAGCATAGTTTTAAACCCTACCTTGTCCGACAAGGTTAATAAACTCGAGTATTAATACACATATAAATACTCGCGACTCAGGAGTAATTCAAATGACCTCAGATAAACAAATCTCACAGCTTGTAGCTGAACTTCAGGACATTGGCATTCAAAATCCTCAGGAAGTCATCTATAACCCAAGCTATGAGTATCTGTTTGCTGCAGAAACTTCAGAGTCTTTAGAAGGATATGAAAAAGGCTACATCACTAATCTTGGAGCAGTCACTGTAGACACAGGGATTTTCACAGGCCGCTCTCCAAAAGACAAATACATTGTTCGCGATGAGACTACTCAAGATACTCTTTGGTGGTCAGACCAAGGTAAAAATGACAATAAAGCATTGTCACAAGACACTTGGAACTCCCTTAAGTCAACTGTAACTTCTCGATTAAGTGGCCAGCCTCTATTTGTTGTTGACGTCTTCTGTGGCGCTAGCAAAGAAACACGCCTTGGCGTTCGTTTCGTGACAGAAGTTGCATGGCAAGCTCACTTTGTTAAGAACATGTTTATTGAAGCAACAGCTGAAGAACTTGAAAACTTCAAGCCAGACTTCTGGGTTCTTAACGGAGCTAAAACTGTTAACGAAAAATGGGAAGAGCAAGGCCTTAACTCTGAGAACTTTGTTGCTTTCAACATGACTGAGAAAATGCAGCTTATTGGTGGCACTTGGTACGGCGGCGAGATGAAGAAAGGCATGTTCTCTGTGATGAACTACCTTCTTCCACAAAAAGGCATTGCATCCATGCACTGCTCTGCTAACGTTGGTGACGATGGCGATGTTGCAATCTTCTTCGGTCTTTCAGGCACAGGTAAAACAACACTTTCAACTGACCCTAACCGTCAGTTAATTGGTGATGACGAGCACGGCTGGGACGATACTGGTATCTTTAACTTTGAAGGTGGTTGCTACGCAAAAACAATCAATCTTTCAGCTGAAGACGAGCCAGAAATTTTCCAGGCAATTCGTAAGAATGCACTGCTAGAGAACGTTGTTATCAGCGATGAAGGCGTTATTGATTTTGCTTCCGATGCTAAAACACAAAACACTCGTGTATCTTACCCAATTGATCACATCGAGAACATTGTGAAGCCAGTTTCTAAAGCTGGTCACGCTCAAAAAGTAATCTTCTTAACTGCTGATGCATTTGGTGTACTACCACCTGTTTCAACACTCAATGAAGCACAAACTGAATACTACTTCCTGTCAGGCTTTACATCGAAGCTTGCTGGTACTGAGCGTGGTATTGATAGCCCAACACCTACATTCTCTTCTTGCTTTGGCGCTGCGTTCTTAACGCTTCACCCAACACAGTACGCACAAGTACTCTTGAAGCGAATGAAAGCTGCTGGCGCACAAGCATACCTTGTAAACACTGGCTGGAACGGTAATGGTAAGCGTATCTCTATTAAAGATACACGTCGCATTATTCAAGCAATCTTAAATGGTGAACTTGATAATGCACCTAAAGCTGAGCTTCCATACTTCAACCTGAATATCCCAACTGCAATTGAAGGTATTCAAGCAGACGTACTAGACCCACGTACAAGCCATGCATCTGCTGACGCTTGGGGTGATAAAGCTCGTGAACTTGCTGGCATGTTCGTGAAAAACTTTGATCAGTTTACTGATAACGATCATGGCCAAAGCCTTGTAGCTGCAGGCCCTATTCTTCCACAAGAATAAGCTTCAGCCTCTAAAACAGTTAAACTGTTTTAAAAAGCCGTTATGTTAAAAAAATATAACGGCTTTTTTATTGTCTAAACCGCTTTTCTCATCAGCTCGAGCAAAACACCATTTTGTGCAGACACTTGCTTAATTGCATCAACAACTTCATCTTTTCCATATTTCATCGCAACCTGAGAGGCAGTTAAACCTTTATCATCTTTATAAAATACTGCTTGAGGGTCTTTTGCTAAAATAGATTTAACCGTATCCACTGAATTTAAATTTGCAGCGAGATGCAATGGTGTTGCACCGTTAAATATAGACTCACCCACCTTATCACTCTTTTTAACATAGTTATTTAAAATACTTTTTGCTGCATCAAATTGTCTCTTATCAATGGCACATTCAAGCGCATTAAGCTGCCCACGGGAACCCATATGATCTAAACCAGCATTAAAAAGCTTATTAATGGCTTCACTATCATTTGCCATTATTGCAATTTTAAGCAATATACTTTTATCACTTTCTATAATTCTATCCACATCAATATCTTTATGTTTTAATAAAAATAAAGGTAAATCAACCACCGGTCTCTTTAAAGCAAGTTCAAGCAATGTTTGCTTATCACTATTTTCTTCGTTAATAAGACTGGCATCAGATAAAAGTAAAGTTTTAACCACTTCGAAATTACCTTTTTTTGCTGCAGCATGAATCGGCATATCACCATAGCGATCACATTTACGCTGATCAAATTCGAACTTAAGCATACTGCTTAGAACTTTATTTTTTTCACGGTCAATTGCCATTGTTAAAATATCAGGATAGGAGTTTAAGTCAGCAACAAAAGCCTGTCTTGCTTCGGGCTTTAGCATTAGTCTATTAAACATTTGCGCAGCATCATTTTTAATGATCGCACTTAAAGTCTCTTGGTTAAATTCAAAAAGTTTATTATTAACCGCTGAATGGCATACTTTAGGCTCATTAGCAGCAAGTATAAAGTCTTCCAAGGTGGATATACGCCCTTCTATTGGTTGTACAGGCACATTTAAAGAAGCTCCAGCCTTTAGCAATTGGGAAATCTTATTTTGACTCCCATACTTCAAAGCGAGATACAACGGCATCAAACCATTACACGTTGCATAGGAGTTCGGACTGACTTTTTTATCGAGGAGATATTGAAACTGTTCATCACTTCCATGAATTATGGCTCTTCCTAAAATTGAAGCACCATTCACCTTTTGATTTAAATTTGGCAAACCATCAATAAAGCCTTTAAAGGTCTCAAGTGATTGAGACTCTTTAAAAGCCATTTGGAGATAAGTAATACGTTGATTAGAAAGACTACCGTTAGGGTTTATAACAGCGTTCATATGATCTAATTTTGGACCAGACTCTGCTATCGCCTGCATTACTTCTCTTGAGGCTTTATGCAAAGCAAATCGAAACAGTGTTTTCTTTGCTGTCTCAAACTTAAAGCCTTGCTTAATAAGATCTCGTACACCTTGTACATTATTGGAGCGAATATGCTCTACCATTTGCATTTCAGGGTCAGCAGACTGAACCTTTGGTAGATGCACTAATTGGCTACTAGGCACATTCATTGAGCGTGTTTGTGAATCGATGCTCGGCGTAGGTGATGATGGTGTAGAAGTAATTGCTGCTAACACCCCTTCACTTGCTGTAGTAGTGTAAGCCTGATCAAGCTTCTGTCCTGATTGCGTTACGTTCTGAAGAGGCATTTCTAGCTCCGTGGTTTTATAATGTATAGTGCCTAAATAATCTGGCGTATTATAACGACCACCACCTTCAAAACAAAACAATCAGATTACCAAATAGACTATAAAATAGACTAAAAGCAATAGAATTACATTTAGGATAGCGCCCTAGAACTTGTAACCAACTTATAAATTCACATATTGATTATGATTTAATAAGCACTCTAATTAAACTCGGCGAACTATCACATTATGGATAATGTGCACTGAACCTGGATGTTCAACAAGAGGAAAACTCATGCCAATATCAGGTTCAAGTACTACAAATCCCTCATTAAATCAGAACATCAATATGGCTCAACAACAGAATCTTGATGATGACCTAATAATGATTGACTCTCCGCCAAACACTATTGAGTCTCCAAGAGTGGATTCCTGTATGCTTGATCTAATGGAGCTACCTTCTACAGACCATATTGCTGATATTGATCAATTTGAAACGGCGCAACAGTTGCAAGCCAGAATTGAAAACACACTATTTCCTGCAAGTGAAGGTGGTATCTACCAAGCATTGCTCAATGCCTCGCAACCTCAACAAATAGCGCCAGAAAATCAAAACTACTTCAATCAAGTCAATCTCTATAACACTTATAATCTTGGAGATAATGACCCGGCAAAAACAATTGCAATCAACACACTCTTCGGGGTGCCACCTACGCAACCAGATAATGCTACGATTGATCCAAACGATCTAGAAGTACAAGATAGAGACTCAACACTTGAAGATACTCGAGTATTATTAAATATAGAGTCTTTAAGTTCAAAGCAGTTTAATGCCACAAGACATAACCCTTTTGATAAAAATGACCCTTTTGCATTTAAAAAGGCCGAGGAGATTAGTGTTTTTAAAGCGGCATTAGAAAACCCTGGTATTGGTTCAAGAAAACTGAAAAACAAACTGGACCAACAAGGGTATTCTATTACGTTAACCCACGTACAAGAGACAATGGCAAAGTTTGCACTAACGCTCTACGACAATACTAGAGATGTTTCAGGAAAGATCATCCGAGTTCCTAAGATTGACCAGCGCCCTCTTCTTCAAGAACAGCATCAACATGTATTAAGCATGTACTTAAATCACGATGACTTATTAAACCTTGTTAACAATGGTGCTTTTAATAAAAGTAACCTACCAAGCATTCAACAAATAATTCAGCAACATCATAACTTTTAATAAAGAAAAAAAATGCCTCAGATAAATCAAACAACAATAATAAAGTTGTTGAATGCTGTTGCAGGACAAATGAAAAAGCTATGGACTGGGCATATAATTTGTCCTACAGCAAAAAACTACAGTTTTAAGATACATTAAAGTGATACAGAACAGCAAACACACCAACAGAATTTTAAGCATTCTTACTGAAAACAATGATAGTCTCACTGCATTTAAAATTAACTTTAGAAATAACACCTATCAAATTGAAGCAAGAATAATTCCATCAAATAAACCATTCATATCTCTTAAACTACCACATGACAACAGTTTAGATGGAGACCTCCTCACACCTGTTGAATACCGTATTCCACAAAGCAAACTCAATGCAAATAAATCAACACAAATTATTCTTTTAAAAGAAATACAAGAAGACAGTATTACAATACGAAAAATATCAAGTTTTGCACCTATACAAAAAACAAAGCTCTCTTTAAAAGACTTGCAACCAGTTGGCGAGTCAAAAACCTTTGGCAGCAGCTGGCGTATTTTTGAAGAAAGTACGGAGCCACATGTACAAAAACAATTATACAAAGAAAGTTGCGGCCAAGCCTGCATCAGCATACTTTTAAATAATACTGTATCTCAGGATACTATATGTAAACACCTAGGAAAAACCAATGCTCTTTACTGCAAAGAGTTAGCTGAAACACTCAACCATTTCGACCCAGCTGGTCAAAACAAATGGACAGCAACATCCAAGGTATGTGAGGCTATTTGTAGGCTTGATATACATAATATGGCCATGCATTTTAATACGCTAAAAAAACCTTGGGTTAGCTCAATGCATAACTGCATAGGCGGTGGACACTTTGTTATCGTCGATCGTTATTCACCTGAACATGAATCTTTCACAATTCGATGCCCAGGTAGAGGATTATCTTTTAAAATGCCCCTAGATGAGTTCGCCTTACTATGGACCGGTAGAGCTGTTATTTACAGCTAAGTCTAAAACAACGCAGTACAATTGCTTATCGTACTTATATAGACATATTTTTATTCATTAATTCAATTACCTCACCCAGCTTGTGGTACTGAGCAATAGATAAAGGTGTAATGAGTGCATTACTTTGCTTATGACGCATCAGCTCTTGTGGATGAGCACCTGAACTAAGTAATAATTTAATTAATGCGAGATTCTGCTTTGATACAGCTAAAGCAAGTGGTGTTAAACCTGATTGCGTTGACGTGACTGAAACATCAGCTTTTTTCTTAAGCATTAACTTGATAAGAGCCAAGTCAAAGTGTGTTGTTTTGTCAGATTTGGATATAAGATTGATGAGTGGGTGATCATAGTTGATATCAGGCTTCTGACCATTATTGTATAAACTCACATTAGGGCTTGCACCTTCTCTCAATAGCTTTGCCATGACTCTTTGCTCGTCAGCATGGCTTGCTAATACAAGCGGCTCAAAGTGATGCGACGATTCGTTCCATAAATCATGAGATTTACCCAGAATATCTTCAACGACTTTCTCATCAAGATTATTAAAGAGCGCAAGCTGTAACATCGTAGAACCGTTTTGGTCTTTCACATTAACGTCAAGTGTACGTGCTTTTAGAAGTGCAGCTGTAGATTGAGAATCCTTATTTTCAATGGTTATTTGAAGTAATGATTTACCATCAAATTGAACATTAATATCTATACCTTCTTCAACTAGAGCACCTAAACTTTCAGACTTCTGCGCCTGAGCAACAAAGTGCACTAAAGGTATTCCATCAATTTTAAGCGAGTCAGGCGAGACTTTCTGGGTTTTAAACAAAGAATGAATTGCATCTTTATCATTTTGATAAATCGCATCGCGGAGCTTTGCTTCAAACTCTAATTGAGGGAGTGGCTCCTTTGGGCTTTTAAGATGGTGACTTGATGACGCTGAATGCATTGAATCAAGGGCAGTATTAACTCTTACCTGTAATGAGGTCTTAATTGGAGAGACTTTATGTCTTATTGAGTCTTTTAGAACATCTCGAAACGAATCCTGCCTTTGTACACCTTGAATCTTCATATGAGAACCCTTCTCTTTATTGTTTTATTGATATTGGGCGAGTGTAAAAGGCAAAACACGTAATAACAACTAGCAACTACAGATCTGATTGATTTTCAATCAACTCTTATTCTGTAGTACCCAGGTCGGCTTGGCGGATACTATTTGCAATCGCTGTTTTAATAATATGAAGTGAAGAAACAGAAATATAACCAGTATTAATCATACTTGACCAAGAATTAATCTTTGGGTTATTACTGCTTGAAACACTCAAGGATGAAATATCAAAACTTATTTCTTGCGTACCAAAAGCACGATTAGAATAAATATGAAAGGTATCGCTTGTATCCACTTTCATATCCTTAAATTGAATATCGTGAACTTTACGCCCAACCTTAAAAGAAATCTGACCATTCATGATCATGTGCAACTTTGACCGATAAAAGCCAGAAGCATCATAAGGCTCGTGAGTGAAATTAGATTTTGTGATTTGAACTGTGTTTAACTGACTTGAATATGACATTGCACCACTTCACTTATTTTTAAATCGTTATACGGTAATTTTAAAATAGTACCATTCAAAGAGATGCAATTTACGAGAACAGAGGGGCATTTTAAGTTTGTTTTTACCGAATAGCTTATTCGATAACACTATATTCAACACGACCTTTGATTTGTGTTAAGCGCTCATAACCAATACTACTACTCCATGCAGCAACATCATCAACTGAAATTTGATTACCCCAAAGCTCAACATAGTCACCAACACTTGGGCCATTATCTAAATGACCTTGGTAAAAATAAGCGGACAAATCCATAGAGACACGACCAGCTTTTTGTAATTGTACATCCTTAGATATCACATACGCTTCTTGCATGTGTCGTGGGTATCCATCGCCATAACCAAAGGCGATGATAAAGAGCTCACCATCACTTGGAGCAGACCAAGTTGCGCCATAACCAACAGTTTCACCTTTTTTAATTTTATAGTGCGACACTATTCGCGATTTTAAAGTCATGACTGGTTTTAAATTTAAATCAATAGCAGTTTTATCAGCAAAAGGTGTGGAACCATACAAACAAATGCCTGGCCTTACCCAGTCTGTCGCTTGTTTTTGGAAGCTGTAAGAGTCCAGCTCATCACGTGATAATAGATGTGCAGAATTAGAAAGACTTGTCAGTAGCGCTGGGTACTTTTGTCTTAAGTCAGCAAAGACTTGCTGACAACGCTCTACTTGCAACTTCGCTTCTTCACCTTGCGGCTCGTCTGCCGTACCAAGATGAGCCATTACACCTATTGGATCAACAGCTTCAGCAGCATGCAATTCTTCAAAGGCTGCTTTAATTGTACTCGGCAAAAAACCAAGACGGTTCATTCTGGAATTTAACTCAACCCATACCTTAAGAGGCTTACCCTTAAGTTGTTTAAGCATTTGGATTTGCTCTTGGGAGTGGCATGCCAACTGAAAACCATGCTCTTGAGCATACTGCATTTCATCAAGCGCATAGGTGCCACCCAAAATAAGAATGGGCAAGTTTATTTGATGCTGCTGCATGAGGGTTTGAATTTCTAGTGCTTCATTAAATCGAGCACAGGCGACCCCATCAACATGAGGTGCAATAATTGGGAGGACTATTTCAACGCGATGCCCATAAGCATTCGCTTTAATAACACCCCACACTGGGCTTGCCCCAGCATGTTGGCGTATCACTTTCAAGTTATGTTCTAAAGCGGACTTTGATATTTCAGCAACTGCAGGGTGTTGTGCAGGCATTACTCGTCGCCTCCTCCATGATGAACATAATCAGGTGATAAATCTTCAAAGCGAGTGTATTTACCAAGGAATGCTAAACGACAAGTACCAATTGGACCGTTACGCTGCTTACCAATGATAATTTCAGCGATACCTTTATCCATGGAGTCTTCGTGATAAACCTCGTCACGATAAATAAACATGATTAAATCGGCATCCTGCTCGATCGCTCCAGATTCCCTCAAGTCAGACATTACTGGACGCTTGTTTGGGCGTTGTTCCAGACTTCGGTTAAGCTGGGAAAGCGCAATAACAGGACAGTTAAGTTCTTTTGCTAATGCTTTCATGGATCGCGAAATTTCAGAAATCTCAGCTACCCTGCTTTCAGCACCAGGTACACGCATTAACTGAAGGTAATCAATCAGGATTAAGCCCATTTCACCATGCTCTCGGTGAATACGTCTTGCCCTTGCACGAACTTCAGTTGGTGACAATGCAGGGTTATCATCAATATAAAGTTTTTTATCATTAAACATCTGAATAGCAGAGTTAATACGAGGCCAATCATCTTCTGATAATTTACCTGAACGCATACGTGTTTGGTCAATACGCCCCATTGATGAAATCATACGAAGCATCAGCTGTTCTGCAGGCATCTCCATGGAGAATACAATAACAGGCTTGCTTGTTCGCAGTACGATATCTTCTGCAATATTCATGGAGAATGTTGTTTTACCCATGGAAGGACGACCAGCGATAACAACCATATCTGATGGTTGCAAGCCGTTTGTCATTGCATCTAAATCTGTAAAACCAGTTGAAACACCTGTTAAGCCAGTACCCGAGTTAAAGAGCTCATCAAGCTTAACCACAGACTTTTTCAAGAGGGTTTTCATATCTTGTGGGCCACCAGCAGCTTGACGACCTTCAGCAAGCTGGAAGACCATACGCTCTGCTTCATCAACAAGCTCAGCAGATTCCCGCCCGCCCGGGTTATAACCTAAGTCTGCAATTTTTTGGCCCATGCCAATCATTTCACGGAGCACTGCTCTTTCGCGAACAATTCGAGCGTAGGCTTTAATGTTAGCGGCACTTGGTGTGTTATTCACAAGCTCAGTAAGGTAAGCGGTAATATCATCGCCACCTAGACCAAGCCCTTCAAGCGCTGTAGGAATAGTCAGAACATCGAAAGGATCAGATTCACGAGCCATTTGCTCCATGACTTGGAAAATATCTCTATGCTCTTTAAGGAAAAAGTCGTTTGCTGAAACGACTTCAGAAGCATCATCCCATGCATTGTTATTTAAACACAGGCCACCGATTACGGCTTGCTCAGCAGCAACACTATGTGGAATAGACTTAACTTGAGCTACTTCCTTGTCTTCTAATTGCTCGTGCTCATTGAAAACAGATGAAAACCCTTCATCACTAAAATCAGCGTTACCAAAATCTGAATTAAATTCGTCATCTGATGTAAAGTGCTGGTTTTCAATGGTTGTATCGTCACTCATGTCACTTCCTTTAATTCTATTTGAGAATTCATTATGCACCATCACAAGATAATGGTCGAACTCATTTTACCGTAAAGCTGGTGTGAATGGAAAAAAATTGGGCAAAAAAAAACCGCACTTAAAAGTGCGGTTTTTTGCTTTAAGCAATTGCGGAATCAATGACGAGTCATCGATTCCAGCAGATTAACTTTCAGCAACAACGAAAACCTTAAGGCCAGCGTCAACGTCTTCTAGTACGTGTATTTCTACAGTGTACTCACCAACGTTACGGATTGGGCCAGTAGGTAGACGAACTTCAGCGCGTTGGATTTCTAGACCTTGAGCTGCAGCAGCGTCAACTAGATCTTGTGCACCAACAGAACCGAATAGCTTGCCTTCGTCGCCAGCTTTCATAGAAATTGTAACTTCTACAGCTTCGATAGCAGCTTTACGAGCTTCAGCAGCTTCTAGAGCAGCAGCAGCTTTAGCTTCAAGTTCTGCACGACGCTCTTCAAACTTAGCTAGGTTAGCAGCAGTTGCAGGAACAGCTTTACCAGTAGGGAAAAGGAAATTACGAGCAAAACCTTTCTTTACTACGATTTGATCACCAAGCTTACCGCGGCGACCAACTTTTTCTAACAAAATAACTTTCATGATTAAATCCCCAAAATATTAAATAATCTGCTAAAGAACGACAGATTCTTATTCGTGTTGATCTGTGTATGGAAGTAGAGCGATATAACGAGCACGCTTGATAGCTGTAGCTAGCTGACGCTGATACTTAGCAGAAGTACCTGTAATACGGCTTGGTACGATTTTACCAGTTTCCGTGATATAGGCTTTAAGAGTTTGAAGATCTTTATAATCGATTTGCTTTACGCCATCTGCAGTGAAACGGCAAAACTTTCTTCTACGAAAAAACTTAGACATAACTGAGTTACCTTAAATATGAATACTTGTCTTCGCATCTCTCGAGCTAAGCTCTAGGATGCTTCTTTTCTTTGTTCTGTCTGAATTACTCATCACTACTAGCGTTTTTATCTGGCGCATCTTCAATAATTTCGATGCCCATCGCCTCGAGAATAACCCAGGACAATTCGTCTTTATAAGCGTTGCGAGTGAGGAAACCCTTTACTCTTACAAGGCTGTTTTCCGCAATGCGGTCGACCGCGCTGCATAAATCAGACCCTATAAAAAGAACACTGATTTCGCACATCACCATTCGTTCGGCGTGAAGTCCTGGCTTGCCAGTGTGAGCCATGCTCTGCTGACCAATATAGCGAAGCTGCATTTTCACAACTGGTAAACCAGCTGCTGTGTAGCGTCGCTCGTCTCGAACACCTACAAAACCTTCGAGTAAGACCTTGTTATATGGACTTCTGCCCAGCTGCCTTGAAAAACGCTCGCTTCTATCTATCAGCGCTTTCCTTTCTGCTGCAAGTCGAGCTTTTGTTTGCTCGCTTTGTGGCATAAAGTTCATAAGGTTCTACCGAGGCTACGTTAGATTAAAACTCGTTTTGTGGAGCTCTTTTGCGGTTACCTTGGCTTTCTTCTTTAGCAATGAAGGAAGGCTCAGTAACAGCTTCGTCTAACTGAAGGAACATAGAACGAAGAACAGCATCGTTGTAACGGAAAGAATTGTTAAGTTCACTTAGAGTAGCTTGGTCACATTCGATGTTTAGAAGAACGTAATGAGCTTTGTGAAGCTTCTTGATTGGGTATGCAAGTTGTCTGCGACCCCAGTCTTCGAAACGGTGGATAGAACCACCAGCGTCTTTAACAGTCGCTGTGTAGCGATCCATCATAACTTTAGCTTGGTCGGATTGATCTGGGTGGATTAGGACCACAACCTCATAATGCCTCATTGAACTCTCCTTTTGGCAATAAGTCCTCCCGGGTATTCGAGTAGGACAAGGGTAGAAGCCCATCAATTATACTCAATTGAAATAAAAAGACAATCTTTTCATGAGTCTTAGAGAAAAAACAGCTCACGCCAAAGCCACGAGTAAAGTTCACTAAGCAGTATCAATAGGTTAAGCCTTATAGCAAACTAAAAGTAATACTCTAACTCATAGGTTTTGGTGCTTTTGGAGGCATCCCTGGAAAAGGTGCTACATTACCATTGCCTTGTACAGGTGAAATTTTAGCAGTACCTACACTCTCAACCTCATCTATACGAATAACTGCATGAGTTGGCACATATGATCTTGTGACACCCTCAAATTCTGTTTTAAGCTTTTCCTCCGAAGGGTCTACAAGCATCTGCGCTCTATTTCCAAACACAAGCTCTTCTATTTCTATAAAACCATAAAGATCGCTTTGAAAAATCTCTTTAGCGTAAACCTCGTAGACTTCACCTTTATTAATAAATGAAACTCTGTAAAGTGTTCCTTTAGCCACAACGCACCCCCGTGAATTAATCCTTTAACAATAATGTATATTTAAAGATGTTCATTCTATACCAATATTATTGTGCCCCATAGAGCTGCAACAGAAGATGAGCAAGAACATATAAATTTTATTTTACATTGTTTTAACTCTTACAAACTAAAATACCACTCACAAAGCCCAGTAATTCATCACTTAAGAAAAAAAACCAGCCTCCTTACTACTAAAGTGCATAAGGCCACTATGTTTACATATGCTTTAAATTATTTTAAAAAACAGAATGAACTTAAAACTTTGTCTAAAATAGATAAAAGCATAATAGTAAAAAAACATGATACATAAATTTGTCCTGCAGTCTTATTTTAATATCAAAAAATATTAATCCTCATGTTTTAACTATCCACTTTTTAAAAACTAATGACTATTAATGCCTTACATTCGACAAAGAGTTAGGCAACGACTACATATATAGTTATTCGCATAAAAAGAACTTTTTTATACATTTTGGGTATAGACAGCTCATTTAGTTTTGCTTGTCATTGTTGCACTTCATCTTATTGGTGATGACCAAAACTAAAAGAATGGATTTTAACGCTGCAAATCGGGAGTAATCCTATGGACATGCTTTTTCGTACAAAGTCTGCTTTTTCGCAGATAAAACCGACATGGCACATAAAAAAAGTTGCATCGCAATTTTTTACCGCCTGCTTAGGCTTTTCACTTTCAAGCCTTGCTCTAGCCGAGCAACTGAATTTAAGAGAAGGTGTCACTGAAATAAGTAAAGAGGTGTATAGCCTCCATCAATACATGCTGACTATTTGTACAGTTATTGCAATTGTTGTTTTTTCAATCATGTTTTACTCCATCGTAAAACATAGAAAATCAAAAGGCCATAAACCAGCAAATTTCCATGAAAGCACAGCAGTTGAAATACTTTGGACAGTTATTCCTTTTATTATTTTGATTGCAATGGCATTCCCTGCTACAAAAACATTAATTGCGATGACTGATACAGATGCCTCTGCTTTAACAATTAAAGCAACTGGTCACCAATGGAAGTGGGAATACGAGTATCTTCAATATGAAGATGATGCAAATCTCAAATTAAACTTCTTCTCCAACCTTTCAACACCAGAAGAAGAGTTCAAAACACCTTCTCGTGATACGGGTTTATTCCCTACACCATGGGGTTCTGATCCAGCAACGGATCAAGCTGTAATAGATGCACCAACAAAAAATGAAAACTATCTTCTGGAAGTTGATAATCCTGTTTATGTTCCTACAGGTCAAAAAGTACGTATTTTAACAACATCAGCTGATGTTATTCACTCATGGTTCCTACCTGATGCTGCAGTGAAAAAAGACGCTATTCCTGGCTTTACAAATGAAACATGGTTTGAAATCCCTGAAGGTAAAGAAGGTATTTATCGCGGCCAATGTACTGAGCTTTGTGGTGCTTACCACGGTTTCATGCCTATCGAAGTTCACGCTGTAAGCCAAGAAGACTTCAAGCAATGGCTGGCAGATGCTCAAGCAGAACAAGAAGCTCGTGAACTTGCTGCTGCTGATGAAACAAACATCGAATTCTCGAAAGAAGAGCTTATGGAGCTAGGCGAAAAGGTTTACAACACACGCTGTGTAGCTTGTCACCAAGCTAATGGCCAAGGTATGCCTCCTGCATTCCCTGCCCTTGCAGGTAGCGACATCGCAACAATGGCTGAACATCGTATTGAACATATTCTTATCGTGAACCGAGGTAAGAATGCAATGCCTGCGTTTGGCGCTCAGCTAAGCCCGAAAGAACGCGCAGCGGTTATCACATATGAGCGTAATGCTTGGGGTAACGATACAGGCGACGTTGTTCAACCAAAAGAAATTGCTGAAAACCCATAAGACCAGCATAACGAGGAATTGAATCATGGCACATCATGCAAACCCAACTGGTTTTAAGCGTTGGCTTTTAACCACAAACCATAAAGAAATTGGCTCAATGTACCTGCTATTCAGTCTGGCGATGTTTTTCGTTGGCGGTTTTATGGCAATGGTTATCCGAGCAGAGTTAATGTACCCAGGGCTACAACTTGTTCAGCCTGACTTTTTTAACCAAATGACGACTACTCATGGTCTTATCATGGTATTCGGCGCAGTAATGCCCTCCTTCGTGGGCCTTGCCAACTGGATGATTCCACTCATGATTGGTGCGCCAGATATGGCGCTGCCTCGCTTGAATAACTGGAGTTTCTGGTTGCTACCAGTTGCTTTTGGTATTCTTATTTTTGCGATTATTAAAAGCTTTTTAGGCTTGGGCGCTGCACCAAACTTTGGTTGGACTTTTTATGCACCGCTATCTACTTCATACGGCCCACCAAGTACAGATTTCTTTATTTTATCTGTTCATATTATGGGTATTTCATCCATCATGGGTGCTGTAAACGTTATCGTCACAATCATCAATATGCGTGCACCTGGCATGACAATGATGAAAATGCCTCTTTTCGTATGGACATGGTTAATCACAGCATTCCTTCTGATTGCTGTAATTCCAGTACTTGCAGGCGCAGTAACAATGATGCTCTTCGACCGTCACTTTGGCACAAGTTTCTTTGATGCAGCTGGTGGTGGTGACCCTGTTATGTTCCAGCATATATTCTGGTTCTTTGGGCATCCAGAAGTGTATATTATGATCTTGCCAGCCTTTGGTATTATCTCAACAATCATTCCTACTTTTGCCCGCAAGCCACTGTTTGGCTATGCGTCAATGGTCTATGCAACAGCATCAATCGCATTCTTATCATTCATCGTATGGGCTCACCATATGTTTACTGTAGGTCTACCACTTCAAGGTAACCTTTTCTTCATGTACATGACGATGCTGATCTCTGTTCCAACAGGGGTTAAAGTCTTTAACTGGATTGCGACAATGTGGCGCGGTGCAATGACATTTGAAGTACCAATGTTGTTTTCAATTGCATTCGTAGTGCTATTTACGATTGGTGGTCTATCAGGTCTAATGCTTGCAATTACACCTGCTGATCAGCAATACCATGACACCTACTTTGTTGTAGCTCACTTCCATTATGTACTTGTAACTGGTGCAATCTTCTCGGTATATGCAGCAGCTTACTACTGGCTGCCAAAGTGGACCGGTAATATGTTCCACACAGGCTTAGCTAAATTCCATTTCTGGGCATCTCTTATTTCTGTAAACGTGCTGTTCTTCCCAATGCATTTTGTTGGCCTAGGCAGTATGCCAAGACGTATTCCTGACTACCCTCTGCAATTTGCAGATATGAACTTCTGGATTAGTATTGGTGGCTTTGCATTTGGCTTAAGCCAAATCATCTTCCTCGTAGTGCTTTATAAGTGTGTGAAAGGTGGCGAAAAAGCAACATCAGAAGTATGGGAAAACCCAGAAGGTCTAGAATGGACTATTCCATCCCCTGCACCTCTACATACTTTTGAAGTACCTCCAACTGTGAAGTAATTTGCAAGAGGTCCAATAAAGGCAGGCTAGGCCTGCCTTTTCTTAATAAATTAAATTATTTTTTTGACCTACACTTAATATCAAAGCCTTTGAAATTAAATCAGTATTTAAAGCAGATTAAGCACCTTAGGTCTCAAAATAGAGTTTTAAAGACTAGGTTGATATTATGGATAACACCCTCCAGCAAAAGAACACCAAGCTTATATGGACACTCATTGCAGTGGTTATTGGTATGTTTGCTTTTGCAACTCTTATCATGCCGCCACTTTACGATGCTTTCTGCGATTGGACTGGCCTTAACGGCAAGGTTGAACTGAAATCAGCAGCAGCTCCAGAAGTGAAGTCAGACAACCCTTATCTTGTTTCGACTGAAACTGCCGAGGCACAAGCGGCATTGGATGAGACAGCACCAGCAATTGCTGCCCGTGAAGTTCGTGTTCAATTTATTGCAAAAGCGGATCGCTCTATTCCTTGGGATTTTAAACCAGTGAATAACAGCATTAATGTGGTTCCAGGTAAAGCAAGCAATATTCAGTTTGAAGTAACTAATTTGACAAAAACAGGGATGACTGGACGAGCTGTACCATCAGTAACACCAGCACAAGCAACACCCTATTTGAGAAAAATGGAATGTTTTTGCTTCCAAGAACAACACTTAGAAGCAGGACAAACAAAGCTGATGCCTCTTCAGTTCTACTTTACTGAAGAACTCCCTGAGGACATCAAGGAAGTGACCCTCAGCTACACCCTTTATAACATGGAGAAGAAGAATGGCAGCACAAACTGAACCGGGCAAAACGCCTCTCTATTATGTGCCAGCACAAAGTGTTTGGCCTATTTACACAGCAATTGCTCTTTTAATTATTGCAATTGGTGGTGCTAACTTTATTCAGCAAAGTACAGATAAAGTTGCCAACGAAGGCACTTTAGGTGGTGCTACTTTTGCTGTTGGCCTTTTTGCTCTTCTTGTTTGTATGTGGGGCTGGTTTAGAGAAACAGTTGTAGAAAGCTTAGGTGGTAAAAACTCGACACAATTAAGTATCTCTTACCGTATGGGCATGGGCTGGTTTATTTTCTCTGAAGTCATGTTCTTTGCGGCATTTTTCGGTGCGCTTTTCTACACAAGGCTTCTCACAATTCCTTGGTTAGGTGGTGCTGGCAATAATGCGATGACCCATGAATTATTGTGGCCGCAATTCCAAGCATTTTGGCCTTTAACACTCACACCAGATGGCAGAACTTTTGAAGTGATGTCGCCATGGGGCCTGCCAGCAATTAACACACTTTTACTAGTAACAAGTGGTGTATTTTTAACGATTGCTCACCATGCAATTAAAGTTGGTGATAACGCAAAAGTCCTTAAAAATTTAGCCATTGCTATTATTCTTGGCTTTATCTTTATGGGTGTTCAAGCCTATGAATACCATCATGCATATGTTGAAATGGGCCTAACACTTAATTCCGGTATATATGGCTCACTCTTCTTTCTTTTAACAGGTTTTCATGGTCTGCATGTTACTATTGGTGCAATCATGCTTACTGTTATGTGGGTAAGAACTGCTAAAGGCCATTTTACACCTGAGAATCATTTTGCATTTGAAGCTGCTGCTTGGTACTGGCACTTTGTAGATGTGGTTTGGATTTTCCTCTTCTTTGTTGTCTACTGGCTCTAAAGAGTACAACCCCAATAAAAAGACCGATCACTTGATCGGTTTTTTTATGCGCTATCTCATAAACATTTTGGTAAAATTAGCATCACTTTTTTCGACTAAAGGCATTTATCAAAATCACCAAAAAAGTTGCTCAAGTTCTTCTTTGTTTAAAAAATCACTTTCAAGCTTAATAACACGACCATCTTGAGTTAGGGCAAATAAAAAAGAGGTGTTTAAAGAATTATTTTCAACAGAATAAAAGATTTTATAATCATCCCCAGCCCAGATACCATAATCCTTTTCTTTTATAAAAGTCCATTTAAAGCTTTCCAAAAAATCTTGATTACAACCGTGCTGCTCTCTCGTGCCTTCAAGCGCTGTAAAAAAAGCTTCAGGCGTACAACCTAATAAATTGTACTCGTCTTGATTAAATTGACTTATCGCAATATAGCGCTCACCTTGGCGCTTACCGTACCTTAAGATAAGCTGCCCATCCATTATTGATGCAACAGCTTGAGGACTGGGTGGTACATTGAATTTAAACTCTTCATATTGAGCAACTATTCTGTTTTCTTGCAAGTTATTAGAAGTTGTATTTAGCTGACAACCAGCAAGAAGCAACACAACATTTAATATAAAAAAGCTCTTCATTTTTATATTCTCATTAATGCCAAGTTAAAAATAATAAAGAGTGTAAATGAATCATTAGGCCATTAGGAATATATTTATGTGAACTACACCACACTTTTAAACAAAAAGGCCCAGCATTCAATTGAATGCTGGGCCTTTAGGGCTTTCTATCAGAGTCTTACAGGAAACGCTCTGGAGAAGACATAGATGGCGTTGAAGGCTGCTGTGGTGGCTGGTGCATGCTTGCCTTCAGTAGAGCTTGATAATGCGAGTATGACATTAGAACTGCCTTCTCACGACCAGATTTCTGGATTGAAACTGGCTCTTGCTCTGCTGCATCTAAGTAACGACCAAGTCTGTTTTTTAGTTCAGTTGCTGAAATTTTCATAGTGCTTCCTTTCCCTCAAAGTAACAACAAAAAATGTCTGTACGTCCGTGTTAATTCAATTTGTTTTTGTTTCGATTGTCGCAAGTTTTTCAAAGCAAACCCCCTTATTCGATACTAAAACTACTACTTGCTCATGTCACAATCCGATATTTAGGATTATGCAGTTGTGCAAAGTTCTACATCACAGAATAATGGAGTTACTTCCCTTCTCCTTCGCTTTGTCTGCGATCAAAAGAACGACAGGTCTTAAAACGTCCATATTTTGTCCAATCGTTATATTTAGAATAGCTAAGTTTTCGGAAGTCAAAAAACGATTTTTTTCTAAAAAAAGGCTTTTTTAAACCAAAAAGCTAAAAAGCTATATTAATCAATATGTTACAAATGAAAAAAAATTAGGCACTACAGGAAAAATAGAAACAATGTAAAGGCCAAACTAGCTAAAACACCAGCTAAGAGGTCATCGAGCATGATTCCGAAGCCACCGTGATAGCGTCGATCAGCCCAAGAAACAGGAAATGGCTTGGCAATATCGAACAGTCTGAACAGACCAAAAACAACCAATAGACATATCAGCTGTAACCGAGAAGACATGGGGATTTCAAAGAACATAAGGGGTAATCCAGCAACTAAGACGCCTATAATTTCATCCCAAACTATGGCACCAGGGTCATCATACCCCATGGCTTTAGAGGTTTTGTCAGTACACCAGACACCCCAAATAAAACCAAGAACTATAAGTGGGACAGCAACAGATATCGAAAGTTCCCACATTCCCCACAGAAGTGGCAAACCAGCAATTGTACCAAAGGTACCAGGCGCTTTAGGCGCTAAGCCTGAGCCAAAACCTAATGAGCAAAAATGAGCTGGGTGTTTAAAAAGAAGCTGGCGTAATTGAGACATTATCCCTCACTTAAAATGAACAAATCCTTGATTAATAACACCATCAAGCTTCTGCTCACTCCACCCTCTTACAGTTACTGTTCTATCAGTACTTGGAATAATATCACCAACATGAGTAATCAATATGCCCAGCTCTTTTGCTCTTGCTTGCAATTCAGGCCAGATACTTGGTGGTATAGCTAAGCAAAGCTCATAATCCTCACCACCGACAAGCGCCTTAGCAACTGCATGGTCATTAGCCCCAAGCAGCGAACCAGAAATAGGAAGCGCATCGACATTTAACGCTGCAGCAACACCTGAAGCATTGCAAATATGAGTAAGATCAGGAATTAATCCATCAGATATATCAATGGCAGCATGAATATCAAAGCCTTGCGTTAAGCCTGCACGAGGTGTTGGACACTCATGACGATCTTGAAGGTATTGCACGTGAATTTGAAAGTCATCTGCAAAGTTTGCAGCTAGAGCAGGATCAAGAATGAAATCAAGCCCACCAGCAGCATCACCTAAAGTACCAGTCACAACGACTAAATCTCCAACTTGAGCACCTGAGCGTAAAATTGGTTTATCTGTTGTGCCAAAAATCTGAATTGAGATACTGAGAGGGCCACGAGTTGTATCGCCACCAATTAAGCTTAAGCCATACTGCTTTGCTGCTTGTGTTAAGCCGTGAGCAAAAGCTTCCAACCAAAGATTATTTGGCTCTGGTAGTGAAATACACAAGGTGAAAAGCTTTGGGTCACCACCCATTGCAAGAATGTCGCTAATATTAACAGCTAGACTTTTATAACCCAGCGTAGAAGGATCTGTTGTGGAGAGAAAATGTGTTCCCTCACACAGCATATCGGCAGAAACAAGAAGTTTAGATGAGTCTTGTTGTAGCTGAGACAAAGACAAAACTGCCGCATCATCCCCTATGCCAATTTCAGTGGAGCCACTTGAATCAAAATTAATATTTGAAAAGTGTTGTTGAATGATGTCGAATTCTTTCGCTGTCTTTGTTTCAGCATTAACCATTATTGAGTGCCTTTTTGTGCCTCATAAGCTGCAATCTCAAGTTCACGAGTTTCTGTACCAACAGCGTGAAGAATTGAGTTTACGTATTTATAGCTGTCAGTTGCGCCGAACATTTTTGCAAGCTCAACATATTCGTTTACAACAACTACATATGGTGTTTCTGGGCAGTTTAAAAGCTCAAATACACCAAGTCTGATGATTGATTTTTCGATTGGTGAAATTTGATCGAATGGACGATCAAGAGACTTCACATAACGCTCATCTAAAGCGTCAGAAGAACGAACAACACCAGCAACAAGTGTATCGAAGAAAGACCAATCACCCGCTTTTTTCACATTATCCATGCGAGACTGAGCGAGCAGTTCATTTAAAGGTGTTTCGGCAATAAGCCACTGATATAGCGCCTGAACAGCGATGAATCTTGCTTTTTTACGCTGCGCTATTACAGCCTTGTGGTTACCACTCATCTTGATACCTATTTATGAATCACAATTAAAGAATAAAAAAAGATGCAGCGGCCATGAGCTATAAACTGCTCGTGGTACTACATCTTTTGAGAGCCATAAATGACTCTTGATCTCTATGAGAAAAGCTTAAAGGCTCTTCATTTCGTTCTGTAGGCTTACCATTTCGATTGCAGTCAGAGCTGCTTCGGAACCTTTGTTACCTGCTTTACAGCCAGAACGTTCAATAGCTTGTTCAATTGTGTCTGTTGTAATAACACCAAAACAAACTGGAATATTTGCAGCAAGAGATACTTGTGCAAGACCTTTTGCAGCTTCACCAGCTACATAGTCAAAATGTGGCGTGCTACCACGGATAACTGCACCTAGAGCGATAACCGCATCTGGCTTAGCAGTTTGAACAACTTGCTGACATGCAAGTGGAAGCTCATAAGCGCCTGGTACTTTAACAACTTTAATATCGCTGCTTGGGATACCGTGACGACGTAACGTATCTAGAGCACCTTCAAGAAGTGGCTCTACTACGAAGCTGTTAAATCTTGAAACTACAAGAACATATTTACCTTGAGCGTTTTGAAAGTGACCTTCAATCACTTGTACTTGGTCTTGAGCCATATTAAATTCCTTGAATTCAATGGTAAAAAATCTTTGAGTGCGACTTTACATGAAAATGACATGTTTTAAAAGTAAAAGTCACTATTTAGCAAAGCTCTTAGCAATAAGCCTTTAAGCTTGTGGTTTTTCAATATACTCAGTAATTTCCAAACCAAAGCCTGAGATGGCACTAAACTTCATTTTGGAGCTCAGTACACGCATTTTATTAATGCCTAAGTCTTTTAGAATTTGAGCACCGGTACCAATGTTGGCGTAATGAACATCAGCTTGGTCTTGCTTCACTTCAGTCTTATCGTGCCCTTTGGCAGATTTAACCGTGTCAGCAAACAGCTTTTGAGAGTTCATTGATCGACCGATTAATACAACAGCACCTGCGTTCTCTTTTTGAATTGCTTCAAGTGCAGTTGATAAACGCCACTGATCATCTTCTACTTGCTCACCTTCTTCTGGGGTTGCTAATACTTGAAGTAAATCACGAGCAAAGTCCGCAAGATGAACACGAACAAGAGGTGCATCAGTTTCTTCTAAATTACCTTTCGTCAATGCCACATGCTGTTCGCCAGTCACAAGGTCGTTATAGAAAACTGCATCAAATTCACCAAAACGTGTGTGCAATTTGAGCTCTTCTTTTCTCTCAACTGTTGCTTCATGAAGACGTCTGTAATGAATAAGGTCAGCAATAGTGCCAAGCTTTAAATTAAACTTGGTGGCAAACTTTTCAAGGTCTGCTCGACGAGCCATTGTGCCGTCTTCATTCATAATTTCAACAATAACAGCGCTTGGATCAAGACCAGCAAGACGCATTAAGTCGCAACCTGCTTCTGTATGACCAGCACGGCGAAGCACACCACCAGGAACAGCACGGATTGGGAAAATATGACCAGGGGAAACAATATCTGTTGGCTTTGAATGCGGTGCAACAGCAGTTAAAACAGTATGAGCGCGATCAGCAGCAGAAATACCTGTTGATACACCTTCAGCTGCTTCGATTGAGTGAGTAAAGTTTGTGTGATTTTGCGAACCGTTTTGACTTACCATCAAACCTAGGTTCAATTGATCGCAACGCTCTTGAGTTAGCGTAAGACAAATTAAGCCTCGGCCTTCTTTTGCCATAAAGTTAATGCTTTCTGCGTTAACCATGGATGCAGCCATAATAAGATCGCCTTCGTTCTCGCGATCTTCATCATCCATTAGAATAACCATACGCCCTTGGCGCACTTCTTCTATTAATGTTTCTACTGGACTAGTTTCGACTATTGGATGGTTATCTAGAGTCATTATACCCTCTCTCTTTTAACCTTTAAAAAGCAGGATCGCTGCACTTTTCGAGAATGACATTGTGAGCAAACATATTGAATAGATAAAAGGATATGACATTAAGAATGATTAAACTCTGAATATTCCTTATAAATTCTTATCGTTGACAAGAATAAACCATTCGCATTCGTAATTTAAGCAAAACCATTATCAATAAGAGTCTGCATAGTCACACCTTGCTTTGCATCACCTTGCGACTTAACTTGAATAAAGCGCTCAAGATAACGAGCAATGATGTCTATCTCAAGATTTACTTCTTGCCCTACAGTCCATGCCTTTATGTTTGTTATTTCTTGTGTATGAGGAATGATATTGACATCAAAAATTTGACCATCAACATGATTTACTGTCAGGCTTACACCATCAAGGCATACAGAGCCTTTTGCTGCAACATAATGCATTAACTCTTTTGGTACTTCAAAATAAAAACGAATTGATCTAGCATCTGGCTGACGTTTAACAAGTTTAACCAAGCCATCAACATGACCTGAAACTAAGTGTCCACCAAGAGGCTTTTGGAGTGTGAGCGCGCGCTCAATATTGACAATTGAACCTGCTTTAAGAAGTTTAAGCGTTGTGCAATTGATTGTTTCTGTCGAAGCATCAGCAGCAAAGCCCTGCTCAACAAAAGAAACAACAGTAAGACAAACACCGTTAACGGCGATAGAGTCACCAAGTTCTACATCACTCCAAGGAATGCCTGGTGCAGAAATAATAAGACGAAGGTCTTCACCCATTGGTTGAAGGCTTTGAATGGTGCCGAGTGTTTCAACAAGTCCCGTGAACATGCTGTCCCCCTGAGTTTTCATGATCTTCTTCACTTACTTCTTTTGTTTCAGTTTCTGACCGAGAAAAACGCTCAAGGCTTTCGATAGCAGCATGAAAGTCTGCGACATCCTGGAAGCAACGGTATACCGAAGCAAAACGAACATAAGCAACAGGATCGAGTAATTTAAGTTTGTCCATCACCATATCGCCTAGACGAGCACTTGGAATTTCACGCTCCCCCATACGACTCAGCTCAGACATAATGGCAGCAAACATGGCTTCAACGTCATCAGCTGCTACCGCACGCTTATCTAAAGCACGAATAACACCTGTTCGCAACTTCTCTTCCGAGAAAGTTTCACGTTCGCCAGTTTGCTTAATAACCCGTGGCAATGTATGACAGACAGTTTCAATTGTCGTCATACGCTCACCACATTGACTGCACAGCCTTCGTCGGCGTATTTGAGTGCCACCAGAGATGAGCCGAGAGTCGACTACTCTGGTGTCTGTATGTCCACAAAAACTACAGTTCAAGGTTATACCTCAATATATTGATAATTGGGGTTTATTTTGTATAAACAGGACGTGATGCACATAGTGCAGCAACTTTCTCTTTAACAGCTTCAAGAACTTCAGCGCTCTCTGGGCTTTCAAGAAGGTCACAAATCCAAGATGCAACATCAGCAGCTTCTTGCTCGTTGATACCACGAGTTGTAAGAGCTGGAGTACCAATACGAATACCAGAAGTAATCATTGGTGAACGAGTTTCGTTTGGAACTGTGTTCATGTTAACAGTGATGTGCGCATCGCCAAGACGTGCAGCTGCATCTTTACCAGTGATATCCCACTTAGTAAGGTCAACAAGAAGAAGATGGTTATCAGTACCACCAGAAACAACGTCAAGACCACGCTCTTGAAGAACTGCAGCCATTGCTTGTGCGTTTTTGATTACTTGCTCTTGGTACGTTTTGAAACCTGGCTCCATTGCTTCTTTAAAGCAAACAGCTTTACCAGCGATAACGTGCATTAGAGGGCCACCTTGGCTACCTGGGAATACAGCTGAGTTAAGCTTCTTCTCTAGGTCTGGGTTACCACCTTTAGAAAGGATCATACCGCCACGTGGACCACGTAGAGTTTTGTGAGTTGTTGTTGTAACAACATCAGCAAATGGAATTGGAGATGGGTATGCACCAGTTGCAACTAGACCAGCAACGTGAGCCATATCTACAAGAAGGTATGCACCTACTTCATCAGCGATTTCACGGAACTTAGCCCAATCCATAACGCGAGAGTATGCAGAGAAACCAGCGATAATCATCTTTGGCTTGCACTCTAGAGCAATACGACGAACTTCATCATAGTCAATTAGACCAGTTTCTTTATCAACACCATAGTAATGAGCGTCGAAATGCTTACCAGAGAAGCTTGGCTTAGCACCGTGAGTAAGGTGACCACCGTGAGCAAGGCTCATACCAAGAATTGTGTCGCCTGGCTTAACAAGAGCTAGGAATACAGCAGCGTTAGCGGAAGAACCAGAGTGTGGTTGAACGTTTGCATAACCAGCATTGAAAAGTGCTTTAGCTCTTTCGATAGCAAGCTCTTCAACAATGTCAACGTGCTCACAACCACCGTAGTAACGCTTATGAGGGTAACCTTCAGCGTATTTGTTTGTCAGCTGTGTACCTTGTGCTTCGATAACAGCGCGGCTTGTGTAGTTTTCAGAAGCAATCAATTCAAGATGAGCTTCTTGACGCTCATTTTCTTTCTCGATTGCTGCTTGAATATCTGGATCAACCTGGTTTAAGGGAGTGTTAAACATCGAAAGTCTCCTTGAATCACTGAGTTACCATCACCGCACACACAAGCCAGAATGCTGAGATGCGAGAGGAGCAGATCAAAATTTTACCCTAGTCAGCGGCAAAATAATAGTGTAAGGACTCTTTAGAAAACTATTATTATAAAAAAAGTATTAAAATCGCATTGTTAGCGCACTTTTAACTCTAACAAGAACAACATAAATAAAATCCAAGTTGCTATGATTAAAGTAAGACAGCAAATAATGTTATCAATTTAAAATAGACTTCAGCTACAATACGTGCATTCAAAGCACAGGGAGTCTCAAATGGCACTGAAACCAACTATTTACAGAGCGCGCGTATCACTCAATGATATTGATCATGATAAATATGAATCGATTAGCGTAACGCTTGCACTTCACCCATCAGAAACCCTTGAAAGAATGATGATTCGCTTACTTGCCTATTGTCTGAACTTTCAAGAGTTTATTACTTTTACAAAAGGCTTAAGCACACCGGACGAGCCAGATATTATTGTCAATGCACTTGATGATACAACGACCCTTTGGGTTGATATTGGCGAGCCAAGCGCTGAGCGTATTAAAAAAGCCACTCGCAAAGCTGACCTCGTCAAAGTCTATACATTTAATGAGAAGTCAGACACATGGTATGCATCTGAGCAAAAGAAAATGTCTCAGTTACCTGCAGAGATTTATCAATTTCAATGGGCAGATGCGGAAGCACTTGCAGGCATGGTTGAACGAAGCATGGATCTCACCATGACGATTACTGGGCAGTCAGTCTATGTTGCATCATCTCAAGGGGAAAGAGATGTGCACTGGACACAAATCCAATAGTATTCCAATAAAAGGCTCCTGCGCTTTACTTTTGCTGCGGAGAGCCTATTTTGTGAATAACCTCCCTTTTATTGCTCTTAGTTTTATACAATTCTTCCATCTGTAGTAAAACCAAGGGAATAAACCATGCCACGAGTTCAGCTTCCACAAGAACTTCAAAATATCAAACTTGTATCCAAGCTCAAATCTTCAGGGCAACTCTACTCTATCCATGTATTACCAAAAGCTGATTCACCAGTACCTCGTACTGCAAATACTGCTTATATCAAGATGGACTCACCTGATAAACTGAATGGTTTTAGCTTATACGCTGACGGCCAACGAATTGGCTCACTTCGATTTGTTGCTATTGCAGATATGGGACGCTTAAACCGTGTTGACAATCATGCTCAAGACCAATTTAAAGGTGTTGGGCAAGCGATGGAGGAAATGACCTGCAGGCTTACAAAATCACTCTGCAAATCAACAGAGGTTGATCTTTACTCCGAACTGAATGCAACTCTATTTCATTTTAAAATGGGGTTCCGCTTTGCGAGTAATACTAAAAATGACTATATCAAAAGCCATATTCGCAACGATTCACTAAAGCACATTAATAAAGATAGAGTCGGCTATGGTGATATGTATCTTGATTTTAGTATCCCTGAAACAAAACCAGACTCACCGCGAATGATGGCGAAGGTTATGTCCCAGCCTATTGAAACCTCATCAATTTAAATATGGTTTAACCTATGCCAATAAATTTAATACCGAATACAACCCACCCAGCTGTTAATTTAAATACACAACTCTGGGATAAAGAAAATAATAAATATCTTGATGTTCAGCTTACAAGCAACTTACAAGCCGCCAGAGTTTCTGGGCTACCTTTTATTTATATGACATCCAACAAGAACTATATGATGGCGCTTGAGTTTGGTCAAAAAGAAATTGGTAGCGTTCTCTTCAATGAAAATACACAGCATGTGGATTTTATTGAAAACTTAGATGAAGCCAAATACAAATATATTGGAAAGGCGCTAATGGAAGCTGTTTGCAGGCTTGCCTTAAGCAATAATAATGATACAGTGCATTTAAAAGCCATACAAATTGCAAGTCTATTTCACTATAAACTTGGCTTTCGTTCACCTAGCAACGCAAGTAATGACCAAATGAAAAACGAAATAGCACACAAACGCCAACTTAGCAGCTATAAAGGTGAAATGTCTTTAAAGATCAGACAAGCAGCATCAACACCAGACTCACCTCACCTTTTAAATACACTTCTGGCACAAACACCAGCGCTTTTAGAACCAACGACTTTAGAGCTGTAATTATCCTAAACTCCATGGATGAGAGTTCAATTTAACACATCACGAAAGGAAGCCCATAATGTCCATCAAAGCAGTGTTTCCATTTATTGGTACACTCCAGCAGTATTCAGCGACAAAACTAACCCAGGATTTCATAGCTGGATTGATTGTCTCAATTATGGTTATCCCTCAATCTCTTGCTTATGCCATGCTTGCTGGCCTTCCACCAGAGCACGGCCTTTATGCGAGTATTGTACCAACACTGGTATATGCCTTACTGGGAACAAGTTCGACAATGGCTGTTGGCCCTGTGGCTATTGCATCGATTATGACGGCATCTGCTTTGAGCAATGTTGAAAACCTTGGCATTTCATACATTGACGGCTCAATTCTCTTATCCTTAATGTCTGGGTTTTTCCTTTTCTTTTTAGGTTTATTCCGATTTGGTTTTATCTCGCACTTTTTATCCCACCCAGTTGTTACTGCATTCGTGACAGCCTCTGGCTTTATTATTGCCCTCAGTCAAATTAAGCATCTTTTTGGTGTAGAACTCGATAGCAACCAGTTTTTTTCTATTGGGTATCAACTCTATCACTCAATAGATCAAATAAACCCAAAAACGCTTTTACTGGGGTTAAGCTGTCTTGCTTTTTTAATTATGAGCAAAACACTTGTCGTACCAGTCCTAAAGAAAATTGGTGTAAAAGATGCCATAGCCAAAAGCGTTGCACGTATTGCACCTGTGCTTGGCGTTGTTGCAACGAGCTTTATCGTCTATCGCTGGCATCTTGACACAGAAGGTGTTGCGATTGTTGGTACAATACCTCAAGGCATTGGTGAATTTGGAATTCCAAAATGGTCTTTTGAAGCCATCAAAGCTCTTGCATTACCAGCCATTTTTATTTCGATTATTGGTTATATCGCGTCTATTTCAGTAAGCCGAACCCTCGCCTCTAAACGACTTGAAAAAGTAGCGCCAGACCAAGAACTGATTGCTTTGGGTGGATCAAATATTGCTGCTGGATTAGTCAGCGCCTTTCCTATTAGTGGTGGATTCACACGATCAGTCATTAATTATGATGCAGGCGCTGCAACAGCAATATCAGGCATATTTACCGCAATAAACATTGCACTGATTTCGCTCTTTTTAACCAGCTATTTTTACTACTTACCTATTGTTATGCTGGCAGCGACTATTATTGTTTCTGCATCATCGCTTATTGATTTTTCAATACTGAAAAAAACTTGGAAATTTTCTAAAAAAGACTTTTACGCAGCTTTACTCACAATTTTATTCACGTTATCTTTTGGCGTTGAAGCAGGTGTTGGAACAGGCATTGTTGTTTCCATACTGCTGCACCTATACCACACATCACGCCCCTATGTTGCAGAACTTGGGTTAATACCCAATACAAGACACTTTAGAAATATTTTACACTTTAACGTTGAAACACAACCAAGTGTTGTCTGCCTGCGATTCGATGAAAGCTTTATATTTTCAAACGTGAATTTCATTGAAGAATATATCGAACAGCTCATTGATAAAAGGCCAGAAGTAAAGCACATTATTATTCACTGTGGTGCGGTTAATACTATTGATTACAGCGGCATGGAATTGCTCTTTAAAATTAACACCACTTTGCAAAATGCAAATGTGCAATTTCATTTATCAGATTTGAAAACACCGCTACAAAAACAGCTTACCCAAACAGACTTTTTTGAAGAACAGTACGGCCGATTATATCTAAATTTATATGATGGCTACACTGCCCTTACTCATAAGAAATCTTATTCATGATACTCAATGATAAAGCGAGCAGCATAATAAGGATTACCTAAAGTTGTGGTAATCCTTGATGGCGGGCTTTGCACATAATGAGATATTGTGTTTGATGTTTGCCCTGGTACAAAAGCAGGATCAGCCATGATAAACACAGGATCATTTCTTGAAAGAAGATAATCGCCATTACAAGATAAGGCATTACAGGCAAGGGAGTTCATAGATGGATTCCCAAGAACGTCATGATAATGCCCCTGCTCGTTCACAAGCTTAATAGGGGCTATACCTCGATCATTACTATCACCTCTTAAGGCTTCGCGAGGCATAATAGTCCAACCACCAGCTGTAAGCGCATGCTGTTCTTTTTCTCTTACTACAGTGTAATAACCACCATAACCAGATTGCTCTCCGGCATAACGAGTGTAAACATCAGCAATAAAGGTACAGGCATTCATGACATGTCTAAGAGACGAAACATCTTCACAGTGAAATGACTTTTGCCCAAATAAAGCAGCCCCGACTCTATTCATTGTTAAATGACAGCGAATTTCAAGAGGAATTTCGTGAGAACGTAACAAACCAGCAGAAGAAAAAATATGTGTCTCAATATTTTTTAAATTAAATTTTTCTTTAATAATAAAAGCTTTTTCTACAAAATCATACACCTTGCAAAGTGCTGCTTGAGTATCAACATCACCAGATTTTGGAAGATGCCCCATAATACCGACAATGTCTAAACCAGGATGCATTAAAAGCTGCTCAATTTGATTTAAGGTTATTTCCCAGGCTTTTAAGTTAGATGAATAGCCATCACGCCCCATACCAGTCGAATCAATATTTAAATGAATTTTGATACGTGTCTTATGCTCGACTGCAAGCTGCCCCAGCATTAATGCTTGGTCATTACTGCCAACAGTTTCCTGAATATCAAGCCCCTCTTTTAACCCCTGAATCACTTCGAGAGCAGTTGCTGGTCGAATTCGAATAATAGTTTTTTGGCTTATTTGTCGAATGAGAGATGCTTCATGTGTTTCGGTAATAGCGTAGCAATCCACTAAAGGCTCAAGAATTGGCGTGACGATATCGATACCATGTCCATAAGCATCTGATTTAAGAACAGCGCAAAGCTTTTGCTGCGGGCTTCTTTTTTTTAAAAATTGTGCATTATGAATTAGTGCTAATTTATTGATACCAAGCCAAATATTTTTATACGCATGATGTTTAAAGTGTTGATTTGCGCCATCTAACATAGCTGCAAATAGTTTAGATTTTGGCAAATTGCTTTTGAGTAAATCTTGGTGTGCAGTCTGTTCATCTTGAACTTTAATTTGAGGGGATGTTAACTGAGAGAATTCCATTCGTTCAGATCCTCGCTTCTATCATTCTTGTAAAGGATGCTTATTTTTATACCACTTACCCTTCTTGCTGAACACTCAAGCCAGTCTAAATAACGATCAGTTTTATCCACTACCGTAAAATTTAAGTTAAAAACTTGTAAGCACTGCATGATACGGTGTAACATTTTATAAATGATACACAATATCAACCATAACAAGCGAGCACATTATGTCTCATCAAAAGCTTCCAGTGACCGTTCTCTCCGGCTTCTTAGGCGCTGGTAAAACAACAGTTTTAAATCATATTCTTCATAATCGGCAAGGCTTAAAGGTGGCTGTGATTGTCAATGACATGAGCGAAATCAATATCGATGCCCATAGCGTTCAACGGGAAGTTGAACTTAACAGACAAGAAGAAAAGCTCGTAGAAATGAGCAATGGCTGTATCTGCTGCACATTACGAGAAGACTTGTTATTGGAAGTCACCAAACTAGCAGAAGCTGGTCGCTTTGATTACTTAGTCATTGAATCTACAGGTATATCAGAGCCATTACCTGTGGCTGAAACATTTACCTTTACCGATGAAAATGGCATATCTCTTTCGGATATCGCCCGATTAGACACCATGGTAACAGTGGTTGATGCTGTGCATTTCTTAAAAGATTATGATGCAGCAGATGCTTTGCAAGATCGAGATGAATCTACAGATAAAGATGATGAACGCAGTGTTGCTGACCTACTTATTGAACAGGTTGAATTTGCTGACGTTATTCTCATCAGTAAAACAGACCTTGTTACTCAAGAGGAGCTCTTACGATTAGAATCAATCCTAAAAGCATTAAATACTCGAGCTCAATTAATCCCAATTGTTCAAGGGCAAGTCGAGCTTAAACATATTTTAAATACAAATCTTTTTAATTTTGAAGAAGCACAAAAAGCACCTTGCTGGTTAAAAGAAATGCGAGGTGAGCATCAACCAGAAACTGAAGAATACGGCATTTCAAGCTTTTGTTATGAAGCTCGACGCCCCTTTCACCCAGAAAAGTTCTACACTCTGATTCATAATATGAAAACCTATGGCAAGCTTCTCAGATCAAATGGCTTTTTCTGGTTAGCATCCCGCCCAGAGTTTGCCGGCCAGTGGAACCAGGCTGGAGGTATTGCTCACTATGGTTTCGCAGGCATGTTTTGGCATTCTGTTCCAAAAGCAAACTGGCCAACAGACCGAGAGTATCTTGACTCAATCCAACAACAATGGGTTGAGCCATTTGGCGATATGAGACAAGAGCTTGTATTTATTGGTCAAAATTTAAAGAAAGATGATTTGACCCATGCTTTAAATCAGTGTTTATTATCAGAAGCAGAAGTTTTACAAGGCCGAGCCTATTGGGAACAGCTTAACGATCCATTCCCAGCTTGGGGTTAACTGACAATTTTAAGGATTATTCACGATGAAAAAAACAATGCTTTGTGCTTTAGCAGCACTTTCGCTACCACAGCTTCTTCTTGCTGCAGATCACGACCATGATCACCATAAACAAAAAGCGCATGTACATGGAGTTGCAGAACTTGCTATGGTACTGGAAGGTTCAAAACTAGAAGTTGAAATTAAATCTCCTGCAGAAAGCTTTATTGGCTTTGAGCATGAAGCTCAAACGCAAGCAGAAAAAGACATAGCACATAAAGCTGAAGCGTCTCTAAAAACACCTGAAGTACTGTTTGCTTTTTATGGTGCAGATTGCAAGCTTGAAGATGCAGATGTTGATATGCCTGGCATTCTTGGTCACGAAGATCACGACCATGATGAGCATCATGAAGATCACGATGAACATCATGACCACGACGAAGATCACGAAAATCATGACGAGCATCACGAAGGTCATTCAGATATTACAGCACATTACACGTACAGCTGCTCAAACCCAACAGGGCTTACTCACCTTGAAGTCAATCTCTTCAAGTCTTTTGAGCACCTAAAAACAATTAATGCAATGATCGTGACTGATACAGATCAAAAAGGTGAAACACTGACGGCTGATCATAATGTCATTCACTTACGTTAGTCCGATTATTGAGCTTTAAGCCTAATGACTGCTTAATCCAAGTATGGCATTCGCTCTAAGTGAATAATCATACTTGGATTACCAATATCATCTTTGTCACTATTAAGCCTTTCTTTAAAGAAAACCACTTATAGTAATGCTCTTTGACATCAAAAATTGGACAAGAGCATGCCTACCCCTTTACAGCCTTATAGTTTTAATCAAAACCAAACATCTGCCCAACCTGCTCAGCAAGTGACTCAAAACAATCATTTTAATCCCCAAGCTGCGGCACAATCCAGAGCAGCGATGTATTCACAGCAAATGAATGATACGCCTGCTGTTCGTCGCCTTAATGCCGCACAAATAATAATGCAACGCTTATTTACCAACCTTGTGCCAGTAAGGCCAGGCTCAATGATTAATCTAGGGCTTGTTCAAGAGGTTAAACCTGGGCTTGTAGTGAGCCAAATTACTGATAAAGATAATAAGGCTATGTGGCTTGTACGCGAAGAGCTTACACCAGCTCGTTTTGAACACTGGCTCGACTATATTGATGTCAATGCAAACGCAGCTCGCTGCTTCCGATCTGCATTAGATATGAAATATGACTTACAGCAAGAACCTCTGGACCCTGGCTATTCAGATGAAGATAAATTTTTTAGCTCGTTTAATGAGTCACAGGTAATCGATACCATTGTTCAACAACATCGATTGTCACCATTAAAAGCTGAAAAACTGGCAACCCAACTTGATAACACCTACACAGGTTCAGCAGAGTTTGATGGCGATACAAGAATGGCTGGCGAAAAGCGTTATGCAGTCTATATATCCAGCCGCCCTGTTAATAATTTTGCATTTGATCATCTAGACCGTTTGAACAGCAGCTACGATGATAACCTGATGAAGATGGAATCTTATCTTCATATGGCTTCACATATCTCCATGGCTGTGAGTTCTGGTATTAAGGATGGCTGTGTCGAGCATCGCGGTATTTTCAAGACAACAGTTGCAACCTTAAATAATCAGAATGCACAGATCACAACTCAAGATCAGCGAAATATTAAAATGTCGATGATTTTGCATTTTTTTGGCATGGAAGCAGGCCGAAAGATCAATGGTGCCGATAAGTTTTTTGTTTCCCCTGCTCGAATCATGTCGAATATCTTTGCTCAATGTATGCAACCTGAGCTTGAGTCAGGCGCTATTATTGAGGGTCTTGATAACATTAAAAATCAAGGCTTAGGCCAATATATTCGAGAGCATGATGTAGAAGCCGCTATCGATGGATTTGAAAAACAGTATTTATGCGACCTAACACAGATCCAAAACCCTATTTTTAGTTAGCGTTATGAAACGAGCCAGGCATGTTGGTCGTATTTTCTTAAATCCAACGCTTGGTTAAGCTCATATAATCGATATATTCCTGTCCATATCTTTTCAATAAGAAGCGCTCTTCAGGTATTATTTGAAAACGTGTCATGTAAATAATAAAACCGAGAATGACTGCTATGTTGAGCACCTGCCCTAAAAAATAAAAATAAGCAAGAAGAAATAACACAAAAGCCAAGTAAATTGGATTACGGGTTTTCTTAAAAATACCTTGTGTAATAAGTGTGTTATTTTTTTCTAAATGAAGAGGGTCTACTGTGGTTTTGTATTTTTTAAAAGTCAAAAGGGATAATGAGATGCAAAGTAAGCCAGCGGCAGCTATAAGTCCTGAAGTCATTATATGAAAGGGCATCTGAATTTGCCCAAAAGCCAATGTGTGATCAATAACTTGCATTATCCCCGCCGCAATAAGAACTTGGAGCAAGGGCGGCATTTTAAGTTCAAGCTTCGTCATAGCAGCAATCCACCGTTGATATTTACTTTGTTAATGAAGTATTTACCTGATGGTTTAAGTTATAGACCATCAACAGGTTAAAGCACTTTACACTCACCCCACTTGGATTCTTATAATTCTTTTTGTAGTTTCATCAAACGTTCACTCAAAAGTTAGGGAACTTAATTTAGACTGTTTATGTCCACGGCATTTGAGTTATAAGACTCTCTCACCACATGAGATGCTTTTACAACTACATTAACGCCGTGGATATAATGTAAACACCTTATGACTTACACAACCTAATAATTCCTTATACCTAAGTCATTACGATGCTTACAAAGCAAAAATTGATGAATATTACTCAAACTTTACACAGGAAATCGGTAGTATGTATCACCACAAGTAAGCCCTTGAAGAAGTGCTGCGCTTACTTTCCACAGCACATCATCAATCGCTTACGGTTCTGAAAAAAAGAAACAGGGCGTAACGCGTTATGGAATTCGATCCAATTATTCTGGCAAGAATACAATTTGCACTTAACATAAGCTTCCATATTCTCTTTCCAACCATTTCCATTGGTCTTTGTTGGGTACTCATGTTTTTCAGACTGAGGTTTACCCAAACACAAAACATTAAATGGGAATACGCCTACTATTTTTGGGTTAAAATCTTTGCCCTTACATTTGCGATTGGTGTTGTATCAGGTATCGTAATGAGCTTCCAATTCGGCACTAACTGGCCCGGATTTATGGAAAAAGCAGGTAATGTCGCTGGCCCACTCCTTGGCTATGAAGTGCTTACAGCATTCTTCCTTGAAGCGTCTTTCCTTGCCATTATGCTCTTCGGTAAAAACCGCGTCTCTAACCGTGTTCACTTAATTTCTACACTTATCGTGGCCCTTGGCACAAGTATGTCTGCCTTCTGGATTCTGAGCTTAAACTCTTGGATGCAAACACCTGACGGCTATGTCATGAAAGATGGCGTTATTCATATTGAAAACTGGATTGATATTATCTTCAACCCATCCTTCCCATACCGTCTCGCTCATATGCTTATCGCATCTCTTTTAACTGTGTCATTCCTTATTGCAGGTGTCAGTGCATGGCGTGCTAGATCTGGTGTTCATGGCCCTGGCACAATTAAAGTCATGAAAACAGGTGTTATTTTGGCCGCTATTCTTACACCAGTACAAATCTTTGTTGGCGATATGCATGGTCTTAATACACTTGAACACCAACCAGCAAAAATTGCTGCAATTGAAGGTATTTGGCATACAGAAAAAGGCGCGCCACTCACGCTCTTTGGTATTCCAAATGAAGAAGAGCAGCGCACAGACTATGCTATCAAAATACCTAAACTTGCCAGCTTAATTTTAGCGCATGACATTGATGCAGAGTTAAAGGGTCTCAATGAATTTGAGAATGAGCACCCTCCCGTTGCACCAGTTTTTTGGTCATTCCGCGTTATGGTTGGTATTGGCATGTTAATGCTTGCTGTCTCCTGGTTCTGCGCATTTACAATTATTCGTAAAAAAGACTTCAGCAAATTCCAATACACTCTTTTATCCGCAATGACATTCTCTGGCTGGGTAGCAGTTCTTGCTGGCTGGTATGTGACTGAAATTGGTCGTCAACCATATGTTGTGTACGGCTTACTCAGAACAAGCGATGTTGTTGCAGATCATGCTGCGGGCACAGTATTAACAACACTTATTGGATACATTATTCTTTATGCATTCTTACTTGTGTCTTACATTGCCACTCTTCGTTATATGTCTACAAAACCTGCTCGCTCTCTTGAACTGCTTCAAGAAAAAGCGCAAGACGATACAGAGAAGGAGCTATAACGATGGAATGGTTACCACTTTTCTTCGCAGCTGCGATGGGCTTTGCCCTCTTTATGTACATCATTTTAGATGGTTATGATCTTGGCATTGGGATGTTAATTCCTTTTGCCAATGATGAAGAAAAAGACTTAATGATTTCCACCATTGGGCCTTTTTGGGATGCTAATGAAACATGGATTGTTTTGGGCGTTGGGATCATGCTTATGGCATTTCCATTTGCGCACAGTATGGTGCTTACGTCCCTGTACCTTCCTGTGGCAATTATGCTTTTAGGTTTAATCCTTCGTGGTGTGTCTTTTGATTTTCGCGTTAAAGCAAAAACAGACCATAAGAAGCTTTGGAATAACCTCTTTTCTATAGGCTCACTTATCGCCTCTATGGCACAAGGTTGGATGCTCGGCAATTATGTGATGGGCTTAACTCATTCAAGCCTCAGCATGTTTTTCACGCTTGCAATTACAATTATGCTACCAGTGCTCTACATTATGATGGGCTGTGGTTGGTTGCTTTACAAAACAGAAGGTGACGTTTATTGGAAGGCAGTCCGCTGGGCTCGAATAGCAGTATTACCACTTGGTCTTGGTCTACTTCTAATTTCCATTGCTACACCACTCGTGAGTGAAACAATTGCAGCTAAATGGTTTAGATTGCCAGAAGCTATTGGCCTTATGCCTATTCCATTAGCATCAATGATTGCCTATGGTGCGATTATTGGTGTTCTTAGCAGCAAAAGTATGCTGAATAATGATAAAGGCTGGATTGTATATGTTGCACTTATTGCTATCTGTATTATGTGTGGTATTGGACTAGGCTACAGCCTCTATCCAGATATCGTGATTGATAAACTGACTATTTGGGAAGCAGCATCATCTAAAGATGCAATGCAATTTGCTTTCTACGGTACAGTGATTGCAGTGCCTTGCATTTTTGCCTATACGATCTTTATTTATCGTGTCTTTAGAGGAAAGACGACTGAACTCAGCTATGAGTCTGATCGTTAAGATCGACACAGCAGTTTAAACAAAGGCCAAATTTTTATTTGGCCTTTTTTATATATCAAAACCTGTCTAATAATTCTTTTAAATAGAATTTAATGTTAATAGCCTTGCCAAGCCTTTCATTAATGCCCATGATTAATCTTTGATTATTAAATTGGCAGAATAGCTATGTGGATTTCTCTTACCATTTTCGCTGCATTTATGCAGACCTTTCGTAATGCACTTCAAAGCAAAATGAGCGCGAACGTAAGCTCAACTGGTACGACTCTTGCCCGCTTTATTTTTGCAGGCCCAATTGTTGTGCTCTACATGCTTTTTTTATATATCGGGCTTGGCTATGAGTTTATTTTACCCTCTGTAAAAATGCTGCCATATGCTGCAACAACTGCTGTCTTTCAAATAATGGCTACAGTTTTAATGGTGAAGCTGTTCCAACAGCAAAACTATGCAGTTGGTGCAGGGCTAGCAAAAAGCGAAGCTTTAGCCGCAGCTATTCTTGGTTTCTTTTTCTTTGGGTCGCAATTAAGCCTTCTTGGTGCTCTTGGTGTATTTCTTGGTTTTATTGCAGTGTTTATTATGAGTATTAAAGGCAAATCTGGTCGCCCTTCTGCTAAAACAGTGTTACTTGGCGTCAGTTGTGGTACTTCTTTTGCTATTGGCTCGCTCATGGTACGAGAAGCCTCAATCAACTCTGGGTTAGATTTTCCACTAAGCGCGGCATGGACTCTTCTCATTGTCATTACTATGCAAGTTATTTCTCTATGTATATTTCTCAAATTTAAAGAACCAAAAACTGTCCCTACTCTTTTTAAAAACTGGAAAAAGACAATGATGGTCAGCTTAACAAGTGCACTGGGGTCAATCGGTTGGTTCAGCGCTATGGCTTTAATGGACGTGGCCTATGTCAAAACATTAGGTCAAATTGAAGTGTTATTTACCATTATCTTGGCGAAGGTTGCCATGAGCAAAAAAACCAGCACTACAGACTATATAGGGCTGGCTTTAATTGGTATTTCATCTGTTATGGTTATGATGCCTGTTCACTAGAATAGGCACATTCTATTTTAAGCAGTATTTATAACCGCCCCAACAGATTCTGATCGGCTTACTTTGCTCTGTGCTGTTTGAGATCTCGGGGTTACTATAGGTACATTCATATTGTAATGACCACTGGTTGGATCTTCACTTTTTTCCGACTCTTCATAACGAACAGATACAATATCAGACAAAGCCATTGTTTTTGGCTTTGTGGATTCATCCGTATACGAGTGCAAACCAGAACCTTCTTTCGCATTCATCTCTGCATAGTTTGTAGTATTGACTAATAACTCCTGATCAAGCAATCGAGCAAAAGAAAGAATTTCATGAGTTTCAGCATACTCAGATTTTAATAAACCTTGAATGCGATTTGGATCAATATTGGCATCCAGTTTTGGTAAAAGCACTTCTAATATATGTGTTAAATCTTTTTCAGCTTGCGTATACCCATCGACAAAGCGTGGTTCAGAAGCATAACGGAATTTCATAGGGCTCATACGCAAATCTTTATAGGATAACGTTTGTGATTCCTGGTCTTTCATGAGTGCTAAAACATTTTGCAAAGAATGTTGAGCATCATGCCCTGCTTGAATCATTTTATTAACAAGTGGTTCTTTCACACCAAGCTCGCGTAATTTATTGCCAAGCTCTTCCGGTGCTGTGTTTTGCAATAAGGCGAGCCAAGCAGCACGCCAACCGCACTTACCATCACCAAATACATTCTGCACTGCAGTCCAGCGCAACCCTTGACCTATACGAGCGTGCGTGTCTAAAACAAAGTAATCTTGCAAAGCAGCTTTATGCCCAGCGTGCCCCTGTTGGCTTGAATCTTGAATATCCGCTAAAACCCAACTGGTTGCTGCTGAAGCCATGGTTTGCACTGATGTTGTTGATAGAGATGGACTAGGAGAGTTCGCTTTCTGCATAGAGCTTTGCATGGTTGAAATAACCTGCTTTTGCATGTCTTTTTGCTGATTATGATGGATAACTCTTTGAATTATAGACGGGAGCCGTGGCATGCTCTTACCTCGTTGGTCGGTCACTGGAGCCAGCATGATACTTCAAATCGACATCAACTAAATGTAAATCGATACAATCTTACTTTTGACATACCCGCATATCTTTGAGCACTGCAAATTTTGAAACAAGATCTGCATCCGAATGATTGAGCGTCAAAATCTCTGGCTGCCCTAAGCTCGCAGCTAACTGTACGTGAGGAATATTGAAGTCTTGGCTATGCTTGCGCATCCAAGCTGCTTGTTCTGGGCATCTATCTTGCCCTTTACTATTAAGCACTGAGAATGTACCTATAGGTATTAAGCTCTCATCATGAGATTGGAAATGCCCTGCTTTAGAATGATTCCCCCAAACTAACACTTCATTATGCTGTTCCGCCGAATTCTGCTGAGATAGCCCTTTCTCTAGTAGCTTTTCAGCAGGCATTACAGGTGTGCGCCCTTCGGATGACATAGCAGCAATAGTCCGAAGAATAGAGTTTTCATCCCAGTTTTTGGTTTTCATGTCTTCTTTGGCAGCATAAGCAATACGTCCTTCTGCTGGTGCAAAGATATAACCCACATTTCCATAAATACCCTGCTTTGTGTCTTGATTGACTAAAGACATGCATAAGGCATTTGTATCACCACAAGCTTCAGGATGAAAGAAGCGAATGCTTCGATGACGAAGATATTCTTCTCGAGCATGTTGCTCTTTTTGAGGTACATCGCGACTGATTACGGCATTGGCAGCCGTTCCTACAGCATGAACAAAATAACAGAAATGAAGATGATTATGCTTTGCAGGATCAGTCAGCAAGGATGAGCCATAAATCTTCTCGCCAGCTGCGAGCTTCGGTAATTGTTGATGAGCACCAGACTCCGGCTTAAGGGCTTCAATATCGTTCAGGTGCATTAAGGCACCTGAAGTATCAAATTTAGCTTCACCTTCTAAGCCATAGGTTGCAGCTTGATGCCACTGTTTAATTTGGTGCTGACAGCCTATCATTTAAACAACATCCCTAAAATCTTTTTTAAAACGAACGGTTTCTTGCTATTTTTTCGAATAGAATATAAAAGAAAAGCAGCCAAAGTAAAGCGAGGTTTCAGTGAACAAGAACAGCTCAAAAAAAACGCCCCCAGTTGCTGCAAGCGATGTTGGCAGAGCTGCATTTTGCCCTCACTTTCTCGAACTTAAACAGCAAGGGCATACACCGAGTAAGCAAGCACAATACTTAATGAAGCAAGGCAGTCAAGCTCATGCAGATTTCAACCAATCAATCACCAGAGCTAAATCAAAAGACAAGCGCTGCTATATTGCGTCATACCTCTATGGTATTGATGACCCACGCACAGAAAGTTTAAGGCAGTTTAGAGACAAAAAACTCTTACCACATAAAGCAGGCCGTTTTTTTGTATCGGCCTATTATCGAACATCACCATTTATTATTACACTTGCTCAAAAATCATCTATGATCAATAAACTTTTAAACACTGCAATCAACGGCTTTATGACCAAGATCAAAGATCTCAATAATAATAAAAACAAAGGTGACTCATGACGTTCTTTGATGTTGTGGAGTCTATGGCACTCCAATCCTACATCATGTATATCATCACAATTATTGCGATTGTGATTTACATCTTCTTGCTCCGCGGCACGCCAGTTAAACGGCCTCGACTGGTTTGGGTGGATAAGAGCAGAAAAACAAAAGCCTTTCGCAATAAAGCCTACGGTGTTTCAGGCAAACCTGATTGCATTTACAAACTTGCAGATGGGTATCGTCTTGTCGAGTTTAAAAGCCGCAAAAGTGGTATTTATGAAAGCGATCGAGTACAGGCAAAGGCTGCGGCACTTGCAGCCCGCGGTGGCAGTAAATATAAAATCACAGAAATACTGATTCAAACAAAATCAACAGAAGAGCTAATCCCCCTGAACATGTCTGACGAACAGCTCTACCAAGATATTAAATACTATATAGAATTGGCACAAAAAGCCCACCAAGGTGAACCTCTTAAAGCAATTCCAGAAAAGCGTAAATGCAAATACTGCGCCTATGTTAAAGTTTGCACTGAAAAGGCTTGCTGATCTTTTTGCACTGTCGTTAAATCATCACCTTTTGGATCAGGAATCTGAATATTAAAGTGGTCCCCATTGACATAAAGCAGTGTTACATCCCCATTGACCTGATCCATTGGCAACATTTCGCCAGATTGAGCATCGAGAGCTTGCCCTAATCTTGAGCTTGGATCAGCAGCAGTATGCACTTGCTGCTTCGCATTCACGATCAACTCTTGATTAAGTAAGCGAGCAAATGACAACACTTCTTCAGAGTCAGCAAAAGCTCTGCCAATTAATGCATCAATACGCTTTGATGGAATATCAATATCAAGCTTAGGCAGCAGCACTTTGAGTATTTTATAAAGATCATATTCTGCATCAGTATAAAGCGTTGAATGCGCCTGCTCGTTTGGGTACCTCACTTGAACTGGCGAATCCAAAATAGACCCCTTCGCCATTTGCTCAGGTGTAGCTGAGTGAGTCAAAATACTATATAGCGATTTTTTTGCTTCAATAGAAGCTTCAGCAGCTCTATCCGCAACTGTTCGACTAATACCGAGCTCTTTTAAGCGAGCATTGAGCTGCTTTGGGTCCGCATTAAATAACATGGCGACCCATGCAGCGCGCCAACCACAATACCCATCTGCTCTTACTTGCTGAATCAATTTATAATTTAAAGCAGGCTTTAATGTTTTATAGTCAGACTTAGGGTCAATATTTGCTAATCGATACGTTTGAAAACGTTTTGCAGGTGCAGCACTAGTTGATGTGCTTAGTGTTGAACTTGAATGCGTTCTCTCCAACTTAATTCGACTTAAAAATGTTGAGGAAGCACTTTTTTTCAAAGTATCGGTTGTTTCAGGCACTATAGACTCAGCCCGTGTCGGCTTGGCTTTATTTAAGGAGTTCGATGGCTGAAGTGGTTGAATAACACCAGGTTTATACTCATCTTGCTTGCTCTTTAACACTTGGTGAATCATTTTTTGTAGTCTTGGCACCACCGCCCCCTGTTCTTAGTTTTCTCAAAAAACACAGTCTAAAGACACTTTCTACTCGAAAATGTGAGTGACCGCCATACTAAAACAGCACTACGACTTTTTGATGACAATAATAACAAAAACAATAACGAAAAAGCCGAACACAAGGTTCGGCTTTTCAGTGGTTATATAGACTATAGGCATGAAATTAAACTACTGCATCCGCCAGATCACCCTTCTCTTCTAACCATGCTTTACGATCACCAGAACGCTTCTTCGCTAGAAGCATATCAAGCATCTCATCAGCACCAGAGTCTTCTTCAATGGTTAACTGCACTAATCTACGAGTATCAGCAGACATAGTTGTTACACGAAGCTGGTCAGGGTTCATCTCACCGAGACCTTTAAAGCGTGTGACCTGCACTTTACCGCGTTTCTTCTCTGCTTCAAGACGGTCAAGAGTGCCTTGCAGTTCAGATTCATCAAGAGCGTAATAGACTTCTTTACCAATATCGATACGGAATAATGGTGGCATCGCAACGTAGACATAACCACCTTCAACTAATGAGCGGAAATGCTTCACGAACAGTGCGCAAAGAAGTGTTGCGATATGCAGACCATCAGAGTCAGCATCAGCAAGGATACAGATTTTATGGTAACGCAAGCTCGAGATATCACACTCACCATTAAGCCCAGGCTGAACACCAATTGCTGTCGCAATATCATGAACTTCTTGCGAGCTTTGGATATCAGCGCCATTCACTTCCCAGGTATTCAGAATCTTACCACGCAGCGGCATTACCGCTTGGTATTCACGATCACGGGCCTGTTTTGCAGAACCACCTGCAGAATCACCCTCCACGAGGAAGAGTTCACCAATGGATGGATCGGAAGACGCACAATCTGCAAGCTTACCTGGTAACGCTGGGCCTGCTACAACTTTCTTACGTGCGACTTTTGCACTTGTACGCATACGAGATTGAGCACGCATAATACAATGCTGAGCGATCTGCTCTGCTTCTTGTACGTGCTGGTTCAACCAAAGGCTGAAAGAATCTTTGACAACACCAGAAACAAAGGCTGCAACTTCACGAGAAGATAAACGCTCTTTTGTTTGACCTGCGAATTGTGGGTCTTTCATTTTGACTGAAAGTACATAAGCCACATGAGACCAAACGTCGTCTGGTGTTAGCTTTACGCCTCTCGGTAGTAGGTTACGAATTTCGCAGAACTCACGAAGTGCATCTAAAAGACCTGAACGTAAACCATTAACGTGAGTACCCCCTTGTGCCGTTGGGATCAAGTTAACGTAGCTTTCGCTGAGGTAATCAGATGCTTCTGGCCACCATTGCACAGCCCACTGTGCTTCTTCTGTACCACCTTTGAAGTGACCAGAAAATGGCTCAGCTGGTAAAGCGATCTCTTGCGAGTATTCTTTCACATAATCAATCAGACCATCTTCATAGTACCAAGTGATTGTGTCATTCTCTTCTTTACCTTCTTCAACAAACTCAATTGTTAAGCCTGGGCATAAAATCGCTTTTGCTCTTAAAAGATGAGTTAGTCTTGGTACAGAAATTTTATGGCTGTCGAAATACTTCTCATCAGGTAAGAAGCGAATGCTTGTGCCTGTTTCACGCTTTAAGCAAGTACCGATGGTTTCAAGTTCAGTGTGTTTATGACCATCAACAAAAGCCATGCGATAACGCTTACCACCACGCTGAATTGTGACTTCAAGTTGATGACTCAGGGCGTTTACAACAGAAACACCAACACCGTGCAAACCACCAGAGAATGCATAGTTTTTATCGGAGAACTTACCACCAGCATGCAGACGAGTTAAGATCAACTCAACACCTGATACTTTTTCAACTGGATGCTTATCAACTGGCATACCACGACCGTTATCTTCAACAGATACGGAATGGTCTTTATGCAATGTCACGCGAATATGATTCGCATGGCCTGCTAGTGCCTCATCCACTGAGTTATCGACAACTTCTTGAACAAGATGGTTTGGGCGCTGTGTATCCGTATACATCCCAGGACGCTTACGTACGGGATCCAAACCACTTAATACTTCAATATCCTTTGCACCGTAGTCTGTCACTCTAACCTCTCATGATGACTTTAATATCGACTGTATGCCCTTTAAAGAGCTTGTCTCTTCAATGTGTTTCGTTATAGATAACATGAAGAGACTTGTTTATTCAATTCGCGTTTTTATTTACTGTTCTACTTAATAAGATAGACCATGGACATTTATAAACGCATTTTCATTAAAAACCTTGCTTCACTGTCACAAGCACTTGGCCTGAATCAACTGGACGATCTGGTCCTACAGGGCCTGCAAAATCAATATGCAGCACACTGACACCACCGCCTTCACGACCACCTAAACGATTCGTCATTATACGAAAACCAAAGCCCGCCGAGTGTAACCAGCCTTCTTGTGACAGATCAACTGGGGAATCCCCCCAGACATGAGCTGCATCATAAAACAAAGCAGCCCCTAAATAAAACAGTGAGAACCACTCATGTTGACCGTACCAACGTTCTTCAAGCGTAATAACCTGACGATGTTCACCTGTTTGGTAACGTGCTTCATAACCGCGCGCCCCTTGAGTTGGGCCAAGCTCAAGGTAATGATGACCAAATGGACGAACTAAACTTGCTTCTTTATATTCAGCAAAAAACTGCGCATTTTCACCAGCAATTTTTTGTTTATGGAAATAAGCAATGCGGCCAGCTGTTGCAGCATCATAAAGCGTACCACCATCAAATAAACCTGTTGACGAAAGGCTTGCTTGAATAAACTGGTTGTCACTTAACTGGAAGTATTTCGATAATCCACCTTGAGCACGAACACCTGTATCGACACTTCCCGTTTGCGCCTTATAAAAACCAAGCCTGAAATTAGACACTAAACCAAAGTTGATATCTTCAATTCTGTTCATGGCTTCAAGGTTCACCATTTCTTTATAGTCATGCTTCAACCATTGAAGTTCAGCCCAATAAGTTGTGCCATGCTGATGCTCTGGCACAGAGGTATCGTATTGCGTGATACCTAGTGGATAATAAAATTGATTTCTAAAAGAAGCACCAACAAATAAGCGTGTCACACTATTATCGACAACATCACCTAAACGCCAGCCAATAAAACCTTCTGCAAAATTATCAGACTCACCAAAGCGATCATACTCAATAGATGCATCATACAAATAACGTTGTTGACGCACATCATAGCCGTTTAATCCAGCAGACCAAGTGGATTCAAGGGATTCAAAAGGCTTAATCAAACTTCCAGAGTAAGCATGGCCATCGTCATTATCAGCAGCAAGCAAGGTTAAAGTGCTTCTGTAAAAGCCAGTGTTTGGATCATGATACTTTATTAAATGACCTTCACGTTGATCATTGGAATATTTGGAAAATAGCAGTGTTTTACCAAAGCCAAACAGGTTTGTTTCTTCAAAACCATAACCATAGGTTGATTCTGTGCCGGATTTATCAAATTCAACATGAGGCTCTAATGTCCAAACATCATGCACATCGACATTAACTTTGGCACCATCAGCACAGTTTTCATCTAGAGTGACTTTGGCTTGGCTGTAATAACGTCGGCTGCGTAATAAACGTTCTGTCTCTTGCAGACGTAAAGGGTCGAGCTTATCCCCTTCTTTAAACAGTAAATCTCGCTCAACCACAGAATCTCGCGTACTGATGTGGAGTGTGTTGGCGAGGTGGTAAAGCCATGGAAAAGCACCAGAGTCTGGATCACCAAAAATAGGATCGACATTGATATCAATATCTGTAATTTCCGTGCCTTCAGGCCAAGTCAACCCCTCTTCAAGCTGACTAACAACACACTCATGAGATTCTTGCGCCTCTTGAGCCATAAGGCTTGCAGGAGCAACAAGGAGGCCTAAGCCAACTAAACGAGAAAGAGACATATCACTGAATTCCTTGGTATCAACGCTTTATGCTACAGCTATAGAAGTAGACAAGATTACTTTACAGCAAGACGAATAGCAAAGAAGTTCAGTAAAAATTGTGTATTAAGCAACAACCCTACTGTGGAGGTATCCAAGTAATTGTGACTTTCTGAGCACCCCACTCTCGTGCAGCTTTGATATCTGTCCCCATGTAAATATCAATTTTTTTAGTCCAGCGCTTATTCATTTTATCTCGCACCGTATAGATATCGTCCAAGCCTTCTATACGAACCTGAGTACCATGGGTTAAACCAAGGGGAATTAAATCCCGAGAAACTGCAATCGCTTTCATGCCAGGCTTTAAAGTATCGCCCCATGCTGTTAATGCAGGGTTGCCTTTTTTAGTTTGGCTTGTCACAGAATTATAAGCAGATGCTGTCACTTCGAGAGATTGAGTTTTAACTTTAGGCTGAGCTGGCGTATCACTACTGCAACCAGCTAAAAGAAAGAGTGCAATAAAAGTAGGTATTGTTTTAGATATTTTTTTAGAGATTGTGAAGCGCATATAAAATCCTTTTTCTTGTCAGTTTTACTTACTAATACAGGAATAGATCAGAAAGAAAGGTAAACCGCTGAAATCATTTTAACTTCTCGACACTGGCATATATCTTGCCATTACCAGTTCAGGTATTAAAAGAAGGATGAAGAGATGCAGGTATTAGCAAGTGCATACACCAATATCGCGAACCTTTCAGAGCAGGCTACAGCACAGGAAGGCTTAATAAGGTCAGCACCTCAAGGCGTTATTTCAACAGAAGCTTCCAACTCACAACCACTCTATGCCCTTCCACAACAAGATATTGCGCAACGGCATTATGACTTCACAAGCATGTCTCGAAGTGAGTATGACGAAATGTGGAACAACGGTGAGCTTGGTATTGAGTTACCACCCACTGTCACTTCAAAAGAAGGCTTAAAGCTCACCAATGAAATGAAAGCACAAATGGACTCAGCCTTTGATGAAAAAATAAATTATATAGAACATTATGAAAATACAATTAAACACTATAAAGCTCAGCCACCCAGTGCTGCGAATATAAGCGCTCTAGATCGTGCTCAACGTAGTTTAAATAAATTAATGGATTTGCAAGGCGCAGCTCGTCAGCCACGAGTCAATATTCAGGCATAAGCAATAAAATGTGAGGACATCAACATCCATGTTGATAAAAATTTTGCAAAAAAATTAGCGCATAACTTGTGTCAGTGTCACACTCGGAATACGATCTAGCGCATCGGCACACTCTTGAATAGCATCAAAATTATTGCCTAGGTTACCGTTCAATACTTTAAGACTATGAAGCACTTGCGCTACCGCATACTGCTTTGGACGCCAAGCTTCGGCCACTTCTTTATGTGAAAAATTTTCAGCCAAGGCTTCAAGAAGCTTTTCATTTTTAAGCTGCTTCTTCAGTTTAGGGTCACTTTTAAGTGCTTGTAATAGCGTGTCTTTGTCCGCATGGCACGTTGAAACTGTCACAGTTTCTCTGGGTACTCGATCAAGGGCTGCAAGTAGCTCTTTCATCAAGCTTGAGTTTCGCTTAGAGCTACTTGGAACATCCGTCATTAATGAAGCTGTCTGCGACTGTTTTGACACTACAGTATCTTTAAAAGCAAATGTATTACCTATTTTTTGCAACAGCTTTTGATCTTTATACTGTGCCCCAAGTTTTGCATCACTTTCGAGGGTTTTCACAATTTCAGCGGCGCTAGGAAAACGTACTACCATTCTTAGGCTCCTTGTAGATTAAAAAGCGTAATGTAGCACTTCAGAATTGGTGTTTAAATACTCATAACTGGAATTTTGCGCAAAATTAATACTATATATTTCAACAACTTAACCATTTAACAGCTAATGGATCACGCTTTTATCTATAACAGCAGATTACAACATTAAGCCCCGTTCAAAACCTTACTTGCACCTATTAAAAAATTATCCCTAAAGTATTCAAAATTATTGGTTTTCACCAAATCTCTAAAGGTTTCAATATTGACGTCTAGTGAAAAACTGCAAGTATGTGAATTAAACACAACATCCTTTTTATTAAATGTTGCTAGTGTCACAAAGAAAGGTTTTGTTAAGCGGATATTTTCAGCACCTGTTAAATCTTGCATGAGTTTAGGCATACGATCATCATCAGCTTCATGAATTGCATGCTTTACCCAGTCTAATACCTGTTTGGCCTCTGTTGAAGAAACATGCGTATGCTCATTTTGTAAATACTTCATATGGCTTATAAGCTCTTGCTTTAAATCAACCACACCAACTAGGCTTTTATAAAACGCCATGTAGTCATTTTCAAAATGAAAGCCAGCATTTTCTAAACCTTGCGCAAGATTTAAATATAAAAGTGTTTCCCCTCTAAGCTCACGAAGCTCTTCTTGCGCATAATCTTGACGATAATGCTCAAACATACTTGGCTTTAACATGCTTGGTCTTAAGGTTTTAACCAACTGTAAAACGTCATTAATACCTGTTTGTGGGTTTTCTAAAAAATCTGCAACCTGTTGCGCATCATAGATAACCGTCACATCTTTCATATTAGTGACAACATCATGAAGCGACTTATAGAAAACCTCATCAAAATATTTGGCCGTACCAAGGTTTAATTGATTAAAGCCACCTAAAAACACACCAGCCAAATAGGCATCACGCTTTAGTTGATGACCTTCTTTTTGATTTGAGATATCAAAAGAATTAATAAAAGCTTGTCGAGTCGAAGATTTAACAAAGATTGGATTTTGCACAATCAATTGCTTTAAACCTTCAGTAAAAGCTTGTCGACTTACACCACCATCATCAACCGCCTTATTGCCAGCATATTGGATAAAGGTATGAGCATCAGGCTCATGAAAGAGTTCTTGACTAATATCCTCATACTCATTCCCAGGCTTAGTTACAATATGCAAGCGCGTATCTACACTTTCAGAGTCAGAAAATTCCATATCACTAAATGTGCTATTTCCGGTATAAAAAATTCGTGCTAATGGAGAGCTTTCGACCTGATCTAAAAATCGGTCGCTAAAACCAGACTGCGCAATATTAATTTCACGCTCGTTACCCAGGTGATTAATAGAAACCTGTTGCAAAAGAGCACTTGGCAAGCGATTTAAGCTCTGATTATTCGACACATTAATATTGCCACGTATAAGCGTAGTATCGGGAATCAAATTAAATTGAGAGCACCAAACAACTTCAAGATGTTGATAAAACTCAGCTTTCGGAGGTAATCGTCTTAAGTCCTCACACTCAGAAATTTTACAATCACCATGCACTGATAAATTAAGCGGCAATTCTGGCAAACTAGGACAGTTATTGATAGTAAGCTTGCCACCAACCTCAAAGCTAACCGGCATCTGATCTAATCGACGGCATGAATCAATGAACACATCTCCAGCATATTGAGCACAAGAACCTGCTATCTTTTGTAAATTACGAAGGTTTATCAAGGCTAATGAGCCTGCATTGATTAACTCAGGCACCTCAGTAATTGACTGACAATCACTTAATGCAAGCTTACCTGTCACTTGCATAAAATCAGGTAATGCCTTGAGATTAGGGCAAGATGAAAGAAACAAATCCCCAACCACCACGAGGTTATCAGGTAAAGACTCGATAAGGGTGTTTGCAATACGGCAAGGCCCCTGTACTTCTAGAGCTCCAGAGCTATTGATAAAGGCACCTGAATCTAACAACTGTGTCGCAACTGATGAGCGGCTGTCTCTATCAGTTGCGGTTCCCTTCTCGACCCATTGACGCAAAGCCGCATGCGCAGGTGTTTGATTAACCAAATATGAAGTTGGCGCAACACTATTTATTGTAGAGCGAACAGATGAAACGCGTTGTGCGGCAAAGTTATGATTTCCATTGCAAATCAGATTTTGTAAGTTAATGGTATGTAGTGAATTAACGGGGTTTAAGGGGGTTTGCTCTAAAGGTGCATTCGGAAAGCATTGATGACAATAAATGTGAGGCATGATGATACTCGGTCTTTATATCTCAACCTGTTCATCCATAAACATCTAGTGGTATTAAAAAGAAGCCTCTTCTGTGAGCTTCAAACATTACGCAGCAATAAGCTCATAGCTTTTCATAGTTCGCTGACATTAATATGAATCTCTTACAAAAAAGGCATATTTGAAAGACTTAGCTCAACGGTAATTTGCAATAAGCCTTATTTGCTTTTACGAGCAGTGACTTCAACTTCAATTTTCATATCATCAGAAAGAAGACCAGCTACAAACACCATACATGCAGGACGCACTTCACCTAACCACTTGTTCAGCACGGGCCAGCATGGCTCGAAATCTTCACGCTTTGGTAGAACATATGTCACACGAACAATATCTTGAATAGAGCTGCCAGCTTCTTTAAGAACATTATCAATATTTTTAAAACATTGATCTGCTTGTTCTACTACATCATCGCTGATGGACATAGTGTCATAGTTATAACCAGTCGTACCTGAAACAAACACAAAATCGCCATCAACAACGGCTCGGGAATAACCGATCTTTGTTTCGAACTCTGAACCACTGGAAATTAATTGTCTTGTCATAGCAAACACCTCTTACAGATAAAAAACCTAAAAAAAAGCTTCTTCAAGAATACCAGCCAGAACCACTAAAAACGAGCTTTTTCTGATAAAAATATAAACAACAACAAAATTAATTTATAGAATTAAAAAAGCATATTTTAAGTAACATAGGAATTACAAAAAAAGAAAACAAGTGATACTTTGACAACAATTAAAAAATCTTAAAGATGAGTATAAAAAAATGACAAATACAATAACGCCTTATTTCCACTTCTTTTTACCTAAAAACCAAACTAACCTATCAGGCCGCTTAAGTGTAATTGAAACATCAAGGGAAAACCAAGTTTCCCGATTTTCCTTTTCATCAGTTGAAAGTAACAACATCTGTTTTTCTAAAATAAACACCAAGCCAATTCAAGCGTGTTTTGCTAAATTGTTTAACCTAGTCACAAACACAATAACTCAACACTATAAACAACTGAGTCAGTCTCTTAACTCTCTTTTAAAGCCTAAGCCATTATCTGCTGACGCAGCAGCCATTAAAAAGCTGACAACATCTCTTCGCTCACAACATGGTGTGAACGAAAATGGTTTTTACTTCGATAACCTCGATAAGCGAGGCAACAGAGCTGAGGTTCGTGTTAAAGGCCAAAGCACAACTTCATTACCAGACATCTACTCCCTTAATAATGTAGGGCTTCTTGATAACCCGTCATTAGAATCATTACCACAAAACTTTGATGTGGATGGCCAAGTGAGAATTGTGAACTGCGGCATTAAAGCAATCAATTCTGGCAATTTTTATGATGACCTTCGTATAGAGTCTTGCCCAAAGCTCGAGTCTTTTACCATAGGAGGTGATTCTTCTATCAATGGTCGAGTTACTCTAAGGCACTTGCCTGAACTCATAACACTGCCAAGTTATTTTCCAAAAGATCTTGTGATTGTGAATTGCCCAAACATTAAAGCAGATAACCACAATAAACCTTTTGTGCAAGGTGATCTTTATTTGTCATCTAAAGATAAACACTTGGTTGATATGTTCGAACTATCAGACACGAGCAATGTGTATATTTCTTAACTAATAAGTCAGTGTTAAACCAGTTCAAGCGATTAAGCTGGTTTAACATGAGTTTTAAGCTGAGCAATCAGAATAAGGCTTAATGCTAGAAGTGGTAAGTTGGTTGTGACTGGATTAAAAGCTTCCAGCATAACGCTGGGCTCCATGACCAAGACAAATAACAGTAATCCAACCATTGCTAAGCAGTGTGCGATGTTGAGCAGCATTGAGCGATACCATACAATAAAAGCCATACCAAAAATAACTTCCCCCACGCCTGCACCGCGGGTAATAAGGTCTGATATTTCAGCATTAAAACCAAAGTTTGCCGTCATGAGCCTTTCAAGCGGCGCAATATGCCAAAGTTTTGGTACAATACCTTGGTATATCCAACTTAAACCAATAGTGTATCGACAAATGTGCTCAATCATGTCTTTTAGCAGCAACCTCATCCAAGCCTATAAAACGAGCCTTAAGCGCTGGTGTTGGCATTAAACACACTTGGCTTTGCCCAAATAACCTGTATCGATTGCGAGCAATCAGGTTATAGCACCAATCTCGCAGAAGAGTAGGTATAATTTTCAAGCCATAGAATACAGGCCATGGCTTTTGCAAAGATCGCGCAATTTCTAATGCAGCATTTGAACGTTCAAAACACCGCCTATTTTTTATCAGCACAATGGTATCGAAATTATCGGCGGTTTGTTGAGAACCATATGTCTGTAAAATACATTGTGCTGTTTGAGACTGTATAGGCACAAAAGTAAAAAGAGCATGAGGATCATGCTGAATAATAAAGTTCACGGAATAATTGCAAAAGTGGCAAACACCATCGTAAATCACCAGATTATTCAGCTCAGCTTTCATTTTTCAATACTCTCTTTTAAGCTTTATTCGCTTCAAAAAAGCCTACACCTGTACGTTGTTTAAAGATAGAGAGCATTCGAAGACCATAAGCCACACTTGCAAGCACTAAACCAATATTTAGACCGATCCAAGCACCCTTCGCGCCCATAGCACCAAACACTTCAAAATAAGTAAAGCTGTAGCCAAGCATGGCACCAATAATCCAGTAAGCAAATACAGCAATAATCATTGGTACCACTGTATCTTGTAAGCCTTTTAACACACCATAGAGGGAAACTTGCATACCATCTGGTATTTGGAAAATAGCGGCAAAAATTAATAATTGACTTGCCAATGCAACAACAGGTGCATCATTCGAATACAGCATTGGTATTAATTCACGGCAGGTGAGCAGCAATATGCATGAACAAATCGCAAATGCAAAAGCAATATATAAACCGCTTAAAACCAAACGCTTAATTTCTTCGACAGGTGCATTTTCACCATAAGCTTTACCAACAGCAACTGTTAAAGCAAAGTTAAACCCTAAAGGTACCATAAATAATGTGCCAGAAATATTAATCGTAATCTGATGAGCAGCTACGCTTGTTGCACCGAGTGGCGCTAACATAATTGCAATCACACAAAAGAAAGAGCCTTCAATAAAGCCTGACACACCAACTGGGCCACCTACTTTAACAATGCGCTTAACGATGCCTAAATCCCAATCTTTAAAAATTGCTCGCAAGCGAACCCCAGCTTCTTGCATGATGCCCTGCTTTTTAAACAGATAAATCATCCAGAATGGCATAGTACTCATGGAAATAGCTGTTGCTATACCGCAACCTTTTGCCCCCATCTCAGGCACAACCCACCAGCCATGAATAAAAATATAATTTAATGGGATATTCAATAAAACAGAGGCAAGAGATGCAATCATCGCTGGTTTGGTGTGATGCAAGCCTTCAACCCAGCCACGAAAAGCCCAAAAGATTAGTAATAAAGGAAACCCAAGAGAGACCATATCCACATAATCAACAATACCGCCACCAAGTTCTTGGGGTACATCGAACAAAGGGAACACAACTGCGGAGTTCCGCAAGCAAAAGACAAGTAAGGCACTCAACAAGACTGATAAAAGCACTGAAGAGGCAAACAATTGGCTCACCCCTTTCTTATCACCAGCACCAAAGGCATGAGATGTAAGTGCACTGACACCGTTAAACACCCCGGCACTGAGGATTAACATTGGCAACCAGATAGCACTGCCCATTGCCACTTGCGATAAGGTATCAGGTGAATGACGCCCCGCCATCACTGTATCTATAAAGCCATTCAGGCTTTGCATGACCTGCGCTGCAATAATTGGCGCAGCTAAGACTACCAGTCGCTTCATATCATGAAGCGGCAGCCCATAGGTTAACTTCTTTTCATTCATTGTGTTGGCAACCTTTTGTCCTGTCTCTAAGCCCCTCTTGATACGCTGAAAAAAGCATAAGAGAGCACTCCAGCATAGGTTAGTTTAAATCGCCAATCAATCATTATCCAAGTTTCTGACAAACCTGTGACGTACTACACAGTTTTAACTTCAATATTTCAGTACTCTGCCTGCTTTCAAACAAGAATAACAAGATAGATATGTGCAGATGAGAACTTTCAAACTTCAACATGGCTATGGGCTGACTGAATATGCCTCAATAAGCATTCTTCTAATGATGGTGGTTATTGCAAGCTTTCAAGGACTTGCAAAGCCTGTTCAGCAGCAAGTAGCCACAAGTACCGCTGAGATTGGTGGATATACGCCTCTAGAGGAAACCCTAACACAAGCTGCATCACCTTCTCTTATGGCAAAAGCTTTAGAATTTGGCCAGGGCTTTATTGCGGGGTTAGAATCTCAAGTTGATAACTTAAGCTATGTGATTCGCCACCCTATTGAAACCTTGAAAGCACTTAAGTCTTTAAGTGAATCATTGGTGCAAGACCCTATAGGCACATTGAAAGCGCTGGGAGCTGATCTTTTAGAAGACGCTCAGGCCCTTGTTTCTGGTACATTATGGGATCAAGGTAAGGTTGCTGGGGAAAATGTCTCCCCTGCTGCGATGGCGACCAAGGCTGCAGGTATTGCGAAAGCGATTCTTGTTGCGAAGCGAGCTACAGATAAGCCGAACTTTTCTATTAAAGAAAAACCTGACTTGGTGCCAGATGCTGATGTACCTGAGTCGCTTTTAGAAAATCGGGCTTTGTATGAGAATGGCATGCCTGAAAACCTTAAAGATGAAATTCTATTAGCACAAAAAATTGGTGTTGAACCCCAAAGGATGAGTGATTACCTGCAATCGCCACATCCAGATGCCTTGCCATTAAAGTTTGTAGTAACAGAAAAAGGTGAACTTATCGTTGCCCCAACTGTTTATATTGGAGATAAGACTATTAGTCATGCAGTGCTAAGTGGTGGCCGTCCTGTATATGCAGCTGGTGAAGTAGAAATAGGCGTATTTAATGATTATAGATATGGCTTAAAGCTGAGTAATCACACTGGTCACTATAAAGTTCCAAGTGAGTCTTTGGATATTGCCCAGACTGCCTTTCAACGCTATGGTTTTGATTTCAGTAATGCTTTAGAGTTTTATGATAATACAAAGGGCTATTAAAATGTTTATCAAAGAATTATGGAAATTACCATTAGATCAAATTAAAATTGAATTTGATCTCGCAGTTGCCAATAAAATACTAATTCCAGGCTCTTGGGACTGGCTTGTTCTAAGCGAATATACAAACATGCAAGTCGGGTTAAAAAAACAAAATAAAGAAATTACAATTGAATGGGTAAAACTGGCTCTTTATATTCAAGAAAAATTATTGAGAAAAGACATTCCAAGATTCAAACAAGACAAAATATTTTTACTGCTTTTATCTTTACGAAAAACAAGCATTTTAGATAACTTTTTTCAAGCATCAGACCCTGTATATGGCATGAGCTCTTTGGAGAATTGCTTCAACACACATCTACTTCGTCCAAAGGAATACTATTTCAACCTAACAGAAACAAGATTAGAGCAATGCATAAAACTTGATAAAGCTAGAAAAAGTGAAAATACAGAACTTTCAAAGGAAATCCTAGAAAGCATAAATGAAACTAGTTTTATCTTTAGATTAATACTATTGCTCGATGATATAGACGAAACTTTATTCTCACCAGATTTTCAAATTCAAGAATGGCGGGCAGCACGTGCGCGCTATCATCAAAAAGAAATAATGTAAGGCGCTCTTATTCGTACACATACATGCCATATTTATCCATCACCATACCTTCTGTTTCCATCATATGAGTAGGTTGTGGTGGATACTCTACACCTGTGGCAGGGTTAATTTTGCGAGGCTCTTCTAGGGCTTTATCGGCATTCACAACCTCCCCAGCTTTAATTTGAATCTTATCTTGTAAATTGACGAGTGAATGACAATACGCCTCCAAGGTACCACCTATAAGCGTGCTACCATTGCTTGGCGCCGTAGCAATAGTTTCTTTGATAAAATCAGCGATGTGATGCTTGCCAGAATTAAACTGCAAGCCAGCACTTAAGTCTTCTTTGCTTTTATCGGATACACCATCGACCAATGGCTGCACATCATTAAGAATGGTAATTTTCTGCCCAAGTGTTCTACGAGCAATATCAGGCTCTTCTACAACAAGCCGAATTAAAAAGTTCTTTGCAACAAGGTGATCTGGATGAGTAAGCTGCCCAGCTGCACTCAACATATGATTTAACATGCAATCACCTGATGAGATGCCATAATTAAACTCAACAGCCTGAAGATCTTCATCATTGGCTGCAGCTGACTCAAAGTGAGATAAATCCATATTTAAGATTTTTGACTTAGTGTCTCTGACAAAACTTTCATAAACTTTCGTAAAACCAATGAAGGAATTCGAATACTCTTTGATACCCTTTGGAAACAAGTCGAAAATATTTGTATCGCAAATACCTGCAAGCCTACTTTCTTCATGAGCAGTTTCATTTAAATCACCTTTAAATGTTTTATTGATAAAGGCCATAATATGTGGTGCCATTGAATCAATAAATTGCTTATGTTGAATTGGTGTAATTTTTGACACAAACTGGTTCTGAGCAGAAAGCGCTAACGTTTCATGTTTCAGAGTAGGCGTTATTGAAGAAGCAGGATTTATCATGATCAGCTTGCCTTAGGTGCAGAGGACTGTGCTCTTTGTATTAAATCTAATGCAAACCCCTGCAATGGATGCCCGGCTTGCTGAGCAAACATCTGTGCTGGTTGAAGGTTTGGCTGTTTTGCAAATGCAAATGCTTCAAGACGGCCTTTCACAAATGTTAAAGAAGGTTCTTTTAACTCAGGGAATTGCTGACCAAGCTCTAGAGCTTTACCTGCAGCACTCCCCTGCATAATTGCAAATGTGCCTTTATTCATATTGTCAGCCAACTGCTTCACAAAGTCAGGTTTAAAATCTTGGTGCTCGCCAGGATTTTTTGCATAACCAATTAAGTCATCATTTGGCATAATTGAAAGAACTTGCTTATAGCTTTGCTCGAATGGGCGAGCATAAGGGCTAGCGACTTCCTTTGAATCCAGAGCAGAACTCAATTGCTTCAATAAAACAAGTCCGGTTAAATCTAATGGCAGTTTTTGCATATCTGTAAAGGCTTTGAAGAGCAAATCATTTTTTGCAGCTACAGCGAGGTATTTTTTGGCATATGCATGATTTGGATGTAGTTCATCACCAGCAATTGAAATACAACGCTTAAAGACTCGGACCGCTATCTTGGTGTCTTTAATATTTTTTGTAATTTCTTCTTTAGTGTATTTTGATCGCATCTCAATTTTTTTCGAAGCTAATTCTTTTGCAATTTCTGCATCAGTCGCTTTAACAGGCACTCGTTTAGCATCAGCTTGTATATCTTGAGCAAAAGATTGATAACCTTTCTCAAATGATTTTGCTATATTCACAAACTGGCTATGGCTGTCAAAACCTGCAACAACTTTGAGTGTAAAGCCTTCTTTTATCAATGCTTGTCTCAATTCGGCATTACTCATAGAAGGTAAGTGAATTATTTTATCGAGCGCCGCTTTATTTGCAGTTGCAAAAGAGTCACCTTGTGCTGAGGTTAGCTTAAAGAGAGTAAATTCAACTACAGGTTCTAATTGCTTCTCATGCAAGTCTGGGCGAATATCCACCAACATATTGTAAGAAAACGCTTTTACAAAATCCAGCTCGTTAGCATCATTGTGAATATTATAAAAATCATGGTAAGCAAGAGTGTTTTTTGATTTTTTAATCAAATCTTTAACCTGATTAATCCATTGATGACTTGCAGCCTCACGTAGCTCTACCGGCGTTCGATATGCAGGTGATCTTAATGAAGCAAGTTTAACTTTACCAGTTTGCATAAACTGACTCATAGCTTGAACGCCAATTCCCTTAAGCTCTGCATCGCTGCTTTTTAGAAGCAAGGGCATAACCCCCTGTCGCGGATGTAATGCTTCTTTTGTTGAAGCAAGCTGTTCTTTTAAAGCTCTGAGAGTTGCTTTACGCTCATCAGCATTTGTAGTTTGTAAAAGCGGTTCAAGTACGGCTTTGTCTAAGAGGTTTAGGTCATTAGCTAAAATAGCTTTTGATAAATGGCTTGAATTTGAAGCTTGCTCCATATATGCAGCAGAAGTTGATGATGATGCTGTTGGTAATACTGCAGGTGCGTTCTGAACTTGCGCTAACTTACCTTCAATATTATCATCAGTGTGCAAACTGGGTAGTTGCTGTGCTTGCTGGCTATTATCAATTTTCATTATTATGTACTTCCTCTCATTCATACCTTTGACGATGCCAATAGACTTTGTCTTACGAAACTAAAGCTAACACAGTACTAAATAAGCCCTCAATGGCATGGTTACACGAAGGTATTTTATATATTTAATAATTGTATAAGAATCATCATCTTTTCGTTTTAGTCATTTGTTCAATATTAGTATTCGGATATAAGTGAACAGTAATCTTATGTTATGAACTATTTTTTCACAGCTGAGTCTCTATTCTTAGTAGTCGATAAAGTTGGCGCTTTTCCAAATCGATTCATGTACAACAACACAGAGGCTCTAAATGATGAGAACTATTAATATGAAAACACTTTCAACACTGGCTGCTACTTTTGTTCTAGGTGCTGCACTTTCTGGTTGCAGCCAAGAAACACAAGAAAATGTTGAGCATACAGCGAAAGATTCTTACGAGAATGTACAAGAAGGTGTAGATGCATTTGGTACAGAAATGGAATCCATGGGTGACAATATTGAATCAAAAGCAACAGAATATGGTGACAAAGCTGCTGCCTATGGTGATGCTGCTGCAGGTGAATTCAACCAAGGTGTTGATAATATGAAAGATTCATCTCGCGCTGCAATGGAAGATATTCAGAAAAAAGCAAATGACATGACACCAGACGAAGGCTAATTTCTTACTCTCTATTCAGGGACACTTGACGCTTACATCTTAAGCGTCAAGTGTCCTTTTTTAGAGCGTTAATTCGAGTTTCGACTTCTAACATTCCTTTAACGCTTGACGCTGCCCTCTCTTCTATGTTTTTATGCACAAGTCATTCTAAAGTGTTGGTTTTCTTTAGAAATCAATCCCTGATTACAAAAAACTGTTTAACGTGAAGCCTCCAAACAAATGGATATTGACTTAATGAGCAGCAAGCAAGCGAAAATCCTTCTATTAAATGGCCCTAATTTGAATTTATTAGGCACTCGCGAACCGGGTATCTATGGAAGTACGACTCTTGCTGATATTGAGAAGAGACTCACAGATAAAGCGCAGCTAGCGCAAGTCACCCTCCATTGCTTTCAAAGCAATCACGAAGGCCATTTGATTGACCGCATTCATCAAGCAATTCACGAAAACGTAAAATGTATTATTTTTAACCCTGGCGCATTTACACATACAAGTGTTGCACTCAGGGATGCTGTCACAGGCAGCAAGATTCCAATGATTGAGGTCCATATCAGTGCGGTTTTTCAACGTGAAACCTTCAGACACACCTCTTTCTTTGCAGATATTGCGTTATCAAGACTAGTCGGTTTTGGTCCTCTAGGGTATGATTACGCATTAGATGTGGCACTAACACAGGTATAACTGTGCCTAGCACCACCAAAAATAACTGTGCAATCAGTGCTTTAGAAGTCCTCATGAGGAGAGCATGCACTGTTCGCAAGCAACACTATGGTCAACAGAGAGATAACCTATGAGCTTAGACAAGGTAAAAACCCTGCTGGAATTACTTGCAAACTCGGATGCTGATGAAATCGAAGTAACGGAAGGCGATTTTTCAGTAAAAGTTAAACGTAATCAAAACGTTGTTGCTGAGCAACAATACTACTTAGCACCACAAGCTGCTCCAGCTCCAGTTCAGGCACCTGCTGAAGCTGCTGCACCAGCCGCTGCTGCTCCAGCTGAAGCTGCTGCACCAACTGGTCACCAAGTTAAGTCTCCAATGGTTGGTACTTTCTACCGTAAACCAGCTCCAGGCGCTGCTAACTTCGTTGAAGTTGGTAAAACTGTAGCTAAAGGTGACGTTCTTTGTATCGTTGAAGCGATGAAGATGATGAACCAAATCGAAGCTGACAAAGCTGGTACTATCGCTGCGATTCTTGTTGAAGACGGTACTCCAATCGAATACGACCAACCACTTTTCGTTATTCAGTAATTCTCAGTAAGAGTAACAACGGCAATCAATTATTGCCCTGTACTCAGAATGTGCCTACTCTCTGTTCCCCTTATTTCGCACCAGACTTTTCTGAAAAGACTAAGCGGAATAAGTGTAGGCATTGAATTCGAGTGACCTGCCAGTCAGATCACTCAAGCCCTTAAAAGAGGTTTCTCAGCATGATTGAAAAAATCTTGATAGCGAACCGCGGTGAGATCGCTCTGCGTATCCTTAGAACCTGTAAGAAAATGGGCATCAAGACTGTTGCAGTTTACTCAACTGCTGATAAAGATCTGATGCACGTTAAACTTGCGGATGAGGCAGTATGTATCGGCCCTGCGAGCTCTCGTGATTCCTACCTTAATATCGCTGCAATCATCAGCGCCGCAGAAGTCACTGATGCAGATGCAATCCACCCTGGCTATGGCTTTCTTGCAGAAAATGCAGCATTTGCTGAAGCAGTTGAAGACAGTGGCTTTATTTTCATCGGTCCAAGACCTGAAAACATCCGCACAATGGGAGACAAAGTTGCAGCTCTAGATGCAATGCGTGCTGCTAAAGTACCTACAATCCCAGGTTCTGAAGGCGCTCTGAGTGGTGATCCACAAGAAGCACTTGAATTTGCTCGTAAAATCGGCTTCCCAATCATTATCAAGGCAGCTGCTGGTGGCGGTGGTCGTGGTATGCGCGTTGTTCATGACGAGTTCTCTCTGCCAAAAGCACTACAGCTCACTCAATCTGAAGCTGGCGCTGCATTTGGCGACGACCGTGTATACATGGAAAAATTCCTCACACGTCCACGTCACGTTGAAGTTCAGGTGCTAGGTGATGGTGAAGGTAAGGCTATTCATCTTTTTGACCGTGACTGTTCTCTTCAAAGACGTCACCAAAAAGTTGTTGAAGAAGCTCCTGCTCCAAATATTGATAGTTCTTCTCAAAAGCACGCATTCAAAGCATGTATTCGTGCTTGCGAACAGCTCAAATACCGTGGTGCAGGGACGTTCGAATTTCTTTATGAAGATGACAAGTTCTACTTTATCGAGATGAACACACGTATTCAGGTAGAGCATTGCGTTACTGAAGAAATTACTGGTGTGGATTTGATCGAACAGCAAATTTTGATTGCTGGTGGTCAAGGCCTTAAACTGAAGCAAAAAGATATCGTATGTGAAGGTCATGCTATTGAATGTCGTATCAATGCTGAAGACCCACGCACGTTTATGCCAAGCCCAGGCACCATTAATTTCTTCCACGCTCCAGGTGGCCGTGGCGTTCGTATGGATACTCATATCTATGCAAACTACAAAGTACCGCCATATTACGATGCGATGATTGGTAAGCTTATTACTAAAGGTCGCGATCGTGATGAAGCAATTGAAATCATGAAAACAGCTCTTGAAGAGTTGCTGCTTGAAGGTATCAAAACAAATACACCTCTATTGAAGGATACAATCATGACTGACGAAACATTCCGTCAGGCTGAGCATAATATCCATCACTTAGAGCATCTACTTGAGAAAATGGATTAATACCATATTAATTAATCCTTTGTTTCTTAAGAGAGACCTGCAAAGCCCCAGACCATAAATCTGGGGCTTTGTTTTTTAAATTGGTTAAGTATTGTGGATACACATTTCAATACTGTTATGAAAGCAGAAAATCCAGTAAACTACCCTCCTTTACAGAAATGCATAAACCTGGAGACTATCTCGTTATGTCGCAAGATAAGCACAACAAAGAGCCACATGAAACAGCTACATTTGAAATCGGCCTTCCAGCGAGCAAGGAAGAAGAGCCTGTAGCATGGCTTCAAGCCACAATTAATGCGACGCCACAGCAACGTAAAGCTGTAGAAGCAGCATTTGAAAAGAATGGCTCCGTGTGTATTACCCTTGCCGATGGCGAAGACACACCTATTTTTGAACCTCTCCCAGGTAAAACACCACTTTGGCCTTCTCTTACAATTTCAGCCCTGTTTGAGCTTTCAACAAATAAACAAAAGAAAAGACGCCAAAAGAAAAGAATTCGCGACCGCCTAGAGGCAGAACTTAACCGTGAAGTGGTCTATAGCGTTCTTGAAGATCAAGAATGGGTTCGAACATGTCTTCAAGATTTCCAGCCTATTCATTGTGGTAATGACTTGTGGATCGTGCCTTCATGGCTTAAAACACCTGAAGAAGCTAAAATTGCACTGAAACTTGATCCAGGCTTGGCTTTTGGTACAGGTACGCACGCAACAACATTCTTGTGCCTTGAGTGGATCGCCGAAAATCCTGAACTCTTCAAAGAAGGCCAAAACGTTATCGATTATGGCTGTGGTTCTGGTATTCTAGGTATTGGTGCAGCACTTTATGGTGCTCGTAATATCCAAGCCACAGATATTGATGCTCAAGCCCTTTTAGCAACACGCATGAACGCTGAGAAAAATGAAGTTGCTGATGCAATTCATACAATTAAGCCACAAGACCTACATCGAAACGCAGATTTTGAAGATCATTTTGACGTGTTACTCGCTAATATTCTTGCAGAACCATTAATGGAATTGGCGCCACAGCTCGCAAGTCTTGTGAAACCTGGCGGCTGGATTTGTATGAGCGGCCTACTTGAACGCCACGATGCAGGTATTATCGAAAACTACACGCCTTTCTTTGAATCTTTCGAAGTGAAGAACCTTGATGGTTGGTCTCGCGTGGTAGCACGAAGAAAATCATAAGCTTCTTATTGATTTTCCTGTAAATCTGTGAGTTTAGGTTATACTCTATAGGTGTATGATTTCTAACCATTAAAAGGATTCACTGGCGTGCTTTCAAAATGCCCCAATTGCAAGAGCACTTTTGAAATAGATGAGGTGCAACTTACCGCTGCGAACGGCCTTGTTCGTTGCGGTGCTTGTTTGCACGTCTTTAATGGCCGTGAACACCTAACTGCGGAGCCTGAGCAGGCTCAAGCAGTCAAACAATTCTCTGGTATTGATGAAGAATTAGAAGCAATTGAAGCGCAAATTCAAGCACTCACAAAACAAAGAACAGTGAGCAAGCCGTCAAAGTCATTAGATGCCGACATTGAAGATTTTGCCAAACTTTTCCAAGATGATACAACATCGCCTATCAAAGGCATGGCTGATGATATTGACACATTTGATATCACAAAAGGCAAACCAGAACACTTTGAATCATCCCAAGATTTCCATGTTGATAGTTGGGCAGAAGAAGAAACTCGTGTTGAGTCATCCCTAAACACCTCAACCTCCAACCAACTTAATACTGAAATTAAAGAAGAAGAGACTGATCATGACGATCTCATGGTTGGCTCTACTTCGAGCATGAGTGCTACAGCGCAAAAAACTGCTGCGCAAAAGAAGCGTAGCAAGCTTGAAGATGACATCAATGAATTTTTTGCTGATAGTGATCGTATTCAACACAATGGTTCTGGCGCGGGCTCACTTCGCCCTACTGAAGAAGCAGGTTTTAGCGGCCAACAAAAGAAACAATCCCTCGACTCTCTTCGTATTGATGACCCACTGCACTTTGATGATGACGAAGAAAAACAGCCAGGCAAAAACTGGGCATTACCAGGCGTGCTTATGGTGTTGTTTATTATTCTCGTGGGCTCAATAGGCTATGTTGTAACGCAATTCGAAGCCCTGAGCCAAGATCCCAAATGGCGCCCTCGCCTTGCAACAATTTGCGGTATTGCACCATGCGAGTTACCACCGACACATTCGGTGAAATACTTAAAAGTAACGAGCCTAACAACAACAGCAAAAGATGATCAAGTTGAAGTGAATGCTGTTATCTTTAATACCAATCAAAATTTTGACATGCCATTCCCTACTCTTATCATGAAGTTCACAGACCTTAATGATAAACTCGTGGCCGAATTTGAAATATTCCCTGACGAATACCGTCAAGGTGAGCTTGCACGAATTGATGAATTCCCATCAAAAACAAGTGCACATATAACATTTACGCTTCCATCGCCGGGGAAAGATGGCGTTAACTACACAATGAGTTTCGCCTACCCTGATTGATGTACAACAATAAACTCTATCAGGAGATTTTATGCCATGTCTTCATCTTACACTTGGTAGCCATTTATTCCCTGTTGAATTAATTAAATCCAAAATAAAGTGCGATAGCATTTTCATGTGCGAGTCGAAAGACCTTGCCAAACACTTTAAATATCATAAATTAAAAATTCATTTCTTTTTGACAAGTATGCGTCGCTATAACTTGCAACTCCAATTAGAGTGGCCGGTGCATTATTACGACTATGAATCCACGGCAGAAAAAGACCAAACCTTTTTTGATTGTCTTGAAGCCCATATTAAAAAGCATAAAACATCAAGTATTTCCTGTTTTTACCCTGAAGACCGATTCTTTAAAGAAAAGCTTGAGCGCTTTTGCGATCAAGAAAATCTTGAGCTTAAACTCTTACGCTCACCTCTCTTTTTAAACACACCTGAAGAGTTTCGAGATTATTTAGATTCGGTTAAAAAGCCTTTTCTTAAGACGTTTTATGAGCAGCAACGTCAAGACCGTCGTATTTTGATGAATGGCCCAGACGAGCCTCAAGGTGGTCGCTACAGCTTTGATGATGAAAACCGTAAAAAGCTACCACAAAAGCACCCTGTACCTGATGTTAAAACACGTTGGAAACAAACGATACAGCATCAAGAAATTGATAAAGTTATTGATGTTTATTTTCAAGATCATCCAGGTGAATCAGATCAACAGTGGTATGCGACAACAACAGAAGAAGCTCGTGAAGCACTACAACTTTTTTTAAAAGAACGTTTCGAAGAATTTGGTGATTACCAAGATGCACTGAGCCATAAAACTCCTTTTTTATTTCACAGCCTCTTAAGCCCATATATCAATGCAGGCTTATTACCAGTTGAAGAAGTAGTCAATATAACCCTTGCCTATGCTGAAAAAAATAAAGTGCCAATGAACTCTCTTGAGGGTTTTATTCGTCAGCTTATAGGGTGGCGAGAGTTTGTCTTCGGTATTGACCAGCACTTTGGTGAAGATGAAGCCCAAAGCAATTTCTTTAATCACGAGCGTAAACTCACAGATGACTGGTACAAAGGCACAACAGGAATAAAGCCACTTGATGATGCGATCACCAAAGCGGTGCACTATGGATATAACCACCATATTGAGCGCTTAATGGTTGTTGGCAATATTATGCTCCTTTGTGAAATACACCCTAAAGAAGCATTTAAATGGTTTATGGAAATGTTTATCGATTCAGCTGACTGGGTTATGGGGCCAAACGTCTACGGCATGTGCCTCTTTTCTGATGGTGGCATCTTTGCAACCAAACCATATATTTGTGGCTCGAATTACATGATTAAGATGGGTTATTCCAGTAAAGGCGATTGGCAAGAGACTTTAGACGGCCTCTACTGGCGCTTTATTGATAAACACCGAGAGTTCTTTGCTTCACAATACCGCTTATCAATGATGGTTCGACAGCTGGATAAAATGAACCCTGAGCGTAAAGAGAAAATATTCAAGAAAGCAGCTGCATTTCTTGGACATCATACAAATAATAACTAAGGCTATCCGCTATAAAACCGAATTTGCATTCTGTTAATTCCCGCTTTAACTATGCACCTTTTTAAAATAAAAAGTGCTAAAAAAGTGCATAAACACCTACACATTTCAACGACTTAAGCATAAATCATTGACACCTTGTTGCATTATCAAACTCTATAGTAAACTCTCATACCACTTAGCCACTAGCTTGATTTTTAATCAAAGTTATTTGCACTACTTTTGAATTCGAATACCCTAAGGATCACTTATGAGTCCACAGCTGCAACAACTTTCAGTTCTCCATGAAACACCACAAAACTTTGCAGAGAACTCAAAACAACCAATTACAAATTCGAATTCACATTTAAACAATTTAAAGCCGCTATCGCCAAATAAGGCTCGCAAAGTAAAAGCAATTCACGCCTCAAGTCATCGCACTCACGTAAGAAGCAGCAGTAGCTCAAGCGTAAAACTGCAAAGAACAGAGTCATCAGAAATAAAGAGACTGACCGAAGGCTATAAAAACACAGTGACTCAGGTGAAAAATACCTATGCAGTTATGGCACTTGTTAAAATGCATCTTGATCAACACAAAACATTTAAAAAAGCCCATGCAGATGAAGCCTTTGAAAAAGTTCGTAACTTTATTATTGAGAATAAAAGCGATCGTATTACAACAGAATTTTTAGACTCACTTGCGGCAAAAATTCAAAAAAACCCAAAAGTGTTAACAGACCTTCGCACAAAGGGTGTTTTAGAAGCAACACGAATGCTTAATCAAAAAGCGGTTGAAACCTATAAAATCCCAATGGAACAAGTCATTTCTGCACCAAGACGCTTAGATAAGAGAGACACCCACTTTCATCACACTCTCGTAAAATCAACCAGTGGTAAATGGTTCGAGCAATTTAAATCCTATGATTTAGATAACGCCTATGATAATAAAGCAATGCGTCATATTCATGAAAAAGAGCTCCTGCCAAAAGGCTGGGCAAAAGCTGTTGAAGAAACTTCAAATAAATACCAAGCTATCTTAGGCTCTGGCGGACGCGGTATTGTTATTCTTGCTCGGGATATGGCTGATGAATCATTTTGGGCTGATAAAAAATCTTGGGATATAGCCTCGCTTCTACGTGAACACACAGAAGCACAAAACTTAAAAGCTGACCTACCAGAAGAAGACCACGATAAATTTCTTATGATGGAACATTTTTCTGAAACAGTTGGCAGTCAGAAAAACGATAAACAAGCAAATTTCTTCAAAGGATATGGCTTTATACCTTTAGCGCAGGAACGAAATCAGTTTTATGCTGCATATGATAACTTGCAACAGCTTAAAAGAGGCCAAATTCAAGAGTTTATCAATAATAACTTTGCACTCTTATTCGCACTGGCAAAACTTGAGCAAGTGTTAAGTAAAGCCCATAAACTTCATCCAGACTTTAAGCTGGAAAATATTATGGGGCACCAAGCTGGTGATCTTGCAGACCTGATTGGCCCTGGCCAGAAAATACCTGAAAGCTCTTGGACACCTCAGTACACCATGCCAAAAGTCGTTGATAAAGAAAAGTTAACAAACGAAGAATTTGATACATTTCATCGTTTTAGTATTGGCTCAAGCATGATTATCAGCAATACTGGCAAGCCACCAGCAGCGGATGATACACCTGCAGAGCTACGCCTGCCTATGGAAAATCAGCGAATTCAAAAAGGCTATTCCAAAGACAGCTTTGATACTGTGCCAGACACAATACTTGGCCAACAAGCTACTGATTATCAAAAGGACGTATTAAAGCTATCCAAGCGCCTCATGGCCGATGACCGAAGCCTTGTTACACCACAAAAGCTAAATCTTCAGTCAGAAGTGATGAAGCTAAGCAAGTACGTAGACGCTAGCTTTTTGACCAATACGATGAAACTTATCAAGCTTTAGGGCGCAAGTTAGGTACCAAGACTCAAGAAAGAGACAATAACCAAGGAAAGGTACAGGCACCTTGATACCATAAAATGGACTGTAGTAGTATGCTGTGAGCATTTAAGCTTACAACAGCACAGGCGAGACGATCATGGTAGCCACTTCTTCAGTTCAACAGACCAAAGGGTTTATAAAGCCGCAGGCACCTCTTGAAAATCGCCTCGCGGGCTTAACTCTTACACGGTTGCCGCAAACGACTCAGAGCTATGCGCAAGATATAACAACACCGGCTGACTCCGACTATCTGACTAACACAACAAGCGCAGCACAATCACTGCCGCGAAGCGATAGCATGTCAACATTAGAGCTTGAGGGCTTCAAAGCGCAAGTGCATCAAGACTATGCCCTTTTCACATTGCTTAAAGTATTTTTAAACGAAGATCAGTCCCTTTTTGAAGCCCATGCCTCTGTCAGAGAATTTCTCCAAGATCAAAAAGAGGAAGATGCATATCAAGAGAGGCTATTAACTTTAGTAGACCACCTCTCTCAACACCCTGAGCAAGTGTCTTTTATTAAAACACATGAAGCTAAAGAGTACCTCGATCAATTTCATGCAGACTCTTTTAAGCGAGCAGATTTAGATACAACCTTTATTGTCTTGCAGACAAATCGTCTGGATAAGCGTTTTACTCATCTTGACCATACCCTAGTCCAGTCGGATGATGGCCATTGGTTTGAATCCTTTAAAAGCTACAACCCCACTGGCAATATGCGTGATAACCGACTTGTAGCAGACTTACATAATGATTTTCTAGCCCCTAAAGGCAAGGCCAGATACAAGGTGGAAGGTGAGGAAACCCTGAGTGCTCTTTTAGGTGAAGGTGCTTTTGGTAAAGTTGTGCCTCTCATGAAAATCGCAAATCAACACTTTTATGCAGCTAAGAAAAACATTCGTACTTTAAATGCTCAACTTGAATTTGAAAAAGGCCAAGCCTTACAAAAACAGTTCCCAGGTATTGAAAAGTTTTGCGTTATTCCGCAGCACTATTTGGAATTTTACGACTCACATTCAACTGAGGGTAAAAAACAAATTCGCGAAAAAGCCTACACCATTTCCGAACTTGTGTATGAAGATGATGGTGCTGATCGTCTTGAAAATAATTTAGAGCTACTAGAACAAGGGAAAATAAAAGAATTCCAACAAGAAAACTTTAAACAAGTTTCTGAAATTATAGATATGGTTCTTTTTTTAGAGTCACATAAAATGAATCATCCCGATCTTCATTTATTGAATATTCTTGGCAGTAAAATGTCAGATATTGGCGATATGATGGTTGACTCAAAAACCTTTCCTGAAAGAGGCTGGTCAACGCCTGTAACTATGCCAAGAGTCGCAAGACGAGGCACCTTAACTGATATAGAACAGAAAACATATAATCGTTTTAGTTTAGGCTCACTTATTATTAGCACCCTCTATGGTCATTATCCTACATCAGATAAAATACCAAGTAGTTTAAGTTTAAAGGCAGAAAATAAACTTATTCAAAAAGGCTTTAAAAAAGAAGAATTAAAGGTCTTGCCAAGCACCTTTAATAACATGCCAATCACACCTTACGTTAAAGGCATGCTGGGCCTTGCAAAATTATTGCTAGCAGATGATAGAAGCTTAGTTGTCCCTGAAAAATTAAACCTTAAAAAAGAGCTTGCAAGAATACAAGCTCAGCTTTAAGTAACAGAAATATCTTTATAATGGCTCAGGATTAAGAAGCTCTTGGATTTCTTGATCGTACTTATCCATAAAGCCTTCGCGGTAGCCTCGATGATGCGCCTTCACAGTACCATCTCTATCAATAATATAAGTTGTTGGCATCGCATCAACTTGGTACTTTTCTGATACAGCGCTTTCAGAATCTAAAAGAATTGGAAAAGTCACAGGCTCTTTATCAAGAAACTTCATGGCTTGAGCTACTTCGCTATCCACATTAATGCCTAATACAACTAATCCTTGGTCTTTGTATTTATTGTAAAGGTCTTCAAGTAAGGGCATCTCTTCACGACATGGCCCGCACCATGAAGCCCAGAAGTTCATAAGCACAATGCGACCTTTATAATCACTCAGCTTAATTGTGGCTCCTGGCTTACCACCACCTTCACTTTTAAGCTCAAATGCTGGCGCCGCCTGTTCAACAAGACCATCCACTGCAAATGCATGGCCTGCCAATGTTGTGCTCGCAAGCCCAAAAAAGACCGCTGCGTATTTTTTAACTTGTCTTAAACTCATGAGTCCCTCAAATATTAATCCATGTTGACCAACTGGTTACCTTGATACACTAAACGGTAGATCATTGGTTTCTTGTGAAGGGTTTTGACTCCACGTTCTTTGATATCAGCTCAAGCTGTGGCATCATATCAACCTCTTCTCATTCACCATCAGGATACTTCAAATGCGCGGTCGACACCAAAGCACATGTAAGAAAGGCAAAAAAGCCATTGATGCGCTTAAGAAGGTGCCAGGCGTTAAAACAGTGATTATAGGCCCTTCTGTGGGCGGTAAAGGCTTACACCAAGCCACTGATGGGACTGTAAAACTGCAAAACACACTACAAGGCTGTATAAAGGCGGTCATGCAAACCAGTAAAGGTGTGCAGAATCTCTCAATTCTACTTGAAGATGGCCTTAATGAAGAAGACATGAAGCAGGCATTAAAGCAACTGCCTCTAGTTGAGTGATCTTAGATAGTCATGAGAATTATGCAAATAGTTTAACTGATGCGCCAACATCCACTTCGTTTGCCTTGACGCACCTGAATGTTTTGTCTCTTCAATCATGAAATCAAGGCATTTCATTTCCGCAGTAGCTACTTTATTAGTAAATGATTGGTCCACTCGGCCTCGTAAAACTGCGCAAGCTTTCGAAATAAAGCGAGTCTGTAAAGACTTAGAGCTGTCTTGTGGCGCTTTAAGATTTAAATTCTTTTGTGCAACATACACTTTTAAGTTTTGAAGTATTTTTTGATGGACCATCGCCAAGGCACCGAAGCGCCCTTTCAGCCTTGGCACCTGCACTTGCTGCTGGATAAACTGATAGAACTTTGATGCGTAGAAGTTCAGATCGAGCATGGTTTCAAGGATCTGCTGATCCTGAGAAGATTTGTCAAACTGCACAACTGTTAAACTGGACATGGTATTCACCTTCGTCAAAAGACTCATAAAATACTGGTCAAGATAAACTTAAGATTCTTGACCTGTTGAGTAACTTTGGACATTCTCCAGAAGCAGTTTATCCCTCAATTCAGCACTTTTTTTCAACTTTCTTTTGTGAAAAAAAGGCTCTCATTCACACTCTTTTAACACTCATGTAGAGCTAGCCATCAAGATGACTTACCCTGTATTTCAAACTGGATTTAATGGAATCAATAGTGAAACGTACATCGACCTGAGACTTAAAACCGAGTTTAAGCATATTCCAAGGCTCATCGTAGTAACGTCCTTTTAAGAGTTTAAATGCGCGATCAGCGGCTTTATCACACTCTGCATAATAGAGAGCCATTGCAAAATAATTTAAAGCAACTTGGCTTTCATGCACTTTCATTTCAGGCTTTGCGCTCAGAAACTGCCGAAAAGAAAACTTAACATCATCATTATGAGATGTATTTAAAAAATAATCTGCCAAGCTATCTTCCATATCCTCAATGGCACCAGCTTGTTCATACTCATAAAGCCAGTTTTCAAAATGAGCAACAACAATTAAACATGAGAGATAATCATTTTTTGATATTTCAGCCTCTTCCAACGACTGCTGTGCAATCGTCATCATGCTTTGAGCGCTACCACCAGAGCATCGTGGCGATAAGCATTGAATCATTTGAACTCTAAAGTTTAAATCTTCTGGGGAAAACTTCATGTAAGCTTTATAAATATCGAGTGGGTCCATGACATTTGGTAATGAGTAATATCCAGCTTTAACCACCTGCAACATAAGTGGATATGCTTCTGCAATATCTGGGCTTTGTTTAATCATTGCTTGCAAATCAGCTTGGGCATCTTTGAGATAATCATAAAATCGTTGCGAACAGGCGGTATTTAATGCAGTTGCATGGCTTTTATAAAAAAGTGCTTGTGAAATATTATATTGCGCCCATAACAGCACTACATAATAATGCTTCCAATCCTCAAGGGCGTCTTCTGGAAATTCATACTCTTTACAATAACTCATGGTTGATGCAAAAAGCTCTGCCCTTCGTGCTAATGGAATTCTATCAATAAGCTTGGTTGCTTTGGCGTATTGGGCATCGTATATAAGGTCTAATAATTCTTCACCTTTAGATTCGTACCCCTGCTTTTTCATTTTAGCTTTTGGTCCCATACCAATAGAGACAAAGCCTGTTAATGCAGCAGCACGACCAAAACCTTTAAGTGATTTTGTAATCTTTGCATCAAAAACTTGTAGATCTTCAAAAAATGCAAATTTATCTCGTGAATGCACCAAGTACATAAAAGCAGCCAACACACTAAAACAAACAACCATTACCACTGGAAATGGAGGTCTAATGAGTACAAGCAGTACGACCAGCGCAAAAAAGGCAAGATCAAAAATGATCATACCTAATTTAATTTTTTTTGACCATATCGCCCAAAAGATATTAAAAGAAAAAGCGAACAGCATAATCCCAGCCATATTAAAACACCAAAAGATCAGTCCCTAATAGATGATATTAGTTTATAACCACATAAAAACCAGAGCACTCAGCTATTATTTATATTTAATCAACAACTTACTTAATGTTTTATGACTGAAATCATTAAAACAGCTGAACTAATATTGATAGCCTCTATTGTGTTTAGGCCTTTTAAAAAATGTCCATGACCAGTCGAGCGAACCTTCTCCGATAGCACTAGGTCCTCAACCATATACATGGGTTCCCATAAAAAAACTCTTTCAAACGAAAACCAACAACACATACACAACCTGCCCTAGTTCAGCTATACCCATCTCCCAATAGCTCATTAACGTAAGTTAAGAAGGTTTCACGTTCCAAATCTAAATGCTTTAAATCATACTCAATTTAGAGGCTGCTTAAAACTTATGAGTCATTGTTTTTGAACTTGCAAACCACTTTTTTATGACATTTTTATAAAAAAAACATCAAATTCATTTCTACACTTATTGGGTATATTAGCCGAATAAATGTAACATGTGCGTAACATTTATATGGGATTTTAATAAACAGCAAGACGCTAAAACATTGTTATTTCAATGGGTTGCCGACCATTAAGTAACAAGTTCAGACAAGGATGTTCCCATGACAGTTTTAAATCAATCTCATATTATTGGACACCGTGGTGCTCGAGCAGAAGCACCTGAAAATACACTTGGTGGCTTTCGATTTTTACGTGATCTCGGGATTAATAAAGCTGAATTAGATATTCATCATAGTGCTGATCATAAACTTATGGTCATGCACGATGACAATACATTGCGCACAACTGGTGTTGCTGGAGAAATAGGAAAAACCCCAAGTACTGATCAAAAAAACTTAATGCAACTGCAGATTTTAAAAAACCATGGCCACAAATAGAGCCAACACCTGAACTTAAAGAAGTTTTAAGTGATTGGGACAAACTTGAGCATATTCAAATTGAAGTGAAACCAATGGAAACAACTGAAGCTCGTGTTGCCATGGCCCAAGAGCTTAAAAAAAATTGCGACGAATTAAACCTCCAATCAAAGCATGCTTTTATTACTTCAAGTGATCCAGACTTCTTAAGAGAGTCTATAAAAGTAAATGCAATGCCACATGGCTTAATTGCGTGGGAACCAGAAAAAAGACCATTAGAAACAGCTCAATCGATTGGCTGTAAACTCCTTGCACTCGATCATGCGCTTTACAGTAAATCTATGGCAAAAGCCTGTAAAAAAGCAAATATGCCTGTGTCACTCTGGACAGTAAATGATGCAAAACTAGCAGATAAAATGGTCCGTCGTGGCGCAACAAGTATTATTACAGATAGGCCTCAAGCATTTGTTAACTGGATCAATCAACAACAGCCAGCAAACGATGGGTTTATGCAAAAGATAAAACCACTTGCATGGCTGCAATCAAAAATTGCGCATTAACGAATAACGCCACAAGCTATTCTGGCACCACCACCGCCTAATCGTTGTGGCTGATCAGAATAGTTATCTCCTTCTTCATGAATGATTAAAGAGCGCATATGCACATCATCCATAGTAAGACGTGGCGCTAATACAGGTGTTTCAACTCGACCTTTATCATCAGCCACAAGGGTTGGTAGATCACCTAAATGACCATGCCCCCATGGACCTTCATGCTTACCAGTATTGTCTGGATCATAATGGCCGCCTGCAGCAATGGCCGCAGCTGGTGCACCATTATCAACTAAAGGCTTACAGTTTGGATTCTCATGCATATGAAAGCCATGCTGACCTGCTCTTACACCTTCCAGGTCGGGTTTGAACTCAACACCATAATCAGTTTGCATAAGTTTGATATAGCCAAGTAATTTGCCTTGCCCTGCAGAAGTTGATTCATACATCGGCACTTTAATCGCTTTACTGACACCTTTTGCAGGCTTTAATGGCTTTTCCATCGGTCTTGATATTGGTGCAGCTGGCTGAGGCTCTTGTGGCTCTGCATTCGGGTCAAACACATACTCTTCAGACGCGGTTGTTGGCTCAGTTGACTGTAAATTTTGCTCTTGAGGCGGTAAGGGCTGATCTTGTGTTGCTTCTTGTACTTGCGCCTCAACAGGTGTCTCCTCACCTACAGAAAAAACAGGTTCATCCGCGAAAACGGGCTGTATACAAGCCATTATTGAGAGTGCAATCAGTGTTTTTTTCATGAGATGCTCCTGAATTAAATAACGATGACATTTAGGAATTTGCCTAAGAGAATAAAGCATAAGATGTTGTCATTGGGTAATAACCTGTATCTAAAAAATACAAATCGTTCATTTAAAAAATCTTTCACGGCAGCCACACAGGCAATTCTTTATAGTTCTTATATTCCCTTTTAATAATATTAAAGTACGAGGACATTAACGTGAATCAAAACATTATTCTAAGTTTAATTCTATTAGCAGGCAGTGCCACCTATTTACAAGCTCAAACCAGCGCACAGGATGCTTACATGAGTTCAGCTGATAATGTTTACAACCAGTCCCCTTTTTATCCGAGCGCTGAACCAGAGGCGCAAGCTTTTAAAGTTGCAGGACTGCCCTTTATCAATCAAAGTGATTCACAGTTTTCTCAACCTGCAACCACTGGCCCAGCTTTTACTCAAGATACAAATAATGAATCCTTTTCAGAAGGTGCTGAGTTTACGCAGCCAGTCACTGAAGGCCCTGAACATGTTGATAAAACCAGAGGTCAACCGCAATTTGAGAATCCAGGTTTAAATGGCCCTAACTTCGACCAGCCAGAAATCAATAACTCCACCGCTGAGCGCCGAATAGATGGCCCACCTCATGTGATAGAAACACCTGTTTACCATCCTTCAGATCGAACATCAGAACCTCAAAATGTCAATTCAGACAACCCAGACTTTAACCAGCCAAGTATTAACTCACCTGCGCGAGATGAGCCTCATTTTACAAACCCAGCAGCCGAGTAACAGGCTTACCTAAAACTAAAGTCCAACCAGAATAACTGGCTTTGTGCAACAAATAATTGCACAAAGCTTCTTTTTTCAAGAGAATGCCCCTAAATCTAAAGAATTTAGGACAAAGTAATGGCATCGGCACCTGTTAGAACACTTCAACAAACTCCACATATACTGTCTACTACTCAAAGGCAGCTTATAACAAAGACTGCCAGTCAAAAGCTGGCAAGCCAGTTCATTCCACTTGAAGTGACAAGAGTTCCAGCACGGCTACACCACATATTTCAAAGCGCACTGGTTCTACCACCACAACAAAGAAGCTTTACAGGTATTATTAAACCTAATACTCATATTCCATCTTTTATTTTTAAACACTTAGGTATTAGCTCTCCTTCTATTAAAACAAAGCTAGACATTACAGCTCCAAAATTCTCGCCACAGTTGCTCGAAGCTGCGGTTCAAAAGCTTATCAATCAAATTCAATATCGTTTATTTAGCCAAAACACCCCATGGAATACACAAACTCAGTCAAATTCGAAGAAAGAAATCAGTGATGCAATTTACGCTAACCCATTATTTGCAGCTCAAAAAGAAAATGAATTAAAGCCTACCCTTGATACTCTCTTCCGTCAAAATATCAATAATTACACACAGAGTACATCTGGAAGCCTTTTTAGGCTACAAACAAGGAGTACTACAGGTTTTGTACAACACCAAGCGACCCAAATAAAATCAACAAAAAGCACTATTTATGAACTCATTGAAAAACCTGATCAAGATATTATTGATGCGATTAACAGCTCTACACATCTGCATTTCACATCGAAAAAAACAATTTTAGGCCAAGGCGCCTATGGCATAGTGGCTTTAGCAAAAGTAATAAACCCAGAACCAGGTGAACCTGAGCTTGTTGCTATAAAGCATATGAAAGATTCTGAAAATGCAATTCGTGAAGTTGAAAAATACAAAGAAATTGGTCGTGCACATGGTCTTATTCATATGATTGACTATATATCAATAGAACAAAAGAGCGATGAAATTTCATCAACAGATTCATTTATTGTTCTACCCCTCTATGATGCAGGGCATGGTCGAAAAATTTCAAAAAATATTGCTGAATTAAGAAATACAGATGCAGTCGCAGCACAAGACTTAATTGAGAATATTAGCCTTGAATATATTAAGAATGTAGCAACCCTACATGATAAAGGCTTTATCCACCGTGATATAAAGCCGGAAAACTTTATGCACTCTGTTGATGGTCAGATTGTATTGGCAGACTATGGTATAAGTGAAAAAGGCAATGACTTTACGCACTATAAATCTCGAATGGCAGGTACACCTGGCTATTTCCCACCAGAATGGAAAAAAGCCACCTACACAGGTAAGGGGCATGATGCTTTTGCATTAGGTTTAACGCTGCTGGAATTAAAGCTCGGTAAAGTACCTCACTGTCATAAAGAGGCTCACATCAAAGTGATGGGCTTTGAAACATCACTCTTATTTGATAAAGAAAATAATTGCCTAGGGGCTAGTCGACTTAAACCATTATTTAGCAATTTAAGTTTTACAACACTCGATCAAGTCATTATTGGTTTACTCGATGAAAACTCTGAAACACGGCTCTCTGTCAAAGAAGCTTTGAATACACCATTTTTTAAAGATATTGAAAAGAAGCTTCTTTCACAGTGAGGTGTATACTATAGATATAGGGCGGTATGTCCCTCTAGATCAATAAGCAGGACGCTTTATGAGTATACATCATCACAATCATGAACATCATGGGCATGGACATCATCATGGTCATCACCACCATATAGACCCAAGTACCATGAGTGAACAAAAGCTCTGGTGGGCTGTAGCAGCCAATGGCCTCCTTACTTTGGCACAAGTGGTTGGTGGTATCTTATCAGGCTCATTGTCACTTGTAGCAGATGCACTGCACAATTTAAGCGATGCAGCATCATTGTTTATTGCCTTAATCGCAATTCGTATCGGTCGCAAACCTGCCGATGCCAATAAGACTTTTGGCTACAAGCGAGCTGAAACCATTGCAGCACTGATGAATCTGACATCTTTAATTATTATCGGCTTCTATCTTTGCTATGAAGCAATTCTTCGTTTTATTAACCCAGAGCCTATCGCTGGTTGGACTGTTGTTATCATTGCTAGTGTTGCATTAATTGTAGATATCTTCACAGCAGCTCTCACCTACTCTCAATCAAAAAATAGCATGAATATGCGAGCAGCATTTTTGCATAACATCACAGATGCAATGGCATCTATTGCAGTTATTATTTCTGGTGCTTTAATTCTTCTTTATGGCTGGGTTTGGACAGACGCCCTCATGACACTTCTAATTGCAGGCTTCGTCTTAAAGCAAGGTTTTACTGAAATTCCACAGGTTATTCATTTACTTATGGAAGGCAGTCCTGTTCATATTAATAGAAACGATATTACACATGAGATGGAACATATTGAAGGTGTTCTAAATACTCACCATATTCACTTATGGCAAATAGACGAACATAGAATTGCCATGGAAGCCCATGTTGTTATTAATCCTGATTTTAATATGGACACCATTAAAGTTGAATTGAAAAAAATGCTACAACACAAGTTTCATATTGATCACTCGACACTTGAGTTTGAATATAAACCCTGTGAACATCCTGCTCACTCATAATAAAAACCACTCATCTGAGTGGTTTTTATTAGTTGCGAATTTATTCAAAAATTACACTTTTTTAGCATTTGGTGAAATACTGTAATTATCGACATAAGGTACGAACCCCGTACTGCCTTCTTTACGATCACCATTTAATGTATCTTGAATATCATGCATAACAGTTGACACCACATCTTCAAGCGCTTGCTTAGATTCGTCAGACCGCTCACCTGCAACAAGCTTCTGTACATCCTCAACAGATTTTGTACCTTTTTGAGAACGTTCAACAAGAGCATTAATAGATACAGGCTTTCCAAAAGTAACTTCAACGTCTTTGGAAGTCGTTGGAGATAGAGAAATTGATGGACCACGAATTCCCACAGGAATATAATCTGCACCAGACTCTAAAAGTAAACGGCCAATGCCTGTTTTACCTTTGTGAATTGCACCATCTTTTGAAAGTGTGCCTTCAGGGAAGAAGCAAACTTTTTCGCCTTTAGCTAGCTTTTCTTTAACAGCTGCAAGAGAATCAGCACTGCCCTTACCACCAGCACGATCCATAGGAATAGCACCTACAGACTTAAGAAAACCACCAATTGGACTATTAAAGAGTTCAGCTTTTGCAACAAAGTGTATTTTTTCTTCTTTAAGCTTAGCACCAACCATTAAACCATCGGTTAAAGAGTGGTGGTTTGCGACTAATACAGCACCACCTTTATGGTTGCGAACATTTTCCAAGCCATTAATATCTAAATGAATATTATCGAGCTTAAATATGCCTCTAAATGTTTTACGAGCTAATGTATATAAACAATTTGGCTTAGACGCCTTTGGTGCAAGCTTGACTTGTTCTGGCGTTGGTTCAGCCAAGACTAAACTCTCTGAGGATTTATTAAAAGGTGTATTCATTGGCATAGGTGCACTTGCATCAACAAGAGGCAGCGTGGTTTTGGCAAGTTTGCTAATAGCACCAAGCTTAGAGTTATCCGTTGATTCAGGTGCAGCAAAAGCTGAATTAAATTGACCTTGAACAGATTGAGAGGCTTGAACTGGCATTGATTTACTCCTTGAATCAGTATACCTGTGGCATGTCGAATAACTCTAAACCAGTTTCAAGTCACTTCTCTATCTTTGCTTACGAAATAAGTGAATAAATAACCAAGAATATACTCGTTTTTTTCGATTACTTAAACTTTCTTCATCACTTCTTTAAAGGCGTCATTATTAAGCCAGTAGTCTAACCAACGCTGTAATGAAGGCATTGCTAAACTATCAAACCACTCAGGTTTTACAGCGGCACATTGTCGTACAAATGGGAATATGGCTATATCAGCAATAGATGGCTTCACACCTGCAAAAAATTGACTTGTTTGCAGATGAGCATCATAGAGATTTAAAAAGCGTTGCACTTCAAACTGATAGTCTTCTTCTGTTTGCTCTGGGTGACGATCTGCATATTTATAGCGATCAAGCCAGTGCTTAAACTGCGTATCATTGATTTGAATCAGCTCTTGCATCATTTGAGACTCGCCTGCAATAAGTGGCCCCTGCTTTTCATTTTGTGCCATAGCCCAACGAATAATATCAAGACTTTCAGCAATAACTGTATTTTCATCAATAACAAGCACTGGCACGGTTCCAGCTGGATTAAGCTTTAAGAGTGCTTCTGGTTTTTCTTTTAAGGAAACTTCGACGGTCTCATAGGCAACACCATATAAGAGAAGCGCCATTCGTGCTCGAATGGCATATGGACAACGTCTAAAACTGTACAAAATTGGTTGCATAAAAAAGCCTTAACCTTATCACCATCGTAAAAACCACTATGGTAACAGGGTTAAGGCTTTAAATTAAGAGCATGACCGAAGTAAAGGGCTTTCCTCTACTTCTTATCGTCATTAAGACTTAGATGTCTTTGTTTCTGTCACAACAGGCGCTACAACAGCAGCTTGAGGTGCAAAACCTTTGTTCATACGTCTTACTTCTTGCTCATCACCTTTATCAAGGTTCAATGAAACATTGTTATTTACTTTTGCTGCATCAGCCAACTGAGCCATGTTACGCTCACGTGATTGTAGACTGAGCACTTCCATGAGAAGCTCTCTATCATTACCAAATACTTCAGTTAGCGCTTTAAGCTTGGCTTTTTCCATCGCCATAGATGTCTTCGCTTCAAGCTCAGCTTTTTGCAACATACCTTCAGCAAGCTTTTGTGAAATCTCGTTTTCACCAGCAACACGTGCAAGCTCAAGCTGCTGCTTCGCTGCAAGTTCACTCTTTTCACGAGCTTGCTTCAGGTTAAGAAGATCAAGCTCACGCTTATTGCGAATTTCTTCAGCGTTAACACGCTCTTGCTCAATTGCGTTTTGCTTTTGGAATGTTTCTAGCTCTGCTTGCTTACCACGTAGATTACTTTCAAGCTTGGCTTTTTCAGTTTCAGCTTTACTTTGAATTGTTTGAATATCTTGACGTGATGCTGCTTTTACAGCTGCAAGTTTTTCATTTTCAACATCAAGGTCAGGGAAGCGAAGATCAGAAATTTGAAGATCTTTAATGCTAATACCTAAACGAGATGCTTGTTTATTAAGATCAGATAGAAGTTGGTCTTCTACATTGGAAAACTTCTGGGATTTTGCATCAAGGGCATCTTTATGATCAACAGAGTTTAACCAATCACGTAGCGCTTGCTTTAACGGCTCTTCAAGTGCATCGAATGGATCGCTATAAGCACCAGAATTACGCTCCCAAAGCTCAGGCTGTGTTTGTGTCCATGTCAACATTGCACGGCAAATAACGTTGTAGTTATTTTTGCTCTTAAACTCCATTAATGGTGTTGAGCGGCTGTACTGTCCAAGATCAGCAAACTTAATTTGGCCTTCAGCATTTTTAGGGAATGTTGTGCCATCACGGCCAATCATTAAACCATTGCCAGTGAAGAAACCATCAGCAAATGATTTATTTTGCACAATCCAGTTAAAACCTGATGCTGGGCTTGCAAAAGTAACACCACCTACTTCTTCGTAGCTGCCAGCAAGAAGATCTTTATCTTGAACTTGAATATCAGTACCGTGAGCTCGCTGTGTTGCTACTCGCTGACCGTATTGATTTGTTTCAATTTGAGTTGATCTTGAAGCACTTGTGGTGTCTTCAGTTTGGCGCTTCACATTCACTTTATTAGCAAGGTTATTACGGTCTACAGTACCGCGTAACTCAGTTGCTGGGCCATAAACATATGTTGCTGGACCGCGACGTACATGAGTACCAATACCCTGTGTTTGGAATACTGCAAGCTGATGGTTTGCAACAACAACTTGTCTAAAGTGATCCGATAAATTTTCTCTGCCAAGATTTGGGTTTTGATTTAATGCAGAGCGGATTGGATTAAATTCTTTGCCATCATCAAAACGAATATTAACCACGCCAATTTCTTTTTTCCATGGCTTAACTCCAGTTGTTGCGTAGTGGCCCGGCTTACGGTATTGAATACTGCCTTTATCCGTAATAATACCAACTTGACCTTGCTTCACGTCCATTCCTGGTACGTATTTTGAAGGGCCTTTTGATGGCGACTGTACACAATCTGCTTCACCAATCCTGTCTGCTACACGAGAAACACCAGTAAAAAAGCTTTCGCCATCATTCAAGCGAGTCATTGAAGCTGGCTCTTCATTTACATTTTCAGGCCAACGATCAATTAATTCTTCTAAATTAATTGTTGGTTTATTATTTTGACGAGCATCTGCAAGCTTCGTTGAATCTAGTTTCACTTGACCATTTTTAACCGGTGAAACCTGACTTAATGGAGACTGATCATGATCACTCGAAAATTGCTGTGCTGTATTATCAAAAGCACCTTTAGCTGATACGGAAGAAGTAGCCATACATTATCCTTAGTATGATTTTATGTTGTTAGCTCTTTTCAAAAGAACGATTTAAATCCTAACAAAGTCCAATTTTTTAGAACAACACAAAATTACAAAAGAATTTTTACCACATTTTAAAAATGCAAAAAAAACCGACTAACAATAATAAAAATTAAAAAAAAGGGCTCAACATTTCATTCAAAATAAAAATACAACCAACTTCTTATAACTTTTTATATAGAAAACAAAAAGGCTTTGACCCAATCATGAAGCATTAAGACATTTTTTTAAAGAATCGCTTTTTTACAGTTAAAGTAAATCTTTTTGTGATGAAAAAAACTGTTTTAAGTAAAAAACATACCCTAAAGGCAAAAAAAACACCAAAAGGCCATCATTGTAACCTTTCAGTATTGAGAGAAAAAGAGAAGAATATGGGATACTTTTTGGCAACGCCCTAAAGTCGCTAGGGACGATTAGAGGGCGTTAAAGTCAGCAAAGTAAGGTGAAGCTTTTGCTTTTTTTGCATCTATACGCGCAGCGCTATTTGTTACCAGCAGACCAGCAATAACTTCATTGTACGAGTTAAAATGCAGTTTACTTTTAAGCACTTTAGGGTCTATACCATTGCAAAGCATTAATGGCCCATTAAAGGATAAAGGGATATCTTGACCATTCACTTTGAGGTTAATAGTCTTACCTTCTTCAATATATTGGCCTGTCGCAAATTCCAACATCGCCATACCTGCTGAATAGAGGTCATGCCCTTTGCCAGTATAATTTTGAGTACCAAACTCTGGTGGCAAATACCCTGGTGTTCCAGCTTCTTTGTTTCGATATGGGTTGTGGTCATTTTCTGCTAAACCGAAGTCAGAAAGTCCAATAGCACCTTCAGAAGAAAAAAGTAAATTTTCTGGTTTTATATCACGATGAACTAAGTCTCGCTGATGCAAATCATCAACAGCACTTAACAGCGTATAGGCTATAAATTTTTGTTTCATTTCACCAGATTGAGGATTCTGGTTTTTCAACTGCTGCAGGTTGTACATCATGTGTGCACCATCACCAGCATCATAATACGGGAATATTAAATAGGATTTATCGACAGAGTCACCATTAAAACATGATGTTTTAACATGAGCGTGATCTATTGCTGTAACAAAATGCGCACCGTCACCAACAAGATTATTACTTTTAATTTCATGCTCAGCAGCACTACGGTCAAGCATTTTTTTAATAACAAAAAGTTTACCTGTTTCAACATTACGAGCAAGGCGCACAGTACCATATGCGCCTTGCCCTATTAGTACTTTATTTTTTTCTGCTTTAATATGTGTTAACTTTTCTACAGCCTCAATTTGTGAGCTATCTAAAGAATGAAGTAAACGTTGTACAGCTCGTTTATCTTTCTCATATGAACCATCTAAAGTGCCAAGTTTGCTTTTTTGCTCTTTATCGAGAGACCTCATCAGCCTTCTCATCAAGCTCGTATCATGAAACTTAATTGAAGATTGATCGCCTTTATTCTGATATTGAGCCAACAAAACCTGAAAGCCTCTCACAAACTTAGAACTATACACAAGCTCTGCTTTTGTTAATTGCTCAACCATAAACTTTTGGTGATCCGTGAGCGTACTCAACAACTCATACACATCACCTTTTGCAGTCTTAATTTGTGTAGCATCAAGTCGTGCTAGCCCTGTTTCATTTGACTGAGATTTACGTGCTTTAAAATAACTACCTTGATTTGATACTGTGTAATTTGCAGGCAGATTTGAAACGAAGGACTGTAATTCGCTGACCGCACTTGGATCACTACTGCTCTCAGCACCTTTTGCCGATAAGCCTTCAATCATGGCGTCGACCGCACTTTTCTGGGCGTCTTCAGTCCATGGCACGTCATTTAAAAAGTGAGCGTGATGGATATCCGTTAATTTTGTTAAGATGTAGTTTTGCACACCTTCAACCAATGCAAACTCGTTATGAATACTTGCAGCCATTTCTGCAGAATCGAGTACAAGAGATTCAAGAGAATGTTCGTCAAGCTCTGGGTGAACGCTGGTTACACCATCATGTAAAATGTGCTTAATCATTTCATCGGCAATTTGATTTGCATCAATCGCTTTAAACGGTGCTTCTTGCCCTTGCTCATTGACTAAGACTGCAGCTCGCTGGTCTAGGGCTTCTTGAATAGCAACATCTTTTGCATCACCATCAAGTGCTCGTATACTGACGTGAGACTCATACATCTGCAACTCTTGCGTTTCACTTCGCGCCTCTCCCATTTTATTAAAGAGCTCTGAAGCTGATAGGATCTCTTGAAACCCCTCATGAGTTGTCAAAAGGTTATGTGCAGTCTGATGTTCAGGTTTAATTTCAAGAATATTATTAAGCAAACTCTGTTCAGGAATTTCTCGTAAAGGTTTAAATGATTGCGCTAAAACGCTGCGGGTGACGAACTCGAAAGACTGGTTGCTTTGGGATAGAACTTCATAATCAGAACTAAATTGACTTGAGATAACGCTAGTGGTGGATAACATTGACTTACTCTTACTTTATTAAAACAACTTGTGGTTGCTACCTTTTTTAAGGTTAAACTTAATCGAGCTTGATTTAATTGTACTCAGCTCAGTTAATATACCTAAGAGTCCTTCTTACATTGACCTATTAAGGCGTCATGAATCCATTCATTTTTGACTTTATTAATGCTTCAATTCTCTTACACTTTTTAAATGCCTTAAGACATTATCTGTATACCTATTATCGAGCTTAATGATGTGAAAAGTCTGTCATTTACTATAAAAATAATGCTGAATTAAATTCACTCAAGTTTAGACAACGCCCTTAAAGTCATTGCCAATAGAACAAAGTTGCTCACATCAAGCTTGAACAGCGTTAAAAAGTCTCAATATTTCGATAGTAGATTCCGTATGAACTCAGACAAGAGATAAGAAAAGAATATAAGGCAGGAACTTCGCTGAGATGAGGGTCCAAATCAGGTTCGCTGCCTTTATTTTTAGATACACACAATGATTGCCGTCAGAGTGTATACACACATCAATAAAGAAGTGCGCATGTTACCATAGGACAAATAGCATGAGAATATAGTTCCCTATAACTCATTACTATTTAGTACTTTTTTTGCGCTTTTAGCACACTTCTTACAGAAAGCCTTTCTCAGCGAAAGACATCGCCCCCTGCCCAATAATGATATGATCTAAAACCTGTATATCTACAAGCTTAAGTCCTTGAATAATTCGCTCCGTCATTCGACGATCAGCATCACTCGGATCAATACACCCAGATGGATGATTGTGCGCTAATACCACCGCAGCAGCATTATGTTTTAGAGCAGCTCTCACAATTTCTCTAATATAAACTTGGGCTGCATTAATAGTACCGTGAAAGAGAATGTCCCAAGTGATAAGCTGGTATTGTGAATTCAAGAAAGCCACAGCAAACACTTCACGCTCTTCGTTTTTCAAGTTCAGCTGAAAAAAATGCTGCGCCATAGAGGTTGAATTCAAAAACGAAGCCTGCTTTAACTTTGCTTCCAAACAGCGCCGACTCAATTCAAGTGCAGCTTGCAACTCAACAAACCGAGCTGGCCCCATGCCTCGTAACGCATTAAAGCTTGTCATATCTAACGCCATGAGCTCTCCAAGACCACCAGTGTCCGCCAAGACCTCGCGAGCGAGAGACACCGCATCCAAGCCTTGCACCCCAACTCGTAAAAACAGAGCCAACAACTCAGCATCAGATAAACTCTGCCCACCCTGCTTTAAAAATTTTTCTCGTGGCCTCTCCTCTATTGGCCAAGTTTTAATTGCCATGCATCACCCTTATTACAACTTTATTATTCAGATTCTTTTTCTACTTTTAGGGCACAAGCCCAAAACAAGGGCTATAGTGCCGATTTTAAATCCGTTATACTGTGACTGATGTCTCAAAGAAGGACAAAAGTATGAGTTCAACAGATTTTCAGTGGAATGCCCAAGCTATATTGCAAGCTGGTCAATCTCGACTTCAAAACAAACGTATTTTACTTGGCGTAACTGGTGGGATTGCCTGTTATAAAAGCCTTGAGCTTTGCCGCCTCCTCATAAAAGCCGGTGCTCAAGTTCGTGTGGTGATGACAGAAGGTGCTCTTGCCTTTATACAACCGTTGGCTTTTCAAGCTTTAACAGGTCATGAACCTCATGTACATTTATTAGACTCCAGCGCTGAAGCTGGTATGGGGCATATTGAGTTAGCCAAATGGGCTGACCTTATTTTTGTTTCCCCTTGCACCGCAAATCAAATGGCTCGGTTTGCACAAGGTCTTGCTGATGATTTACTTGGCACACTTGTACTGGCCACAACTGCACCTGTTGTTATTGCACCTGCCATGAACCAACAAATGTGGAAGCACCCTGCAACTCAACGTAACCTACGACAGTTAAAAGAAGATGGTGTTCATATTATTGAACCTGCAGAAGGCGCTCAAGCTTGTGGCGATGTTGGTCCAGGCCGCGCACAAGAACCTCAAGTCTTATTTCAACATGCACAACGTCTACTGACACCACAGGTGCTTGCAGGTAAAACAGTCTTAATTACAGCTGGCCCAACTCGTGAGCCAATTGACCCTGTTCGCTTTATTTCCAACCATTCTTCTGGGCTTATGGGCTATTGCCTCGCACAAGCTGCAGCAGATGCAGGTGCAACAGTTACTTTAATTAGTGGCCCAAGCCATTGCACTTGGCCCCAGAGTGTTCAAGGTCAATATGTGGAATCAGCACAGGATATGCTTGAAGCATGCCTCAGTAAAACTGGTTATGACATTATTATTGGTACTGCTGCAGTATCAGACTTTAGACCAGCCAATTCTGGCGATAAAAAGCTGAGTAAGCAAGACTTAGAGCAATCGATTCAGCTGGTCGAAAACAGAGATATTATTGCCGCTTTAAGTGATGCTAACCCTCAAGCAATTAAAGTGGGTTTCGCTGCTCAAACTCATGATGTGATTAGCTACGCACAAAAGAAGCTCGTGAAAAAAGGGCTTGATCTGATTTGTGCGAATGATGTGAGCGATAAATCCATTGGCTTTAACTCGCCAAACAATGAAATCAGCCTTATCAGCACTCGAACAAGTGATATCTTTTCTTTAGCCAAAGCACCTAAAGCAGTATTGGCTCAATCCATTATTGCAGCACTTGCTCAGTTGTAATTTTATATCAGCCCCTTTGTTATAACCCTTGTAATAAAGGGGCTTTTTTCCCTTAAAACAACAACCTTCAAACTCTCCTCATTTTATACATTCAAAGTACCGTTATTGCTCGCAAATGTCTTTCTAAAACGAGCTAGAAGTTATTGTAATATCAACTAAACTAAAAAAAACTGCGTCAAATTCGACCGCATCGAACAGTTTCAACCTCAATACATGTTTCAAAGATCTTAACTTCGAAGGAATGACCTATGGCACCGAAAAAGTCTAAGGGCAAGAAAGCAAAAGCAGCAAAAACCAGTAGCAAAAGTAGCACGACAAAAAAAAACTCAGGTAAAAGTAATAACTTCTGGGCCTACTTTACCCCTACAGCAGTTGTCGTCTTCTTACTGCCAGTATTACTGGCTTACATTATCTTTGCTCAGCAGATTCAGCCAGAGCGTTTAGCAAGTTTCAATGAAAAGAATGAGCAAGTTTTAGAGCAGTATAAAACCCAGCTCGATGCTCATCTTGATGCCTTGGCCTTAGAAGTGGAAAGCTTAGCGAAACTCAATAGCGTCAGAGCTAAAGTTTCTACTCTTGAAAAGCCAGACTCTATGCCTTTATCAGCATCAGGTGAAACAAACCTTGAGAACATTATTGTATTCCCTCGTGGTAATCACAGACCTAATCCAAACTTCTCACCTGCTATTACTTTTATCATGATCAATAATGCCTTCAATGCGACACGCTCTGGTAGTACAACTATCGAAATTGAAGGCGAGCTTCTTTATGTGACTGCTCAAATTAAGTCAAATACAGGAGATGTCCTCGGTGCGCTAACCGCAGCAGTGACTAAAGATGAGGCGTTCGCCGAATCCGCGTCCATTCTTCAAGGTCATGTTGCAGTGCAAGTTCTACAAGCAATCGACCAGTCTGAAACCGTGGTTTACCAGTATTCCGGCTGGGTGCCTAATAAAGCTATCACTTACGATAAGAAATTTCATGACGTACTCCGTTTAAAAGCACAGTGGATAAATAAAGTACAGAAAGGCTTTTTTGATGAATTTTTGATCATTTTTACTGCAATTGGCCTTGGAATTTTGAATGTTGTCGCTTTAATCATCGCTGCTTCGCTATATAATAGGGCCTTGAGCCATGATCTCGAAATGGTTAGGGATGCAATGATTGATCTTTTCCGTGGTAAGAATCCTGGAAAAGAGCGATTCCAATTGAAACACATCGCTGACACTTACGAGAATATTTATGATAACCTCAAAAACACTGCCACTATTACGGGCGGTTCGAATTTACAACAGAGTTCTGAGTTGATGTCAGATTCCTTATTTAACAATCAAGAATCTGACGCAGAATCTGTAAAAACAAAAAAACCAACTTATTCCCGGGAGCGTTACGCAATGGAAACTTTAGACCAATCTAAAGAGTTAGAGGTCCAAGAAATTGAGCAGCCAGAAACTGAAGCTGCAACAGAATCAACAGAAACACCAATATCTCAAAGTATTTTCCGTGCTTACGACATCCGTGGTATCTACCCTACAGAGCTAAGCGAATCAGTTGTCGAATCTATCGGCCGTGCAATCGGTTCCGCTGCAATTGACGCAGGTGTACGTGAAGTTACTGTTGCTCGCGATGGTCGTCTATCAGGCCCTGCTCTTATTAAAGCCCTACGTAAAGGTCTTAAAAAATCTGGCGTTATCGTTATTGATATCGGTATGGTTCCAACACCTGTTCTTTACTATGCAGCGAAGAAGCTGACTCAAGGTACTGGTGTAATGCTAACAGGCAGCCATAACCCATCTAACTACAACGGTCTTAAAATTATGATCGCTGGTAAAACACTTTACGGTGATACAATTCAAGATCTTTATAACCGTATTCAAGATGGCAACCTTGCTAAGGGCACTGGCCAAGTTCTTGAAAAAGACGTTATGGATGATTACCAAGGCGATCTTATTGGTGATATTGTTCTTTCCAGAGCACTTAAAATCGCAGTTGATTGTGGTAACGGTGTAACAGGTGTCATGATGCCTCAGCTGTTCGAACAGCTTGGTGTTGAAGCTTCAGGTCTTTACACTGAAGTCGATGGCTCTTTCCCTAACCATTCTCCAGACCCTTCTCAACCAAAAAACATGGTTAAACTGATTGAAGTTGTTAAAGAACAAGGCGCTGATATTGGTCTTGCATTTGATGGCGACGGTGACCGTGTTGGCGTTATTACACCATCAGGTCGAATGGTGTACGCAGACAGACTGATGATGCTTTTCTCTGAGCACGTACTTGCTGCAAACCCAGGCGCAGATATCATCTATGATGTGAAATGCTCTTCTGATCTTACACAAGTTATTCGCAATGCTGGCGGCCGCCCTCTTATGTGGAAAACAGGTCACTCTCTTATCAAAGCGAAACTTAAAGAAACAAATGCGCCACTTGCTGGTGAAATGAGTGGTCACATCTTCTTCAATGATCGCTGGAACGGCTTTGATGATGCAATTTATGCAGCAGCTCGTCTTCTTGAAATTCTTTCAAGCACAACAGATGACCTTGATACACTTCTTGATAAGTATCCAGAAAAAGTATCTACGCCAGAGCTTCATGTTCATGTAACTGACGAATCTAAATTCAAGATCGTTGCAGATCTAGCAGAGAAAGGCCAATTTGGTAATGGCTCTGTGAATCAAATCGATGGTGTTCGTGTTGATTTCGAAAAAGGCTGGGGCCTACTTCGTGCGTCAAATACTACGCCTGTTCTTGTTGCTCGATTTGAAGCTGATAACGAAGAAGTTATTCAGATGATTAAAGGTATGTTCCGCGAGAACCTACTTGCTGTAGCACCAGACGTTAAGATCGATTTCTAAAAAATTAGTCTTATAAATCAAAACCCTAGCACTCACACTGCTAGGGTTTTTTTATGCCTTTTTAAGCTTAAAGTCAGCTTCAATTCGCTACAATCAAGATGCCTTTATTCCTGAAAACCCGATAAGTAGATTAACCAGGTCTTCTTTTTTAGGTGTTTTCATTATAAACTAGTGGCAGTTTATAACTATTTATCCTTTTTTTAATTAATTTTTGCTCTTTATCAGATGTAATTAAGCAACAATGGCACATACAAATATGTCAAATAACAGTCAGTTTAAGCTAACATACCCGTTGGCCTTAATGGTGCTGCTGTTGAAGTGCTACTCTTATAACAAGAGAATGCTTATTTAAATGTCTGATAAATCAGATCCAACAGCAGTAAAGAACTTGATATAACATGATAAGTGATCAAACTATGCCTCTCCCCGACTCTCAAGAAGTTGCCAAAGTCCTGACACAGGCCCTGCCTTATATTCAACGCTTTGCTGGCCAAATCTGCGTGGTCAAATATGGTGGCAACGCAATGACAGAAGAAGAGTTAAAAAACTCTTTTGCTCGTGATGTTGTTCTTCTTAAGCTTGTTGGCATGCAACCCGTTGTTGTTCATGGCGGCGGCCCTCAAATTGGTGCTTGTCTTAAAGCACTTAATCTTGGAACAGAGTTCATTAATGGCATCCGTGTCACTGATAAAAGAACAATGGAAGTTGTTGAAATGGTTCTCGGTGGCAAAGTCAACAAAGAAATTGTTCAACTTATTCAAAATAACTCAGGTACAGCTATTGGTATTACTGGTGTTGATGGCCAAACAATCCAAGCAGAGAAGCTTGAGAGTTCTGATGGCATTGATTATGGCTACGTTGGTAAAGTAACGGGTGTTAATACAAAGCTCATCACCAAACTTCTAAACAATAATATTATTCCAGTTATTGCGCCTGTTGGTTCTGGCCCTAATGGTGAGCGCTTTAATATTAACGCAGATACTGCAGCTTCAAGTATTGCTGCTGCTCTACAAGCATCTAAGCTTCTTATTCTTACAAATACACGTGGTGTACTTGATAAGAAAATGGAGCTTATCCAGCGAGTTAATAAGCAACAAGTGAATGATCTCATTGCAGACGGAACGATTTCTGGTGGGATGCTACCTAAAATTGAATGCGCATTAAATGCACTTCATGAAGGTGTTAAGAGTGTTCAAATCGTAGATGGCCGTATTCCTCACGCCCTTCTCCTCGAACTCTTTACGGAAGATGGTTTCGGCACTCAAATTTTACCTTAATCATTCAATGTAAAAAAAGCAGGCTTCTTTAAGAACCCTGCTTTTTTTATGACTAAAACGAAAACCTCTGCTAGCGTGCAGGCTGCACACCAAAGCCAGAATCACCATATGGATCTGAATAACCTGAGTTATTTGATGAAGATTGGGATTGAGAGTTTCTCAGTTGTCTCACTTCACTGCTTAGTTCATTTAAGCTTGAATTTGTCTGTTGTCTAAACTGATCCACTGACTGAATATATGTAGCAAACTGATCTTGCAGTTTCTTCACAGTTGGATTGGGCGCATTCATTAACTCTTCTTCCATCAATGCCATTGACTGCTGAAGGTTTTGAGTTTCACTTGCAATACGACTATTCACTTTATCAATATTGGCTTGAAGCGTTTTAATACTCGCTTCAATTGCTGCAATATTTTTTGCTTGTTGATCAGACTGCTTTTGCACACTTGCAACACTTGAACTCACCTTCGAATCAATGGTTTTCGCTAGGCTGTTTTCAAGCTGCTCTACTTTTTTCTCTTGGGCAGCAATACTTGATTGTAATTGCGACTCTAAGTCACCCATAACTTTTTTATTCGCTTGACTTGCATCATTAACTGACTTTAGTTGTGATGCCATATTCGCTTCAATTTTTTCAACTCGAGAGTTTAAGGTGGTTTGAGTCTCTTTCAGCTTACCACCTGATGCGTTTAATTGACTGCCGATTTCATCAGATGCTAGGGCCAACTGACTCACCTGCTCAACCATATTTCGTTGCATACCCTTTAAACGTTGCAATTCCATATAGCCGTAACCAGCAACTGCTACTAACCCACCTAGAGCAACCGTCATAAAAAACCAGAGACCTGCTGTTTTTGCAGGCTTAGCAGCTACAGCAGGTTTTACTGATTTTGCTGGTGTTGCAGTTGAGCGACTATTAACTCGATCACTCTGCTCACTTGGCATGGCATCTAAATCAGCCAGTGATGATAAGGATGGCTCTTTACGATCTTGGTGAGCACCTCTGCCATTACTCATAGGTATTTCCTTTTCGATAGCATTTACATATTACGTATATGAACTAAACTCTAAATAAGGGTCCATCAAAAGAACATTATAACGGACTCACTCATAATATTATAAGTATTTAGAGTTTCTCTCTTTAAATCGTTATTCATTTTTAGACAAGATGTCTTGATAGTAGTAGGTCACGGATGAAAACATTAGAAGAACTACAAGCTGAAATAGCACAATTAAAGCAAGAAAATCAATCCCTTAAATCTGCTCACCAGGCTTTTCTACATCATATTAGCCATGAGCTTAAAACACCTTCCAATGCATTATTTCATATTTTAACTGAGCTGCAAGATCTCATTGAAAACCCAAAGGCACTGCAAGAGCTCTATACAGGGCTATATCAAGCGCAACATATTAATCACTTGTTAGAACAGCTTGTTACCTTGGACTCTTATGTATCAAATACCGCTCGTGTTAATAGAACTGAATTTAATTTATCTAAGCTTTTAAATCAGCGCCTGATCCTTGCTCAGCAGCATTTACGTGAAAAACAGAAATCAAATATTGCCATGAAAATAGCCTGGAATTACCCAGCTGATAAACTAACAGCAGTGGTTGGTGACAAAGATAAGCTTTATAAAATACTTGATACTCTGCTTTTTAATGCTGTCGAATACACAGATACAGGTGCGATTGAAATTGTTGTAGATTGCTTAGAAGAAGGCCCCGCCAACGTTGCACTACAAATTCAAGTGATTGATTCTGGTCGAGGTATGACAGAAAGTCATCTTAACAAGGTATTCGAGCCATTTTCACAATACACTGACTTTTTTCATGGCGATAATACATCAGACGGCTTAAGCCTTATGTTATGCCAGCGTATGATCAAACTCATGTCAGGTCATTTCGACATAAACTCTGAGCTTGGAAAAGGGACAACCGCAACGATTAGAATGGGTTTCCCAACTCATAGACAGTCGCTCTACTTACGCCCTGAGCGCTCTATCAAAGCTAACAATCCATTTATTCAAAATACAAGCAAGCCGATATTAGTGGTTGATGATAATCAAATTAATCGCAATATTCTAAGCGCTATAGCAAGACGTTTAGGTTTTGAAATTAAAACCGCAACAAATGGCCAAGAAGCGATTGCAAGTTATGATAAGACGGAACCAGCCCTTATTTTTATGGATTGCCAAATGCCAGTTATGAATGGCTTTGAAGCTGTCGAAATGTTAAGGCAAGAGCGTAAAGCTACCCTACCGATTATTGCAGTTACAGCAAATACGCTTGATGACGATATTCAACTTTGCCTGCAAAGCGGCATGGACGATGTGATTTCAAAGCCAATTACACCACATAAAATTGCTGAAATATTATCTCACTGGGTTGGTCATGAAAGCCGTCTACATAATCTGAAAGACGTGCCTTAAGTTCAGGTTTTAGTCTAAAAAATGATGGTATCATGTGCACAATCACCATAAGGTCGTATGAATGAAAGGTTTGCACTATGAAAGAGACACGCTCTAACTTACACCCTCATAAACAGTTTCTTAACACACTCTACTCTACTCCTCTGTTTAGAAGAACTCTTGCTCGCAACGTAAGCACAGCACTTGAAGAAGATCTTGGACAAGGTGATATTCATATAGCTCTTTATCCCGAATCGAGCATAAGTACTGCTCAAGTGATTACTCGCGAACCAGCTATCGTTTGTGGCATTCCGTGGGTGAATGAAACTTTTGCACAGTTAGGGGATAACTTTAAAATTGAGTGGCTTGTTAATGAAGGTGATCGTGTTGAACCTAATCAAGTTTTATTTAAAATTACAGGTCCTACAGGTGTTTTATTAAGCGGTGAACGCACAGCTTTAAACTTCTTGCAACTACTTATGGCAACAGCAAACCAAACAGCAGCTCTTCAAGACCTTATTGCACATACGTCTACTCGTATTCTTGATACTCGTAAAACAATTCCAGGCTTACGTCTTGCACAAAAATATGCAGTTGCAGTTGCTGGTGGTGCCAATCATCGTATTGGCCTTTGGGATGCATTCCTTATCAAAGAAAATCATATTGCTGCAGCCGGTGGAATTGCTCAAGCAGTTGCTAAAGCTCGTGAATTTGATGCTGAGTGCTTTCTCGAAGTTGAAGTTGAAAACCTAGATGAGTTACGCCAAGCCATTACAGCAGATGTTGATCGTGTTCTTCTTGATAACTTTACTTTAGAGCAACTCCGTGAGGCATTGGAGATTCGTCAAGAATTAAACTCTGGCTGTGATTTTGAAGCCTCGGGCAATGTAGATGCTGATTCAGTGGTTGCAATTGCTGAAACAGGCGTTGACTATATTTCAGTCGGTGGGATTACAAAGCATATTAAAGCAACGGATTTATCGTTCCGTATTCAAAGTGAATAATATCATGACCTGCACTTATCTAAAAAAAAGAGCTGTTTAATACAGCTCTTTTTTTTGCCTGCGTCTTATGCAAAGATCTTTTCAATGCCCCGCTCTGCCATGAAGGAAGCCTGATGCGCAACTTTATTGAAACGTGAGACTTGGGGCTTAGGCTCAACAGTACTTAGTCGTGGCACAATAAAACCTTGATTATGTCCAAGTTTTCCGTCATTAACTTTATTAATGCTTTGTTTTCGACTAAAAGATCTAAGATCTTCTGAATTCTGAGGAGAGATTCGAGCTTGAGGCTGAGACACAAGAAGTAAACGGATACGGAATAAAGCTGAAGATAATAAATCAACTGAACCTGTAAATCCTGAGGAGATACCTTTAGCTACTGTATTACTTGTTCTAGTGAATAAGTTACTCATGTTCATCATGTTACTCATATTCTCTACCTTTTCCATTCTTATCAAGTTTGAAGTCTGTCCGTTACTTCTCAATTTCGATGAGTTATTTATACCTCCCAAATGTGACAGTTTTGCTAAAGAAATTGTCACATTGAAAAATTTGTAAAAAGTTTTAGGCAGCGTTAACATATGGCCAA
>DJZY01000034.1 GCA_002450655.1 Gammaproteobacteria bacterium UBA6940 | reverse complement strand
GCGATTTTAGGGACGTTGCCTAATGCCAGTGTAAAATACACTTATATGTTTTCAACCCTCTTCAAAGAGCTGCTCTCTTTATTTGCTCTAGAGTAGCCGAGAGTATACACGACAAGGGCTTAGCCTTGTATTGAATTTGACTATACCGCTATTGATGACGGATTAACACGTTTCTCTATGAAAACTGTATAATGATTTTATACATTAGGCTCAGAGCCCAAAATGATTTATGATCACCTTTGTGGGTTTAATCAATACTTCGATTTTCGTGAAAATGGAGTAATATCACGTTAAAGTTGGAATTGTAATTTCGAATACATCAAAAATTCATCTACTTTAGAGACAATAAGAGTCAAGCTATACCTAAGTTGCAATAGCTAATACCATTTTAAGAAACAGGACGATACTTATGACTGAAGCATCTGAAAACTACACAAAAACACCTAAGCTCCTCCTTATTTTGGATGGCTTTGGTATTCGAGAAGAGACTGAATTTAACGCCATTGCACAAGCCAACACCCCAAACTTCGATGCACTTTGGGGTGACACAGCAAATCGTCGACTGATCAGCGCCTCTGGTATGGACGTTGGTCTTCCTGGTACGCAAATGGGTAACTCTGAAGTTGGCCATATGAACATTGGTGCTGGTCGAGTGCTTTACCAAGACTTTACAAAAATCACGAAGGCAATCGAAGACGGCGAACTTCAAAAAAATGAAGTGCTTGTAAACAACATGAACAAAGCAATCCAAAATGATAAAGCAGTTCATATTTTTGGTCTGCTCTCAGCTGGCGGCGTACACAGCCACGAAGATCACATTCATGCACTTGCGTCTATGGCTGCGGAGCTTGGTGCAAAAGAAGTCTACATCCATGCATTTCTTGATGGTCGTGATACTGCACCTAAGAGCGCAGCTGATCCAATTCAAAAACTAGAAGAACATATAAAAGGTCTTAATAACGAAGCACAGCGTGTCGCTATTGCAACTATTTGTGGCCGTTTTTATGCAATGGATCGTGATAAGCGCTGGGACCGTGTTGAAGCAGCCTTTAATGCTGTTGCTCTTGGCGATACAGTCTTTACTGCAGACTCTGCCCTTTCTGGTCTTGAAGCCGCCTACGAACGAGAAGAAACAGATGAGTTTGTTCAAACAACACTAACAGCTGAAGGCTATAAAGGCATGCAAGCTGGCGATGTTGCAGTGTGTGCAAACTTCCGCTCAGACAGAGCAAAAGAGATCTGCGCTGCATTATTTGATAAAAACTTTGCAGACTTTGAGCGTAAAGCAGTGCCTGAACTTGCTGGTGCGGTTTCTATGACTCTTTACAGTGACTCTATTCCTGCTGAGGTTGCATTTCCTACTGAAATTCCACAGCAAACAATTGGTGAGCTAATTTCTCAAAAAGGTCTTAAGCAACTTCGTTTAGCGGAAACTGAAAAGTATGCTCACGTGACATTCTTTATGAACGCTGGTCTTGATGATCCATGGCCAAATGAAGATCGTATTCTTGTTAAGTCACCAGCTGTACGTACATATGATGAAGCACCAGCAATGAGCCTTGCAGAAGTAACAGATCACCTTTGCAAAGCAATTGAAGAGCAAAGCCACGCTCTTATTATTTGTAACTTTGCAAATGCAGACATGGTTGGCCATACAGGTAACTTCGATGCAGCAGTGCAAGCAATCGAAGCCATTGATAAGAGCCTTGGTCGTGTCAAAGAAAGCCTTGCGAAAGTAAATGGTGAAGCACTTATTACAGCAGACCATGGTAATGCAGAACAAATGCAAAACCCTCAAACAGGTCAGGCTCATACTGCCCATACAAGTGAACTTGTGCCATTAATCTATGTTGGCCCTCAATCCATTAAGTGGGCTGATGTTGAGAACGCTCGTCTTTCTGATTTGGCGCCATCGATTCTAAAATTAATGAATATCGAGCAGCCAAAGGAAATGACTGGACGATCTCTGCTACAATAAGGTCAAACAGCCCATTTAGCCAGAAGAGCTTTGCTTACTCTTCTGGCTTTTGCTTGGCAATAGATCGACTTTATTTCAGGATAGATTATGAAAGGACCCATCAAAGGACACTTCTATTCACTTTTGCTTGCAGCCCCTCTTCTTACAGCATCAGTCCTTCCAAATGCTGGGTTTGCAAACGGTCAGGTAGAAATTCAGCCTCTCGAAACTCAAAAAGAACACACCGCGCAAGAAATTAAGAATCTCAAAACAAAGATTCAAAACGCCCAAGCTCAACTTAAAAAACTCAATGCAGAGGCATCACGTCAAGAGCGCGCACTCGAAAAAGCTGAACGTAATCTTGGTGAAAGTCGCAAGAAAGAACGTCTACTCAATAACTCTCTTGCCCTCTTGCAAAAAGAAATGCATCAAACGCAAAAAGAAATCGCGACAACACAAGCAGAACTTGATCAGCAAAAAAAATGGATCGCTGAGCAACTTCGTAATACTTATAAATATGGTCAAGACACATCTTTAAAGCTTGTATTTAGTGGCGACTCTCCAAGCGATACAGCCCGTTTACTTAAATACCACCAAAAGCTTCACGAAACTCGTCAGGATAAAGTGGAAGATATCGAACATCAGGAAGAAAACCTAAAGAACCTACAAACAAAGCAAAACGAGCAGCAAGCTGACATTAAGAGCCAACAAAATAGCTTGGCTAAGCTGAAAAAAGAGCAAGAAACACTTAAAGCGAACGTTAAAAGAGCATTCGATAAAGCACAGGCTTCTGTAAAGAACCAAGACTCCAGTATTTCTCGCATGCAAAACCAAAGCAAGTTACTTGAAGCACTCTTAGCAGACATACTACTTCAAGAAGAGCTGGAAAAGGCCAAAGCTCGTAGCACCTTCTCGAAAAAGCAAGGTGATTTAAAACTGCCTTTGCTTGGTGAAGTGGTTAATACATACGATAAAGCTAAGTCTGTTGGTAATGGTACTTGGAAAGGCATTTGGATCAAACCAGCTCATAATGGCAACAATGATGTGAAAAGTATTGCAGAAGGTCACGTGGTTTTCGCAGACTGGCTTTTAGGATATGGTCTCATCACTATTGTTGACCACGGACAAGGTTTCTTCTCACTTTACGGTCAAACACAAGCTTTATTAAAGCAGCCTGGAGACTGGGTGAACGAAAATGACACTATCGCCCTACTCAACCCTGATGATATGAATAACCAGCCAGTGAAAGGTTTATACTTTGAACTGAGAAAAAACAACGATACTTTAAACCCAATAGCTTGGCTTAAAAAAAACCGATAAGACTGGGTCTCTGACCGATCTGGATTTTACAGCTAGACTTAACACTTAAAGCATTAATTTAAAGAGCAGTCCCTCTTCCAAGAGGGCCACCTAACCGAGAATGCAAAAAGCCATCCCCCGTAATTAGGATGCACAAACACGCAGGAGCATTATATCAATGTTAAAATTTTCCGCTGCCTATAAGACAATCTGTCGTCATACAAAACTTCAATCTGCTCTCAAATTAGGTTTGCTCTTTACCCCACTTTTTTTAAACCCTGCATTTGCTGCTGAAGAACCTGTTACAGAAGCACAGCTTAAAGCTGAACTCCCAATTGAAGAAGTTCGTACATTTGTTGATATTTGGGATCGTATTAAAAAAGATTATGTTGAAGAAATTGACGATGCTACCCTTTTTGAAAATGCCATCAAAGGCATGCTAAGCGAACTTGATCCTCACTCTGCTTATTTAGGCCCAAAAGATTTTGAAGATTTACAAGTGAATACAACTGGTGAGTTTGGCGGCCTTGGCATTGAAGTTGGTATGGAAGATGGCTTTGTAAAAGTAATCAGTCCAATTGACGACACGCCAGCAACAAAAGCAGGAGTTCAATCTGGTGACCTTATTGTCAAGCTTGATAAAACACCTGTGAAAGGTCTTTCCCTAAGCGAAGCTGTGAATCTAATGCGTGGCAAAGCTGGCACACCTATTGTGTTAACCATTATTCGTGATGGCGAAAGCCAACCAATCGAAATCACGGTTGTTCGCGATATTATTCAAGTGAAGAGCGTTCGTAGTGAGCGACTTGAAGACAATTACGGCTATATCCGTATTTCTCAATTCCAAGTGCATACTGGCGAAGACCTTGCTAAGCACATCAAAAAATTAATGAATGATAAAAAGCAGCCGCCAGTTAAAGGTATCCTGCTTGATCTACGTAATAACCCAGGTGGCGTTCTTCAAGCAGCTGTAGAAGTTGTTGACCAATTTATTGAAGATGGCCTTGTGGTTTATACAAAAGGTCGTATTCCAAATGCTGATATTGAATTTGAAGCAACACCAGGTGATTTAACAAATGATTTACCAATTGTTGTTCTTGTGAACTCTGGCTCTGCTTCTGCATCTGAAATCGTTGCAGGAGCCCTGAAAGATCATAAGCGCGGTATTATTGTAGGTAAAACAACATTTGGTAAAGGCAGCGTGCAAACTGTGCTTCCACTAGCGGAAGACAAAGCACTTAAGCTAACGACAGCTCGTTACTACACACCTGCTGGCACATCAATTCAAGCTCATGGCATCAAACCTGATATTGAAATTGATTACGCAAAAGTAACTCGTCTTGAAAACCAAAATGAGTACCGCGAAGCTGATCTCTCTGGTCATTTAATGAATGAAAATGATACATCGGAAGAGAAGAAAAACGAAGAGAAGAAAGAAAGCTTAGCTGAAAAAGATTATCAACTGTATGAAGCTTTAAATATTCTTAAAGCTGCAAGTTTTGCTTCCACGCCAAAAACGACAACACCAGCAGATAAGGCGACAAAAGAGTAAGACTCCCACCCAAGGCTGCGTTTTTTACGCAGCCTTAAATACAGGTATCAAGAATTAACGATCATTCCGCCATTCGGGTGAAGAACCTGCCCAGTGATATAACTTGAGTCCTGAGTTGAAGCTAGAAAAATAAAACTTGGCGCAACTTCATCTGGCTGCCCTGCACGCCCTAAGGCTGTTTCCGACCCAAAATCCTCGAGCTGTTCTTCTGGAAAAGAAGCTGGTATTAAAGGTGTCCATATTGGGCCTGGTGCAACACCATTAACTCGTATGTTGCGTCCTGCGAGGTTTTGCGATAAAGACCGAGTAAAGCTGACTAAGGCTCCTTTGGTGGAAGCATAATCAATCAGCTGGGATTTGCCCTTGTAAGCTACGACTGATACAGAATTAATAATGCAATCACCGCTCTTTAGATGCTTGAGTGCAGCTTGAGTTAAAAAGTAAGATCCAAATAGATTTGTGTCAAATGTTCTTCTAAGCTGGCTTTCTGAGATATTTTCAAATTCATCTTGAAGGTGCTGTTCGGCTGCATTATTAACAAGTATATTGATTTTTCCAAACTCGGAGATAACGTCTTCTAAAGCATTTTCACAAAAAGATTTTGACGAAACATCGCCTTGAATTAATAGCGCTTTCTGACCAGTGGCTTCCACTAGCTCAAGTGTTTTGCAAGCGTCGACCTCTTCCTCTAAATAAATAATAGCAACGTCAGCCCCCTCTTTCGCATATCCAACTGCAACTGCTCGGCCTATACCGCTATCCCCTCCACTTATAAGAGCTACTTTTCCTTTTAATTTATTGGAACCAGTATAATCTTCCATATATGATTGAGGTTCTGGCATCATACTAATTTCAGTACCTGGCTGAGTCTGTGCTGTTTTAGTCATACTATTAATCCTTCTAATCAATAAATCCATTGAAAGCAAACATAGTTAATTTTTAGTCATACGAATACAACCATTATTAATCAACCCTATAGAACAAAGAATGACAAACATGTGAAAAATTAAATTCGTATTTTATTTCACTCTAAGTGCACTCAAAAAAAGTTAGACTAGGATAAATTTATTCTACTTACCCTTTGGAACTGAAATGTATTTAATAAGTCTTTTAATAGTAGGTTTAGTCGCACTGTGCATTTCATGGATAAGGCACTTATCTTCACACCTCAAAATTTCTTATTCCATTATTTTTGTATTATTAGGAGTATTCCTTTTTTCAGCTGTAGAGCGTTTACCTTTTACCCTGCCGCAATATAACCAATCAATAACAATGCATCTCACTGAGCTTATGGTTATTGTCGCCCTTATGAGTGCTGGCCTTCGAATCAACACACCTTTTTCAATTAAAAACTGGAATATCCCGCTAAGGCTCATTAGTATTGCGTTACCCTTAACAATGCTCATTACATTTATTATTGGGAATATATGGCTTAGCCTTAGTACTGCAACGTCTTTATTATTAGCTGCAGTTTTAGCCCCCACAGACCCTGTATTAGCCGCAGATGTACAAGTAGGACCTCCTAATAAAAAAAATGAAAATTCAGTGAAGTTTGGACTTACAGCTGAAGCTGGCCTTAGTGATGCTCTTATCTTCCCTGTAATTTGGTTTTCCATATTTTTAGCTGAACCCGCAGCTTTAAACTCAAACAACCTTTTAGAATGGTTTACTGATGAGCTTATTTATAGACTAGTGATTGGCTGTATTACCGGTTATCTTATTGGCAAGTGTATTAATTACTTCTTCTTTTATTTACCTCAAAAGTATAATTTAAGTAATATACAAGAAGGATTAGTTGCACTTTCCGCAGCCATAGCTGTTTACTGTTTAACAGAGTTACTTCATGGGTATGGCTTTATTGCGGTATTCATTTGCGCCGTCACAATTCGTAACTATGAAATACACCATGCCTACCACTCAGTACTGCATTCATTTATTAACCAAATTGAACACATTCTAATGTCAGTATTACTTCTACTCTTTGGTGGCAATTTAGTTGATGGTGCACTGGAAAAAACCAACCTTAATTTAATACTTATAGCATTGGCTTTTGTACTTATAATAAGACCCTTATGTGGAATGGTATCTCTAGTAGGATCTAGTTTAAGCCTAAAAAACAGACTCATTGCGAGCTTTTTTGGTATAAGAGGTGTCGGACCATTTTTCTACTTATTTTTTGCCTTAGAACATATTGAGTTTGCACAGCAAGATCAAGTATTAACAGTAACCTATCTCGTTGTTTTATTATCAATTTTATTCCATGGTTTTAGTTCACCCCGACTTATGAAAGCCTTGAAAAAAGAATAAGTTTAAAAAATAAACTCTTTATGTATAAAAAGGCCTTCAAATAGCGCTATATCAATGAGTGTTATACAATATTTTTTCAATCAAGATATCCTTGCCTGTTCGAGAGCTTATAGGTATGGCCATTACTTTGCCCAATAAGTAACAGCTCGCCCCCCTGCTTCTGACACTCAACTGATAACTCATACTCTGATAGTTGCTGACCAAAATCCTGTTTATGCTGCTCACACACAGCTGTAAAGTTGGAACTACCACGAATACTTAATTGAATACTGCCGAGCATTTCAAGCATGAGCTGCTTCTGTAGGGTTTGGTCTTGCCTTGCCAATAATGAGGTAAACTGCGGAATTGCAAGCGCCATCAAGAGTCCTAAAATACTTAAAACAATTAAAAGCTCGATTAAAGTCCAACCGTTTCTTCTCACTATTAATATCATTCAACAGCTCCAAGAATCTTCAAACCCTCTTCATGCTCAACAATTAAAACTGTACGACTCCATTTGTAAGGTATGCTTTCACCATCATAATTGAGCCACTGTCCTGTTACTCGAAGCTGCTTAATCCGGTTAAGACTCTCCATATTGATCCATTCAGTTTTAACTCGAAGGGCTTTACCCTCCAGAGAGGTATTAATAACCAAAGGCACATCAGCAAATGTGTCACGATTTTCGAGGGCATCGTAAACAGCAACCTCCATGGTGTTGATCAATTCATATTTTGCTTGAGTGATTTTGGCCAGTTGAACTTCGTGAATATAACTCTGTAAATCAGTTGCTAATGCAAAACTAATAAAGCTCGACATGACTAATACAATTGGCAAAATAAAACCTTGTTCAGATTTATTGTGCAACATACTCACCCTCCTGTTGAAGACAAGGCACCACCCACTGAAAGTATCTTGCTTGATCGCGATTTTTTTGATGAAGCTGCAATGAAATCAAAGAAGCACAGCTTTTTATCTGCTGCATGGACCAATTGATACTTACGATATCATTGCTAATAGACTGAGTATCTCGCTTCGGCTGCCCATCGATATCTGTATATTCTGAGCGGCACATCACACGATCACCACTGAGATAAAATCGTTCTCGCATCATTGAAAATTCTTGTACAGGCGTACCAAAGCAATTAGTAGTGCGATCTTCTGCTTCAAGCACGACAACCAGTGAATGATCATCCACGACAATTGACTCTATGCTACCCAGTTGAATAGCTCTATCTAAAGACTGCTGAACTCGAATCACCACTTGCGACCAGTCATGCTCTTGCTGAATATCAAGGTGAATTTGATTCGCCATGTGCAGCTGCACTTTAACGAAAGACAAGCAACCGATTGCCAAAGCACTCGATAAAGCTGTGACAAACAGCATTTCAATCAAAGTAAATCCAGCAGCTTTCATTGATGCCTCGCGGGCACAGCAAAGTGCATTGTTTGATCGGCAACATTAACACTGAATTGCGATAACTCTGATTCAAAGTTAAATGAGACAGCCCCTAGCGAAGAGACATTGTGCTGGTAATCTGCAATTTGCCTAATAGCAAGCTGCTGATCTTCACACAAGGTATTTAAAAGACAAGTTGCTTGATGGTTTCCAGCTTGCTGCCAATCATATCCAGAAAGAAACTGATCTAAATCGAGAAGGCGCATACGTTTTAAAAAAGCATTGGTTTCACGTAAAACGGCCTGTTCCGTTAAAACAGACTGCCATTGCTGCTGTAAACGTAAATAGACATGTGCAGATGAAGCTAGCACACCTGACATCAACGTCAGCGCCACTAATACCTCAATTAAACTAAAGCCTTTTTGATGCCTCATAAGATCTCCCCTCTTGAAAGGCTGGTATCTTATGAAGTATTAAAAAGAAGAACTGTGCGTTACGTCACAGTTTCCGTGGTTTGGCCTTTAGATTCTTTAAAACGAATAGCAGTAGAGTTACCACCATGGCTATAACTAATATACTTTAAATCAACAATAGACCGAGCGCCAAAGGCTTTAGCAATGGCAGAAATAGCTTGATTTTTATGAGCCTGTGCTTGCTCTGTGGCAAGATCCCCTTCAGGTTTAAATGTGCCAGTTCGGTTATCAAGTTGCACAGGATTGCCTTTGACAAGCTTAAGCTCACCGCCAGCCAGAATATCCGAGGTTTCCCCTTCTACTTTTGCCAGATGAGCATGACCGTTCAATTTACGACCACAGCTGGCTCGAACAGGAAGCGCGTAGGCAAGCCGCAGCTCCAGATTAGGCATCACAAGGTAATTTAATGTGCCAGTAAAACGAGATTTTTGAAGCTCAGCAGGTGTTACTCGTGAAAGATGCCGAGTCTTTGTCCCTTGCGCAGTATGAATAGGATCATGACACTGCTTGGAAGGCCGTGTTGCCTTAAAACAAACCATGCCGGCCTCGGCTGCCAGTTGAGATGCGAGCGCTGCTGGTGTTACCACTTTTTTTAGTCCTTTAAGTTCAATTTTCCATAGGGCGGGCATTGTAAAATGCTTTACTTGAGATCACAATAGACACCCTATCCTTTTTATTCCCTGAATGGATAAATCTCGGGCGATCCCCGATGAGATGAATTTTGCTTGAAGACAACAGGACACCCCTATGAAGTATTCAGATTTTGGTCAACGATTCAAAGCAGGCTCCGGTATTGTGGAGTTGATGGACGATCTTGGCACAGCCCTTAACGAGAACCCAGACCTTATTTTTATGGGTGGCGGCAACCCAGGTCAGATCCCTGAAGTTGAAGCTTTCTTTCAAAAAGAGCTCATTAAACACGCAGAAAATCCTGAATGGCTCCATTCCTGCCTTGGTGTTTACCAATCACCTCAAGGTGAAAAGAGTTTTCGCGAATCCTTGGCGAAACTTTTAAAAGACACCCAAGGTTGGGATATTGGCCCTGAAAACATCATGATTACCAACGGCAGCCAAGCAGCCTTCTTTATGCTATTTAATATGCTGGCCGGTAAAACAACAACAGAGTCTGGCACTGAAGATCGTCATATTCTTCTTCCACTGGTTCCTGAATATATTGGCTATACGGATACAGGCGTAGAGCAAAACCTCTTTAAGTCCAGCCGCCCTGCTATTCACCAGTTGAGCGACCACCGCTTTAAATACCAAGTGGATTTCGAGTCCTTAGAAATTACAGAGCAAACAGCTGCAATCTGTGTTTCCCGCCCAACGAATCCAACAGGTAATATGATTACTGATGAAGAGCTTGTGCAGTTAAACAGACTTGCACTTGATCATGATATTCCTTTGATTATTGATGGTGCTTACGGCTTACCATTCCCTAACCTCGTGTTCGGTAAAGGCCAGCCATTCTGGAATAACAATACAATCTTAGCGCTGAGCTTATCGAAGCTTGGTCTTCCAGGGGTGCGTACAGGTATTCTTGTTGGTCCTGAAGACATCATTTCCAGTATGACTCATGCAAACACAGTTACAAGCCTCGCTTGCGGTAATATTGGGCCATTCCTTGTGCGTGATGCAATTGCAGATGGTAAGCTTCTTGGTCTGTGCAACCAGTTTATTAAGCCGTTCTACCAAACAAAGATGCAAGAAGCGTTAGACTGCATTGATGAAGAGCTGGCTGACTTGCCATACCAAGTGCATGAGCCTGAAGGTGCTATTTTCTTATGGCTCTGGTTCCCTAACCTACCAATTACAAGTGAAGAACTGTATCAACGCTTAAAAGCGAAAGGCATGCTTGTAGTCGCTGGTCATCATTTCTTCCCAGGTATGGAAGAGGAATGGGGCCATAAGCAAGAATGTATTCGTGTGTCCTATGCTCAACCATTTGATAAGGTTGAAGCTGGCGTGAAGTTACTTGCTCAAGAAGTGCGTAAGGCTTACGAAGAAGCTTAGGCAATAACCCTATAGCTCATTCTCTCATTATAAAAAAGGGCTCAACCTCTAAAAAAGTTGAGCCTTTAAACATTTGCATCTGTACTGGCATTAAAAGAAAACATCGTTACCTCATCTCTTCTCCCCCAACCTAACTTTAAATAAAATGCTTTGGCTTTCTCATTTTCATTTAAAACAAATAAATGGGTTTTAGCGATGCCTTGTTTCGAAAAAGCTGTAATGGTTTTCTCTACCAATGCTTTGCCAATACCTTGGCCGCGCAAGTCTGCATTCACAGCTAAATGCTGCAGATAACCACGTCGACCATCGGTACCACTTAAAACAGCACCAACAATTGTATTATCGACAAGTGCGACAAAACTCAATTCAGGGTTGCGTTTGAGGTAAGCACCAATAGCTTCGCGAGAGTCAACAGAGCGCAGGGATAAATTCTCCGTCATACCCCATACCTTCATGACATTGTCATAGTCTGCAATGGTCATCTCTCTAATCTCAAACATCACTTACCCCTTATCAATCTCAATATATTATATAAAAGCGAAGATCAACTATGAGGGATAGTAAGTGCTTATTCAACAGGCTGGTAACGAACAAAATCAACTTTCATTTCCGCGTCACTGGCTGGATAGTCTGCTTCACCGCCTGAATACCAGTGAGTGGCTGTATGCCAAACATTAAACATAATCTGGGCAGGGTCTTGCGGCACCATATCTACATCGGTCATATGCCATAGGGTACGCTCTTGACCATCATGTATCATAAACCAGCGCACTGAATCCTCATGCCATTCGAAACCGAGATGGTAATACACGTTAGAGTTTGGAAAATCTAAAACCTGAAAGTCAAGCTGCCCCGCTTGCTCATTGTTATAACTGCCCTCACCGCCCTCTGGGGTTTGAATATAACTGCCTGTCAGCATATTAATGGCACGAGTTTTTTTGCGAAAGCTTTCGGTTTGGGTATTCGAATCATACTCATAATCAGTCCAGACACTGAGCCATAACACCTGTGGCTCACCACAAAGCACTTCGATGTCTATTTCCGAACTATCGCCTATGCCGTTTTGATTATCATCATCACCTGTGCGGTTATAAACAAACACACCATTAACCACTTCTTCGCCGCTTGTACATTCAGCAAAGTTGACTGAAAACTCATAGCGACCATAGTGACTGTACTCAATCCTCACGGCTTCAGTGGCATAGGTTGGCGATGTTTTATCTGCTGGCTCTAATAAAGGATCACCAGGAAACAATAAACGTAATGTCGAGTCTAGACCACGAGTCGTATCGTTATAGCCATACTCAACTTCACCACCTGTATAAATTCTTTCATACCAACCACTTGGTTCACTCTCAAAATCTTCCTGATAAAACCAATTACCATTATCAGCCTCTACAATACCTGAAAAAGAATCAGAGTCAGAGCCACAAGCCGTTAGCAAAGCTAAACAGCTCAGGGAGATAAACCGTTTCTTTTCTAACATAAAGGCCTCCTAGTGAAGAATTTTTAACCACAAAAGTTAAGAGTAAGCACATACATAAGACTAGCAGTGATTTAGATATATTTTGGAGTAACAAAACAGGCTATTTTATATACTATTTCACACTGAGCAGCTCTTTTATATATAACTTCGGTATCCAGTATAAATACCACTATTTCAGCACCTTAAAAAAGTTATCAAAATATAAAACACATTGCGTTACATATTAGAAATACGCCATTACATTGCCCTATAGGCAAAACGACATAAATCAATACAATAAGAAAAAAATTTGGAGAATAAAAATGAAGCTTTCTAATACCTTTTACAATGTTTACGATGCTGCTTCTCGTGGCAATAATTACCTCAAAGATCAAGGTGCTTATGAGAAAGTACCAGCCATGCCAAAGCTCAACTTACACCTTTCACAACAGATCAATAGTGCACGAACAGCTCTGAGTAAGTTATTACCTTCGCCAAAACAAACAAATGTAGAACCAGAGCAAACAGATGCAGATCAAGAGCAAACAAATAAAGCCCCAAAACAAAAAAATGTTGGCCTAGCTCAAAATGTAAATGAAATTAGAGAAAAGATTTATCAACACCTTGATAGCAAAACGATTGATGCATTGCATTTAACCAGCTCGACGTTCCATCAACCAGCCTTTACAATGAAGCATTTAACATTTAAACCATCCATGGATGGTATTGAAAAAATGCTAAGCTCTGAACCTGGTGATTTTCATTACGACCATTACATGCATCACACGCATTTTAATCTGCCAAAAGATATTACCGACGAAAAACTTGCGCAACTCAAAGAAAAAGGCTTTTTAAATTGCGCTCAAAGTTTAAATTTAGAACACTGCGAAAAACTCACGAGCGCAAGCTTTCAGATAATTGGCCAAATGCACAGCCTTGAAAGCCTAACGCTCCCAAAAAGTATTAACTTTGGTGATCACAATGAGATTTCTGCAATTGCACAACTTAAAAACTTAACTTCTTTTACGAGCACATCTAGAAATAATCTAAATGAGCCGACCAGTAATGATGATGTAGCATATGCAGTTTCTCAGCTTAAAAACCTTAAACATCTAACACTGGTGGGCACTTGCATGACAAATGCTGGGCTCCAATCAATAACGAACAACTTAAAACTTGATACCTTAAATATTAAAAATGCTCGCAACATTAATGATTTTGGTATTCAGTCATTACCACGTATGAATTCCTTAAAAGAGCTTGATATCTCGACATTAGATTTACATCCAGGCTATGACATTTCATTGCTTTCATCCATGCAATCCCTCAAATCTCTCACATTTACAGCAACACCTTTTAATGCAAACTCGCTACCAGCACTACCTGCATTTAGCAATGTTGAATCACTCACTATTGATCAACAAGGGATGGCTGTATACAGCAACCCCTTAGCACAGCTGCTTGAACAAATGCCTAACTTAAAAGAGTTGTCCATTGGCTGCATTGGCCCTGTACCAAATCTACCAACATCTGGTTTTGAAACACTTAATTTGGACAAGGTTACATTTACTGGGCTACCAGACCAATCATTAATAAAAGATCTTGCAGATAAAAATACACTTAAAAGTTTAGCGATTCATACAAATGATTCAGTAAACTATATGAAGAATACTGGTGCAAATTATTTTTCAAAAGAGTTTCTTAATGAGTTAGGCAAACTTACCTCACTTGAGAACTTAAGCATAAAAGGTAATTTCAAATTTGGAACCATGCCAGAAAAAATTAGAGTTAGGTTTCCAGCAAACGCGGCAACAACGAATCCAGAAACATTTACAGCCGCTCTAAATAAGCTTACTAATCTTAAAAATCTAGCACTTGATGTTGTAATATTAAAAAATAAAAAAGTATTACCTGGCACTCCGTTTAATATTAAAGCATTACCTAAACTAGAGTCTTTAGATTTAAATTATGGCCCTGTTACAATGCATACAGCTGCATTAAATAGTGCTGCAAGATTAAAAAATATAAAAACACTCAAAATAACAGTGGATAAACAAGGCAGACTCAACAAAGCTCAAACAAGACTCTTATCAGGCATGAAGCACTTAGAACGTATCGATTTACAACCAGAGAATTGGTACTACAATAGGCTAGAATCGTTACCTCAATTGAATCAAACTCAAATTGATAATGCCAAAGCTGGCGCTGCGAAAATAGACAGTAAAGCGTCTGTTTATTTGCAAGACCAGCTGATTAAAAAATAAAAAATGGGCGCACAAGCGCCCATTTTTATTTTGACCGAGAGATTACTCACCAGCAATACTTAAGCCTTCGAAGCGAACATCTGGCAGGCAGTAGCGTCTTTGCCAATCCCAGTCTGGCTGCTGACCGACTTGAATACGATGAAGTAACTCGTAGAAATTGCCTGCGATGGTAATACCACGTACAGCTCGTTCTCGTACGCCATCACGACATAAAAACCCTGAGCCACCAAAGCTAAAATCACCTGTCACGGTGTTTGCACCAGAATGCAAACCTGTAAGGTTGGTAATTTCAAGGTACTCACCACCTCGTAGAATGCTATCAGTAATATGCCCTGCACCAATTGTCAGCTGATGATAACCAACATTTAAGCTGGACTTAGGCCCACGAACAGCATGACCAGTTGGTTTAGCGCCGAGCGCTTTGGCTGTTACTGAATTATGCAACATGGTTTCCAGCACACCATTTCGAATAATATGAGTTTCAGCTGTTGCTAAGCCTTCGTCATCAAAATAGCAGTAACCAAATTCAGGAATAAGAGGCTGATCGATAAGCTGTAAGCTTTCATGAGCCACTTGCTGGCCAACTTTATCACCCCAGGCACTCACACCATCTTGGGCGGTTTTACCTGAAAATACAGTTGAAAATAATCCAAGTACACTTGATAAAGTATCTCTGGAAAAAATTACATCATAGTGTTTAGTCGGCACAGGTGTACCAGGTAATAGATCTAGCGTCATTGAGCTTACTTTGGCTGCAAGCTCATCAAGTTGTAGCCCTGAAAAATCTCGGCCAACCTGCCCTGTTCCAGCCATAGATTGCTTACCATCTAGCTTTGCTAATGCATAGGCGTATGCAGAACAGCTTGATTCATGATGAGATAAATCTAATCCGGTCGTTGAAAGAATGCGCCTTGCACCATAGCTTGAAGTTAACCCATTATAAGGACAACTCTCGATAGCATCATGTCCAAGTACACGACCTTCTAATTGAATTAACGCATTTAACAAGGCTTCAGATGTTTGTGATTCCTGCTTAAACAAAGTTTCTGCATTTTCTTCATAAGAATGCTGGCTTTGTTTAGGAATGTGCTGTTCTGGGTCTTCTTTGGATACTTTTGCATTATCATATGCCTGTTCAAGCATAAGCTTTAATGCATCAGGTGCAAATGACTCACTGTAAGCAATACCAACTTTGTTATCTTTAATAACACGAACACCTAGGATACGGGTTGAACTTACTTTAGTGGATTCAAGCTTACCTTGGTTTACTTTAAAGTTAAGTTGTGAATTAGCATCAATAATAAAATCCGCTTCACCACCTTTTTTGCTCACTTGATCAAATAAAGGTGCTGCATCAAAATCTAAATTAAGTTGTGTCATTATGCGTTCCCTCCCACAAGAATTTTATCCACTTTAATTGTTGGCTGACCAACTGATGCAGGAATAGAACCAGACACTGAGCCACACATACCACAAGCCATGGCAAAGTCTGACCCAACCATTGAAATTTGTTTTAACACTTCTGGGCCTGTGCTAATTAAAGTGGCAGATTTCACTGGATACTGGATTTTGCCGTTTTCAACGTAATAGCCTTCAACAACAGCAAAGTTAAACTCACCGGTACCAGGCTGCACTGAACCGCCGCCCATATGACTGGCATAAATACCTTTATCGATACTTGCAATCATGTCATCCACACTATCAGTGCCGCCCTGAATATAAGTGTTTCTCATACGTGATGCTGGTGCAAAACGGTAGTTTTGACGTCGGCCAGAACCTGTACGTTCGTAACCTGTTTGCATTGCCCCCATTTTATCGACAATAAATCGCTCTAGCTTACCGTTTTTGATGAGCTGCGTATTTTGTGTTTGCATGCCTTCATCATCAAGGTTTAATGAACCCCAAGCATTAACGCTAACGCCTTCATCAACAGCATTAACACACTCGGATGCAATCATTTCACCAAGCTGATCATGGAAAACCGAGGCTTTCTTGGCAACTGAGGTTGTTTCCAATAGATGGCCACAGGCTTCATGGAAAATAACACCTCCGAAACCATTGCCAATCACCACCGGCATGGTGCCGCTTGGGCATGGTTTTGCTTTTAAGTTCACAAGGGCTTGTCGGCTCGCTTCTTCACCCATATAGGATGCTTCCATCTCATTGACCAACTCCCAACCAATAAGACCGCCTGTATTCCATGAACCAGTGGCTTGATGACCATCTTTAGCAATAGCTGTTAGGCCGCTGCGAGAATAGTGACGAGTGTCCTGAACATGCAAGCCTTCCGAATTATAAATTTCAATGTGCTGCTCTCGCTGAATAACAAAGCCCTTGGTGGTTTGAATCAATGGGCTTGAAGCTTGTGCTGCAGCATGGGCTTTACGTAAAAAAGCCACTTTTTCTTCATTAAAAGATGCAACACTCAAAGGTTTTGTCGCATCACGATGCAAGCGCTGAATTACTGGCGATTTAAATTCAACAACTTTTAAAGGACTGTCGACCGCTTGTTTTTGCGCTGTTAATTGATCAACTAAACCATACAAGCTTTTTAAATCGTCGGATTGTGTGTAGCCATAAAAAATTTCAAAACCGAAAAACAGTCGGATACCGATACCAAAGTCGATACCAGATTGCACACCATCGACATCATTATTGAGTGTACGTAGATTGGATGATAAATGACGTTCAATGTAAATTTCTGCAAAGTCTGCGCCTTTTAATAAGGCATGATCTATGACCTGTTGAGCCGTATTAGGTGATAGCATGTCAGCTCCTTTTGAGTTGGACATGAGCATTTAATACTCATCATTATGTATTGCGCCTTTGCTTAGGAACGTGGTCGAAATAACTTGACGATTTATTCTTGTTCTCTTCCCCAGCTCCTGCGTTGTAAAAACAATCATATAGCTCGCTATACTCATGTTTTTACGCCTTGCCTCTGGTGAACATAACTTCGCCAAATCGGCAAGTTATTTTGTCCACGTTCCTTAAGAGAACAAAAGATCAATAAAGAGATTTATCGTATACACCTATTCAGTGTATACGATAGATTGAGATTTGAATAAGTTATGAGCTACAGGACAAGGCTGAACAGCCTGGCGTTTCTGCAGCCCAGTCAGGCCTTTTAGCTGATAACTCTGGATAGCCTTGATCTTCAAACGGATTTGATAAAACCTTTTGCAACTGATGGATCACTGCATAATCACCCTGCTCGGCTTTTTCGATGGCTTGGTATGCTAGGTAATTACGCAGTACATATAAAGGATTATGAGCATTCATCGTATCTGCACGATTATCTAATCCCGACTGGTTCAGCAGAGCATCATACTCACCCCAGAAAGCCTGAGATACATCGGCACTTAATTCTGGCTCTTTATAGCTGCTCGCAAGCACGTGGGAATGGAACTCTTCGTGCGTATGAACCTGTGCTAAGCCTCTAAAAAAGACAGTCATATCTACTTTTGCCGCTTCCATAAAGGCTTCAAGTTCTTCCAAAAAGCCTTGAGAAACACTACTCACCCCAAGTTTAGGCGCCATGCATTTTGAGTAGGCTGCCCAGTACTTCGATTGAAAGCGACCAAGTTCCGCTGAGAGCTTACTTGAATCATCAAGCGCAAAAGCCAAAGCATTCGCTAACTGCCATAAATTCCACATGCAAATTTTTGGTTGTTGGCCAAAAGCATAACGACGGCCATGAGCATCTGTGGTGTTTGGCGTCCATGATGGCTCATAGGGCTCAAGCCAGCCATAGGGGCCATAATCAATGGTCACTCCATGAATAGACATGTTATCTGTGTTCAATACGCCATGGGTAAAACCGATTGATTGCCAGTGGGCAACTAATGCTGCTGTTGATGAACAAATGGATTCAAAAAATGCAGCGACAAGCCCGATACTACAAATGCCTTCATTGAGATCCTCTACATATTGCGCAGCAATCTCAGGAAAGTATTCTGAAACACAAAACAGAATAAATGCTTGAAGTTGAGCTTTATCACCACGACTGGCCAATAATTCGAAATGCCCAAAGCGAATAAAACTCGGCGCGACACGGCAGACAACAGCACTAGGCTCTAATGCTGGGCGACCATCGTAAAACATATCACGCCATACAGCTTCACCACGAGTGACAAGGCTTAAAGCACGAGTCGTAGGTACACCTAATGCATGCATAGCTTCACTGCAAAGAAATTCTCGTATAGATGAACGCAACACAGCATAACCATCCCCTCGACGGGAAAAAGCAGTAGGCCCAGCTCCCTTCAACTGCAACATGTACTTATTGGACCCTGCAAGCACATCAGCGATCACAATAGCTCGACCATCGCCAAGCTGGCCTGCCCAATTACCAAATTGATGACCTGCATAATTCATCGCAAACGAAGGCTGCTCTTTAAGTGAGGCATTGCCTGATAAAAGTTGTTGCCATAAGTCACTTTGCAAGTCATCTGCAGATAAGCCAAGCAAAGCAGCACAATCTTCAGACATTGCAATCATATTTTTTGCAGGTGAAGGCTTAGGTGTTGCATAAGCCCCCATAGCTTTGACTGGGCCAGGACCTTGTTCTGGTGCTATTGGCAACTGATTCAGATAGCCATTCTGATTTGGCACTAATGCTGTGGTTGCATCTGCAAGTTTAATGATAGTAATGGTGTTCACCTCTGCTCTATGTCTTAAATGATCTCTATTCAACTTTACTTAGTAGCTTATCGAGCACTGCACTTGGAAGCAAACGCTTTAAAAATGCAAAGAGATGTGTTGGAAAAGTCACTCGATATCTATTTTTAGGCTTTTCAGCTTCAAGGGCATGAATAACTTTTTTCGCAACAGCTTCTGGTGGTAAGGTAAAACCTGTGCCTTGTGAGGCTGCATCATTTGCCGAAAGCCGTGCTTCTACCCTTTCATAGGTTTGCTTATGTGCCGAGTTATCTGGGCGAATATTTTGTTTAAACTTCGCATAAGCATGGCGTCGAAATTCACTTTCAATAGGGCCAGGCTCAACCAAAGAAATAAAAATATTTGAGCCCATTAATTCAAGACGCATTGTATCTGTTAAACCTTCAAGGGCAAATTTAGATGAATTATAAGCCCCGCGGAATTTTAAAGTGACAATCCCCAGCACTGATGAGTTATGAATAATTCGCCCCTCACCTGCTTTACGCATATGCACGAGTACTTCTCTTGTCATTTGATGCCAACCAAAAAAGTTTGATTGGAACTGTTCCGTTAGTACATCTCTGGTTAAATCTTCAACTGCACCTGGTTGGCCATAGGCACCATTGTTAAATAAGCCATAAATTTTACCATTGCCATGCTCTAAGGCCCAGTTCACAGTTTCAGTTATAGATTGCGGTACAGCATAATCCATAAAGCGACAAGGAATACCCATTTGATTAATACGCTGAATATCATCAATTTTTCGAGCAGTTGTAACAACTTTATAACCACGGTAGCGCAACTGTTTAGCAGTGGCTAAACCTATACCTGAAGAACAACCTGTAATAAGCACTGTGCGCTGCGAAAAATCCTGTTCCAGCATAATAGATTCCTTGAGATAAAATGAATGAAATAAATAAAATAAGATACATCTATTCTATTCAGCATTCCATGATTTAAAACTGAAAGTGGCAGGTAAATAAACGAAAAATACGAGAAAGTTTGAGAAGTTCAACTCCTGCTACGACCTAAGAGTTATAGCAGAAGTTCAAAAGATGATAAGAAGATTAAGGATATAGTCTAACGGGCTTTGCGGCATTTCTCGATAAAGTTACGTGCTATTTCAAAGCCGCACTCTGTCGCAAAAGATTCTGGATGGAATTGCACCGCATAAAGAGGCAATGTTTTATGTTCAAAGGCCATAAGCTCTCGCCCATTATGAGGGTGCTCATAAGAGTAGCGGCTATCAACCTGATCAACATTTTCTTCATGCTCAACAAAAGCCGTTAATTTTAAGCACTCTGGTACAGGCTGGCTTAGATCAGCCATGATAGAGTGATAACGCATAACAGCTGCACCATTAGCAACACCATCAAGTAAAACACCATTATCTTCGATATTTAAAAGACTGATTTTGCCGTGCACAGGTGTCGTTGCTTTTTTCAGTTTGCCACCAAATAAATAGTACATCCCTTGGAAACCAAGACAAATACCAAGTACAGGAATACCTTTTTGTGGGTATTCTAAAATCACCTGCTTTGAATGACCAAAATAAGCATCATCTTCTGGAGAGCCTGGGCCTGGGCCTACGATCACACCATGATATTTACCCTGATCTAGCAGCGATAAAAAGTCATCATCATTACGAACTACATCAACTTGAATTGATGGATCAGCTTCTTGAAATAAATGATGCGCATTGAACACAAAGGAATCATAGTTATCAATTAAAAGAATTTTTATACTCATGCACCACCACCTAACTCATGGAGTGTTTGTTTCATTGCTGCAAGCTTATTGCAGACTTCTTGATATTCTTTTTCAGGGTGCGAATCGTACACAACACCTGCAGATGTTTGAGCAAAACACTCATCACCATTACAGAATAAGCTTCGAATTGCTAAAGCATAAACAGCATCACCATTAAAGCTCATGCGACCAACGGCTCCACCATAAGGGCCACGTGGTAAATGCTCGTTCTCATCAATGATTTTAATGGTTTCAATTTTAGGCGCACCAGTAACAACACCACCGGGGAATAAGCTTGCCAGCGTATCAAAACCATTTGACTCAGGTGTTTTATGACTAATGACGTTAGAGACAATGTGCTGTACGTGACTGAACTTAATCAAGTACATCAAATCGCTCACTTTTACACTGCCAGGAATAGACACACGAGCTAAGTCATTTCTATGCAAATCAACAAGCATATTATGCTCAGCAATTTCTTTAGGATCACTTAATAATTGACGACCAAGTACAGCATCTTCAGCTGGCGTCTTACCACGATGAATCGTCCCTGCTGTAGGCGTTGTGAGAAGCATGCCAGCCGATTGGCTTAAAAGAATTTCAGGGCTTGCGCCCATGAGCTCCATTGACGTATCACCATGATCAAAGCTCACATAAAACATATATGGGCTTGGATTGATAACACGAAGCTTTTCATAAACAGCAAACTTATCACCTTTGATGTGATAAAGAGATTTAAAGCCAACTTCTGCTTGAAATGAGAATCCATCTGCAATTTTTTGAATAGTACGTTCAACTGCTTCAATAAATTCTTCTTTCGTTTCAGACAAGCCTTTAAACTCAACAGACTCTAAAGCAAGCGGCGTTGTGTCAAACTCATAATCAGGCTTGAGCATAGAATCAACAATAGATTGAATGCGAGCAAGTTTTTGCTCTCGAATCTCTTTAGATTCGTAAGAATAATATGTCAGCTCATGAGTTGTGGAATCAAATAAGAAACCATCAAGATAAAGACCTTGCTTAAAGAGGCCAAAGTCCTTATCTTCCTCTAGGTTTAAACATGGCTCCATGCAGTTCACGGTTTCATGGGTAAAGTAACCAATCAAGCCACCCTGGTGACCTGTCGCAAAAGCTTTGAACTCATGACCAACAGAGTCACGTAAAACTTGGTAAGGGTTAACATTAGAAAGCTCAACTGTATCTGTCGCTTCGCCTGTTAATAGCTCAACATACTGAGCCTCACCTTTAACTTCAAGGGTATCCCCTTTGCCTGTAAACACGACTGCAGGATCAAAGCCCATTGAATAGTAGCGATCCTGATGGCGAGGCATTTCTAAGGATTCAAACAAATAGCATGTTTTCGTCTGCTGCTTAAGCACTCTAAAAAATTGATAGTAATCAAGGTCGCAAGTCAAAGTGACCGACCATGGCTTACGAGGAATCCAGGCGAAATTTAGGCCTCTCATACGATCTCCAGTTTCTTGTCTTTTGGAATTCTCTACTGGGGAGTAGCTTATGCCATCTATGAGGCAATATCCCCAAATATAAATATCAGTAAATCATAACACAATGACCACAAGGTCGTGTTAAGTAATCCCACCTCAAATCATAAGTAATGTAAATAACACCCGCCATATCAATATGATTGCAATATAATACCCAGCATTTAGGCAATCCCCCTAAACACCCTAATTATTTTTAAGTTTCTTGAGGCCAACAATGCCAAGCAATAAAATCAGCAACTTACATTACAACCACACTCAACCAGCAGCATTTTCGCGACCTCAAGCCCAACCACTACAACCTGCTCCTGCGGGTAACAAACTTGCGCCATCAACTGAGAAAGTCATTAGTACACTAAAACAGATTTGTAGAGCTCACCATACCTCTATAGCCTGCAGTGTGATTGATGAATATTTAAAAACAATGCCTGCAGACAAACAGTATTCGCATACAGAGATGACTCATGCCTGCCAAGCAATCGAAAAGCTTGTCCATGAGACTTGCCTCCACATAGATGCTGAAGGCCTAGAAGCTTTAAGTGAAATACACGGTTACCTTTTAGAGCACCCACCTGAAATATTAAACCTACCTACAGCAGATATTCTTGCTGGCTTAAATGCTGAACCTCAAGAATTACAAGCCTATCTAGCGAAAGATCAGCGCTTGCTTCAACCCCATCAAAAACCGAATACTTATTTCGATACTTTATACATTTCAGACATAATAGATCGCCAGAGCCCACACTCAACCCATGATCTTCTTACCCCTGTATTAACTTTTGAAACATTTGATAAATCAATTATTAAAAATTGGGGCTTAGCTGATACCATGGCACTTAAATGGCTGCACACGAACGTTGAAGCAGAAGCTGAAACTTATAAGGCATTTATACAGACAGCTTTACAGCATGGCTCTAAAACGTCTAGAGATCATATTCTTTCAAGCCTATTGCTTTTGAGCCAAGCATCAGATTTATTTTCATCTCCCAATAAAGCCCAAATTCAAAAAGAAACCCTAAGGTTATTTAATGAGTACAAATACAATTGGAAGAATATCTCACCTTATGTAAAGCTTGATACAAATGGTTATTGGCAGCGGAATAAACAGCATCAAGATGTATTTCTCAGCACGCTTATACTCAACCTTGTAAGCACAGCAGACTTAAAAAATATCACCTCAACATTTAAGCAGAATATTCAAGATGCTTTTGAAAAAGCCGAAGGCAGTCGTCAGCGTTTTCTCTTTATGGCAAACATGATGAGCAAGATAATAAAGCCCCACTTGCACACTCAATTCTTAAAAGGAATGCAACAGCTCATACCTCAACAAAAAGCGCAACAAGAAGAGCTATCAGCTCTTCGAAAATACACAGCCCAATCACACCAAGGCTTTCCGTTTATGTTGTATTGTGCAACTCATAAAGTAAATGCACCTGCACAACATCTTCAGTCAATACAAAAAAAGATCGACTTCTTTGCTTGGCAGGACATCAAAAAAACAGCACACTCACTTGGTATAGAGACTAACGAAATAGCAAACCCACTGCTCCACCAAACACATCTACTTTTAAGTAAAGGAAATGCCCTTGATATAGAGCTTAATCCAAAGTTTAGAGCAAATTTTATACATCAGTTGGCATCCAAATATGCTCTCGTATGCATTGATAGTTCAGAGTCATTGCATTGGCTACAGCAGCCAAAAAATGCCCCTGGCTCAGTAAAAAATATTTTAGATAATGGTGGTTTAATTCTACTTGACGAAGCACAGTTTTCACCGCAAGAACTTGAGTCTCTAAACGAATTAAAAGAAGGAAATAGACTAAATGGGCACAAGCTTGCACATGTAGTCCAAGTTATAAGTTTCATAAACACTGAGATTGTACGTTCCAGTGCATTGAGTTCAAGAGCCATCCCTCTAAAAGAAAGCCAACTTAAATTTGTTGAAAAATACGATCATATAAAAGTAAAAGCTCTTTCAAGCAAAAATGCTGTTGTTTTAAAAACTAATGAACCTGAAGCGCTTTATCACTGGATTGATAAACCAGATAAAACCCAAAAAGTTATTATAAGTAAACAAGCAGAAGAAACTACGCTTGCTGAAATGCATGTTTTAAGCAAAGCACATCAACTCCAAATACCAGTTGAATATGCCCCCTTACAAAAACAGGCACAAGCCATTATTTTTGCGGACAATCGAATTCGTACAACTGGCCATATTGTAACCGAAGATACTTTTAGCCAAAATCTTGAATGGCAAATTAAACTCAAACAAGGCCAGCTTGTAAAGCAAAAAGGGCCTTTGCAAACAGGTTTAAATGCCCCAGTCTATTGCTTAGACTCACTTTCCAGTACTCAAAAAGAGAAGCTTGCAAGGGCGCAAGTGCCAATCTACCAATTACCAGCACAAACAATTGATGAAGCGGACCTTGCACAACTCCCAACACGACTAACACCGACTCACAAGGTATCACTAGACTATATTTCACATGAAATTAAGCCGCAAGATTTATTTAGACTGCAAATACAACCAAACCACGTGATTTGGATTACACCAGATGATAGTTATGAAGACCTTACAGTTAAACTCAAACAACAGAAAAATTCTAAAGGACAAGTGTTTTATACACAGCAGGAAGGTGCATTGCTGCACCATTTTAAAACGCAACAAAAGACTGTACTAATTGGTTTAGAAAAAAACCCTGCATTGCAACAGCAGCTTTTATCATTATTCATGCCAAAACCTTATTTAAATATTTTTGGCGAGATCTACCCTCTTGAAAAAATTGCTCCTAATCAAGAAATACGCTGTATTGTTTCTGCACCGCTAGCTCAGGTTCCTTCTGCACACTATCATTCCCAATTACCAGCACTAAGAGAGGCTCAAAATGACTACTGGCCTGGATTTAATGATTTGAGCCAAGAACAAAAAAGAGCTTGGATACCCTATGGTCACCCTTGGGAGCAAGAGCACAATTTGGATGTAACTCTTATTGATCGAAAAGAAGTAACATTAAAAATTGCAGAAGCTTTTATTAAGGAAAAAGCTCTTTTATTACTTGGCTCTGCTAGCGCTGGTAAAACAACATTACTACAACAATTCACAAAAAGAGATCAGCTTTTCTCAACAAATGCTGGTGTTTGGAACTCGACTAGGTTTAATAATACACTACACTCATGGGCCTCAAGTACACCTATCAATAACAAAAGACTCGTACTGTTTATCGATGAAGCTACACTGCAAAAAGACTGGACTCAGTTTAAAGGTTTCTTTACACAACAACCAAATATTCGAATCGAAAATAAAACATACCAATTGACGCCCGCTCATAAATTAGTATTAGCCGGCAACTTCCCCAACATGCCAGGTCGTCACTACATTCCATTACTTGCAGAAAATGCACAGTGCTTCCATATACCTCAGCTTACCCTTAAAGAGCTTCAGCAAGGCATTATTAACCCATTATTAAATACAATGGCCCAAGCAAACCCTGCATTTAAAGTCAAATTACGTGATTTTCTACAGCATACTCACCTAACGGCAAGCTTTGTATTAGGTGACGAAGTTGCAACCCCTCGGCAACTTAAAGCAATCACACATTACGCCACGACACTCTTATGCCGTCCACAAAGTCAAATATCTCAAGGTTTAGCTGCAAACCATTTGTCGCGCTATATTTGCGATCTCTATAAAGGGCTTGCAGACACACAGGAAAAGGAAACATTTTTCTCAAAACTTGATCATCAGCTCATGCTGAGATTAGATGAATTTTTCCCAACTAAAAATGGGCAACTGCAAATAATTCATACGCCAGAGTTAGCAACAACAAAAGCCGTTAAGAGCATTAAATACAACCTAACAGAGTTAATGGCTGTCCGAAAGAGTATGATAGACCTTATTCCAAAAGGCAGTAAATCACCAGCACCTCAAGCTTTTATTATTCAGGGTGAGCCAGGTACTGGTAAAGATGAAACCTTAAAACAGTTTTTTAAGGATGATCCACATTTTATTCATATAAACGCAAATCAAAATATTGAAGAAATTACAGATAAATTTATATTTGCTGCTAAGCACGGTTATATTATCGCTATCTCTGAAGCAAATACACTTCAGTCTGCCACATTAGAATCAATAACAAATGATCTCTTTACTGGGGATATGCCTGATGGCACAAAAGTCCATCCGGGGTTTATGGCCATTTTTACAATCAACAATACGTCTCTCGAAGGTCGTGAAGCAATCTCGGATGCACTTAAGAGTCGTTGTATAACACTCAAGCTGCCTCTACAGGATAGTGATGATAATCATGAACTTGTATTATTTAATACCACCAGACCTACAAGCATTGAATATCCATCAATATTTAATACCACCAGCATTTCCCCAACTCATGCAGGTATTTATGACAACTGGCTTATGTCAGCACCAATTTCAGCACGAACGTTAAATCGACGAATTAGAGAACATGCACAAGGCATTTCTGCAGATGTAGTAAATCGATGGTTTGATACAACGTCCCATGAAAAGCCGGTAGAAAATACTATCTCCTTTGATGAGGCTTTTTTTGATGTTGAAGCCTCATTAAAACCAAATAATTATGATGACATTGAAAGCAATGCTGATTCAATTCTTTACTTTTTAAAGCTTGAGCCCCAAAGTGAGCTGGTTAAAGCGACAGAAATCCTGCCTTATCAGTGGGATATTGTGACACCAGCAAAAACAAGTACTACACCTACTCTTGCGAATATAACCGCCAAAAGAGACGATACCTCTGCGAGCATTGCAACTCAAGTTTCGACTGCACCAATGGGGCAAATTCAACACCTTCATGAAAATAAAGAAATTCAGTTAAAAGCTCGCTATCTTACTCAAACACGACACAATGATCTTGGTGAATTAAAACTCACGCATGCTCCAGGCTTACTGACTAAAACCTGCATACCTGAATATTCATCCATTATTTCAATTCATACTGCAACAGCATTTGGCATTGCATCAAAATACAAAGGCCAGGCATATTTGGCATGGACTTTAGCTGTGCCACAACAATTTGCGCCTCAAAGAAACCTGCTTAATTTATCACTGTCAGGGGCCCATGGCCGGCTGACAACATCAATTGATGGTATTCTAGAGCAAACACAGGCCAATGACTGTGTTGCCCTTTTCAAACATGCAGATATCCTGTCCTTAGAGTCGCAACTGAGCGGCCTTGGCTATCAAAACTGGGACAATGTTACTCTTAACTATTCAGTTGCACCTGTGACTGATCAGCTTATTGATGAACAACAAAAGCATTCCTCAACATATACTAAAGAAGATCTTGAAAGACTCTACAATGAACTGCCAGAAACAGTGCAAGAATTTTTATTTAATATAAATACAGCTTCTGCGCTAGGATCAGCTGATCAAATTGCTCATGAAATACAAAAATCAATTGCTTATTTAAAACAAATTCATCAATACCCTATGCAAGCAGATGAGTACCTCGACTCACTTTATCATGTTGCATCAGATGATTACCTCAAACGACAAGAGCATATAGCACTCACATTGTTAAAAGAGCAAAAAGGTCGCTGTACCCATGGCGCTCACACTTGGTGCTGGTTGATCAACACCTTTACACAGCATTCTGCGAACTTTGTGAGTGGGTTATTTGCTGAAAACAAGATCCCTTCTGATGGGCACTCTTGGATAGAAGTGAATATTCATAATATCAACTTTACATTTGACCCGACACCGATAGGCATATTATCCCCTAAAGCCATAGAAACAAATCAAGATATTATTGACGAATTAGTGACTTCAATTGAAGCAGAAAATCTTCATTTAAATTTGAATACGCATTTAGTTTCTGAGTCAGGCACAACAACGAAACAAGTTCATGAAGAGGCTAAATCTCCAAGGTTTTCGTTTGCTCCAGAGAGTCAAATTACAGCATCAAAAAAACGAAAAAAAGAAACTTTAGCAGATTACATCGCAAAACTTGAACATAAACCAATTACACCAACAGTATCAGAAAAGCAAAGCATTCTTACATCAGACTGGGTAAAATCACTTTCACGAAAACAGCTTGGCAAAGGTTATATGCTCGCCAGTGAAGGCCATATTATAGATGTAAACATGATCGATAAAAACACAGATAAAATTTTTAAAAAGCCGTACCTGAACACACAAGATACTTATAAAAAAATTATTTTTACAGAGTTTAAGCCAAACCAAGATTTCACACTTTCTGAGGCTATGGCACTCCAATCGCTGCTCAACAGTGGCATCGATATTCTTATTAACCAAAATGGAAAGCTTACACCTATTCAAAATGTTAAAGAACTCTACTCAAAGCCTGTACGACTTGCAACGGATATCCCCTATTCATTACAAGGCTCTCAAAGTCATATAATTGATAGTAATGATGCAAATTATAAAACGTTTATTCAAGAAACCTATAATCGCTTATTCGCGCTAAAAGAGCCTCAAGAACAGTATCAATTGATAGCTCGTCACTTTAGACCATGGCTTTTAAATGATTTTCCTGAGTCACTTCTGTTTTTTAATAGGACCATGCACAGTATACAAGCAGGAAAAATAAACAAACCAACTCCATTAGTGAATATAAATGGCCTTATCATTACGGATAAGGCCATGGCCACAGCTCTTAATTTAGAATAAAAAAAAGCACTCTTTCGAGTGCTTTTCAGAGGAGCAAAATTTAATGCGGCATATTAGGCAACAGCCCTAAGCAGCTTGGAAACGCTGACTTGCTGAACACAAAGGGTATTTTGCAAATACTTTTGTACCACCTTCTGTGTATTCCAATACATCTGTCATACGCCTTACAAGGAGTATGCCGCGACCATAGGAATCGTCCTCGCAAGATGGCTTGATTTTTGTAATATCAAACCCTTCGCCGGAATCTTTAAAAGTAATTTCTATTGATGCTGGATCACCAGGCACAAGCCTTAAATTAATATCTATAGATGCATCTTCCAAAGTTGCAAGCCTTTGGGCACGTTGCATATAGTATTCAATATAGCCATCTTCTGTATCTTTAAGACTTGACTGCAAGCCTAAAATACCGTGTTCTAAAGCATTAGAGTAAAACTCTACAAAAATAGTGTGTAAATAATCTTTATGATTCATAAATACATCTTGATCACCAAGCATATCAATAAGCTGATCAGCCATGGAAATGTCTTTTTTCAGCGCTTCAGCATCAAGATGTAAGTTTAACTCCCATCCAACAACAACTTCAGATGAATGAGGGTCTGGCTGTTCTTCAACTTCTGTCTCTAATGGTTGAGCTTTCACATGAAGCATTGTTATATCATCTTCAGCTTTTGTACCTGCTAAGAAACTATCAAGCCGCTTAACAACATCACTCACATAAAAATCACCAGTTTCATTTAGCATGTCTTCCAAGCGTTCTTCACCAAACATGTCACCTTCACTATTCATTGCTTCAGTAACGCCGTCTGTATAAAAGAAAAGCGACTCATTTGGCCGTAGTCGGAATACTTCAACTTGACGGTCAAACTCATAAGGCTCTAGTGCGGCAAGTGGCATATGCTGAGACTGAATTTGACCGCGAATCTGATTATTGTCATTGAGCACATAACCACTTGGTAATCCACCAGACCAAACAGTAAACTCATGTCCTGTTACGCTTTGCTCAATAATAGCTGCAGCACAAAACATTGTACTTGGTAATAAGTTACATAAATATCTGTTTAATTCTTCAGCCATATCGCCAACAGCAACACCCCGTTTAGCAAGTGCGAAGAACTGTTGAGAAACAGGAATTGCACCAATAGCAGCGGGCAAACCGTGACCAGTAAAGTCAGCCATAATCATATACATATTACCGCTGGGACCTACAGCGCCCAAAAGCAAATCGCCATTAAATGTTGAGCATGGCGATACATAGTTTTGTAAATGAGGCGCATCCAAATAGTTATTTTTCAGAGCAGTTAAAAAAACGTGCTCTGCAATTTCTGTTTCAGAATCAATAATATTTTTAAACGTTGAAAGCTCTTGATTTTTACTTGAAATCTCTTCATTTAAATCTTTGATACGACTATGAGCTTTAATTTTTGCAATTAAGATATCTTCATTGAAAGGTTTTGTTAAAAAGTCATCTCCACCACCTCTGAGTGCTTCTGCAAGCGCTTCTTCATCAGTGACAGCTGTGAGAAATATGATAGGCACATGGGTTTCACCCAAGCTTTGTTTGATTGCAATAGCTGCATCATAGCCATTCATAACAGGCATCATCACGTCCATAAGAACTAGATCCTGTTGATATCGCTTAAAGACTTCTACTGCCTCTTTACCGTCTTCTGCTTCGAAAACATTATGACCTTCTTCTTCTAGTAGGCATCGTAGTAAGCAGCGATTTGCCTCAAAGTCATCAACAACCAGTATATTCATCCTGTACTCTCAATCTTAACTTTGCTCATTCTGATGCACTTCTACTTTATTCTTATGGATAGTTTTAGTAGCCACCTAAAAAATAAAAAAATGCCTGATAAGAAGATGGGACCTAAGTCCCACACTCCCTTTTCTCAATGAGTTTAATCAGACATTAATCGATGTTAAATTTCTTATCAAATCGAGAGATAGTAAGAATTTTTTTAATTTGCGGGCGAGAATTTGCAATACGAATTGGTGCTGAATCCCCAAGGTGTTTACGCATGTTCAGAAGCATACCTAGTGCGGAAGAATCCATGTGCTCTGTTTCACGTAAATCAATAACATAACTTTGCGCATGGCCAGTATTTTCGTCTGAATACGCATCTCGGAATTCCTTCACCTGCGTAAAATCAAAACGACCTGAAATAGCGATTACTAGTTCATCACCTGATCCAATATTTGCTCGTACACTCATTGATTACTACTCCCAAGCCACTTAGCTAGTAGCTGTTATTAATAATAAAGTTTCAATACCAACCTTAAGAATATAAGACACGCCTAACATCAAAAAGATTAATTTATGAACAATCTTTATGTTCAATTTAAGTATAGTCACAGGGTTTGGAGTTTTGAAAAAACAGCGTTACAAATCCACACTTGAGCTCTATTTTTTAAGGCTATAAGAGCTGTTTCAACCCAAATAAATTCAACAACATTGGACACATTAGCTCAGCACAAAATCAATTAAAAACAATTTGTAATGACTTAATAAAAATTAAAAAAAAACGCCATTTAAGGCGTTTTAGATGAAGCAATGTCTTTTACTGAGATATCAAGACTTTGGGCTTACACTCTTATCAATTGTATCTAGCAACTGATCTTTATCCTGCCAGATCACATTAAGCCAAGCCTGAAATTCTGCTTTAAATTCAGGATCATTCTGATAATCACCTTGATAAAAATGAGCAGGAATCTCTCTTACTTCTACGTGAACAGTCACTTCTTTAAGGCGCCCACATAAATAATCCCAAAGTGTATTTTGCTTTTGATGATAATAAACTGTTAGATCTACAATTTTTTGGAGCTTGCCTTCTAAGGCAGCAATGGCTAATGCAACGCCCCCTGCTCTAGGAGCAAGTAAGTGCTTATATGGACTCTGTGTCTCCTCATGCTTTTTTAATGTAAAGCGAGTGCCTTCAACATAGTTAGTAATAGACACATGGGAGTGGCGAAGTTTTCGACATGAAGCGATGGTTTCCTCTAAATCCTTTCCTTTAAGATGCGGATTTTGAGCTAAGAACTCTTTTGAATAACGCTTCATAAATGGGCAATCAATTGCTGTCCAGGCAGTTCCAAAAACAGGCACTTTTTTAAGCGATGCTTTAGCAAAAAAGCGCATAAAAGGCACTTTGCCTAATACTGCTCTTACAAGCACTGGGATATCAGTCATTGATTGGTGATTCGACAAGATCAGATAAGACTGATCTTGCGAAAGAGGTTCACCTTTATAGGTCAGATTGTACTTCACCGGAAGTACAATCTTTTCCATCAGGATGCAGACATAGCCCCACCCTGTGCAGAAAGCGACAACTGGTTTAGACCAAAACTTTTGCCAACTTTCATTTTCAGACATCTGTTTAAAAAAACCGAACACCATGATGGGGAGCCCCCAAAACAAAGTGTTGAGTATGAGGATCAATCCTGCGAAACACCCATACACATGCTGTAAAAATTTCAAATTTCATTTACCTCTGAGATTGGATTCCTTTCAAATCTTTCACGGTGACGAGCAACACTTGCACGAACTTGATTCGGCGCAGTACCGCCAAGATGATCACGAGCAGCAACCGAACCTTCAAGTGTTAATACTTCAAATACGTCTTGCTCGATAACACCACTAAATGATTGTAATGTTTCAAGAGAAAGATCGCTAAGATCACAGTTATGTGCTTGTGCATGAGCAACTGCAGAACCAACACATTCGTGCGCATCACGGAAAGGCACATTTTTGCGAACAAGATAATCTGCAAGGTCAGTTGCTGTACTGAAACCCTGTAGAGCAGCTTTACGCATATTCTCTTTTTTAACTTTCATTGCTGGAAGCATTTGAGCAAAAGACATTAAAGAGTTATAAAGCGTATCGATACCATCAAACAATGGCTCTTTGTCTTCTTGGTTGTCTTTATTGTATGCCAGCGGCTGAGACTTCATCAGTGTAAGAAGCCCCATCAAGTGGCCATAGCTACGAGCTGTTTTACCACGAACAAGTTCAGCAACGTCTGGGTTTTTCTTCTGAGGCATGATTGAAGAACCAGTACAGAAACGATCTGGAAGATCAATAAACTGGAACTGTGCAGACATCCATAGAATCACTTCTTCAGACATACGAGATAAATGCATCATGACCATTGCCGCATCGCTTAAGAACTCAATCGCAAAATCACGATCAGATACAGCATCAAGAGAGTTATCGCAAATACCTTCAAAACCAAGCAACTTCGCTGTAATTTCGCGATTGATTGGGAAAGTAGTGCCTGCAAGCGCTGCTGAACCAAGTGGCATAAAGTTAACGCGCTGACGTGTTTGCACAAGACGCTCTTCATCACGAACAAGCATTGCTGTCCATGCAAGAAGATGATGTCCAAGGGTTACAGGCTGAGCAACCTGAAGATGCGTAAAGCCTGGAAGAATTGTCTCAGCATGCTCTTCAGCAAGGTTTACAAGGCCTTTTTGCAGCTGACGCAGTTGGAATAAACATGCATCAATAGCAGAACGAAGGTATAAACGGATATCAGTTGCAACCTGGTCATTACGGGAGCGACCTGTGTGAAGCTTCTTACCATTAATACCAATCAGCTGTGTTAGACGAGTTTCGATGTTCATGTGAACGTCTTCAAGGTCTACACGCCATTGGAATTCACCATTGCGAATTTCTTGTTCAACTTGATTTAGACCATCTTGGATAGATTGACCTTCTTCTTGTGTTAGAACTCCAACCTCAACAAGCATTTGAGCATGAGCTCTTGAGCCTTGAATGTCAGCAAAAGCTAGGCGCTGATCAAAACCGACAGACGCTGTAAAAACCTGTACGAAAGCATCCGTTGCTTCTGAGAAACGGCCGCCCCATAGAGCACTTGTCTCTGGTGCATTGTTCGCATTATTCTGTCCGTTGGATTGAGTTTCTTGAGACACTTTATCTAAACCTCGCTGCTGCATTTAAAAATGTCAGATGGATACCTGACCTAAATCACTATAAAATCAATGAACTTTATCAGTTGTAAACCTATAAAGTCCGCTGGTCAATGCGTTTTATGAGAATTCCTGCTTCAATTGTTTCGAAGCCAATTCATCCACACTAAATAAAGGGCTATTCTAACCGAATATGAGTCAAAATCAAAAAGCAAAATCAAGACACTTCATCTATGTAGAAAGCCGAGCAGATCAAGATTTGCCTCAAGTGATAGCAGCACTCCCTGAAACACTTCAACTGGATCTTATTTTGCATGAAAACACAAAAACGCAACGCCAACTTATGCCCCTTGGGGAAACCCGTAAAGGTTTGATCTATAACATCTGGTCAGGGTTTCACCCTGATACATTTGCAGCTCTTGCTGGGTGTATTGCAGAAGGTGGTTGGGTGATTTTGACTGGCCCACCGCTGCATAAGCTGCATCTCTTTCAAGACCCTAACTACGATAAAATCAGCAGCTGGCCACATATCTGCCCTGCCAACACCTCATATCTGAAAATGCTTCAAGCATCCTTGCAAGCGCTTGCATCAAGTAAGCAACTGCAAGTGTATGATCAGACAACAGATTTAAGCAGGCTTATTTTAGAGCTTTCAACGGCTTCTGACACCTCAAAGGCTGACTTCACAGCCACAGAAGAGCAAGCAAAGATTATTACTCATATTTTGCAACACAAGACTTGGGGCACGTTATTCGCCAACAGAGGCTTTGGTAAAACAACCTGTCTAAAGCTACTTATGCAAAAGCTTTCTGAGCTGAATAGACTGTCATATGAAGTTATTTATGTGACAGAACGACAAGATAACCGTAAAGCGATGGCAAACTGGGCTGACAGCATTGGCCTTACCCTTAAAACAGCAACCCTTTCTGGTTTACAGCAATGGAAAATCAAACCTGCCTTAATTATGATTGATGAATGTGCAGCCTATAATGTGGCTTTACTTGAAAAGAGCTTAGCGCACTTTAATCACTCTGAGATTTCGGTGATTCTAGCAACCAGCTTGGATGGCTATGAAGGCTCAGCTCGAAACCTCAACAAACTCAAAAGCCCGCAGCCTTTAAAGCACTTCACTCTCTCACACCCTATGCGCTGGCAAGCGGATGATGCTTTGGATCAGTGGATTAAACGTTTTTTTCATGCAGAAACAATGAATGCACTTGCCATTGAACATCAGCCTCTACAAAAACCAGATCACCTCGAAGTGTCCCAATTTAAGCCATGCCTTGAGCAATTGCATCTTTCGGAACTGGAAAAACAACTTGGTCAATGGATGTCTTTAATGAGTTTGGCGCACTACCGTACACGGCCAAGTGATACTCGCCTCATGCTTGACGCTCCGCATCAATACTTTTGGCACATTAAGAGCGGTGATGACGTTATTGCAGGTTTATGGGTAAGCCTTGAAGGCCCTATTGCCCCCTATTTGCATCAACCTATTCTTGAACGCAAACGACGAGTTAAAGGCCACCTTGCACCTCAATACTTAGCGATTAACGGCAAGCCTGAGTCACTAAGCCAACAGTGGGTTCGAATTGTGCGCATTGCAGTCAAACCAGAGTTTCAAAAACAAGGGCTTGGTAAGCAGCTTTTAAAAACCTGTATGACACACTTTAAAGGCCTCCCTTTTGCAGTGAGTTTTAAAGCAGACGAGCAGGTAAAAGCTTTTTGGGATTCAGTTGGCTTTACAGAAGTGAAGGCAGGATTTTTTGTGAAAAATATTGAGCTTAAATTTTGATCTACATACATTAAATTTACTTGCAACATACCAATAGAAACATAAAAACAATATAATTCATAAACTTAAAATTTGAGGTATTTATGACAGACCAGTACAAATTGTACATTTTAGACGATAAAATTCAAGAAGAAGACTTTGAACCCCTAGGGACTAAAGAAAAGTTTTGGTTCCATATGAAAGATAATGATACAAAACAGTACCTGTTTAAATATTCAAGGACCGACACGGGTGAACACTGGTCTGAAAAAATAGCAGAAGAACTGTGCAAACTATTGGGCATACCTCATGCAACCTATGAAATAGCTAGTTTTAAAGGTAGAATAGGTGTTTTTACACCAAACTTAGTGAGTGAAAACCACCGAATGGTCATGGGTAACGAAGTACTACACACTCATACAGTACAATACCCAAACCCCAGTGAAGAAAGCCAAACTTATGTTAAAGTAAAAGAACACACTGTGACAAGAGTGTTAGGATGCTTAGATAAGGCCAAAATCAAACCGCCTTTATCCGCAGACAACAGCGATTTAAGCTCTTCAGATTATTTCTGCGGGTATTTACTACTTGATACATTAATAAGTAACCAAGATAGGCATCACGAAAATTGGGCTATTATTCTAAATAACACCACTTCAGAAAATTTTCTGTGTCCTACATATGACCATGCTGCTAGTTTAGGTAGAGAATTAAAAGATCATGAAAAGGAAGAACGACTTGCAACCAAAGACAAATGTAGAACTGTTGATAAATTTGTTACAAAAGCAAAGTCTGCAATTTATAAGTTAAAAACAGACAAAAAACCTTTATCTACTCTAGATGCTTTCTTGCATGCAACCGAAAGAAAACCTACCACAAGAAAATACTGGATAGATAAAATTATTGATAAAATAAATGAAGACACAATCAATAATCTATTTGACAAATTCCCAGAAGAAATATTCTCAAAAAAATCAAAGGAATTTGCCTGCAAAATGATTATTGAAAACAAAAAAAGGTTATTATCACATGAAATCAAATGATACCTTATATATCGCATGGCAATCTGAGAAAACCAGATCTTGGCATGTAGTTGGGCAATTAAAAAAAGAAAAAAACTTCTTTATTTTCAAATACACAAAAGGTGCAAAATTTGCTCATAATTTTCAAAAATTTAGCGGCATGCCAAACTTTAATGAGGCGTATAAATCAGACACGCTATTTCCTTTATTTAAAAACCGCATCATGTCTAATAAACGGCCAGAATATCCAACTTTTCTTAATTGGTTAGGGCTAAAACAAGGAGAAGAGTCAGAACTTGAAATCTTAAGCAGGTCAGGTGGCACTAGGAAAACAGATAGAATCCAAACCTTTAAAAAGCTTGAAATTCAAGAGTCAGGGCAATTCATCTATTACTTCTTCCTTCACGGGCTTAGACACCTTAACATTGAAACTCAAAAAAAGGTAGATAACCTTGAAGTAGGAACTAGGCTTTTTTTAGCTCAAGACATCCAAAACAAATCTGATCCCAAAGCACTGATTATTAGAACTGAAAACCCTACAGAAATTATTGGTTACTGCCCAAAATATATCACGAACGATCTTTCTGCCAGACTTAATAAAGACCCAGAATCTGTTGAAGTTACTGTAAGTGCTCTCCAAAGCGAAGCACCTACACATTACAAACTGATGTGTAAAATTGAAGGGCATAAGATTAGAGAACCACTTACAACAAATTATAACGACGATGAATATCAAACATTTATTTAACAAGATTGTTAGCCCGTAGCAAGATATATTTTTTGATCTCTTTAATGAATGTCGCATTATGGAGATCAATACTACATTTCTTTCAGCCCCCCCTTTACCTTCCTCGAATGATAAATATTCATTCTATCTAACAGCGTTACTTTGCGTGATTCATGATTACAGGATAGAATGACGATTTCCCGATGAACCCATATGCTCAAACAGCGATCGCTTGCAGGCATTAAGTCATCAAAAACCAGATTTCTTAACAATCTATAGATAGGCATTCGGATGCTTCATTTGAAGCACTTCGACAAGGTATAAAAGCTAACAAAGGCGATCACATGACTATTTCTCAAGACGACATTGAACGACTTGCACACCTTGCAAGAATTGGCGTTGAAGACTCAGAACTCGGTGTCTTTTCGAAAGACATGAACCGTATTATTGAGTGGGTTGGCATTCTTAAAGCTGCTCCTACTCAAGATCTTGAGCCATTAACTCATCCTCATGACTCAAGCGCGCCGCTTCGCCAAGACGAGTTCAAGCAAGAAGACACGGATAAGTTATTCGAAAACGCGGCCAACCATGAAGACCGCTTCTTCCTCGTGCCTCAAGTGATTCAATAAGGAATAAAGATGTCAACGCAAACACCTATTCTTGAAATGTCCCTGACAGAACTTGTTGATGGTATTCACCAAGGCAACCTGCAGGCAGACGTTGTCAGCCAAACATACATTGATCAAGCATTGGCTGCAAAAGAGAACAACAGCTTTCTTTGCTACAGCGACACTGCTGACTTAGCAAAAGCAAGCTTAGAGCATAAAGAGAAGCCACTTGCTGGTCTTCCAATTGCACATAAAGATTTATTCTGCACACAAGCATTACCAACAACATGTGGTTCAAAAATGCTTGCGGGCTTCATGAGCCCATTTGATGCAGATATCGTTGAGTCCACAGCTGATGCTGGTGCTGTTTTACTTGGTAAAACAAACATGGATGAATTTGCAATGGGTTCGGCTAGTGAAAACCCTCACTTTGGCCCTGTATTAAACCCATGGAATCACGGCTATGTCGCTGGTGGTTCTTCTGGTGGTTCTGCTGCTGCAGTTGCAGCACGTATGACGCCACTTGCAACAGCTTCTGATACTGGTGGCTCAATCCGTCAACCAGCTGCATTTTGTGGCGTAACAGGTTTTAAACCAACTTACGGCAGTATCTCTCGCTGGGGTATGGTTGCTTATGCATCAAGTTTTGACCAAGCTGGCCCTATTGCTAAAACAGCGCTTGATTGCTCTTACTATTTCGACATCGTCAATCGTCCAGACGAGAAAGACACAACTTGCTATTCTGCTGCACGTAAAGCAACTTACCCTGCTCTACAAGCCATTTCAGAAAATGCCGACAATGCACTAAAGTTTGATCAGCTCACAATTGGTTATCTACCAACATGGCTTGCACATGAAGGTCTTGATGCTGGTGTTCGTGAATCATTCGAGAAAACGAAAGCTGAATTTGAAGCAAAAGGTGCTAAGTTTGTGGCGCTTGAACTCCCAAGCTTACATTATGCACTTGCTGCTTATTACATCCTTGCGCCAGCTGAAGCATCCTCAAACCTAAGCCGTTTTGATGGTGTGCGTTTTGGTCATCAATGTGAAAACCCACAAAGTCTTGAAGACCTTTACAAGCGTAGCCGCCAAGAAGGTTTTGGCTTTGAAGTGAAGCGTCGTATCCTTACTGGTACTTTCGTACTCAGCGAAGGCTTCTTTGATGCGTACTACAAGCAGGCCCAAAAGATCAGACGTTTAATCAAAAATGATTTTGATAAAGCCTTTAAACAGGTTGATCTGATTTTAACACCAACAACACCAACAACGGCATTCCCTCTTGGTAGCGCACAGCGTGATCCAGTTGAGATTTACCTCCAAGACGTGTTCACCATTCCTGCTAACCTTGCTGGCCTACCAGCAATCAGCTTCCCATCAGCACCTGCTAAAGGGATGCCTGTTGGTATGCAGTTTATGGGTCAGTGCTTTGATGATGAAAAAGTACTTGCTGCAACACATCTGTATCAAACAATTACGGATTGGCACAAAGCCTCTCCTCTAGCTCAAACATCGGAGGCTTAATCAATGCAGTGGGAAACCGTTATTGGACTTGAAGTCCACGTTCAACTTGCAACAGCATCCAAGCTTTTCTCAAGCGCTCGCAACCAATTTGGCGACACACCAAACTCGAACGCTTGCGCTATCGACCTTGGCTTTCCAGGCACACTTCCTGTTGTGAATAAAGAAGCAGTGCGTATGGCTGCAAAGCTTGGTTTAGCATTAAATGCTGAGGTTGCACCAATCTCTCATTTTGACCGTAAAAACTACTTCTACCCTGATCTACCAAAGGGATATCAGGTGACTCAAGCTGAGCGCCCTATTTTCTCTGGTGGTATTGTTGAGTTTGAAGTGAACGGTGTTGAAAACCAAATTAAGCTTCACCACGCTCACCTAGAAGAAGATGCTGGTAAAAGTATTCACGGTATTACGCCTGGCTTTTCTGGCATCGACTTAAACCGTGCTGGTACACCACTTTTAGAGATCGTAACTGAGCCAGATTTCAGAACTGCAGAACAAGCAAGTGCTTTCTTGAAAAAGCTTCATACACTTGTGCAGTATCTTGAAATTTCTGATGGCAACATGGCTGAAGGCTCTCTTCGTTGCGATGCGAACGTATCAGTACGTCCTGTTGGTCAAAAGGAGTTTGGTACTCGTACTGAAATCAAAAACCTCAACTCCTTCCGCTTTATTGAACAAGCGATTGAGTATGAAGTTGCTCGTCATATCCACGTCCTTGAGTCTGGCGGTCAGCTGGTTCAAGAAACTCGTTTATATGATCCAGACAAGAACGAAACTCGCTCTATGCGTAGCAAGGAAGATGCAAACGATTATCGCTACTTCCCTGAGCCTGATCTTCTTCCTGTTATTGTTGAACAAGCACTGATTGACGAGCTAAAAGCAACAATGCCTGAGCTTGATAACCAGAAGAAAAAGCGTTACGTAAACGAGTTAGGCCTGAGCGATTATGATGCAAGCCTGCTGACAACTGATGTTGCCATTGCGCACTACTTTGAAGCTGTGCTTGCTACAGCTGGTAACGATCAAGCAAAAGCAGCTGCAAACTGGATTCAAACAGAGCTTCTTGGCGGCCTTAAAAAGCGCGAGCTAAAACTGTCTAAGAACCCAGATGAAACACCAGTAAAGCCAGTTCAACTTGCGAACCTCATCAAGCAAATTAATGAAGATGTCATCTCCAATAAAATTGGTAAAGGCATTTTCGATACGCTGATGGATAGCCCTCGTGAAGAAGACAATGCTGTTGATCTTATTATTGATGAAAAAGGTCTACGTCAGAACTCAAACACAGATGAACTAAAAGGTTTTGTTGATGAAGTTATCAATGCAAACCAAAACCAAGTTGAAGCGTATCTAGCAGCACCAGTTGAGAAGCGTCAGAAAATGACTGGTTTCTTTATTGGTCAATTAATGAAGAAGACGCAAGGTAAAGCAAACCCTAAAGTACTTAACCAGCTTCTTGCTGAAAAACTGCAAAGCTTAGAAGGCTAATCATAAACTGATAAGCTTCATAGCCAACAGCCCGTCCAGTGACGGGCTTTTTTATTTGTTTATCAACATTTCAAAACCTGTTTTTCCACTACAAAATACTCATAGATATGTTTCATTCTGTAGTCCCACCGCAACATCACAAATACAATAGTCTCAATTTATGAAAAATGCATGAGATTATTTGTATGCCAGTTAATAAAAGCACTTCAAAAACAAGCCATTATATTGATCAAACAGCAACACAAACTCAGAAGAAAATAAAAATTAACGAAAACACGGCCGCACCTGCAAGCAGAGCTAATCCGCAAGCTCAACTTATGACAGGCACAACCATTACTCAACATTTGGACCACCCTTCTTTAGCCCCAGTATTCACAACATATAGAAAAGCAACAGCTAGCGAAAAACAAACTCAAGGGACAATTCGTGAAATTAAACCTGGGCTCTATGTGTCCCATAAGGTTGATGACCAAGAGAATATAATCTTCTTTGCACAAGAAAAAATGGATTTTTTAAAATCTGAAACTTGGGATGATATTAAAGCTTCATTTGATAGAACAACATCATGCTTAGCAACAAGCTTAAAAGAGGCTTTTGAATCTAAAGTTGGCTTTGCACAAGCCACACCAGAAGAATTAAAAGACTTTTATAATATTACAGGTCAAGCTGAGACACTTAACGAAATCATTAAACAGCGAAATATCAATAAGAGTAATGCAAGCAAATTAGTGTACCATATTGCAAGCACAACAATGGGCAGTTCTGTATTTACAACAAAACCAGATGTAAATGAAACCCGTTATGTCACCTATGCATCCACGCAACCAATTCACGACTTTTCATTCCAGTTTAAACATACAGCGACTGATCTGTACTACCAAAACTTACAACAAATGAAATTTACTACCGAGACTGCTGGCCATATTTCAATAGTCGTTTCAGGTGGTGAAAAAGGCGAATGCTTTGAGCATAGAGGTATTTTTAAAAGAAAACGCTCATCCTGACACGCT